>CAWEMU010000015.1:0-17534 GCA_963810175.1 uncultured beta proteobacterium | reverse complement strand
TCATGCTTAAGCCCGCCGCCATTGTCGGTCAGGTGATCCTTTACGGCGCATTTGCGGCCTTCATCGGATACTTTGCAACGTCCCCGAAGTACCGGCAGATTCCCGATGACGTCGCCCTGATCAAGCTGTCGATCAGCCACCTCGGCGATCGCGAATGTCGCAAGCGGACTCCCGACGAACTGCAGAAGTTGCCCCCCAACATGCGGGCCCCGATGGACTGCCCGCGTGAACGCTCCGACATCAATCTCGAAGTCGACATCGATGGGCAACCCGCCTTCCGGACGGTGATGCATCCGACCGGCCTCTACAAGGATGGCGTCTCCACGGTATACAAGCGCTTCGAGGTTAAGGCCGGCACGCATCAGGTTGCGGTACGAATGAACGACCACCTGGTCAAGCCAGGCTTCAATTTCGTCAAGGAAGAACAAGTCACGCTAAAGCCCGGGCAGGTCATGGTGATCGACTTCAACCCGGACAAGGGCGGCATCTTCTTCAAGTAGCGCGCCGTTCGGACAGCACCCAACACGATTCGTCTCTCCCTACTCTCCTGAGCGGACACAAACCATGGTCAAACTTCTCCAACAGATCCTGCGCTGGTTTTTCATGCGCATCGAGAACATTTTCAATGTGGCCTTCGGCGACAAGCTGAACCCCTTCTATCACCTCGGCACCATCAGTTTCTGGCAGTTCTGGCTGCTGGTCGGGACCGGCCTCTATCTCTACATCTTCGCCGAAACGGGAATCAACGACGCGTACCAGTCGGTCGAACGCATCACCCACAACCAGTGGTGGGCCGGCGGCATCATGCGCAGCATCCACCGCTACGCCACCGACGGCATGATCCTGACGATGATCCTGCACCTGCTGCGGCACTTCGCCTACGATCGCTATCGCGGCTTCCGCTCCTTCTCGTGGCTTACCGGTGTTGCCCTGATCTGGCTCGTCTACATCGCCGGCGTCAACGGGTTCATGCTGGTATGGGACAAGCTGGCGCAATTCGTCGTCATCGCCACGGCCGAGTGGTTCGACGTACTGCCGATGTTCAACGGCACGCTGATCCGCAACTTCCTCTACCTCGAAAGCGTGAACAGCCAACTGTTCACCCTGCTCGCCTTCGTTCATATCGGCGCGCCGCTGATTGTCGTAATCATCATGTGGGTTCATGTGCAGCGCGTACCACGCGCCCACATCAATCCGCCACGCCCGATCTCCATCGCCGTAACGCTGATGTTCGTCGTTCTTGCCCTGGTCAAGCCCATTCTCAGCCAGGGCGGCGAGGCGGACATGTCGGTCGTGCCCACCAACATCGACTTCGACTGGTTCGAACTGCCCGTCCTCGCGCTCGTCTATGTCACCAACCCGCTGCACCTGTGGTTCTGGGTGCTCGGCCTGACCGCACTGCTGTTCCTGATCCCGTGGCTTCCACCCAAACGGCGCGGTGCCGCCAAGGAGCACACCAGCATCACCTTCCATCCCGACCACAAGGCGGTCACCGCCCGCTTCGGCGAAACGCTGCTTGATGCCGGACTGCGTCAGGACATCAACCTGCCCTACGAGTGTCGCAACGGCGGCTGCGGCGCCTGCAAGTGACGGTTCTGACCGGCAAGGTCGATCCCGGCCTCTACCAGCCCAGCGCGCTGTCGGCGGAGGAACTGGCACAGGGCAAGGTGCTATTGTGCTGCGCCACCGCCATCGACGACGCGGAAATCGAGTACGACGCCAGTGCGGTGGTGAAGGCGTTCAAGGAATACCGCGCCCGGGTCGTCAAGATGGAGAAACTCACCTACGACGTCATGCGCGTTCTCCTCAAACTGCCTGAAGGACAGCAGATCGCGTTCAAGGCCGGCCAGTACATCAATATCATTCTCGATGACGGCCAGAGGCGCGCCTTCTCGTTTGCCAACCCGCCGCATGAGGCGGAGTTCGTCGAACTCCAGATCCGCCTGATGAAGGGCGGACTGTTCACCACCCATGTCTTCGAGAAAATGAAGGAAGGCGACGAGGTCCGCTTCGAAGGCCCGATCGGCGACTTCTCGCTGCGCGAATCGCAGCGACCGATCGTCTTCGTCGCTGGCGCCACGGGCTTCGCCCCGGTCAAGAGCATGGTCGAGGACGCCTTCAAGCGCGGCCTGAAGCGCGAAATCCATCTCTACTGGGGTGTCAAACAACTGCGCGACCTCTACCTGCCAGAGTTACCGAAGCAATGGGCGCGCGACCACGCCAACTTCCACTTCATCCCCGTACTCTCCGACCCGGCACAGGAAGACGTCTGGAACGGTCGCACCGGCCTGGTGCACGAAGCCATCCTCGAAGACTTCCCGGAACTCAAGGCGCACGAGATCTACGCCTGCGGTTCGGTACGAATGGTCGAGGCGATCTTCCCCTTCCTCAAGAGCCACGGTGCCGAAGATGGCGCCTGTTTCTCCGATGCATTCACCGTATCGGCGCGTTCGATGGCGTTCCAGCCGCGCGGAAAGTAATTCCGGAAAGCCTTTACTGCCCGATCAGGCGGCGCAGGACGGGCTCGAGCGACTCTTCGTCGATGCGCCCCAGGCGGGTCATTTCGATCCGTCCGTCACGACCGATGACCACCGTGTACGGCAACCCCTTCACCTGCAGGCCCGGCATCGCGGCAGCAGGGCTTGCCACCAGCACGGGATAGGAAACCGGTGTAGTCCTGACGAAGGCCGCCAGCTTCTCGGCGGCGTCAACGCCGATCCCGACGAACTGCACGCCCCGCGAGGCGTAGTGGCTGTTCATGCGCGAGAGAGCCGGCATTTCGTCCACACACGGCTTGCACCAGCTTGCCCAGAAGTTGACCACCAGTACCTTGCCACGCCACTGGGCAACGGGTTGCGGACGACCACCAAGGTCGGGCAAAATAAGGGCAAAAATGGCGTCAACCGCAACCTTGGCCTCTTCCGGCGTCAACGTCTGCGAGGAGATCAGCCCGGGCGGAGGACCGACCGACTCCGGGCCGGCATGGTTGAGCAGCCGATATCCGAGCAGACCGACGGTCAGCAGTGACGCCACCCCGGCCGCAACCGCCACCCGCAATGCGGTCCGTTCCTTCATTGCCCCTTCTTCGCCAACATGGCTCTCAGGCAAATCACGACAAACATCAGGCCGCCGACCACCGCAATCAGTCCGCCCAGCCCCATCATGCCCATGCCCAGTTTCTGCGGCAGGGTGACCAGCGCCTGCTCGGCGCCGGCGACCTTGCGCTGCACGCTGTAGCCGCCCGACCAGGCGAGACCGAGGACGTGAATCAACTGGCCCGCGCCATAGACGTAGGACTGCCAGATGGCCATGCGACCTTCCGCCTTGCCGAACCCCAAGAGCGGCAGCAGCACATAGGTCAGCCCCATGAACGCCAGCGTGACGCCAACCTGCGAGCCGTGATAGTGGGCGGGAATGACGACGTTGGCACCCTCGATCATGTAGCCGAGAACGCCACCCAGCGCGAACAGGGCGAAGGAAGCGACGAACGCGGATTTTGCCGGATCGGCTGGAAACTCCGCGCACCGTCCACAGCGACACGGCGCCGACAAGGATAAGTGGGCCCATATAGGGGTGTCCCCACTTCATCAACTGGGCGAACAACTCCATATGCGGGAGAGAACCCGGCGGCACCATCAGATACATCAGTGGGACCGCGAGCAGCGGCAGGGAGGCGACGAAAAACAGCACGGCCAGGGCGCGCGGCGAGGCGACCAGGGGCTTGCCGAGGTGCATGGCGATCCACAGCCACGCCACCACCATCAGAATGGCATACTGGAACTGCAGGATGTGGCCACCGCCCCAGAAGACGACCTCGTAATAGAGTTCTTCCTCGATCCGCGGGACCATCCACCAGGACCAGAAGAAGGCGGCAAGCGCAAGAAAGGCGGCAAGCGCACCGAAGAACGCACCCAGCTGCAATGGCTCGGCAAACACGCGTCGCGGCCAGGTCGTTAGCAGGGCCCGCAACACCGCCAGGCTGAAACCTGCGCCGCAAATCCACAATGAAGCAAAGAATTCGGGTTGCTCCAGCACCGGGATGTAGTTGTTAAGGATCGGGTGCGCGCCGGGAAGAAACGGGGAAACCGTCATGACCAGCGTGCCCAGCACCGCCAGCCCGAAACCGCTCCAGCCCAGCCATGCCAGCCCGGCCCTGCCCACGGCGCTCCAGATCACCGCGGCAAAGGCCATGAACCAGATCGCGACCGAAAGATCGACATGGACCACCAGCGCCGCGCGAAAGAATCCCTTGAGCGGAAAAATGTCCTGGATTCCCGGCGTGCGGGAGAGAACCAGCAGCATGGCCAGCAAGCCCGAGCCGATCAGGGCCAGCACACCCAGCCACAACCATGCGCGAGCCAGCGCCGCAGGCGTTCCTGAAGAAACCGTAACGACCGGGGACGGTGAACTGGCCACACTTACCTCACGCAAAACCTTGCGATTATATTGCGAGAGCAGATAATGCGCCGCCGGCCGATGCCCTACGGCCAATTAACTATGGTCTAGTTCCAAAGCATTATTGCCCGGCGAATGGCCGGATGACACCATCCGGAAACAGGTTTTTTTAGCAAATATCAAATATGAATGCCCATCACCCGATCAACATCGAAGCGCTTCTGACCCACATTCCGCTTTTCAACGGACTGGCACCCGAGGAAATCTCGCGCATCGCCCGCTCCACCCGCGAAATCCATGCCGGCAAGGGCGACATCCTGTTCCACAAGGGTGACCCCTGCACCGGCTTTCACCTGCTGGTCTATGGACAGATCAAGCTTGCATTCACCTCGCAGCAGGGCGGCGAGAAGGTCGTCGAAATCCTGCAGCAGGGGCAGAGCTTCGGCGAAGCCATCATGTTCATGGAAAAGCCCTATATCGTCTTCGCCCAGGCCCTCGCCGACTCGCTGCTGCTGCACGTCTCCAAGCAGGCCGTCTTCGACGAACTGTCGCGCGACCACGCCCTGTGCCGCAAGATGCTGGCGGGCATGGCCATGCGCCTGCACCAGTTGATGAACGACGTCGAATCCTACTCGCTGCATTCCGGCAAGGAGCGCATCATCGGCTACCTGCTGCGCGAACTGGCCGAAGAGGACCAGAAGGGCATCAACGTCGCCGTCACCCTGCCGACCAACAAGGGCGTCA
The DNA here is from genome assembly GCA_963810175.1 of uncultured beta proteobacterium. Taxonomy (GTDB): domain Bacteria; phylum Pseudomonadota; class Gammaproteobacteria; order Burkholderiales; family Rhodocyclaceae; genus Azonexus. The sequence goes on along the minus strand of CAWEMU010000015.1, from coordinate 12,395 downwards.
TCGCCTCCCGCCTCAACCTGACCCAGGAACATTTCTCGCGGATCCTCCACGAACTCACCGAACTCGGGCTGATCGTCGTCGAGGGAAGGAAGATCCATATTCCGAGCGTGGCGAATCTGAGGAAGCACGAAGGCTGAGTTTCGTCGGCTTCTGAAACAAGAACGGGGCGAAAATCGCCCCGTTTTTGTTGTTGACCGCGACTGGTGTTCAATCGGTGACCAACTTGCCCTTGGTCAGCAGGTCGTTGGTGATCTGCTGATCGTTGAGCGTGCTCCCGGCAGTCAGGTCACCGTTGTAAAGAACGATCTCTGGTCCTCGTTGCTGCTGGTATAGCCGGAGGTTAAGCCGTTCGACAAACTGACGCGAACGATGGTGTTGCCGCGGCGCCGCCGGCGCCGGCGACAAAAAAAGGCGGCCGCAGCCGCCTTTTCCGGAGAAATGCAGAATCAGGCGATCAACGGCACGATCAGCAGCGCGACCAGGTTGATGATCTTGATCAGCGGGTTGACCGCGGGGCCGGCCGTATCCTTGTAAGGGTCGCCAACGGTATCGCCGGTCACGGCTGCCTTGTGGGCATCGGAACCCTTGCCGCCGAAATGGCCGTCCTCGATGTACTTCTTGGCATTGTCCCAGGCGCCGCCGCCCGTCGTCATCGAAATGGCGACGAAGAGACCGGTGACGATGGTGCCCACCAGCAGGCCGCCGAGTGCCTGCGGACCGAGCACCAGACCGACGACGATGGGCACGGCAACCGGCAGCATCGACGGGATCATCATTTCCTTGATCGCGGCCACGGTCAGCATATCGACCGCACGCGAATAGTCCGGCTTGCCCGTGCCATCCATGATGCCCGGGATTTCCTTGAACTGGCGGCGAACTTCGACCACCACCGCACCGGCGGAACGACCGACGGCCTCCATCGCCATGGCGGCGAAGAGGAAGGGAATCAAACCTCCGAGGAAGAGGCCGATGATGACCATGTGGTTCGACAGGTCGAAAGTGATGCCCTTGAGGCCGGCAGCTTCCAGACCATGCGTGTAGTCGGCGAAGAGCACCAGCGCGGCGAGACCGGCGGAGCCGATGGCGTAGCCCTTGGTCACCGCCTTGGTCGTGTTGCCGACGGCGTCAAGCGGGTCAGTCACGTCGCGTACTTCCTTCGGCAGGCCGGCCATTTCGGCGATGCCGCCGGCGTTGTCGGTGATCGGGCCATAGGCGTCAAGGGCGACGACAATGCCGGCCATCGACAGCATCGAGGTGGCGGCGATGGCGATCCCGAACAGGCCGCCCATTGCGTAAGCCGCATAGATCGCGGCGCACACCGAAATTACCGGCAAGGCGGTTGCCTTCATCGAAATGCCGATGCCGGCGATGATGTTCGTCGCGTGACCCGTCTGGCAGGCGGCGGCGACATGCTTGACCGGACCGTATTCGGTACCCGTGTAGTACTCGGTGATCCAGACCAGCGCCGCGGTCAGGACCAGGCCAACGACGGAACAGCCGAACATCGACATCGTCGTGATCTTGGCTGCCGGATCGCCGGCGCCGATCAGCCAGGAGGTGACCGGATAATAGGCCGCGAGGGCCAGCACCGCAGCGACGATCAGACCGCGATAAAGCGCCGACATGATCTTGCCGCCTTCGGTCGCCTTGACGAAATAGCAGCCGATGATCGAAGCGATGATCGACACGCCGCCCAGCGCCAGCGGATAGAGAACCAGATTCTCGCCGAGGACCGGGAAGGACTGGATCGTCAGCGCCGCCAGCACCATCGTCGCAACCACGGTCACGGCGTAGGTCTCGAACAGGTCGGCCGCCATGCCGGCGCAGTCGCCGACGTTGTCGCCGACGTTGTCGGCGATGACCGCCGGATTGCGCGGATCATCTTCCGGAATGCCGGCTTCGACCTTGCCCACCAGGTCGGCGCCGACGTCGGCGCCCTTGGTGAAGATGCCGCCGCCGAGTCGTGCGAAGATGGAAATCAGCGAGGAGCCGAAGGCCAGACCGACCAGCGGTTCGATGACGTGATGCAGATCGGCGGTTCCACCGACCGATCTGAGATAGGCATAGTAGCCGGCAACGCCGAACAGGCCGAGTCCGACGACCAGCATGCCGGTGATGGCGCCGCCCTTGAAGGCCACATCCAGCGCCGCGGCGATGCCGCCACGGGCAGCCTCAGCCGTGCGTACGTTGGCACGCACCGAGACGTTCATCCCGATGAAGCCCGCCGCACCGGAGAGAACCGCGCCGATCAGGAAGCCGATGGCGGTCAGCCAGCCCAGCTTCGGCACAAAGCCGATGACCAGAAAAAGCACGATACCGACCATGGCGATGGTCTTGTACTGCCGGTTGAGGTAGGCCGAAGCTCCCTCCTGAATTGCCTTGGCAATTTCCTGCATGCGTGCGTTGCCAGGCGACAAGGCGAGAATCTGCCGGCTGGAAATCCAGCCGTAGAGTACCGCGATTACAGCGCAGGCAAGCGCCAGTAACAGAGCTTGAGACATTGAACCCCCTCCTTTGACTAACGGACTACAAAAAAATCAGATGCTGAACAGTCCCAGCCTTTTGGGCAAGGTGACGTTCTTCAGTCGAACATAGTCGGGCAACCCGTTGCCGAAAGGCGGCGGATCCTCGCCTTCGATCAGCGGCTGCAGATAGGTCCGGCAGGCATTGGTGATATGGAAGCCGTCGCCGCTGATGAACTCGGCCGGCATCTTGCGCTCCACGTTGGTGATGTCCTTCAGTGGCGCATCGCCGATTTCCCGGCGACAGGGCGCATTCGCGAGCCGCCTCACCGTCGGCATCACCGCGTTTTTGCCCTGCAGGGCGAAGTTGACCGCGGCAACCCCCGGCGCGTGTCCCTGCTCGACATCGGTCCGCGACGCCAAATGGCGGGCCGAACGCTGCAGGTAGTCAGCGAGCGCCCAGTGGTACTTGTGACCAAGCCGGTCCTTGATCAGCCGTTCGTACTGGGTGCGATGTTCCTCCAGGCTCTTCAGCTTGTAGCGGCAGGAGCCGAAGGCGCCCGCCGGCGTCGACCGCAGGCGTGCGACATCGACATCGGATTCGAGGCTGGTATCGATCAGGTCCTCGGTCAGCGCGCCGATGATGCCGTCGCGACCGGCAAGAACCTTGCCGATCCGCTCGGGATGACGACGCGCTTCCTGAATCAGTCCGCACGCCGTCGCATTAATGACGGCAGTCACGCCCCCCGATTGCGCATAGACGGCATTCCTGACCGCCATTGCTTACTTCAGCGCCTCGAAGACACTGCGGTGATGCCATCGACACTGCCGACACCGGACACCTTCCTGACCTTCGGCGCGCTGGCATCGCCGGTGGCTGACCAATTGCTGTAGAAATCGACCAGCGGCTTGGTCTGCGAGTGATAGATTTCGAGGCGCTTCCGGACAGTCTCTTCCTTGTCGTCATCGCGCTGGACCAGGTCTTCGCCAGTCACGTCATCCTTGCCTTCCACCTTGGGCGGGTTGAATTTCACATGGTAGGTGCGGCCGGATGCCAGATGCGCGCGCCGACCGGCCATGCGCTCGATGATGTCGCCATCCGGCACGTCGATCTCGAGCACGAACTCGATCGGCACGCCGGCGTCCTTCATTGCCTCGGCCTGCGGAATCGTGCGCGGGAATCCATCGAAGAGATAGCCGTTCCTGCAGTCGTCGTGGGTCAGGCGATCCTTGACCATGCCGATGATCACGGCATCCGGCACCAGGCCGCCGGCATCCATGTGTTTCTTGGCCTCGAGACCAAGGGAGGTGCCGGCCTTGACCTGGGCGCGCAGCATGTCGCCGGTGGAAATCTGGGGGATGGCAAACCTTTCGCTGATGAATTTGGCTTGCGTACCCTTGCCGGCGCCGGGCGCGCCCAACAGAATCAACTTCATGAAATGTCCCTCGTTATCGTGTCGCGAAAAAATACTTTTCTTGCCGGCGTTATCGGGGCCGTTCTGCACGGCCGCAAAATTACTCGCTATTTCCGGCCCGGTCAAACAGTTTGCGCATCCGTTCGGCGTCTTCGGGTGTATCGACCCCCGCTGCCGGCGCTGCTTCAACGAGCGTGACGCTGATGCGATAGCCATGCCACAGGGCGCGCAATTGCTCCAGCGACTCGAATTGCTCGGTGGGTGCCACGGTCAACCCGGCATAGGCCTTCAAAAAGCTCGCGCGGTAGGCGTAGAGCCCGACATGGCGGTAGGCGGGAAAGCCGGCCGGCAAGCTTTCGCCCCCCTCCTCCCGGGCGAAGTGGTCACGGGCATAGGGAATCGGCGCCCGGGAGAAATAGGCGGCATCGCCATCGGCCCGGCACACTACCTTGACCACGTTCGGATTGAAGAAATCGCTGGCATCGATGATCGGATGCGCGACCGTCGCAATATCGGCGCCGCTCGCCGCCAGTTGGCGCGCCGTCCGGACGATGAGTTCCGGCTCGATCAGCGGCTCGTCCCCCTGGACATTGACGATGATCGCATCGCCATGCCAGCCGCGCTGCGCAACGACCTCGGCCAGGCGGTCGGTGCCGGTCGCATGGTCGCTGCGCGTCATCAGTGCTGCGACTTCATGGGCCTCGGCAGCGGCCCATACGTCGGGATGATCGGTCGCCACCCAGACTTCTTCCGCCCCCGACAGCCGCGCGCGTTCGGCGACGCGCACGACCATCGGCCTGCCGCCCAGGTCGAGCAGCGGCTTGGCCGGCAGGCGCGTCGAAGCGTAACGCGCCGGAATGACGACCTTGAAGGCGAACCCGGGCATGGCTACTCTTCCGGCGGCAACTGGCGCGCCTCGTCCTCGAGCATGATCGGGATGTCGTCACGGATCGGATAGGCCAGCTTGCACGGCTTGCAGACCAGTTCCTTTTCGGCCTTGCGGTGTTCGAGGTTGCCCTTGCAGATCGGGCAGACGAGGATATCAAGCAGCCTGGCGTCCACGGAGTTTCTCCAGAATGAGGTCAATAAGGGCCGGCGCAACTTCGGCCTCGACGGGCAGGACCCACGCCTCGGCCGCGGTCAGTCCGGCACATTTTACTGCATCCTTCTCGGTCATCAGCAGCACGCCGTCGCCGGCGAAGGCGAGATCGGCAGCACTGTAGGCGTGATGATCAGGAAACGGGTGGCGCGCGAAACCCAAGCCCAAAGCTTCCAGAGTCCTGAAGAAGCGCTCCGGATCGCCGATGCCGGCCAGCGCATGCAGCCGGCGCCCGGCGAGATCGCCGGCAGCGCAAACTTGCCGGGGATCGTCGAGGCGGTAAAAGGCGCCGGGCTGCAGGCGCATGTCGAACCTCGGCAGCCGCGGCGGAATCCGGTCATCGGGCAGGCCGTTGCAGACCACGGCAGCCACCCCGGCCAGCCGCGCCAGCGGCTCGCGCAACGGCCCGGCGGGGAGACGCCAGCCGTTGCCGGCGCCGCGACCGTCAAAGACCGCCAGTTCGACGTCACGCGCCAGCCGGTAGTGTTGCAGTCCATCGTCGCAGATGATGACATCGACGCCCGGGCTGGCTGCCAGCAGGGCACGTCCGGCCGCCACCCGGTCGTGCCCGACCCACACCGGGACGCCGCTGCGCCGGCGGAGCAGCACCGGTTCGTCACCGACCTCGGACGGCAGCGAGCCCGCGGTCACCGGACGCGGCGCCGCATTGTCGCCGCCATGGCCGCGGCTGACGATGCCCGGACGCCAGCCGCGCGCGCCCAACTGCCCGGCCAGCCAGATCGTCAGCGGCGTCTTGCCGGCCCCGCCGACGGTGATGTTGCCGACCACGATCACCGGTACCGGCAGGCGCTCGGGTCGCGCCCGAGCCCGGTTTGCCGCAGCCAGCGCGGAATAGACCACGGCCAGCGGCGCCAGAAGCCACAACGCCGGCGAAAGCCGGCGTTGTGCGAACCATTGACGCTGCAACCAGCGAGCCAGCATCAGCGGGGCGCTTGGGTGGCAAACGAGATATGCGGATAACCGGCCGCCTGCGCCGCCTGCATGACGTTGACGACGCTCTGGTGCGTCGCCTTGGCGTCGGCGTTGATGACGATGATCGGGTCCGGACGCGAGCCCGCGGCGCGGCGCAAGGCATCGGAAATGCTCTTGACGTCGGTTGCGGTCAACGGCGATTTATTGATCAGAATCTGCCCGCTCGCCGTCACCGCCACATCGACCTCGTTGGGTTGCTCGGCCTGCTTGCTGGCGTCCGCCGTCGGCAGGTTGATCTCGAGGCCGGAAAATTTCGAATAGGTCGTCGTCAGCATCAGGAAGATGATGATGACCAGCAGCACATCGATCATCGGGATCAGATTGATTTCCGGCTCTTCCTGGCCGCGCCCGCGCTGAAAGTTCATGGAGCCTCCCCGGGCAGAAAGCAGAGATCCCGGTGGGCGAAGCACATCGGGGATGCGCACGTCCGCGGGCGGAAGGCCGAAGCCATATGCGCGGCCGGTCGCATTGCATTCCTCGCGATGCTCGTCATGGAACCTTGCTCCCAGCTCATGGCTTACTTCCGCTCGCCGTGCATGTACTCGACGAGACGGATTGCCTGCTGCTCCATCTCGACGACGAAAGTATCGACCAGCGCCCGGAAATGTCGCCAGAAGATCAGGCTGGGAATCGCGATGAAGATGCCGAACCCCGTGTTGTATAGCGCCACGGAGATACCGTGCGCCAGTTGCTGAGGATTGCCGCTCCCCGGCGCCTGCGAGCCGAAAATCTCGATCATTCCGACCACGGTGCCGAACAGCCCCATCAACGGACTGATCGAGGCAATCGTGCCGAGCGTCGTCAGATACCGGTTCAATTCATGGGTAACGGCGTTGCCTGCTTCCTCGATGGATTCCTTCATCACCTCGCGCGTCGTTCCGACGTTGCGCAATCCGGCGGCCAGCACGCGACCGAGGGGCGAATGCCGGTCCAGGTCCTCGAGCATGCGATCGTTGTTGGCGCCCGCCTTGAATTCGCCGACAGCGCGCTGGAGCAGACCCGTCGGCACAACCTTGGCACGGCGCAAGGCAACCAGGCGCTCGATGATCAGCGCAACGGAAATGATGGAGGCCAGCAACAATGGCCAGATGGGCCAACCAGCAGCCTGAATGATGGCAAACACTATGAATCCTCGCTTGTCTGATAACTCGTCATTCTGCCCTTCCCCCCGTCGGTCGGCAAGCCCCGTAAACTGGCGTCATCGGCGCTTATCCCCAGAAACTGTGGATAAGTCTGTGCATGAACTGTCATCAACTACCCCGAATCGGCACAGACAATGGCTTCGAACCTGCGTTGCAAAAAAATGGAGCACCAAGGAGAATACTATATTAATCAATGTGTTATGAAATCATCGCCGGAAGCTTCAGGCAACCATACCGGCGAGCGGCGGGTTACAATGGCCGCCATGTCCGACCACGAGCCATTTGTCCCCGGCAATCCGGTACTTAGCGTGTCCAGCCTCAACCGGCTTGTGCGTGACTGCCTGGAAACGGCATTTCCGTTAACGTGGGTCGGCGGCGAAATCTCGAACCTGGCCTTTGCCGCCTCCGGACATGTCTATTTTTCCCTGAAGGACGCCAATGCCCAGGTCCGCTGCGTCATGTGGCGCAACCGGGCCCAGTTGCTCGGCTGGCGTCCGGAGAACGGCCAGCAGGTCGAGGCGCGGGCGCTGGTCTCGTTCTACGAGCCGCGCGGCGAGTTTCAGCTCAACGTCGAAACGATCCGCCGCGCCGGCCAGGGCGACCTTTTCGAGCGCTTCCTCCGCCTCAGGGCGCAACTCGAAGCCGAGGGACTGTTCGCCGCCGGGATCAAGCGCCCGCTGCCGGAACACCCGCGGGCGCTGGCCATCGTCACCAGCCTGCAGGCGGCGGCCCTGCGCGACGTGCTGACCACGCTGCGGCGGCGGGCACCGCATGTCCGCATCGATCTCTTCCCGACACCGGTCCAGGGCGAGGGCGCCGCCGAAAAAATCGCCACCGCCCTGCAACTCGCCGCCGCCGGCGACTGCGATGCGATCATCCTCTGCCGGGGTGGCGGCAGCATCGAGGACCTGTGGCCGTTCAACGAGGAAGTCGTCGCGCGCGCCATCCGCGCCAGCCGGCTCCCCGTGGTTGCCGGCATCGGCCATGAAACCGACTTCACCATCGCCGACTTCGCCGCCGACCTGCGCGCAGCAACGCCGACCGCCGCCGCCGAGATCCTCAGCCCGGACCGCGATGCCCTGCTCGCCCACCTGCAGCAGTTCCGGCGCCGCATTGCCCGCCAGTTCGCGCGCGGCCTCGCCGAGCGCGCCCAGCAGCTCGACTCGCTTGCCGCCCGCCTGACCCGCCCGGCCGAGCGCCTGCGTCAGCGGCGGGAAAGCATCGCCCGGCTCGGGGTGCAACTCGACCGGGCGCGCGACAATCAGCTTGGGTTCCGGCGGCAAGCTCTCGATACCCTGGGCCACCGCCTGCACAGTGCCCGGCCCCAGCCGCAACACGCCCGCGACACCCTGAAGCACCTGCGCCACCGTATCGACCAGGCTACCCGCCAGCAAATTAGCGGCGCCGCTGCGAAACTAATGGCGCTCAGGGCAAGTCTGATCCAACTGGATCCCAGGGCCGTCCTCGAGCGCGGCTACGCGCTGGCTATCGGGCCCGACGGACGCGCGGTTCGCAATGCGGCTGAACTGAGTCCGGGCGACGCGCTCAGGCTCGGTTTCGCCCGCGGTTCGGCAGTTGTCACCGTCGATCAGGTTGTCGCCGAACCCGAAGCTGACTAGAATTTTCGTTGCACCCCTCAATTCACCGGAGAACACAAATGGAACACCAACTGCCCGCGCTGCCCTTCGCCAAGGATGCCCTCGCCCCGCACATGTCGGCCGAGACATTCGACTACCACTACAGCAAGCACCATCAGGCCTATGTGACCAACCTGAACAACCTGGTCAAGGGCACCGAATACGAGAACCTCGACCTCGAGGCCATCGTCAAAAAGGCGCCGGCCGGCGGCGTGTACAACAACGCCGCCCAGGTGTGGAACCACACTTTCTTCTGGAACTGCCTGACGCCCAACGGTGGCGGGGCTCCCGCCGGCGCGCTGGCCGACGCCATCAACGCCAAATGGGGCTCGCTGGATGCCTTCAAGACCGCCTTCCAGGCCTCGGCCGTCGGCAATTTCGGCTCCGGCTGGACCTGGCTGGTCAAGAAGGCCGACGGTTCCGTCGATATCGTCAACATGGGCGCCGCCGGCACCCCGCTGACCACCGGCGACAAGGCCCTGCTCTGCATCGACGTCTGGGAACACGCCTACTACATCGACTACCGCAACCTGCGCCCGAAGTTCGTCGAGACCTTCCTGAACAATCTCGTCAACTGGTCCTTCGCCGAAGCGAATTTCGGCTGATCTTAAGCCTGCGCTTTCGGCGCAGCGGGATTGCACGATGGCTATCCGGAGAAAGCCCTTCTGCTTGCGCATGAAGGGCTTTTTTGCATCCGTTCAAGAAGCCCGGAAGATTCTCGCCAAAAAAGAAGAAACGAAAATCCCGCTTTTAAAGGCGTTGACCGCAACAAGTGGTATCTTCCTGCCTGATGTCCACCGCATAGACGAAATATGACCAAAGTTGCACTGATTACCGGAATCACCGGCCAGGATGGCGCCTACCTGGCAGAACTTCTGCTCAAGAAGGGCTACGTCGTCCATGGCATCAAGCGCCGCGCGTCGCTGTTCAACACGGACCGTATCGACCATCTCTACCAGGATCCGCACGTCAGCAACCGCAATTTCATCCTGCACTACGGCGACCTCACCGACGCGACCAACCTGATCCGCATCATCCAGCAGGTGCAGCCAGACGAAATCTACAACCTGGCCGCCCAAAGCCATGTCGCGGTCAGCTTCGAAACGCCGGAATACACCGCCAACGCCGACGGGCTCGGCACATTGCGCATACTGGAAGCCATCCGCATTCTCGGCCTGGAAAAGAAGACCCGCTTCTACCAGGCATCCACGTCGGAACTCTACGGCCTCGTCCAGGAGACCCCGCAAAGGGAAACCACGCCGTTCTACCCGCGCAGCCCCTACGCCGTAGCCAAGCTCTACGCCTACTGGATCACCGTCAACTACCGCGAAGCCTATGGCATCTATGCCTGCAACGGCATCCTGTTCAACCACGAAAGCCCGATCCGCGGCGAAACCTTCGTCACGCGCAAGATCACCCGCGCCCTCTCCCGCATCGCCGTCGGTTTGCAGGATTGCCTCTACCTCGGCAACCTCTCCGCCCTGCGCGACTGGGGGCATGCCCGGGATTTCGTCGAAATGCAATGGCTGATGCTGCAGCAGGAACAACCGGACGACTTCGTCATCGCCACCGGCGTGCAATACAGCGTGCGGCAGTTTGTCGAGAAAGCCGCGCTGGAACTCGGCATTACGCTGCGCTTTGAAGGGGAAGGCGAATCCGAAATTGGCATTGTTTCGCGGGTTTACCGCGACAACGCCCAGTGCAAACCCGGCGACACGATCGTCCGCGTTAACCCGCGCTACTATCGCCCGACCGAGGTCGAAACGCTTCTTGGCGACCCGACCAAGGCACGCGAGAAACTCGGCTGGACACCGAAGATCAGCCTGGCCGAACTGATCCATGAGATGGTCGCCGCCGACTACGCCGAAGCCAGACGCGATGCGCTGGTAAAATCCGCCGGCTTCCAGACCTTCAACCACCACGAATAATCACCAAAGCCCGAACCGAGCATGCGCACCATAGGCCACCGGAAACAGCGCCCGATCACCTTGCAGTAACCCCATCCACGGAAGGAGATGAGCCCCCATGAAAGCCACAACCATCGACTCCGATACCGCACGGGCCACAAGCCTGTTCGTCCAGCGCATCGCCAGCCAGTACGACATGGCCGGGGCAGTCCTGTTTGGCAGCCGTGCACGGCAAACACACCGCCCGGACAGCGATGCGGATGTGCTCGTGCTTCTGCGTGGAGCGCACCAGCGCTTTCTGCCAACCAAGCTGGCAATGGCCGATGTGGCTTTTGATGTGTTGCTGGAGACGGGAATCAATATCTCACCCTTGCCGGTCTGGATGGACGAATGGGAGCATCCTGAAACCTATTCGAATCCACTTCTGTTGAAAAACATCGCAAATGATGGCGTTCGACTATGAGCGGCGAGCTAACGGCAGAAGCACTGATGTCGAAGGCGATTCGCGCCAGTGCATCGGCGCGCGCCCTGCTCGACCTTGGCGATGTCGATGGCGCCTGTAACCGAGCTTATTACGCCATGTTCGATGCCGCTCGCGCAGCGCTTCTGGCAGCAGGCGCACCCGTCCAACCCGACCTTGGAAAAACTCATGCCGGTTTGATCGCCGCATTTGGCCTGCAACTCGTCAAGAACGGCCCAATCACCAAAGAACTTGGGCGCCTCTTGAAGCGCGCGGAGGAAATTCGCCTTGTCGCGGATTACAAAGGCGACTCGGTTGAACTCGAAGACGCCCGAGAAATGGTGGGACAAGCAGCAATTTTCGTCGATGCGATGCGCACAGAATTCATGCCGCCAGAACCTGACGAAGACAGCGTGATAACGCCATGACGCTCAGCCTGGCCGAACTGATCCATGAGATGGTCGCCGCCGACTACGCCGAAGCCCGACGCGATGCGCTGGTAAAATCCGCCGGCTTCCAGACCTTCAACCACCACGAATAATCGCCAAAGTCATAAAACCAGCATGCGCACCATAGGCCACCGGAAAGAGCGCCCGATCACCTTCTCGGCTTCCGCCACCCTCTTGCTCGAAGGCGCTCGTTTCAACGACGAAATCCATCGCTTGCCGACAGGCCGCTCGACCTTTATTCCCAAGGGCGTATTCCGCTTCAAGTCGCATGAAGCAGCCAACCAGCATCAGCAGGCCTGCCTGATCGAAGGCATCGCGGAAATAGCTCTGAATCGCCTCTGATGCAACAGTACAGCCGCCCTGCGTCGCTGGAGGACCTCAAGATTCTCGTCAGTTCGCTGAACAAGAACCATGTTGACTACCTGCTGATCGGTGGCTATGCGCTGTTCGCACATGGCTACCATCGCGCCACCACGGACATCGATCTCTTGGTGCCCGCCACTCGGGAAGCGGGAGAAAAAACGCGGCAAGCGTTGATGGTACTCCCGGACCAAGCCGCAAAAGACATCGATCCAGCATGGTTCGAGGAAGGTGAAAACATTCGCGTGGCGGACGAATTCGTCGTAGACATCATGCTCAACGCCAGTGGAGAAACCTACGAAACGCTCAATCGGTTCGCCGAAGTTCTCGATCTGGAGGGCATCCCGGTTCGCACCATCAACCTTGAAGGCCTGCTGCGTACCAAACAAACGATGCGTGACAAGGACGTGGCAGACCGGATAATTCTGGAGCGTGCCCTGGAAGCGCTTCGCGACAAGGCAAAGAAGGCCT
>CAWEMU010000014.1:0-102581 GCA_963810175.1 uncultured beta proteobacterium | reverse complement strand
AGCGCCCCGGCCGGCTAGGCAGCGGCGGCGCGCGTCGCCAGCCAGTCGCGCACCGCGGGGCCGGTGCCGAAATCCCACGCCTTGAGCTTGTCCGGATCGATCAGCCGGACCTCCGCCAGTTCCTCGTTGAGGTCGATGCGTCCGTCGGCGATGACGTGATAGGCGATGATCAACTGGTTTTTCTCCGCAAAAGGGTAGAGCCCGACCAGCCTGACCGAGGTCGCCCGCAACCCGAGTTCCTCGCCAACCTCGCGCGCCACCGCCGCTTCGGGTGCCTCGTCGCGCTCGAGGTAGCCGGTCACCAGCCCGAATACCTTTTCCGGCCAGGCGACGTTGCGGGCGAGGACGATGCGCCCGGCGGTCTCGACGATGGCCGCGATCACCGGCACCGGGTTGTCCCAGACGACGAAGCCGCAGGCCTCGACCGGGCATGCCGGGCGCGACACGCCACCCGTGTCACGAGCGACCAGTCCGCTTCCGCACTGCGGGCAGAAGCGATAGTCGTTCATCGCCCTCAGTGCAACTTGGGATTCAGCGAACCCCGGTTGTAGTCCTTGTCGCCGGGCATGATGATGCGGCCAACGCCGAACAAGCCGCCCTGCCCGCCTTCGGGGCGCGTCTGGTTTTCCGGATAGGCCGCCGCCTTCTGCTGCGCCGCGGCCGCCCTGGCAGCATCGACGTATTCCCAGCGGCCGTTGGGGAAAAGCCGCACTTTTTCGCCGTTGACCGTAACCGCCTCGACCGGCGTGCGGTCCAGTTCGGCCGCCATCGCGCCGGCCATTGCCAGCCCCAGCAGCACAGCGATCAGCGCTGGCCTCACAGCTTGCCCTCGACCCAGGCCGGCACCGAGGCCAGCGCCGCCGCCAGGTTCTCCGGCTGGGTGCCGCCGGCCTGCGCCATGTCCGGGCGGCCGCCGCCCTTGCCACCCACCTGCTGGGCGACCTGATTGACCAGTTCGCCTGCCTTGACCCTGGCGGTGAGGTCGGCGGTGACGCCGGCGATCAGCGTGACCTTGCCGTCGGCCACCGCCGCCAGCACGATGGCGGCCGATTTCAGCTTGTCCTTGAGCTTGTCCATGGTTTCGCGCAGGGCGTTGATGTCGGCGCCCTCGAGTTTGACGGCCAGCACCCTGGCGCCCTTGATGTTGACGGCCTGACCGACCATGTCGTCGCCCTGCGCCGACGCCAGCTTGCCCTTGAGCGCGGCCAGTTCGCGTTCCAGCTTGCGCACCTGATCGAGCACCGCGGCGACGCGGGCCGGGACGTCTTTCGGCAGCACCTTCAGCGTGCCGGCGACGCCGCCGAGCGCCGTCTCCATGCCTTGCATGTAAGTAAGGGCGTTGTCGCCGGTGACCGCCTCGACGCGGCGCACGCCGGCCGCGACGCCGCCTTCGGCGGTGATGCTGAAAAGGCCGATGTCGCCGGTGCGGGCAACATGCGTGCCGCCGCACAGTTCGCGCGACGAGCCGATGTCGAGCACGCGCACGGTATCGCCATACTTCTCGCCGAACAGCATCATGGCGCCGAGCTTCTGCGCTTCGGCGATCGGCAGCACGCGGCATTCGTTGGCGGTGTTGGCGAGGATCTCGGCATTGACGATGTTCTCGACGCGGCGGATTTCCGAATTGGTCAGCGGCTGGTTATGGACGAAGTCGAATCGCGTCTTGTCCGGATCGACCTGCGAGCCCTTCTGCTGGACGTGGTCGCCGAGCACTTCGCGCAGCGCCTTGTGCAGCAGGTGGGTCGCCGAGTGGTTGCGCATGGTGCGCATGCGGGCCAGGACATCGACCCTGGCGGCGACGCCGTTGCCGACCGTGACGGCCCCGGTCTTGACGACGCCGTGGTGGCCGAAGACGGTGGCCTGAATCTTCTGCGTGTCCTCGACGGCGAAGATGCCATGCACCGACTGCAGGACGCCGCGATCGCCGACCTGGCCGCCGGACTCGGCGTAGAACGGCGTGTTGTCGAGAACGACGACGCCGGTTTCACCCTCGTTCAGCTGGTTGACCGCGGTACCCTCCCGGTACAGGGCCAGCACGTTGCCCTTGACTTCCAGCGTGTCGTAACCGTGGAAGGTGGTGGCCGGGCCGTCGTAGTCGAGGTTGGCGGCCATCCGGAACTTGCCGGCGGCGCGCGCCTGTTCCTTCTGGCGGGCCATGGCGGCGTCGAAGGCCGCGTTGTCGACGGTGACCTTGTGCTCGCGGCAGATGTCCTGCGTCAGGTCGAGCGGGAAGCCGTAGGTGTCGTGCAGCTTGAATGCCGTCTCGCCGTTGAACACGCCACCCGCGCCGAGGATCTTCAACTCGCCCTCGAGGATGGCCATGCCGTGCTCGATGGTTTCGAAGAAGCGGTCCTCCTCCTGCTTCAGCATTGCCATGACACGCGCCTGATGCCGCGCCAGTTCCGGATAGGCGGCGCCCATTTCGGCGACGAGGTCAGGCACCATCCTGTGGAAGAAGGCGGCGCGCGCGCCCAGCTTGTAGCCATGACGGATGGCGCGGCGGATGATCCGGCGCAGCACGTAGCCGCGGCCTTCGTTGCCGGGAATGACGCCGTCGGCGATCAGGAAGGAGCAGGCGCGGATGTGGTCGGCGAGCACCTTGCAGCGACGGGCTGTCCATGTCGGCATCGCTGGTTTCACGCGCGGCGGCGGCGATCAGCGTCCGGAACAGGTCGATCTCGTAGTTGGCATGGACGCCCTGCAACACGGCGGCGATGCGCTCGAGGCCCATGCCGGTGTCGACCGACGGCTTGGGCAGCGGGTGCATGACGCCGTGTTCGTCACGGTTGAACTGCATGAAGACGTTGTTCCAGATCTCGATGTAGCGGTCGCCGTCTTCCTCGGGCGTCCCCGGCGGGCCGCCCCAGTGCTGCTCGCCGTGGTCGTAGAAGATTTCGGTACACGGGCCGCAGGGGCCGGTGTCGCCCATCATCCAGAAGTTGTCGGAAGCGTAACGGGCGCCCTTGTTGTCGCCGATGCGGATGCAGCGGTCGACGGGGATGCCGATCTCGCGGGTCCAGATGTCGTAGGCCTCGTCGTCCTCGGCATAGACGGTGACCCACAGCCGGTCGGCGGGCAGCTTGTAGACCTCGGTCAGCAGTTCCCAGGCGTACTTGATCGCGTCGTGCTTGAAGTAGTCGCCGAAGCTGAAATTGCCCAGCATCTCGAAGAAGGTGTGGTGGCGCGCGGTGTAGCCGACGTTCTCGAGGTCGTTGTGCTTGCCGCCGGCGCGCACGCATTTCTGCGAAGTGGTGGCGCGCGTGTAGGGGCGCTTGTCGAAGCCGAGGAAGACGTCCTTGAACTGGTTCATCCCGGCGTTGGTGAACAGCAGCGTCGGATCCTCGTGCGGCACCAGCGAACTGGAAGCGACGATCTGGTGGCCCTTGGAGGCGAAGAAGTCGAGAAACTGCTGACGGATTTCTGAGCTTTTCATGAACTGACTGCCGCAAGGGGCGCTGGATTCGAAGCTCTCAATTCTAAAAGAAAACCCTGCCCCCTTTGCAGCCGGCGCTCGAGCTATCCGGCAAAAAGATCGAGGCGATCGGTGAACAGGCCACTGACGCCGCGGGCGAAAAGCATTTTTGCCTGTTTTGGCGTGTTGACCGTGTAACACAGTACCGGGATGTCATGCGCCCGGGCTTCCGTCAGCACCTCGTCGCGCAAGAGGTTGGCGTCGCAATGCAGGGAAATCGCCCGCAGACGCTGCACTTCCGCCAGCCAGTCGCGAGGCGGGGCTTCGAACAGCACGCCGCGTCTGATTTCCGGCGCCACGTCACGCGCCACCTCGAGGGCTGCCAGCGAGAAGGAAGACAGGAGCGGCTGAACCGCCGCCCCGCGCCACAGGTCGGCAGTCAGCCGGGCGACGACCGTGGCTGTCGCCAGTTCGTGTCCGGCTGCCGGCTTGATCTCGACGTTGGCCAGCAGACCGAGTTCGCGACAGAGCGCGGCGGCCTCGGCAAAACGGGGAACGCGCTCGCCGTGACCGGCATCGAGCGAGAAAAGCACGGAATCCGGCGTGTCGCAGACGCGACCGGCACCGTTCGTCGTCCGCTCCAGCGTCTCGTCGTGAATGAGGACGGGCGTGCCGTCCCCGCTCAGCATGACATCGAACTCGACGGCCTTGAACCCCAGCCGCGCCGCGACACGAATGCCGGCCAGCGTGTTTTCCGGTGCCAGCGTGCCGCCGCCGCGATGGGCAATCCAGCGCGGCAGCGGCAACGGCATCAGAACGGCTGCGACTTTTTCAGCGCCGGCTTGGCCGCCAGCACCGCGTTGCCACGATTGACCGCGGTGTCGAGCGCCGCCTTGGCCGGAGCCTTGTTGGCCCATACCGCTTCCAGCTCCTCGTCGGCGATGATGCGCACCGGGTCGATGTCGGAGACATGCCGGGATTGTGCAGCGCCCTTGCCCTTGAGCGAACCGTAGGCCACCTCGAGGGTCGCCTGCCCTTCCTTCAGCAACTTGCTGCGCGCTGCGGCGCGAGCGGCCGCGGTCATCGGCAGGCCGCCGTAGACGCTGACAAGTTCGACCTGCATGTCCGGCGCCAGCATGAACGAAACGAACCTGGCCGCCTGCTTGTACTCGGCGGCGGATCGCCCGGCGCCTGCCCACAGCGCGAAACCGTCGGCGAGCGTGTTCTGGCGCCCGCCGTAGACATCGTCGTGATACGGCAGCGGCGCCACCCCCAGGTTGACGCCCTTGGCCTCCCGGAATTCGGCCTGTTCGCGGGAGTCGGTCGTAATGATCGCGCACTCGCCCGAACTGAACTTCTGGCTGCCCTCGGCTCCGCGACCGTAGTGGCGGAAATAGTTGGCCTTGGTCCAGGTCGCCATCATCGCGATATGCTTGACCTGCGGCAGCCCGTTGAACGCCAGGACACCCTTTTCGGTAACCGACGGCAGGCCGGAAACCGCGCTGACATTGTCGATATGCACCCAGACCGGCCACGAGGTCGTGTACGGGCACGAATAGCCCGCGTCCTGCAGCTTGTCGAGCATGCCCTGCATCTCGAACCAGGTCTGGGGCGGCTTGTCCGGATCGAGCTTGGCCTTGCGGAAGGCATTCTTGTTGTAGAACAGGACCGGCGTCGAATAGGCGACCGGCAAGGCTACCAGCCGGCCCTTGGCATCCACCACCCCGGCCTTCAGGTCGCCGGAGAGTTCGCTCATGTTCAGGGGCTGGCCGGCCTTGGCCATCATTTCGTGCAGCGGAATGAAATACTTCGCCTGCGTGAGGACGTCACTGACTTCGTAGGGATGGATCAGGTTGAGGACGGCCGGTCTTTCGTTCTTTTCCAGGCGGCCGAGCTTCAGGTTGCCGCCGGTTTCCTTGTTGAAGCGATCGACAATGGCCTGCACATGCTTCTCGCCCTCGGGACTCAGATTGTGCGAAATTTCAAAATCAGGAGACGCCACCGGCGCCGGCTCAGCCTTGGCGGCGGGCTTGGCAGCGGCCTTCTGAGCAGGCTTGGCAGCAGGTTTGGCGGCAGGCTTGGCGGCAGGGTCGGCAGCCAGCGCCGGAAAGGCCAGCGCAAGGCCGACGACAATCGCCAGGGGACGAAGAGAATGCGGCATGAATACTCCCGGGTTCGTAAAAAGAGCCGGCATTATAACCTTGTGCCGCAGTGCGGGAGGCGATCGCAACACCTCCCGGCCGGCGGCGGTTGACCGCCGCCAGAGCCGGTTTTTCAGCCAGCTGCCGGAGGCTGCCATTAGAAGGGGGCAGCTTAAGCGGATGATCGTGCCCCAGTGCGCGTATAATGTCGCCCCATGTCTGAAATCAACATGTTAGCTGGCAACGCTGCCAGCACCCCGGCCGCGGAAACACCCGCGGAAAGCGGGCCCGAAATCACTTTCGCCAACCTCGGCCTCGCCCCCGAACTGCTGCGCGCCGTGCTCGACGAAGGCTACACCAAGCCGACGCCGATCCAGGCCCAGGCCATCCCGCTGCTCATCAGCGGCGTAGACATCATGGGCGGCGCCCAGACCGGCACCGGCAAGACGGCGGCCTTCGTGCTGCCGATCCTGCAACGCATCCTGCCCTTCGCCAGCAGCAGCCCGTCGCCGGCCCGGCATCCGGTGCGCGCGCTGATCCTCGCACCGACGCGCGAACTGGCGCTGCAGGTCTACGAGTCGGTCAAGTCCTACAGCAAGCACACGCCGATCCGCGCCATGTGCGCCTTCGGCGGCGTGGACATCAAGCCGCAGATCGCCGAACTCAAGAAGGGCGTCGAGATCCTCGTCGCCACCCCCGGCCGCCTGCTCGACCACGTCGAGAACAAGAGCGTCAGCTTCAACTCGGTGCAGGCGCTGGTCCTCGACGAAGCCGACCGCATGCTCGACATGGGTTTCATTCCGGACGTCACCCGCATCCTCAACATGCTGCCGCAGCAACGGCAAAGCCTGCTCTTCTCGGCGACCTTCTCGGAAGAGATCAAGCGCCTCGCCGACACCATGCTCAAGTCGCCGGTGCTGATCGAAGTCGCCCGCCGCAACCAGGTGTCCGAAACGATCACGCACCGCGTGCACCCGGTATCGGAATTCGCCAAGCGCGGGCTGCTGATCAAGTTGCTGAAATCGAGCGAAATCCGCCAGTGCCTGGTCTTCATGCGCACCAAGCAGGGCTGTTCGCGACTGACCAGGGAACTGCAGCGCGCCGGCATCCACGCCGACGCCATCCACGGCGACAAGAGCCAGCTCGACCGCATCAAGGCGCTCGACGCCTTCAAGGACGGCACGACGCACGCGCTGATCGCCACCGATGTCGCCGCGCGCGGGCTGGATATCGACGACCTGCCCTACGTCATCAACTACGAGCTGCCGCACACGCCGGAAGACTATGTGCACCGCATCGGCCGCACCGGCCGCGCCGGCAAGCCGGGCAACGCCATTTCTCTGGTCAGCGCGCGTGAGGTCGGCTACCTGGTCGATATCGAGAAGCTGATCAAGCGGCCGATCGAGCAGGTCGAAGTCGCCGGTTTCGAGCCGGAGCCGGAATATGAATACCCGCCGGGCAACAGGCGCCGGCGTTCGCCGGCACCGCCGGTCATCGCGCCGATCGCCCATCGTCCCGAGCGTCCGGAACGCCCGGCGCATGGCGATCGACGTCCGCCGCGCCGCAACCCGATGATCGCCGCCGACGGTTTCGACTTCAGCAAGCCCTACGAGGACACGGCGCCGCGCGCCGAGTTGCCGGATTCCCCCAAGGCGCTGGCCAAGATCGACCCGCACAAGCCGAAGCGGGTCGTCGCGGCGCTGCTCGGCGGTCTGGGCAAACGCTAGATCATTGTCGCCGGGCGGTGGCCGGAGCAGCCACGGCAGGTCTTGCCTCGTTCAGCTTGATGATCACCAGCGACAGGTTGTCACCGCCACCGGCGGCCCGGGCACGCGCCGCGTTGACCAGGATTTCCGAAGCCCTGCGCGCCGAATTCTCGGCGACGATGCGGCCCATCTCCGAGTCATCGAAGTAGCCCCAGAGGCCGTCCGAACAGATCACGAAACTGTCGCCCCCGGTCAGGTCGTGGGCTTCGCCGAAATCGAACCGCGGATCTTCCTTGCCACCAAGCGACGTGACCAGGACATTGCGATTGGGATGGGTCAGCGCCTCCTCGGGCGTGAGGCGGCCGGTGGCGATCAGGTGCTCGACATAGGAATGATCGACGCTGCGGAAGATCGGTTCCCCGTCGCGGAAGCGATAGAGGCGACTGTCGCCGCAGTGAGCCCAGGTTGCCTTTCCGGGTTGCAGCAACAACATCACGGCCGTGCTGTGCGGATCCTTCTCGTTCATGAAACGCGAGGCCTTGATCATGAGATGCGCCTCGAGCATGCTGTTTTCCAGCATGATCCTGGCCATTTCGACCGTCGGCGAAAAGCACTCGAAGCTGTTCTTCGCCGTATACACCACCTGTTCCGCAGCCAGCGCACCGCCGGTGTGCCCCCCCATGCCGTCGGCGACCACGGCCAGCGCCACCCCGCGCTGGTGGACGTGCGGAAGGATCGCGAGACGATCCTGTTGTTCCTTGCGATCTCCCTGGTGCTGTGCCGCGCAAGCATCAACTGTTATGAGCATTGCCTCTCCTTGACCGCGCGAAGATTAGCACGGATGGTCCGCCTGCCGCCCGTGACAAAACTCACGCTTTGCCGACTAAGGCCGGACTTTTCAGGGCAATGCAGCGTTGACGAGTTCGATCCAGTGCCTGGCCGGCAGAACGCTTCCCGCCTGCAGGTGGGTCAGGCAGCCGATGTTGGCGGTGGCGATAACCAGCGGCGAACCCGCCATCAACGCCGCCAGTTTGTTGTCGCGCAGGCGCCGCGACAATTCCGGCTGGAGCAGCGAATAGGTGCCGGCCGAACCGCAGCACAGGTGCCCGTCGGCCACCGGAACCAGTTCATAACCGGCTGCCGCCAGCAGCCCTTCGATGACGCCGCGTATCTTCAGCCCGTGCTGCAGCGTACAGGGCGAATGGAAGGCCACCTTGCCGCGCGCGCCGGCAGGCACCGCAAGCAAGGCCTGCAGGCGCGCCTGTTCGGCGGCGACGACTTCCGCCGGATCGCGGCAGAGGGCGCTGATTGCTGCCGCCTTACCGGCATGGACCGGATCATCGGCGAGCACGTAACCGTAATCCTTGACCTGCACCCCACAGCCGGACGCGGTAACGACGATCGCCTCGACGCCCGCCTCGACATGCGGCCACCAGGCATCGATATTGCGCCGCATGTCATCCTTCGCCGCATCCTGATCATTCAGGTGGAAACGCACGGCGCCGCAGCATCCGGCGCCATTCTCCTCGAACAGTTCGATGCCCAGCCGGTCGAGAACACGGGCCGTGGCCGCGTTGATGTTCGGCGCCAGCGCTGGCTGGACGCAGCCGGCGAGCGCCAGCATGCGGCGTCGATGGCCGGATGCTGGCGGCCATGGTCTTGCCTCCCCCTGGCTTTCCGGCGGCAATTTTTCCGCCAGCCCCGACGGCAGCAGCGGACGCAGCAACTGGCCAAGCTTCACCGCCGGCCCGAAGACCGCGGGCCGCGGCAGCGTTGCACGCAGCAAGCGACGCATCAGTGCATCGCTTCCCTGGCGCGGCAACATTTCCTCGACCACCTGGCGGCCGATGTCGAGCAGGTGGCCGTACTTGACGCCGGACGGGCAGGTCGTCTCGCACGAGCGGCAGGTCAGGCAGCGGTCGAGGTGCAGGCGTGTCTTCTCGGTGACCGGCTTGCCTTCGAGCACCTGCTTGATCAGGTAGATGCGCCCGCGCGGCCCGTCGAGTTCGTCGCCGAGCAACTGGTAGGTCGGGCAGGTGGCGGTGCAGAAGCCGCAATGCACGCAACTGCGCAGGATCGCCTCGGCTTCCTGGCCGGCCGGGGTGTCGCGGATGAAATCGGCGAGTCGGGTATCCATCAGAACTCCGCGTACAGACGGCCGGGGTTGAGGATGCCGCGCGGGTCGAAGCTCTTCTTCAGGCGCCGGTGCAGGGCAAGCAGCGCTGGCGCCAGCGGCGCGAAAGCACCTTCCAGGCAGCGCAGCGACTCGGGCGCGCGGTAGAGCACGGCGTGACCGCCGAGGCGCGCCGCTGCGCCGCGCACGGCATCGTGACGCGCGCCGGGTTCGCCGGCATACCAGCGCAGCGCGCCGCCCCACTCGATGGCGCGCAGATTGTCCAGCCCGGGTGGCGGCGCCGTCGATGGCAGCGCCAGGCGCCACAGCGGCTGCCCGGCAAACGCGGGGTGCGTCTGCTCGCGTACGGAAATCCAGTGTTTTTCGGCGTTCGACCGCAACTACCCCGCCCAGCTTGCCGCATGCCGCTTCGACCGCCGCCCGCGCGCCCGAAAGGCGCAGCCAGAGCCGCCCGTCGTGCCAGAACGATGCGGAAATCGGCAGCGGCCGGCCGCCCCACTGGTTGAGGCGGGCGATGGCTTTGCCTTCATCGAAATCGAAAACCAGCGTCTGCTCGGCCACCGGCTTCGGCAAGACCTTCAGCGTCACCTCGGCCAGCACGCCGAGCGTGCCGAGGCTGCCGGCGAGCAGGCGCGAGACATCGTAGCCGGCGACGTTCTTCATGACCTGGCCGCCGAAATCGAGCACCTGGCCGCTGCCGTCGATCAGCTTGACGCCCAGCACGAAATCGCGCACGGCCCCCGCCTGCTGCCGGCGCGGGCCGGACAAGCCCGGCGGCGACGCAGCCGCCGACCGTCGCGCCACCGAAATGCGGCGGCTCGAAGGCCAGCATCTGGCCCTTCTCGGCCAGCGCCGCTTCGATCTCGGCGAGCGGCGTGCCGCATTTGCGCGGTGATGTAAAGCTCGGTCGGTTCGTAGGCGACGATGCCCTTGTAGCCCGACACGTCAAGCAGCTCGCCGGCCAGCATGCCGCCGTAGAAATCCTTGCTGCCGGCGCCGCGGATGCGCAGCGGCGTGTGGCTGTCGTGGCGCTGACTTGATGCCGCGAAACGATCTCTTCCAAGCGTCATCAGAAACGCTCCAGTTCGGGAAACTTCACGTCGCCATGATGCACGTGCATGCGCCCATATTCGGCGCAGCGATGCAGGCTGGGCACCGCCTTGCCGGGGTTGAGCAGGCCCGTTTCGTCGAAAGCTGCCTTGATGCGGCGGAAGGCCTCCAGCTCCGGCGTCTTGAACTGCACGCACATCTGGTTGATCTTCTCGATGCCGACGCCGTGCTCGCCGGTGATCGAGCCGCCGAGCGCCACCGAAAGCTCAAGGATCTCGGCGCCGAAGGCTTCGGCGCGCGCCCATTCGCCGGGCTTGGCGGCGTCGTACATGATCAGCGGATGCAGGTTGCCGTCGCCGGCATGGAAGACGTTGGCGCAGCGCAGGCCGTATTTCTTTTCCATGTCGGCGATGGCCGACAGCATTTCGGCCAGCCGCTTGCGCGGAATCGTCCCGTCCATGCAGTAATAATCCGGCGTGATGCGGCCGACCGCCGGAAAGGCCGCCTTGCGCCCGGCCCAGAAGCGCAGGCGCTCGGCTTCGGACTGCGAGACGCGAATATCGCCGCGCGCCGGCGGCAGTCAGCACCTCGGTGACGCGGGCAATTTCCTCGGCGACTTCTTCCGGCGTGCCGTCGGATTCGCAGAGCAGGATGGCCGCCGCGTCGAGGTCGTAGCCGGCCTTGACGTAGGGCTCGACGGCGGCGGTCGCCGGCTTGTCCATCATCTCCAGCCCGGCCGGGATGATGCCGGCGGCGATGATCGCCGCCACCGCGTCGCCGGCCCTGGCGACATCGTCGAACGAAGCCATGACCACCTGCGCCAGTTCCGGCTTCGGCACCAGCTTGACGGTCACTTCGGTGACGACGCCGAGCATGCCTTCCGAGCCGATCAGCAGCGCCAGCAGGTCGTAACCCGGCGCATCCGGCGCTTCCGAGCCGATCTCGAACACCTCGCCCTCGATGCTGACGCACGCGGATGCGCAGCACGTTATGCACCGTCAGGCCGTATTTCAGGCAATGCACGCCGCCCGAGTTCTCGGCGACGTTGCCGCCCAGCGTGCAGGCGATCTGCGACGAGGGATCGGGCGCGTAATAAAGGCCGAAGGGCGCCGCCGCCTCCGACACCGCCAGGTTGCGCACGCCGGGCTGGACGATGGCGGTGCGGCTGTCGCGGTCGACCTTCAAAATCCTGTTAAAACGGGCCAGCGACAAAACCACGCCCTGGGCATGCGGCATCGCCCCGCCCGACAGCCCGGTGCCGGCCCCGCGCGCCACCACCGGCACGCCGAGCTGGTGGCAGGTGCGCAGCACGTCGATCACCTGCCCCTCGCTTTCCGGCAGGCAGACGGCCAGCGGCAGTTCGCGGTAGGCGGTGAGGCCGTCGCACTCGTAGGGGCGCAGATCCTCGTCGTCGACCAGCAGGCAATGCGCTGGCAGGATCAGCCCGAGACGCGTGGCCAGCGCCTTGCGGTCGGTGCGGAATTCGGGATCGGGAGTCGTCATGGTGGCCTCATTCTAAACCGACGAGGATGGCGCGGAAGTCATTTACGTTGGTCCGTGTCGGGCCGGTGACCAGCAGGTCGCCGAGCGCCGAGAAATAGCCCCAGGCATCGTTGGCGGCCATGTGGCTGCGAATATCGAGGCCCAGTTCGCGCGCCCGGCGCAGGCTGTCCGGCGCGACGAAGGCGCCGGCATTGTCTTCGGAGCCGTCGATGCCGTCGGTATCGGCCGCCAGTGCGTGAATGCCCGGGGCGCCGTCGAGCGCCAGCGTCAGGCCGAGCAGGAATTCCGTATTGCGCCCGCCGCGCCCTCTCGCCTTTCAGGGTCACCGTCGTTTCGCCGCCCGACAGCAGCACGCAGCGGCTTTTGGCCGGAAAAGCCGTGTCGACCGCAGGACTGACCGCCATGCCGGCCAGCGCCTTGCCGACTTCGCGCGCCTCGCCTTCGATGGCGTCGCCGAGGATCAGCGGCGTGACGCCCAGCGCGGCTCGCTTCGGCGGCCGCCGCTTCGAGCATCTGGCGGGGGCTGGCGACGAGACGGAATTCGCTATTCGCCAGTCGCGGATCGCCCGGCTTCGGCGTTTCCAGCTCGCCGGAAGCCAGCCGCGCGCGCAGCGCATCGGGGATGGCGATGCCGTAGAAATCGAGCACGTTCAGCGCGTCGACCGCCGTCGTCGGGTCGGCGACGGTCGGGCCGGAAGCGATGACCGCCGGGTCGTCGCCGGGCACGTCGGAAATCGCCAGCGTCAGCACCGGGGCCGGCCAGGCGGCCAGCGCCAGCCGCCCGCCCTTGATCGCCGACAGGTGTTTGCGCACGCAGTTGATCTCGCCGATGCTCGCCCCCGAGCGGAGCAGCGCCGCGGTGAGCGCCCGCTTTTCGGCCAGCGTGATGCCGGCGGCCGGCGCCGCGAGCAGGGCCGAGCCGCCGCCGGAAATCAGCGCCAGTACCCGGTCGTGCTGCGGTCAACCCCGAAACTTTGCCCAAAATGCGCGCCGCCGCCGCCTCGCCCGCCGCATCCGGCACCGGGTGCGCCGCCTCGACGATCTCGATGCGCTCGCACGGCACGCCGTGGCCGTAGCGGGTGACGACCAGGCCGTCGAGCGGCCCCGACCAATGATCCTCGACCGCCCGCGCCATCGCCGCCGAGGCCTTGCCGGCGCCGATCACGATCAGCCGCCCGCCATCGTCCGGCGGCAGATGCGGCGGCACGCACAAGGCCGGATCGGCAGCCGCGATGGCGGCGTCGAACAGGCGGCGCAGCACCGCGCGCGGATTCATCCCCGTATTCCTTTCGGCAACCAGCCGAGGCCAGCCTCGGTCGCCGCCAGCGGCTTGTATTCGCAGCCGACCCAGCCGTCGTAACCCAGCCGGTCGAGCAGGTCGAACAGGAATGGGTAATTGATTTCGCCGGTTCCCGGCTCGTGGCGGCCGGGGTTGTCGGCGATCTGGATGTGGCCGATGCGCTGGATGTTGGCCTCCAGCGTGCGCGCCAGATCGCCGGCGATGATCTGCGCGTGGTAGATGTCGTACTGCAGTTTGACATTGCTGCGGTCGACCGCCTCCAGCAGGCGAAAACCCTTGGCGATGTCGTCGAGCCAGTAACCCGGCATGTCGATGCGGCTGTTGATCGGCTCGATCATTACCGTCGCGCCGATGGTGGCAAAGCGGTCGGCGGCGAATTGCAGGTTGGCGACATAGGTCGCCTCCAGTTCCGCCTCGCCGACCCCCGCCAGCCGCGCCCCAGAGGAAGTCCCCTTGGGGGACAGCCCGGCCAAGCAATGCACGCGCCCGCAATCGAGCACCATCGCGTAGCCCAGCGCCTGCTCGACGCTCTCGGCGAACTCGCCCTGGCGATGCGGCAGACAGGCCAGCCCGCGCTCGCCGGCCGCCCAGTCGCCCGCCGACAGGTTGAACAGCACCTGTTCGAGATCGTTGGCGCGCAGCCACTCGGCGATCTCCGACGCCGGATATTCATAGGGAAAAAGATATTCGACGCCCTTGAACCCGGCCGCCGCCGCCCGGTTGAAACGTTCGGGAAACGGCACCTCGGCAAACAGAAAACTGAGATTGGCGGCGAACTTTGGCATGGCGACGACAGTCTGTAAGGCCGGACTCGTCAGTATAATCCGCGCACTTCAACGAGGAGAGCAACGTGAGCGAAACTCAAAAAGACAGCGACAACGGCAGCGACAACGAACGCAAGGGCAACCGCCTTTCCAAAATCGTCACCCGCACCGGCGACGCCGGCACCACCGGCCTCGGCGACGGCAGCCGCACCACCAAGGACAGCCTGCGCATCGACGCCATGGGCGAAGTCGACGAACTGAACTCCGGCCTCGGCGTGCTGCTCTGCGAAGACCTCCCGCATTCGGTGCAGGTCGCGCTGCTCGACATCCAGAACGATCTCTTCGACCTCGGCGGCGAACTCTGCCTGCCGGGCATGGAAGTCATGAAAGATGTGCAGGTCAACCGGCTCGAAGGGTTGGCCGAGGAATTCAATGCCAACCTGCCGATGCTCAAGGAATTCATCCTGCCCGGCGGCACCCGCCCGGCCGCCCTCACCCACCTCAGCCGCACCGTCTGCCGCCGCGCCGAGCGCGCCATGGTCAGGCTGCACAGCGCCGAGCCCGTCTCCGACGCCGCCCGCCGCTACATCAACCGCCTCTCCGACCTGCTGTTCATCCTCGGCCGCGTCCTCAACCGCGCCGGCGGCCGGGGCGACGTGCTGTGGCAAAAAGGCAAGACCGCCGCATGAGCGCCTGCGTCATCGGCCACATCACGGTCAGGGACGAAGAAAAATGGGCGCAATACCGCGCCCAGGTGCCGGCAACGCTCGCCCCGTGGGGCGCCGAACTGCTGTTTCGCGGCAAGGTCGAGTCGGTTCTTGCCGGCAGCCATCCGCACACCGACACGGTCGTCATCCGCTTTCCCGATACCGCGGCGGTCGCCGGCTGGTACCGGTCGGCCGCCTACCAGGCGCTGATCCCGCTGCGCGAGCAGGCCGCCGATCTGGTCCTGATCAGTTTCGCCGACTGAGCCAGCGTCTGGGCAGCAATGCCTACCCAAGTCGTGGCCGGGGCGGGTAAGCTTGAACAAGTTCATTTCCGGAGCCGACCATGAGCCAACCCAGCCTGTCCACCATCTCCCTCAACCTCGAACAGGGCGTCGCCGAAGTCCGCCTCGACCGGCCGGACAAGTCGAACGCGATGACCGACGCCATGTGGCTGGAAATCCGCCAGGCCTTCGCGTGGGTCGATGCGACCCCCGAAGTCCGGGTCGCGATCCTCGCCGGTGAAGGCAGGAATTTCTGCGCCGGCATCGATCTCGCCCTGCTCGCCGACATCCAGCGCCGCACCGCCCATCCCGACGGCGCACGCAGTCGTGAAGCGCTGCGCCGCCTGATCCTCGACATGCAGGACTGCCTGACCAGCGTCGAGCGTTGCCGCAAGCCGGTCCTCGCCGCCATCCAGGGCGCCTGCATCGGCGGCGCAATCGATCTCGTCACCTGTTGCGACATGCGCTATGCCGCCGCCGATGCCGTTTTTTCGGTGCGCGAGATCGACGTCGGCCTGGTTGCCGACGTCGGCACCCTGCAGCGCCTGCCGCGCCTGATCCCCGAAGGGATCGCCCGCGAACTGGCGTTCACCGGGCGCAACTTCCTCGCCGACGAGGCCGAACGGACTGGCCTGATCAACCGCGTTTTTGCCTCCCCGGAGGCGTTGACCGCAGCCGTCCGCGAACTGGCGCAAACGATTGCCGCCAAGTCACCTCTGGCGACGCGCGGGATCAAGGAAGTCATGAATTACAGCCGCGACCACTCGGTTGCCGACGGCCTCAACTTCGTCGCCGCCTGGAACGCGTCGATGCTGCTTTCCGCCGACCTCAACGAAGCGATCACCGCCCAGCGCGAAAAGCGCCCGCCCCGATTCGCCGACTGAGGTTCCGTCCTGCCGCTTCCGACACCCGTCCGGCCCATCCGCTACCAGCAATGGAGTAACACATGATTCTGCTCAATCCGAGAAACATGGTTCGCAACTATCCCGATCAACGCTCGCGGGACATCATGGAAAAGACGATCGCCTTCTTCGAAAGGAAGGGGCTGACGCGGCTCAAGGAGGACTACAACGGCGCCGTCTGGTATGCGGACTTCATCGAGTTCTGCAAGCAGGAGGGTATCCTCGCTTCGCTGATGACCCCCGCCCAACAGGGCAAGGAAGGCGAAAACGCCGTCTGGGACACCTGGCGCGTCTGCGGCTTTGCCGAAATCCTCGGCTTTTACGGCCTGTGCTACTGGTACGTCTATCAGGTATCGGTGCTCGGCATCGGCCCGATCTGGATGAGCGGCAACCAGGACGCAAAAGCCAGAGCCAAGCGCCTGCTCGACGACGGCCACATCTTCGCCTTCGGACTCTCGGAAAAGGAGCACGGCGCCGACATCTACGCCTCGGACATGATCGTGACCCGGCTGGCCGACGGCAGCTACTCCGCCTCGGGCGGCAAGTACTACATCGGCAATGCCAACAAGGCGGCGATGGTGTCGGTCTTCGGCAAGATGGCCGATAGCGGCGAGTACATCTTCTTCGTCGCCGATTCGCAGCACCCGAACTACAAGTTGATCAAGAACACGGTGTATAGCCAGAACTATGTCGCCGAGTTCCACCTCGACGACTACCCGTTCACCGAAGCCGACGTCCTGCACAAGGGCGATGACGCCTGGAACGCGGCGCTCAACACGATCAATATCGGCAAGTACAACCTCGGCTGGGCGTCGATCGGCATCTGCACGCATGCCTTCTACGAAGCGATCGACCATGCCGCCAATCGCCACCTGTACCGCATGACGGTCACCGACTTCCCGCACGTCAGGCAGTTGTTCACCGACGCCTACACCCGCCTGGTGGCGATGAAGCTGTTCGCGCTGCGCGCGGCGGACTACATGAAGAGCGCCTCGGCCGAAGACCGCCGCTATCTGCTGTTCAACCCGATGGTCAAGATGAAGGTGACGACCCAGGGCGAGGAAGTCATCAACCTGCTGTGGGACGTCATTGCCGCCAAGGGGTTCGAGAAGGAGCCGTATTTCTCGATGGCCGCCGCCGACATCCGTTGCCTGCCCAAGCTGGAAGGCACGGTGCATGTGAATATGGCGCTGATCGTCAAGTTCATGGCCAACTATTTCTTCGCCCCGGCCGAATACCCGGAAATCCCCCGGCGCGACGACGGCGCCAACGACGACTTCCTGTTCAATCAGGGACCGACCAGGGGCCTGGGCGCGATCAGGTTCCACGACTACCGCATCGCCTACGACAGCTACGACCTGCCCAACCTGAACGTGTTCAAGGAGCAGATCGCCCTGTTCAAGGAGATGGCCGTGCTGGCGCCGCCGACCAAGGCGCAGGCCACGGACATCGACTTCCTGCTGACCGCCGGCGAGATGTTCACGCTCGTCGTCTACGGCCAGCTCATCCTCGAGAACGCGAGAATCTACAAGGTCGAAACCGAGGTGCTGGACCAGATCTTCGACTTCATGGTGCGCGACTTCTCGAAATTCGCGCTGCAGATGTACTCCAAGCCCAGCAGCAGCGAAGGACAGATGGCGCAGTGCCTGAAGATGATCAGGAAGCCGGTGGTCGATGACGCGCGCTACGGCAAGGTGTGGTCAGACCACGTGCTGAAGATGAAGGACCAGTACCGCATGCCGAAGTAGCATGGCGAAGCGCCTGCTCGGCATCGCCGACTCCTGGATGATGCCCCCGTCCCTGACCGCTCACGCGCTCCGGCAGGCGTCACTGCGGAACGCCGGAGCGGTTCCTTGCGGCAATGACTGGCGGCAAGCAGTGCAACTGCACCGGGTCGCAGTTGCGCGGCTTGCATTGACTGCCGAAGGGGTTCGGCAGCATTATTGCAACCGCGCTGGAGCCGATGAGGACGCCCGCGCAAGGGAGAGAGATGAACGAGAAAAAGATGGCAGCGACCGAGACAACCGGCACCGACCTGATCGAGATGCTCGGCCAGTCGCGGCTCTTTCGCGACGTTCCGATGAATATGATCGCGCATCTGCTGCTGGACTGCGAAGAACTGACTGTCGGCACCGGCGAAACGCTGCTCTCGCGCGATGCGCCGAACGGCAGCATCTATGTCCTCCTCGCCGGTCGCGTGAGCGTACACCTGACGGCCCCGGACGACGAACCGGCATCCTACATCGGCGTCGGAGAATGTGCCGGCGAGATGTCGGTGGTCGACGGCAACGTGGTGTCGGCTGACGTCATTGCCGAGCAGGAAACACGTGTATTGAGGATTTCGCAGGACGCCCTCTGGGCGATGGTCAACATATCACATGCAATCGCGCGCAATCTCCTCTACATCCTGTCAACACGGGTGCGCTATGGCAATGAACTGTTCATTCGCAACATGCGCACGCAGCGCGACCTCGAACTGGCAGCGACAGTCGATGCCCTGACCGGCATCAATAACCGTGGCTGGATGGAACATTCCTTCCCGCGGGTCATGGCGCGCTGTTCCGACGGGGGACGTTCGTTCTGCTGCCTGCTGATCGACATCGACAACTTCAAGCGGCTCAACGACACCTGGGGACACGTTTCCGGTGATCAGGCGCTGGCTTCAGTCGCCGCATCGCTCCTCAACAACATAAGGCCAGAGGATCTGCTGGCGCGTTTCGGTGGCGAGGAGTTCGTGATCGGCTTGCCGAACACCGGCCTGGACGAGGCCTTCATCGTCGCCGAACGCGTGCGCCGTGCGATCGAGTTCCTGCCCATGAACTTCCGGCGCGGCGAAGACCTGCCGCACATGACCATATCGATCGGCATCGGGCGCATGCAGCCGGCGCAAACATTGTCGGAGTTGATTGCGGCCGCCGATGAAGCGCTCTACCGGGCGAAGAGCGGCGGACGCAATCGGGTCATGCTCTAGCCGGATCTTCGCGGCAACCCGCTCTCGGCAATGACAACCGGGCTGCCTCGGTTCACACCTCGAACGGGCCATGCGCCGGCGGCACCGGTTCCCTGAATTCCCTGATCCGCAGGTCGTCAGTGTTCGGCTTGCTTTGCGGCGTCATCGCCAGCCCCATTGTAAATTGCTGAAAACCGGGCATCCCAACGGATACGCATGGACGACTTCGACCCGCACCCCTCCTCGGAAATTCCGCGACGGCCCGTCAAGGGGCGCGGCGCCTCGGGCAATGTCGCCCACCGCTTCAGCGTCGAGACACGCCGCGCCGAGGACGATGGCTGGGAGCCCGCCGCACCGTCGAACCCGCGGACACGCCTGCTGGTCAACCGCGCGAAGTCGATTATCAGCCGCAACGATTCGCCCGATATCGGTTTCGACCAGTCGCTGAATCCCTATCGCGGCTGCGAACACGGTTGCATCTATTGTTATGCACGCCCGACACACGCTTTCCTGGGCCTCTCTCCCGGACTCGATTTCGAAACGCAGATCTTCATGAAGCCGGATGCCCCGCGCCTGTTGCGCGAGGAGTTCGGCCACCCGGACTATGTCTGTTCCGTCATCGCCCTCGGCACCGCCACCGATGCCTACCAGCCATTCGAGCGCAGGGAGCAACTGACGCGGAGCCTGCTCGAAATCTTTCTGGAAACCCGCCATCCGGTATCGGTGGTCACCAAGTCGTCGCTGATCGTTCGTGACATCGACCTCTGGACCAGACTCGCGCAGAACAGGCTGGCGCACATCGGCATTTCCCTGACGACGCTCGACGGCGCCCTCGCGCGCCAGCTCGAACCGCGGGCCAGCGCTCCGCATGCGCGGCTGGAGGCCATGCGACTATTGGCCGACGCCGGCATCCCCGTCTCGGCATTCGTTTCGCCGCTGATACCCGGCCTCAACGACAAGGAACTCGAGACGCTGCTTGCGGCAGCCCGCGACAATGGGGCGACGAGCGCGGGCTACACGCTGCTGCGCCTGCCGCACGAGGTCGCCGGACTGTTCCGCGAGTGGCTGGACGCGCATGCTCCGGAAAAGGCGGCGCGCGTCATGTCAGTGCTGTACGACCTGCGCGGCGGACGCGCCAACGACGCCAACTTTGGCAGCCGCATGAAGGGTCTCGGGCATTTCGCCGACCTCATCCGCCAGCGCTTCGAACTCGCCTGCCGCCGCCTCGGTCTCGTCCAGGAGTGGCCGGCGCTGGACACAACCTCCTTCCGGCCGCCGCCGCCCCCGCGGCCGGTTGACGAGCGACAACTGTCGCTATTCTGAACCCGGCAAACCGCCAGCCACCTGACCTGCCCGCGCAGATCGTCCATCTCCGCCAGCGAGTCCTGCAGAAACAGTTTCTCAGGGACCTACAGGTCCCAGTGCTTTTACGGCAACCTCAAGTTCCCCGGCTATCTTGATCAACTCGGAAATCAACTGCTCGTCTTCGGCATAATCGCCGTCATAGAGAGCGACGTTGCGCTTCTGGTGGCAGTTATCCAGGAATCGCCACTTGGCAACCGGAAATGACGCTGTGCTCCCCAGAACCTGGAAGACGATATAGCGGTTCTCGGAACGAAATCCGTGCCAGCGCAGGGCCGCCAGGGCAAGGGAATGTGCGGCGTCGTAAGCGAGGATGAAACGGCTGTCGGGGGAAAGTGCGGCATTCTGCGCATCCGGCAGCTTCCGCCCGGCTGACCTGACCAAGCCGTCAAATTCCGACTGATCAGGCGGCTCGGCCTTGAGCTTGCCGATCTTCACCAGATTCTGCAGGGCTTCCCGAGGCGATGTCATTGTCATTTCCTATGAGCATGATTTTCGGTTGATCGAGTACGCGGGTAACAAAATGATTGTCGCCGCGCACCTTTTCTGCGAAGTCTTCGGGTGTATAGAGGGTTGGATTCACCTTGCGCCCCAGCACTTCCTCGGCCTTGGCCAGAGTCTCGAAGACATCGCTGTAGGTCAAGCCTTCGGCGACGATCATGACGTCGATGTCGCTCGACGCCGTGTCCGTGCCTTTGGCCACGGAACCATAGATGAAGGCGCATCGAACAGGTTGCGCGGATGCGGCCAACGCATCGCGCAAGACATCCGCCAACCCGAAAGTCTTGAGGACGATGCCCCTCAGTTCGTTAAAGATCGGTGAATTGCGGTTGGCCTGATAATGGTTCTGTCGGCCGATCGGCGTCATGACGACCAGACCGGAGGAGGTCAGTCGTTCGAGCTCGCGTTGCAAAGCACCACGCCCGGTGTTGGCGAGCTTGGCAATTTCATTGGCGTAGAAAGACCGGTCGGGCTGGCCGAACAGCAGGCCGAGCACCCGTCGTTGTCCTCCAGAGAACAATACGTCCGATATTGACACAGGCTGCGCATTCCCCATAGTGGGTACTATGGTACCCGATTTGGGGATGTTCGCCATTGGCAACTAACGAAAATCTTTCCCCATTTCGGGGATTATCAACCCCAATACAGGGAATGTGGCGAGGACTTGTTCTTGTTCATTCGTTGCCGTTGATACCTTCTTCTCTGACTCGTTACGACACAGCCCAACTCACTTAGGAGAGTCACCGTGGAGGACTTGTTCTTGATTATTCGTTGCCGTTGATACCGCGCCTCATAGGTTATCGAGTAACCGTCATACTCGTTACTGCCAGTAACGAACTTGGGGGACACCGCGTAACGCGGTGTTCGTCAGCCCGCACCCATCGTTACTGAGTAACCATCATCCTCTGAAGTAATCTGGGGCGAGGAATGAGAGCAACACACCGTAACGGTGTGTTGAAGTCTCCGTTCTGCATACGGCACAAAGACCGGAACGACTTGACAAGTGGATCAACCCTGAAGCCCGTTTCGACGGAGCCTGTTACCTGATGTAACAAGCGAGTGAAGGCGGAACAACAACTCGCGCCGGAAACCTGCCATTGGCATACCCCGGCGCTCCTCGAGGCACCTAGAATTAGAAACCCTACGCCGCTGCTTCCGCCACCCGCCGGGCGCGGACGGCCGCCGCCAGTTTCTCCAGCACCGTCAGGCTGTCTTCCCAGCCGAGACAGGCATCGGTGACGCTCTGGCCGTAAGTCAGCGCCTTCTCGGGTTCCAGGTTCTGGCGGCCTTCGACGAGGTGCGACTCGACCATGACGCCGACGATGCGCTCTTCGCCGGCGGCCAGCTGGGCGGCGACGCTGTCGCAGACTTCCAGCTGCAGCTTGTACTGCTTGCGGCTGTTGCCGTGCGAGAAATCGACCATCAGCCGGGCGGCAAGACCGGCCCTGGCGATTTCCTGGCAGGCGGCGTCGACGCTGGCGGCGTCGAAGTTGGGTTCCCTGCCGCCGCGCAGGATGACGTGGCAGTCCTCGTTGCCCATGGTCGACACGATGGCGGTATGCCCGGACTTGGTCACCGACAGGAAGTGGTGCGGGGAATTGGCCGAACGGATCGCGTTGACCGCGATGCGCATGTTGCCATCGGTACCGTTCTTGAAGCCGACCGGGCAGGAGAGGCCGGAGGCGAGCTCACGGTGCACCTGCGATTCGGTGGTGCGGGCGCCGATGGCGCCCCAGGCGATGAGGTCGGCGGTGTATTGCGGGGTGATGGTGTCGAGGAATTCAGTGGCGCAGGGCAGGTCGAGTTCGTTGATTTCGAGCAGAATGCGCCGGGCCAGACGGATGCCTTCGTTGATGCGGAAGGTGTTGTCGAGACGCGGGTCGTTGATCAGTCCCTTCCAGCCGACCGTGGTGCGCGGCTTTTCGAAATAGACGCGCATCAGGATGACGAGATCCTCGGCATGCTTCTCCGCCTCCTTCGCCAGCCGCCTGGCGTATTCCAGCGCGGCATCGTAGTCGTGGATCGAACAGGGACCGATGACGACCAGCAGGCGGTCGTCAGCGCCGTGCAGGATGCGGTGGATGGCCTGGCGGGCAGCGTAGGTCGTCTGCGCCGCGCGATTGGACACCGGATATTCGCGGAAAACGTGCGCCGGCGGAACCAGTTCCTTGATTTCCCTGATCCGCAGATCGTCAGTGTTCGGCTTGCTTTGCGGCGTCATCACCAGCCCCGTTGTAAATTGCTGAAAACCGGGCATTCTAACCGATCCGGCGGTGAGATTTTCGGCCCGAGTCTCGATCCATGGTCGGCACGACCGCGAGTCACGCGCATCCAGGACGGCCCGTACCTACCCCGTTTCGGCCGTGGAAATGACAGCCAGCAGACCCTCGCGCATGGCCCTGGCATCGACCAGCGCGTGATGTTGCCGATTGTCCCTGGCGAAATGATTCGTGACTTCGCGCTCGAATATCGCCATCGCCTCGGCCGAAAGGGGTGCGAGCGTCAGCAGCATGACGTCCAGCGGGCCTGCGGGGCCGGGGAGCGTGAGCAGCGCCGGGAGGCGATTGCGCTCGCCGCTCAGGGCATGGCGCACGACGTAGATGTCCCAGTCGCTGTCCGAGAGCAGCATCGGGTCGTCGAACTGCCCAAGCCAGGCAGCGAGCCGTTCAGCGAAACGGGCGCGCGGGCAAGCGGCCACACCGCCTTCGAGCAGCGGCAAGACAATCGCCCGGACAAAGGCCGAGCATTCCTCCTGCAGTACGGGCGTCAGTTCGCAATAGAACTCGCGGCCGTCTTCGCTGACCGCGCCGAAGGAGATCAGGCTTGCCTCGCGCGCGAGCGCGGTGAACTCGGTATCGATGAAAATCTGCATTTGGATTATTGCCCGCTACATAAACGCGGATTACAAGCGGGGGGTACAACCAGGGTCTCCGCACTCGGACATCATAACGGACTCAAGCCAAGGAAGCGCATGCGCAGATCCTCATCGCAAGCTGCTCTCTTTGGGTGATAATCCGTGCCGGACACGCTTTTGCGACCATACTGGAATCAAGAAAAACCATGAGCATGAAAAGAACCGATCTCGAAAAGAGCCGCGGCCTCAAGATCAACGGCAGGATGGGGGCGGCGCCCATCCCCGGTCGCTTTGCGGCTGGTGCGGCCAGCATCGCGGACAAGCGCGAGCAGCGCCGGCTGGACCGGGAATCGGGGCAGATCCCGTTTGCCTGCAAGCTGCCGGCGGAACTGGTCAAGCGAATTCAGCAGCGCGGGGTGGCGCATGAAGGCGGAATCAACGTTTTCATGGCGGAACTGATCGCCGGGGCGCTCGCCGAAGCGAAACAGGGACCGCCGCTCAACTGACCGGTTTTCGGGGCTTTTGACCGGTTGACCGCGCCACGCAGGAAGTACCCTTGGGGTGCGACAGCCCGAATTCTCCGGCTGCCCGACCGGCAAGGAATGAGGTCACTCAGCTACCGGCCTGACCCGACTCGCCGCCAGTTTCGCCCGTTCCCGCGCCTGCGCCACGTCATCGCCATTGGCCACGGCGACGCCCATCCGGCGCTTCCTGAACGACTCCGGCTTGCCGAACAGACGCAGGTCGCTGCGCGGCACGGCCAGCGCTTCGCCGACACCCGCGAAGGCGATGCCCGCTTTTTCCATGCCGCCGTAGATGACCGCCGACGCACCAGGTTCGCGCAGCGTGGTGTCGACCGGCAGGCCGAGGATGGCGCGGGCGTGCAGTTCGAATTCCGAAAAGCGCTGCGAGCACAGCGTGACCAGACCGGTGTCGTGTGGCCGCGGACTGACTTCCGAGAACCAGACCATGTCGCCCTTGACGAACAGTTCGACACCGAAGATGCCACGCCCGCCGAGATTGCCGGTGACCGCGGCGGCAATCTCCTGCGCCCGCTCCAGTGCGGCAGCGGTCATCGGCTGCGGCTGCCACGATTCGACGTAGTCGCCGGCAACCTGCACATGGCCGATCGGCTCGCAGAAATACGTTTGCACGGCGCCGCTTTCATCGCGGGCGCGCACCGTCAGGAGGGTGATTTCGTAGTCGAAATCGATGAAGCCTTCGACGATGACGCGGCCCTGGTTGACCCGCCCGCTGCTGGCTGCATGGTCCCAGGCTGACTGGACATCCTGCGGCCCGCGCAGCAGTGACTGGCCCTTGCCGGATGACGACATCACCGGCTTGACGAGGCACGGGTAGCCGATTCCTTCGTCAATCGCCGCCAGCAGTTCGGCCCGCGAATCGGCAAAGCGGTAGGGCGAGGTGGGCAGAACGAGTTCCTCGGCGGCCAGACGGCGGATGCCTTCGCGGTTCATGGTCAGTCGTGCGGCACGGGCCGTGGGGATAACTTCGGCCAGTCCTTCCGCCTCGATCTCGACCAGCGTGTCGGTGGCAATGGCTTCGATTTCCGGGACGATCAGGTGCGGCCTTTCCCGCTCGATCAAGTTGCGCAGCGCGGCACCGTCGGTCATCGAAATGACATGGGCGCGGTGCGCGACCTGATGGCCGGGGGCGTTTTCATAGCGGTTGACGGCGACGACCTCGACGCCCAGCCGCTGCAGCGCGATGATGACCTCCTTGCCGAGTTCACCGGCGCCGAGCAGCATGACACGCAGGGCCGTCGGGGAGAGCGGGGTGCCGATCTTCATGCCATTCTCCTCGGGAAGTCGCTATGGAAACCGGCGGCCGACAGCCTCTGGCGCCGACACAGCCAGATTGCGGTCAATGCGCTCCGGACTTCCCGACCCCCGGCAACGGAGGCGGCCACGGCTACTCGGGTTTCTTTGCAGCGGGCGTTCTTCTCCGTGGCGCAGGCTTCGCCGGCGGTTCCGGTGGCGGTGCGTAGTCACCGAGAACCGTCTTGAGAGGGCAGACCTTGACCGCAGGACACTTGTTGCAGGTGGCGACGAGGGCGATGGGGCAAAGCAACATTTCATTTCTCCCGGGGCAATGCCTGGACAAGGGCGGACAGACCAAGTACCTGTCCGCCAAGGCTGATGAACAATTGCAAGTATGAGCGCCGCCGGCAGGCGACTCAAGCATTCCCTGCTCCGCAAATCTCAAAGGCCGCGTCGCGCTGGATCGGCTAGCGCAGTTCGCGGCGCAGGATCTTGCCGATCGGCGTCTTGGGCAGGGCATCGCGGAACTCGACGTGGCGCGGAACCTTGTAGCTCGTCAGGGACGTCCGGCAGTGCTCGATGACAGATTCCTTGGTCAGATCCGGATCCTTCCTGACGATCACGACCTTGACCGCCTCGCCGGTCTTTTCGTCAGGCACGGCCACCGCGGCACATTCGAGAACGCCCGGGTGCGCTGCGACGACACTTTCAATTTCGTTGGGGTAGACGTTGAAGCCGGATACCAGGATCATGTCCTTCTTGCGGTCGGTGATGGTGATGCGGCCGAGATCGTCGAGGTGCCCGACATCGCCGGTCTTCAGCCAGCCATCATGGAGTACGTTGGCGGTTTCAGCGGGATTGTTCCAGTAGCCTTTCATGACCTGCGGGCCGCGCACGCAGATCTCGCCGGTGTGCTTCTCGATGTCGCCGGCGCCGGTCCATACCGGCAGTTCGTTGAAATCGTCATCGCGGATCGAGACCTCGGTGGATGGCACGGGCAAGCCGATGGTGCCGTCCCACGCGGCGCCCAGCGGCACGCAGCAGACACCGGGCGAGGTCTCGGTGAGGCCGTAGGCTTCGGTGAGACAGTGCCCGGTCACCTGCTGCCAGCGCTCGGCAACGGGTTTCTGCACGGCAGCGCCGCCGCCGACCACGACCTTGAGCGTGGAAAAGTCGAGTTGCGCGAACCCCGGTGTGTTCAGCAGGCCGTTGAACAGCGTGTTTACGCCGGTCATCGTGGTGAACTTCCAGTTCCCCATTTCCTTGACCAGGGCCGGCAGATCGCGCGGATTGGTGATCAGCACGCTCAGGCTGCCCCACTTCATGAACGACAGCGTCGAGGTGAGGCAGAAGATGTGGTACATCGGCAGCGGGGCGATGACGATTTCGGCACCCTCCTTGAAGCTGACCGAAATCCAGATGCCGGTCTGCTCCAGATTGGCGAGAATGTTCCGGTGGGTGAGCATCGCCCCTTTGGCGACCCCGGTCGTGCCCCCGGTGTACTGCAGGAAGGCGAGGTCCTCCGCGTGAATGTTGACCGGACTGAAGGGCGCCGAACTCCCGCGCTCCAGCGCTGCGTCCAGCGTGGTGGCACCGTCGATCTGCCAGGCCGGGACCATCTTCTTGACGTACTTGATGACGAAATTGACCAGCCAGCGCTTCGGGATCGGCAGCAGGTCGCCAACCTGCGTGGTGATTACATGCTTGACCCGTGTCTTGCCCAGGACCTGCTGCAGGGTAGAGGCGAAATTCTCGACGATGACGATGGCCCTGGCGCCGGAGTCCTGCAACTGGTGTTCGAGTTCGCGCGGCGTGTATAGCGGATTGACGTTAACGACGACCATGCCCGCGCGCAGGATGCCGAACAGCACCACCGGGTACTGCAGCAGATTGGGCGACATGACCGCCACGCGCTCGCCCCTGGCCATTCCCGGCAGTCCCTGCAGGTAGGCGGCGAAGGCGCGCGACAGCTCTTCCACTTCGGCGTAGCTGATGGTACGGCCAAGGTTGTGATAGGCCGGCTTGTCGGCGAACTTGCTGAAGAGCTTGTCGAGCAGGTCCGGAATGGACCTGAACTGGTCCGCGTCGATCTCGGCCGGCATGCCCTGAGGATAGTTCTTGAGCCAGATCTTGTTCATGGTGGTCCCCCCTCCTTGCTCTCATTGACATTGCCCAGTGTCCAGATTACTCCGATTCGATCCCTCAGTCCCGCTCCTGGATCGGCTAGCGCAGTTCGCGGCGCAGGATCTTGCCGATCGGCGTCTTGGGCAGGGCATCGCGGAACTCGACGTGGCGCGGAACCTTGTAGCTCGTCAGTGACGTCCGGCAGTGCTCGATGACAGATTCCTTGGTCAGATCCGGATCCTTCCTGACTATCACCACCTTGACCGCCTCGCCGGTCTTTTCGTCAGGCACGGCCACCGCGGCACATTCGAGAACGCCCGGGTGCGCTGCGACGACACTTTCGATTTCGTTGGGGTAGACGTTGAAGCCGGATACCAGGATCATGTCCTTCTTGCGGTCGGTGATGGTGATCCGGCCCTTGTCGTCGAGGTGCCCGACGTCGCCCGTCTTCAGCCAGCCATCATGCAGTACGTTGGCGGTTTCGGCGGGATTGTTCCAGTAGCCCTTCATGACCTGCGGGCCGCGAACGCAGATCTCGCCCGTGTGTTTCTCGATGTCGCCTTCGCCTGTCCATACCGGCAGTTCGTTGAAATCATCATCGCGGATCGACACCTCGGTCGACGGAATCGGGAAACCGACG
This sequence comes from uncultured beta proteobacterium, assembly GCA_963810175.1. Classification (GTDB taxonomy): domain Bacteria; phylum Pseudomonadota; class Gammaproteobacteria; order Burkholderiales; family Rhodocyclaceae; genus Azonexus. Next base: position 74,472 of record CAWEMU010000014.1, on the reverse strand, counting down.
GTACCGTCCCAGGCCGTGCCCATCGGCATGAAGCAGACGATCGGCGAGGTCTCGGTCAGGCCGTAACCTTCGCTGAGATAGCTTCCCGTCACCTTCTGCCAGCGTTCGGCCACGGACTTCTGGGTCGCGGCGCCACCGGCGCCCACGAACCTCAGCGCGGAAAAATCGAGTTCCTCGAAGCCCGGCGTGTTCAACAGGCCATTGAACAGCGTGTTGACGCCGAGCATTTCGGTGAACTTCCAGCCCTCGCAATTCCTTGACGAAGGCGGGCAGATCGCGCGGATTGGTGATCAGCACCGTCAGGCCGCCAAACTTCATGAGCATCAGCGTCGAGATGAGACAGAGGATGTGGTACATCGGCAACGGGGCAATGAAGATCTCCCTGCCTTCCGACATGCGGCCCGAGACCCATGCGTTCGTCTGGAGCATGTTGGCCAGGATGTTCCGGTGGGTGAGCATCGCACCCTTGGCGACACCGGTCGTGCCGCCGGTATATTGCAGGAAGGCGATGTCTTCGACCGTTTGTTTGCACCGGGTTGAAGCGCCCCGCACTGCCGCGCCCGAGGGCGGTACTCAGGGTGATGGCGCCGTCGATGTGCCATTCCGGCACCATCTTCCTGACGTGCTTGATGACGAAGTTGACCAGCCAGCGCTTCGGAACCGGCAGCAGATCGCCGATTTGTGTAGTGATCACCTGCTCGACCGGCGTCCTGTCCAACACCTGTTGCAGGGTCTGCGCGAAGTTCTCGACGATGACGATGACGCGGGCGCCGGAGTCCTTCAACTGGTGCTCCAGCTCGCGCGGCGTGTACAGTGGATTGACGTTGACCACGGTCATCCCGGCGCGCAGGATGCCGACGAGCACCACCGGGTACTGCAAGAGGTTGGGCGACATGATCGCCACGCGCTCGCCCTTGACCATCCCCGGCAGTCCCTGCAGGAAGGCCGCGAAGGCACGCGACTTCAGATCCAGTTCAGCGTAGCTCAGCGCTCCGCCAAGGTTGTGAAATGCCGGCTTGTCGCCAAACTTGGCAAACGTCTTGTCGAGCAGATCCAGGATCGATGTGTACTGGTCCGGATCGATCTCGGCCGGCGTACCCTGAGGATAATTCTTGAGCCAGATCTTGTTCATTGCGCTACCCCCTCGCGAACCGCCAGCATGCGGAATACTTTCAATATAGACCATTCCTGAACTGCTGTTCAAAGCGAGTTCGCGCACGGTCGCAGCGCGACAATTTCGTGATCTTCGCCATGATCGATCAGGATGCGCGCGACGCGCTCCTGCCATAGACTGCCGAATTGACGGGTGTCGTCGGGATTCGCCGTGCCGTTGAGAACGGCGCCGAGCAGTTTGCCGAGGCGCGGATCGGCGGGCACCATTTCGAGCCTCAAAGTGCAGTTGACCGCGGCATCCGTATCGAGGCGCATGAAGGCCACGCTACCGATACCGGCGACACCGAACAGCAGCAGGTTGCGCCGGCTGTGACGACCGCCCAGCCCCTTGAAACCGCCGGCTCCGGCCGCACCGGTAAGCAACCCGGCGACACTGCCGATAACGCCGGCAACTCCGCCATCCAGGCTTTCGCGGAGCGCGACGGCAATGTTCCCGCGCTCGGGAATCTCGTCGCCATAAAGCGCACGCAGCGCCCGCACCGTCATCAGCCAGGCGCCGGCGACGGTCGGACACGAATGGCCAGTCAGCTTGACGGCATCGGCAAAGCGATACTCGATCAGCCCACCTTCCGCCGCGCCGAGCAGTTCGGCCAGCGGGTCGCGCAGCGTGATGGCGGGAACACGCGCAAAGAATTCGGGAAAGGCCATGGCTATCTCCAGTTCCCGCCATTGTCTGCAGCGGGCAGCGGCCTTGCCTTGATCTTCGTCAGTCGCGCTGGCCGGCGCAATTCGAGACGGTACAAGAAGAACGCGGCGCGCCATGCCCGGCCGCCTGTGATCCGTATGATCAGGTCATTTTCGATCAGGTCAATCACGGCCCGCGGCTCGTCGCCGATCGCGCCGATGCGCTCAGGCGTTTGCGGGAAGGCGCCGCCCCTGAAGAGGTCGGCGAAGGTTCGTGCTGCCGGCGACCGCTACGGCGATGCCGACCGACCCGCTGGCACGCGATTTCGGCGGGGGTTTCGCCAGGGCGGATTACTGCCGCAAGCTGCGCGAACGCTACGGAGTGGCGCGGAAAGTGCCCGGCAGCAGATTTGCCTGGACAGACCACCTTCGAACCAGCATAAGCCTTTGCCTGGCTTGGTTCTTGAGAGCCCGGGTGAGGTGATCGGTGAACGGATTGACAGTTTCCATTCGGTCAATCTTGTGAATGAGGGCTTCTCGAATTCAGGATCTGGGCAAGTTCGTTGACCGTAAGCCGCCGATCAAACAACGCGGGCTGAACTGTCTCGAAGACTCGGTACATCAGACGATACCCCGCAACCGATGGGCTGTGACTGTCGCAAATCCGACCCTTGAATCGGGTAAAGCGATCCAGATGTTCGGTGAGGAACGTGGCGATGCTGCTGAATTCACCTTCTTCATTGCCGTCAAAGCCGGGAAAACCGGGATCATTCGCAAATGGAGGAGCCAATTGGTCCAACTGGGCCTTCTGGTCGTCGTCAAAGGCCTCGTACGCTTCCTCGACAATACTCCACATGTCGAGAATGTTGATGACATCGTTGAGTTCGGGAGGCTGAGCGTCCGGATTATCGAAGATCCAGGAGTATTTCCACTCGACGCCCCACGTGTGGCCGCTGTAGATGGCCGATTGGATGAATGTCGGGTCCACCCCGGATTCCCCTTTGATGCCCAGCTTTTCGTGGACCTCGCTGAGCATGAGGAGGATCAGCTTTTCGGAGTTGCTGAGCTGCATCGCCGATCCTCTACGCTGCGACCGTCAGGTTGGCACTTTCACGCTCCAAGCGAGCGATCTCCGCGGTCAGACTTACCTGCTGGCCAGCGGTGGTCATGCGAAGTCCCGCCCGCCATTCAAACCTGACGTCGCCGGACACGACGCCGGCAGAGAACAGCGCATAGGCCATCCTGCGCAGATCACATTGCTTGATGCGCCGGCCATCACCCAACGTGGCCACAAATACATCCCCGACCAGCGATACGGTTGCCTGAGTTGTCATGGTTATCGTTCCTTCCCGATCAGCTGAGGCGCTTGCCGGATTTTTCGAGGGCGGCACGGAATTCTGCGAAAGAGAGTTCGCGCACTGCCATTGCGGCCAGCGTGGCGCGCAGGTCGAAGCTGCCGGGGTTTTCATCACTGGAACGAAGCGCGTTCGCGGCCGGAGGCCTCGGGCACTGACGCATCGGGGACTGCAAATTCAGGCTGGGAGACATGGCTTTTTCTCCATTCGTGGTTGTGTGCAGCCATGATCTCCGAGCACGAAAAATCCGGCCGTGATTGAATTCACGGACCTGCTGAAATGATGAAATCCCTGCTTTCCACGACCTTCGGCAATCAATTCACCGCCCGCAGTTCGCGGGCTGCTTGACGAGCGCAGTTGTTCCTGGTCGACCAGTGTGAGCGGCTACGCATCTTGAGTCCGCGCAGCCTGGACTGAGCGGCCATGGGCGTCTGCATTCTTACTGCTGCGCCTGGAGCATTGCAGCCATCTTTTGATGGATCAAGTTGATTGCCTTGAGCGGCCGAATGAGAACCTTGAACTCCACGATCTTTCCCTCGTCGTTCCACTTGAGCATGTCAACACCGTTGACGGCAATTCCATCGATATCCACTTGGAACTCCAGCACCGCGTCGCGAGGACCGGTTACTTCCCGAACGTACCTGAAGGTCTGGTTGAAGAAGACGTGGAACGCGGCAGCAAGGTATTGAGTTGTGATTGCTTTTCCGACCTGTGGCGTGTGAACGACAGGCGAGTGGAAGACTACGTTGTCTGAGAGGAGTTCGCCGAGGCCCTTGGTGTTTCGTGACGAAACAAGATCGTGCCAAATGGACAGCGTGGAGATAGTCATGTGTTTGCTCTCGGTGTGATGTGTTTCTGGGCGCCTGATGAATGAAAGGGACTGCCCCGTCCCGAACTGGAGGTGGAAGCCGCGTGCAGCAGAAGCTGCCATGATTGAGTTTCCAGACCAAATCATTTGCTCGAAAGGCGAAGTCCATGGATATTGTCACCGTTAGGATTGATCTCGCCAAGAATGTATTCGCTTTGCATGGTGCTGACCATCACCAGGGCCATGTTGGATACCACGCCTGCCAGCCCCTGACCTGATGGTCCGCCATGCCGCAGGCCCCCTTGGCGTCCTCGAATGACCGCCATTACCTTGCATGCATGCGCTGACCAGACATCAGCCTGAAGGCCAACCCTCCTCCCTCCCCCAACAGGCTGTCCTGAAAACCTCGCACTCCCTCCCTGGTGCGGGGCTTTCGCCTTTGTGGACATCGAGTACCAGTCGTGTGAAGCCAGACCAGAAGCTTAGTCGATGTCCAAGGCTATCGCCTTTACCCCCTTGGGGAGCTTTTGAAACTGTGGTTTGGTCACAGCCGATCGTCATGCTCTTTGGCATAGGGCGCGGCTCGCTCGCAGGCCTGGGCATTAAGGACAGTGACATTCTGGCGAAATGACGCCCGATCGACGCCCGACATGGATTTCTCACGGCCAACAACGACACAGCTTGCATTTTGGCAAACGCAGACCTGCGCAATGGCCCGGTGGTGCTGGAACTGCCCGCGGCATCGGAAAAGGGAATGTTGTACGGGCAGGTGGCAGACGCCTGCAAGGTTACCGTCGCCGACATTGGCCCGTGCGGCCTGGACAAGGGCAAGGGGGGAAGTACCTCTGCCTACCCCCACCAAGGCCTCGGTGGCTACCTGGCCGTCCACGACGGGCAGCAAGACCGCCGTCCTTTGGCGCTGGCCCAGCGATGTCCAGGTAATGAACTTCACCGCAACTTGAAGCTGAATCCCGGGCAGTCTGGGAATTTTTTGTTTATGGCACGTCGAGTTGCGGCTCGCACATTGCCCTTTCGTCAACCGCGCGCAAACCGTCGTCAAATGAGTGGTCAATAGGAACGGCGGGGCATAGAATCTTTCGATTGACAGGCGCAGCCGATCGGCCTCGTGAAGGCCCGGATGATCGCAAGCTTCCCCCAAGGCCAGGATACGATTCAAAACGGAGACAATCATGGAAACAAGCGATAAGAGTCTTGGAACGAAAGTCGTCATCGTCGGCGGCGTCGCCGGCGGCGCCTCGTGCGCGGCGCGCCTGCGCAGGCTGGACGAGAATGCCGAAATCCTCATGGTCGAACGCGGGCCGTACGTTTCGTACGCCAATTGCGGGCTTCCCTACCATGTCGGCGGCGTCATCGAGAAGGAATCGAGTCTCTTGGTAGCGACTGCAGACACCTTCCGCCGGCAGTTCAATGTTGATTTCAGGACGAATTGCGAAGCCATCCGGGTCTTGCCGGAGACGAAGACCGTCGAGTTGCGCGACGTGGAAACTGGCGAAGTAACGAGCGCAACCTACGACAAGCTCGTGCTGTCTCCCAGTGCCCCCTCGGTTCGTCCGCCCCTCCCGGGCATCGACCTGCCGGGCATCTTTCAGGTGCGAACCGTGCCTGATGCGCGGGCGATCCGTGAATGGATCGAGCGCGGCACCCCGTTCCTCAGCGGGATGGACAGATACTCCGCCTTCCAGACGGTCCGGCCCAAGACCCGCGCGGTGGTCATCGGCGGCGGCTTCATCGGCCTCGAAACGGCCGAGAACCTGGTGCATCGCGGTTTCGACGTCACCCTCGTCGAGCTGCTCGACCAGGTCCTGGCACCGCTCGATGTGGACATGGCGCGTATCGTCGAAGGCTATGTCGAGCGGCATGGCATCCGCCTGGCGCTCAACGACGGGGTCGCCGGCTTCCAGCGGACCGCGGACGGCGCGCTCGAGGTGCAGACGAAATCCGGCAACACGCACCCTGCCGATATCGTCATCCTCGCCCTCGGCGTACGCCCGGATACGGCGCTGGCGAAAAGCGCCGGCCTCGAGATCGGCCAGCGCGGCGGCATCCGCGTCAACGAACAGATGCGCACCAGCAACCCGGACATCTTCGCCGTCGGCGATACCGTCGAAGTCAAGGATTTCGTCACCGGCGAATGGAGCCTGATCGCCCTCGCCGGGCCGGCCAACCGCCAGGGGCGCATCGCCGCCGACGTCATCGCCGGGCGCCAGTCGCGCTACCGCGGCACCCAGGGCACCTCGATCATCGGCCTCTTCGCCGCCGCCGCCGCCTGGGTCGGCGCCAGCGAGAAAACGCTCAAGCGGCTTGGCGACAGCGATTACGAGAAGATCTACCTCTACCCGAACTCGCACGCCGGCTACTACCCCGGCGCCCGGCCGATCGCCATGAAGGTCCTGTTCCGAAAATCCGACGGCCGCTTCCTCGGCGCGCAGGCGGTCGGCGAGGACGGCGTGGACAAGCGGATCAGCGCGCTGGCCATGGCGCTGCAGATGGGCGCGACGATCTACGATCTCGAGGAGGCCGAGCTCTGCTACGCGCCGCAGTTCGGCAGCGCCAAGGATCCGGTCAACTTCGCCGGCATGGTCGCGGCCGACATCCTGCGCGGTGACATGCCCTCCGGCCACTGGGACGCCACCGCAGGCGGCTTCCTCCTCGATGTGCGCGAGGCCGCCGAACTGGCGGTGGAGAGCGTGCCGGCTGCGGTAAACATCCCGCTCGGCCAGCTTCGCGCACGTCTCGGCGAACTGCCCCGCGACCAGGAAATCCAGGTTATCTGCCGCTCCGGCCAGCGGGCCTACTATGCGACCCGTGCCCTGCTGCAAAACGGGTTCAAGGCGAGGACGGTGGCCGGCGGCATGCTGTCGCGCTTCCATACTTTCCTGCTCAACAACTGAACCGAAGCACCCGTAAAATGCGCCAGGAAGGTAGCGCGCGCTGTCAGCGGGACGCGACGAGGATGCATTGAGCAAGGGCAGGAACGATGAGTGATGCACACCCGGAGCCGGTGAAATTGTGGGACAGGGTCGTTCATGAAATTGGTGAGTACGCCATCATCGTCATCTATCTGACCCTCGTGTTCGCGGCGTTCATCCAGTACCGGAGACTCCTTCTCGCTGCCCATGACATTGCCTATACGAATTACGGGATCGCGGTCATCGAAGCCCTGATTCTCGGTAAAGTCATCATGATCGGTGCTGTTTTCCGCCTTGGCCGCGGCCTTGAAGACAAGCCCCTGATTATTCCGGCGCTATACAAGACTGTCCTCTTCAGTCTCCTTGTAGTAGCCTTTACCATAGTCGAGCACGCGATCAAGGGGCTGTGGATGGGCGAAGGTCTCGCCGCGGGTGTCATGAACTTTCTGGACAAGGGTTTCCATGAGTTGCTTGCCGGGTCACTGGTCATCTTCGTCGCCTTGTTCCCGTTTTTGCCATCAGGGAGCTTGAGCGGGTCATCGGAACAGACAAAATAAGGATGCTCTTTTTCCGGACAGAACTGGGCTGCCAGTCGAGGGCGACAGATAGCAACAAAATGGCTTTCGTCAGGTGTCTCCATTGAGTTATTAACCCGGCCCAATAATAAGCGACATATGCTATGATTGCTGCATGGACAAAGTTGATGCACGCAAGCTGACGGCGGAAGGACGCAAGTTGTTGAGGCAGATGGTCATCCGCCTGCGCAAGCAGTCGGGGATGAATGCGGCAGCGCTCGCCGCCGCCGCTGGCGTTCATCCGACGACCATCAAGACCTGGTTGGCGCGAGCCAGACGAGAAGGTGAGCAGTCGTTGGGCGAGAAGCCGCGCGGTCGGCCGCTGGGCACCTTGCGCAAGTTGAAGATGGCTGACGAGATGTGGCTGCGCGACCAGATCATTGGCAGCAACCCGCAACAGATGAAACTGCCGTTTGCGCTGTGGAGCCGTCCGGCGATCAAGGCCTTGGTCAAGGCGCAGTTTGGCCTCGACATGCAGGACCGCCTGATCGGCAAATACCTCAAGCGCTGGGGTTTTACCCCACAACGCCCGGTCAAGCGCGCACTGGAGCAACGCCCGGAGGATGTGGCGCGTTGGCTTGAGGCAACCTATCCACAGCTCAAAGCCCGTGCCCAGAGCGAAGGTGCGGTGATTTACTGGGGCGACGAGACGGCCGTCAAGGAAGATGCGCACTGGGTACGGGGCTACGCCCCGAAAGGTCAGACGCCGGTGCTCACCGTCCCCGCGCGCTGGCAAAGCCTGTCGATGATCTCGGCGATTTCACCGCGCGGCGAAGTGCAGTTCCAGATTGTCGAGGGCAGCATCAACAGCGAGCGTTTCATCGCCTTCCTGGCCACCCTGGTTAACGGGGCACCCCGGAAAATCTTTCTCGTCGTCGACAACCTGCGCGTCCATCATGCCAGGGTGGTTCGCGAATGGTTGGCCGACAAGGCCCACCAGATCGAATTGGTCTATCTGCCGCCCTACGCGCCGGAATCGAATCCTGACGAGTATCCGAACCGGGATTGTTGAGGATCGTCCAGTTGTTGACTCGGTCGAGCTGGCCCCGGATCGCCGATCAACAGTCGCCGAGGGAAAGGAAACCACCGGGTCGAAAGTGCGCTGGCGGGCGGCATGTTCACGGTTCAGGATGATCAGATCTCGCGCGAAGTGATCTTGTAGCGGAAGGTCGTCGGGTCGAGGCTATCGAAGCGACCACTGGCATTTTCACCCTGGGGATACATCAGGAAGGGAAGCCGCGGCCCCTGCGAACCCGGCAGCTTGACATCGTGCGCGACATTGTAGCCAAGCCAGTTCATCTCCCAGGAACCAAATAGCGCCTTCCGCGCCGCGACCACGACATCATCGTTGAGCGTCAGCCCGGACCTTTCTTCCAATACAACTTTGCGCACGTCAGCCGGGTCGACCGGCACCCAGCCGAAACCGGAGAGCCAAACTTCAGCACGGCAGTGCTGGGCTTTGGAGATATCACCGCTCTTGCCCAGGCTCTTGTAACCGAACCTGGAATCGGCCACGCGGATGCCGTAGACGTCACGAGCCGGCAGGCCGGCGGCGCGGGCCAGGCCGACATACAACGCATTGAGATCGGCACACTTGCCGGACAGGTTGCCGGTTTCAAGCATGCCGCGAATGTCACCGGTGCCACAGCCCTTGGTCTTCGGATTGCGCTGGGTGTTGTCGACAATCCACTCGTAAATGGCGCGCGCTTTTTCCGCGTCGCTGTTCGCACCGTGGGTGATTTCCATTGCGGTCTTCCTGACGATACCATCGGTAGGCAGCATCTCGGTGGGCTTGGTGTAGAGCTTGGCGGTAGCCTTATCGAGCGCTGCGACGTTGCCGGGTCGCTCGAGATCGATGGCACGGTCACGTGTCGAGAAGATGCTCGTCACTTCCAGAACTGGCGCTGCCTCGCCTGCCGCCCAGAGCGCGATGAGCATCTCGGCGCCATAGGCCGGATCACGTTCAATGTTGACTGTCGAAGCGTTCCCTCGCCAGTTGTTGCCACTGGGCTTGATCCATTCGGTCTCGTCCATGGAGGGCAACGGAATCCAGACGCGCGTTGCGCTGGTGGTCTTATCCAATTCAACTCGGGTGGTGACTTCGAACATGCGCCACCCGTTGGCAGGCGACGGAGAAAGTCCGCTCGGAGCCGCTTGGGCGATCCGTGAGCCGGCCATGGCGCAAGCGGAGAAGAGGCTGGTGGCCTTGATGAAGTCGCGACGATCCATGATGTTTTTCTCTCCTTTGGCTATTTGACCAGGGTTTGAAGTTGCTGGTCGATGGTGGAAGCATCCCAGTCGATGGCTCCTTGGCCACGCAAGCGGATGCGGTGTTGCCGGTCGAGAGTCAGTGTGGTGGGCAACACGCGCGCCCCCCAGGGGCGACTCAGGGCTTGCGCATGGTCATGGATTACCGGTAGTTGCACGCCAACTTCCCAGAGATAGTCTTCGACCTGTTTGACGCTATCGGTAACGGCGACAGTGATGACCACGAGTCCCTTGTCGCGCCAACGGTTGGCCAGGCGTTGCAGCGATGGCATTTCTTCTCGGCACGGCTGGCACCAGGTCGCCCAGAAATTGATCAGGACGGGTTGGCCTTTATGGGCGGCGATGAATGCATGCAGTCGCTGGTCGGCGACCCTTGGCGGGGACTTCTCGCTGACAGCGACCAGTCCGTTGGCGCTGGCTGGCGTCGCACTCAGCCATAGGCAGACGAGCACTGGAAGGCTCGGCAGCAGCGCCGGCCAAAAAAATGAACTGCGTTCGCTCAAAGCAGGCGACAGATACTGCATTCAACACTCCCGCTCTGGATAGCCGCTGCGAGGCGGAAGCCCCGGCATGTCCTGCCAGTGCGGCGTGGCGATCGGAAAACCGGTTTCGACCACGCGCTGGCGGAAGCGGTCGAAGGTCACCAGCCGCTCGTTGTAGATCTTGCGCACCCGGTCGAAGTCGAGCAGCTTCTTCGTCAGGAAGACGCCCATCACGATCGCCAGGTTCGCCGGGCCGTCGTTGTGGAACCAGGCCGCGTCCGCAGCCGACATGGAGTAGGTCTTCATCGTTGCCTCTCGTTCCCGTCAAGACTTGCGGCCGGCAAAGACGGGCACCCGCGTCGGGTGTTGGAAGGACAGGAAATCCAACCGCACTATGGCGACGAGTATATGAGCCCCCGTCAAGGGGCGTCAATCGCCAAGTTGGTTACAGGAGCCCCTGAAGACTCATCTGAGTCCCACCCGCTCGGTGCCTGCACGCACCCAGCGCCTGCCAGGCAAGGCGCTGATCGAATTGGTAATGGCCGCCGATTGAGCCTGGAGCTCTTCTTCGCCCGTGTTGGCGCACTGCAGTTCCCGGATTGGCGGCGCACCGGCGGGCATCCGGCGCAGCGGCGAGGTCGCCGCACTCGGATACGGTTGATCGTTTCCTTGTCGAGCGAATGTCCGCAGTGTGATCAGGAGCGGTCATCAGATGTTCGCGAGGGCCGATTGCTGGATTGGGTCGCTATGTAAAGCTTTACAAAGCGACCCTAAGCAGCAGGTTGACATGGCATGCTTGCCGTGCGATCATCCTGTAGGCCAATGGTCGCCGACCTGCGATCTGGCTTCCTATGTCACGGCCACCCATGCCGCGCCAAGTCGTAATTTTTCGCCAAGATCGGGGATGCATTGATTACCGCCAAGGCTGATGCGCTGGTTTTTCAGGATGTCGAACCGGTCTTCCGTTTCGTGGCGCTGAATTTCTTGAACAATTATCCCCGTTGGTCGCCTGAAGTCATCGACCTCCAGCCACTATCGACGGGGCCGATACGGCTTGGTTATCAAGCGCGTCAGATTCGGGTTGATCAGGGCCACAAAACGGAATCGACCTTTGAGGTCACGGAACTCATCCCGCTCAAGCGGGTCACCTTCAAAGGCGTTACCGCGCCTTACTGTTCCATTTACGAATTCGCTGACTGCAACTCATCGACCCAGCTTACCTTCACCTTCGAGTTGCACCAACTCGACTTTCTCATGCGCCCCTTCGAAAAGCTGATCCGCATCGCGCTTCAGGAAGGTGCCAAGCGAACGGTCAAAAAACTGAAACTGCTTATTGAAAGGGAAATGCTGGATGAAGACTAGCAAGCTCATCCATCCCTGCGCAGTTTGTCCCCATCACGTTCTGCAGGAGATGCCTAGATGTTCGTAACCAGCAAGGATGACGGCCTGATCCCCTTCGTGCTGACCCAGATACTGGATGCCTGCGTGAATGGCGTGACGCTCTCCGACCCGGATTTGCCGGACAGCCCCATCGTTTACGCCAACAAGGCTTTCGAGGAGATGTCCGGTTACTCGCAGGACGAAATCCTCGGGCGCAATTGCCGCTTCCTGCAAGGTGACGATCGTGATCAGGAATGCTTGGCCACGATCCGCGAGGCGCTGGCGAAAAACGCAGCCTGCGTGGTGACGCTGCGCAACTACCGCAAGAACAAGGAATTGTTCCTTAACCGATTATCGATCCGTCCGCTGGTCAACCGCGACAACAACGTGATCTACTACCTTGGTGTGCAATATGACGTCACTAACGAGGTCAAGGCGCAGGAAGAAATAGAAAAACTCCACTTCGAGATCGAAAAGCGGGCCGGTGCCTGAAGAGTCGCTCGCATGAAGGTGCCCGATTCCGTTCAGGCGCTTCTGCCCCGCCTGCTTGAAACGCAAAAATACGCTGTCCTGGCCACCGACAATCACGGGCAGCCCTATACCAGCCTGATGGCTTTCTCCGTGACCGAGGATTTGCAGTCCTTCATCCTGATGACGGAACGGGGCCGCCTGAAATACGAGAATCTGATGGCAAACCCGCGCGTCGCCATCATGATCGACAACCGGGAGAACCTCGGCAGCGATCTCCAGGAAGCCGTGGCGGTGACCGCTCAAGGGCTGGCTGAAGAAATAACCGGCGACGCGCGCGACGAATGGCGGGCGTTCTGTCTGGCGCGCCACCCGGCTTTGCAGGCATTTGCCGACTCTCCAGCCTGTGCGCTGATCCGCATCAAGGTCACTTCCTATGTTGTTGTCCGGTGCTTTCAGGAAGTGATCGAATGGCGGATCGCAACGTAGTTCCGGAAAACCCATGCTGGAGATTGATGGCCGAGTCCGCCAGTTCAACGGCCGCGGCGTTCAGCTGGACATCTCGTTTTAACTGCGCGCCGGCGAGTACGTGGCCAATAATTCAAGGGGAACAATTGATTCCGGAAAGGGGCATTGAATTTCCGATCATTGAGATGTTTCGTGCAGCCATCTCTAAGTCTGATTCATCTCGGCTGGTCCCGCTTGGCCGAGGAGGCTGTATTCACGAAGTGGGTCCGGATGCGCAGGAGGCCGGACGGCGAGCACACAGAATCGAAATGGGTTCAGCTCCGGCTACCAAGCCGGAGCTGATTAACTCCTGGAGACGATAGTGTCCTTGGCAAGATGCCAGACAGCCCGCCTCGAGGGCACTTACACTTACTTTGGCATCAGGACGGTGTCAATTGGATGAATAACACCGTTGCTGGCCATTACGTCGGTAGTGACGACCTTGGCGTTGTTCACCTTGACGCCGCCGTCCGTGGTGATGGTGAGTTTGCCACCCTGCACCGTCACTACTTCCCCGGCCTTCACGTCTTTGGCCAGCACCAGACCCGGTACGACGTGGTAAGTCAGCACGCCCGAGAGCTTGGCCTTGTCCATGAGCAAAGCGTCAAGCTGGGCTTTGGGGATCTTGGCGAAGGCTTCGTCGGTTGGCGCGAACACCGTGTACGGGCCCTTGGCCTTGAGAGTTTCTACCAGGCCGGCTTTTTGTATTGCAATGACCAATGTCTTGAAACTTCCGGCAGCGACAGCTGTATCTACGATGTCCTTGTCAGCGGCCGTGGCGGACAAACTGACAAATGCAAACGAAGCGGCAACCAGTGCGGACTTGAGCTTAGATATCATGGTGTTCTCCAATAGTTAAGGGGATAATGACAGAGAATTTGTTCTCTTTGTCTAGGACAAACAACCAAGGTCTGAGTTCAGATTTTTTTCGCACGTTCGCAATCGTCAGCTTCCTTGGGCGTGCGACTTGCTGGATATCTGGTGCGAGGCCCGGCAAACGTGAAGGCTGCGCGGATGAAATGCTTCAGGAGCCTGCTGTTACGCTGGACAGGAATCCAACTACCCGACAAGGGAGGATCATCTCCCATTAAATTAAGGCAGTAACTCATTTGTGTCCAGGACAAATATGATCAAGACCGAAAAAGTCTCTACTGCACCCGGAATCGGCGTCCAGGCACTCGGTTTGCAGACTGCCCGCCGCCTGAACCCGAAGAAGCTGCTGCTTAGCAAGTGGACGGCGGCTAACCCGCATGGCAAGGAGAAGCACTTCATCGTTACCGGGGTGATTCAGCCTGAGCCCCCAGCCACTCGAATCGAGACCATCGAACTGGAAGCCGTGTACTCGCGCCGGGTCTTTTCCCTGTCCTGGCGCAATCTGACCGATCGCAAGCAGTGGCTGCAAGGCTGGCAATAGCTTGAGCTGAGAAGAATCAACACTTACGCTCAGCGGATCGATGTTTCACACAAAACCATGAATCCAGTTCCCCATCTGGCGGTGATCGGTTCCGGCATCGCCGGCCTGTCCTGCGCCACGATGCTGCACCAGGCCGGTCTCGAAGTCAGCCTGTTCGACAAGGCTCGCAGCCCGGGCGGAAGAATGAGCACCCGCCGGAGCGACGACTGGCAATGCGACCACGGGGCTCAGTATTTCACTGCTCGCCACCCCGAATTCCGAGCCGAAGTAGCGCGCTGGCAACAGGCCGGTGTCGCGGACTTGTGGGCGCCCCGGCTATGGACGTTTGATGGCGATTCGCGGGAGCATCGCGAGTCGACGGTCGAGCGCTTTGTCGGCACACCGGCCATGACGGCGCCCGCGCGCTACCTCGCCAGCACACTCAGCGTGCAGGCACTGGCGAACATTCAACAGATCAGGCGCCAGGCGCATGGCTGGCAGGTCTGTTCGGCTGAATACGGCTGGCTGGAGACGCGCTTTGCGGCCGTCCTGCTCGCCGTGCCGGCGCCGCAGGCGGTACCTTTGTTGCATCAACTGGCCCCCGAGTTGGCGGCACTGGCCCGCAGTGCCGTGATGCGCGGCTGCTGGGCGCTGATGCTGCGCTTTGCCGCTCCGGTCAACCTGCCGTTCGATGCCGCCTTTGTCAATCAGGGGCCACTGCGCTGGATCGCCCGCAACAGCAGCAAGCCGGGCCGCAGCGGCGAGGAAACCTGGCTTCTTCATGCCCGCCCGGAATGGAGCGAGGCGCATCTGGAAGACGATCCTGAGCGCGTCGCTGCAGCCCTTCTCTACGCCTTTGCCCAACTGGGCGGTCCGGCCCCGCAAGAGTGGACCGCGCACCGCTGGCGCTACGCCGACACCGAGCCACCCTTGGAAGAGGGCTGCGCCTGGCGTCCAGAGGTTGGCCTGGGGCTTTGTGGAGACTGGCTCAATGGCGGCAAAGTCGAGGGTGCCTGGCTCAGCGGTCGGGCGCTGGCCGAACGTGTGTTGCGTTCGTTCGGGGAATGTTGTCGGCCTGGCGCCGATAGGTTCGTCAGCTGCTGACCGCGACGAATTCATGCGGTTGCCAGAGGCCTCCCCGCTGCAAGCAGAGAGGCGAATTGCGACAGAAGATCAGGCAGGGCCTCGCGCATGTGCTGCCTAAAGCAGCCTGATTGCCTTGCGGTCGGGCAGATTCCTGAAATCGGCCAAAGACAACAGTTGCGGCAAGGCCAGCTTGTGCCAGCTCTGCCACAGGCGGTCGGTCGCCGCCGGCAACGACTTGAACACGCCGTTCGGCCCCATCTGCGACATGAACACCTGATAGACGCCTTCCTTCGCGCCCGCCAACACTTTGCTGGCGAGCACGGTGCGGCCTGCGACCAGATAGGTCTGCAGGTCGCCGAATGCGATCAGCAGGGGCTTTAGCGCCGGCGTAAATGGCTTGAGTGTGTGCCCGTCGAGCAAGCGCGCAACATTGGCAGCAGCGAGCGTACCCATGTCGATGGCATTGGAGGCCTGCTTGCCGACGGCTTGCGGCAGCTGCGCCGCGTCGCCGACGACGAAGACGTTGTCGAAATGGCGACTTTGCAGGGTCTGGCGCACGTCCGCCCAGACCTGCGGTGTCGGCGCCAGGCCGGACTCGCGCAGCAGCGCTGGCGGTGCCAGCCCGGCCGTCCACAGCGTGAGCTCGGAGCGCAGCCGAGTGCCGTCGGCCAGGCGCACGCCCTTGGGCGACACGCTGGCTATCGTCGTGGCGGTATGGAACTTCACTGCATACGGTTCGCACAGGCGGCGCAGGTCCGCATCCAGTGACGCCGGCAGGCCTGGCAGCAGCCAGGCGCCGGCTTCGACCAGTTCGACCGACAGGCTTGCATCGTCTCGGTGGCGACGCAGTATCTCGCCCAGTGCCTCGATACCCGAGATGCCGCCACCGGCAATTACGATGCGCAGCGGCTTGCCCTGCTGGAGAAGCGTGTGCATTCTGTGCTCGATCGCCAGGGCGTCGGCGACGCTGCGAAACGGCATGGCGTGGCGGTCGGCGCCCGGGATGTGATGAGTGTTCCATAGCGCGCCCACCGCCACGATACAGGCATCAAAGACCAGTTCGCGGCCGGCGGCCGTGGCCAACCGGCGCTGCGCCGGCTGCAGCGCGGTCACGCGATCCTGCAGGAAGCGATGTCCCGCCTGCTTGACGATGGCGGCGCGGTCCAGACGAAGTCCCTGCGGCGTTTTCACGCTCGACAGGATTTCGTGGATGCCGGGTGCCCACTCGAAGTGCCTGGACGGGTCGATAACCGTCACGGCATGGCGCCGCGACAACTTGATCGCGGCCGTCAGGCCGGCAAAATTGCCGCCAACGATGACGATGTGCTTGCGCTTCTCGGACATTTGGCTTCCCTGTTGAGACATCTGGGTCATGTGAAGTGTGGTCGGCCAGGACCCTGTAGGGCCTGACTCGGAGAAACCCCAGTTTTCCGCGAGTTGATCACTGACTCCTGATTTCCAGGAGTATCTCGTTCCGGCGCAGGAAGGGCAGCGTCCATGGCGGGTTGTAGCGGGCCAGTTGTGGCTTGCCAATGGCTTCCAGGTTCTTCGACTTCATCCATCTGGCGAGTTCATCCGTTTTCGCCTGCACGGAGGACTCGGTATTGAACCCGGTGTAGGTTATGGCGGCAAAGCTTTTGGCTGGAATTTCGCGGAGGCTGACCAGGGAATTCACCGGTTTGGGCAGCGTCACCATGCTGTATTGGCTCGGCATGACGAAGTGAATCCGCCAACGCTTGGCGCCGGCCATGGCGCCTTCTTGTTCCGTTTGCGGCTCGATGCTGACGGGTGCTGTCATGGCGATCTTCTCCGAGCCAGCGGCCGGTTCGACGACCACCGGGACGGTCATGGCGATGCTGGCTTTTTGGTTATTGCCGAAAATGTAATCGGCAATCAGTCGAAAGCCGCGGCTTGAGGCGCTATCCATGTCGCCATCGACGAAGGTTTCGGCGATGATCTGCGGCGCGTAACGGCGGACTTCGAAGATCATCTTCCTTGAGTAGCAAGTCAAATTTTGGTTCTTCAGTAGCCATCAGAGAGTTTGTCCAAAGCAGGCCGATCAGGACGGCGGTTGAGGTGGCAACGCGGGTGTTGAGGTTCAATTTTTGTCCTTGCTGGTTTGCGTGGGTGATACCGCTATTTCCGGCACTGAAGCGGGCCAAACGCCTTTCTTGATGGCGCGTGCCTGGTCGAAGATCAGCCAGCTCTGGCCGCCGTAATGCGGAAGCCCGCGTTGCAGGGCGTTGATTGTGGCGGCGTTGTCGGCAGAAATGAAAGCCAGCCGGTAGGGTTTGCCTTCGACCGTCCATACTTGTGCCGTGCCTTGGCCGGCGAGACTGGCAGGGCGCGGAGGCAAGCCGGCTTTGGCGATAATCTTGTCGATGCTGCCATGGGTTCCGGCGATGAGGACAGGCTGCTTTCCGGTCAGTGCGTTTGCCAGCCCTGCCAGTGTCAATCGCCTTGGGGGCCGTCTCGAAAATCCGCCCGGAAAGCTGGTTGACCGCAACAGTCTCCTCGGGGCTGGCCGCGGCGTTAAGCAATTGCGGTGCGCTGGCACCGATCCATTCGCGCAGGACCGGCGGTAATTGTCCGGCGGGCAGGCGTCGCCAAACGTGGATCTCGGGGTCGAGGCGCAGGGTTTCCGGTTTGAAATCGAGCTCGATGCTGGCGCTGCTGCTTTGCGGGGAGAGGGCGATCCAGCGCGTTTCTTGTCGATTTCCCGCGTTGATCTCGATCGGCAGGCGGAGCGGCAGCGCCGCCTCTGATTTTTCAAAGCGCAGATCAAGGCGATACTTCTTTCCGGAACCCGAGCTGCTGGCATGGCTGATGGTGATCTCGGGCAAACGTTTCTGGGTCAGCCAGGGAAGGAAAAAATCGCCCAGGGTTTCCCCGGAAGCCTTTTCGAACGTCTTCTGCAGGTCATCCCAGGAAGCCGTCCGGAAGCGGTAGGTGGTCCATACATCACGGATGCCCTGATCAAAGACCGTCTTGCCCAGACGCTCGCGCAGCATGAAGAAGAGCATCGCCGATTTGCCATATCCTACGGTGGCCTCTGCTGCATTGGCACGCGAGCGAAAGTCGCGCAGCGTGCTCTCCTGCGCGGCGGTCAATGCTGCCGCATCGCGTACCCAGGCCAGGCGGACTTCACTGGCGGCGGCAGCTGATTCCTCGTCCTTGTAGGCGTAGTCGGCCATGAAGGTGGTCAGCCCTTCCGACCAGTTGCCGCGCTGGTAATCGACATGGACGCCATTGCCCCACCAGTTGTGGAGGATTTCATGGCCAAGCGAGGTTTGCCGGATGAAGGGCAGACGCAGTACATCGGCCCCGATGTAGGTCAGCGTTGGCATCCCGAAGCCGGTCGGCAAGGGGCTGGCGACGACCGAAAACTCGCTGTACGGATAGGCGCCGATCTGCTTGCTGTAGCGCTCGATGTAGCGTTGCGAATCATCGAGATAGGCTTGCGCCAGACCGCTGACGGCATCCAGTTCTGCCGGGAAATAGGTGCGCAGGAGAAGCGGAGGCTGGCCCGCGCGATTGACGGATTTTTCGCGCACGACCCATGGCCCGGCCATCAGATCGAGGCCATCGCTCGACTGCGTGAATTCAAAAGTGGCTTGATAGCGCTCACCCGGTTTGCCGGGCAATACTTCGGATACGCGCCGCCCGGGGACCAGTCCGCGCTGGTTATCAGGCAGCGAGAGCGTGACACGGTAAGAGAACGAATCAGCCGGGCGCGGGTACCAGGCGCTGCCGGCCGACAGAAAACTGCCTTCGGGTGCAGCCATCGGCGGCATGCCGCCGAGTACGCTGCGGTGGTCGCGGTTGCGCTCGAGGGGCGGCAGTTGGCCGGCGTAATTCAGTGTCAGGGTTTGTTTGGTTTGCGCCAGGTACAGCGACCATTGCTTGTGTCCGGGCCCGGCGGGCGCTTGCTCGACGGGCAGACGGCGGCCATCGACAGTGGCGGAAGAAACATGCAGCGACTCATGGAGAAGAAAGCGTAACTTGCGTTGGGCCGGCTGCCATTCTGCCTGGGCGGTGAATTGGCGGGTTTCCGGATCGAGCGTGATGGCGAGCGTCAGATCAGGGGCAGTCAGGCCGGGTCGCGACCAAGCGAAAATGAATAGTGCCGCGAAGACCAGGCGCCACGATATGAACGGGCTCATGGTTGCGCCGGAAATTTGACGATCAGATCAAGGTCGCTGTCCCCGCGATTGATGCGCAACGGCATCCAGGTTCCCGGTGGCTGGCGGCGGATTGCACTGACTGCCTCGGCGCTGCTGGTGGCCGGGCGGCCGGCAAGTTCGACAAGGCGGTCACCACTTTTCAGGCCGGTCTTTTCGGCCAGACTGCCGGGTGTTACGGTGCTGATGCGCAGCCCTGACGGCGCATCTTCCAGAACAATGCCAAGGCGTGGCGGCTCCTGTACCGGCTGAGGCTTTTCCGGCAAGGTGAATACGGCATCGGCAAGGCCGGGCCTCAGAGATTCACATTCACCTTTGAGTTCGACGGGGAGCAGCGTTGCAATATTGCTTACGCCAAGGTCGCGCAACTGATGTGGAACGCCGTGCCCGAAACGGATATGCCCGCTGCCCATGATGCCGACGACCAACGGCCGCTCGTTGCGAGTCGCTGCTTTGGCCAGCGCTTCAGCCATTGCACGATCCCAGGCCAGTTGGCTATCGACAAAACCATTGAAAGACTCTTCCGGCTCGGCCTTGCCTTTGGCGGGATGCTTGCTCCGCATCGCGGCATGGGTGTTGTAGATCTCGCGCAGAAAATCCTTGTAGGAGGGTAACGGGGCGGCAGGTTGGCCGACGCCTTCGCGCTCGGCTGCCGGGACACTGTTCCAGCCTTTTTCAGCAACCTGGCGGGTCAGCTTTTTGTCGATATTCAAAGCGAGCATCGGGATTTTGTTGATCCGGGCGAATTCGAAAAGCGGCATGTAAATCTGTGGCGGGAAGGACCACACCGTGTTCCAGTCGGCCTGCGCCAGAAAATCCCTGGGACTAAGCGTACCGGCGACCCATTGATCAAGGACCGGTTGCAGGCGACGCGGAAACATCTCGAAGCCGATCACCATCGTCGGCCGTTGCGCGTGGAGCGCCGCAAGCATCTGCAACTGCCAGCGGTGGTGGTCTTCCTGATCGTGCTGCTCGCCGAGCAAGACCACGTCCTGCCTCGCTGCATTCTTGATGATTTCCGGGCCGGTATCCAGACGTGCCTTGCCGTCGCTAAACGTAATCCAGCGTCCACCCGACGCGCATAGCGGCGATACGGCGGGCGGCGATGGTGCTGCCAAGGCAATAATGCTGCCGATCAGCAGGCATCCAATCGCAAGAATTCTGAAGTTTGTTGTGAGCATAAGGTGTGACTTCGCGTTCGTTTTGTTCAGGACAAAACAGCTTAAGCGGTATCGAGTGCGTCCAGGGCAATCTCCTGTGCCGGGACCCGCGCCTTGAGTTTGGCCGCCAGCAAATACATCCCGCCCAGCTTGCGGTGCAAAAAGAGGGCATCGGCCGGCGGCGTGTGCCAAAAGTCGCGATCCTTGGCGAGCACCATGCCGGCCTCGCGAATGCGGGCGGCGAGATCGGTGTTGCCAAAATCATAGGCACCGGAATGGCGCAAGGGTTCGCAGGCCAGGGCGAAAATATCCAGCACCTGCTCGCGCTGATGCGCCTTGATGTCGGCCTGAAAATAACCGATGTCCTCGGCGGCCTCATTCATGGCTGGCCGGTCACCGGCAATCGCTGCCCGCATCAAGCGGCGATAGGCATCGACCATGGCTTTGCCGTAGGCCCGCGTCGCGCCAAAATCGAGCAGGATCACCCGCCGCGACTCGGCGGCGTATTGATAATTGGCGAAATTTGGGTCGGTCTGGATCAGCTTGAACTCGAAAATTTCGCGGAATAGCAGGCGGAACAACTGGCTGACAATGCGATTGCGTTCACCCTGGTCGAGATGAGTCAATGAGTCGAGCGCAACGCCATCGAGGCGGGTCATCGCCAGAATGTTTTCGGTCGTCAGGTCGTTGTGCATTTCCGGCAGCATGAATTCGTCGCTATCCGCCAGCAAGCTGGCAAACTGCATCATGCAGGCGCCCTCTCTGCGGTAATCCGCTTCGTCGTGCAGTTGGCGTTTTGCATCATCCAGCAACGGCTTGATATCAAGGGATCTGGGCAGCAGACCAGAGACACGGAGCAGGGAGGCGACATTGTTGACATCGCTCTCGATACTGCGCCGCACGCCGGGATACTGGATCTTGATCGCCAGATGGCGGCCGTCCTTGCGTTGTCCGAAATGTACCTGGCCGATGGAGGCCGCGGCCATCGGCGTGAAGGAGAATTGCTGAAAATGGCGATCCCAACCTTCGCCCCAACTGGCGTTGAGTGCCGCGACGACCTGGCTCATCGGCATCGGGATCGCATCGGCACGTAGCCGGGAGAGGATTTCGGCCAGTTCGGGCGGCAATAGTTCGCCGCCATCCATGGACAGCAACTGCCCCACTTTCATTGCCGCGCCACGCAGTTGGGCGAGTTTACCGGTGACCCGCCGTGCATTGGCCGGAGTGAGAAGCAAGTCATTTATTTTGGGTCGTTTGCCTTGGGCGAACTGTTTCGCCCCTTCGGCCAGCATGTTGCCGGCAACACCGCCGGCCAGAGAGCCGAGACGGGCCAGACGAGACCAGCGCCCGTCGGGAACAGCTGCCGTCAGCATGGCTGCATCAACGGCCATCGTTGATGGCCTGCGCGCTGCCTTCCAATGTTTCAGCCTCGACCAAGGGGTAGGCATCGGCAACATACGCAGGACCTTTCATCACCATGATGATGAAAGCAGCGATGGCAACGGTAAAAATGACCGTCCAGTGCAGAACGATAAGACTAGCGACATAAATGTCGGTGGTCATGATCAAGTGAGTTTCGTGTTCATCGGCGAAGAAACGAACCAGTACTGAGGGGGTCGCCAGCAGGAAGCTGCCCAGCCACAACCATTTCGGCAGGCTGCGCAGGACGGCGCGCTCTTTTCCCGGGGTGTTCTGGTAAAGCCCGGCAAGCGGTTGAACAGGTTCATGGCGTACTCCTTGAATGATGTGACTGCGCCTGGATCATGAGGCAAGAATGCCAATGCCCAGACAAACGCAGGCGACGCCGCTGAGGCGAAAACGCAGCGGCAGATACCACGCCGGCAATTCGGCCTGACGGCCAAGGTGCCGATCTCGCAGGTAGTTGGCGACGAATCCGGCAATCAGCAAGGGGGCTGCCAAAATGGCCGGCATCAGCAATGCCGGCCAGGCGAGAAGCGCCGGGACCACGCTCCAGATGAAGGCCGCCGAGCGTTGGCTATCGTTGAGGCCGCGCAGGCTCATGGCAAAGCCCCAGTGCAGCGCACCGACGAAGCTGAGAATGATGGCGCCGTAAGCATTCAGGGCGTCGCTCCACAGGGGGCCGTGGTCTCGATCGAGGAGGCCGGCGAGGGTCAGGAAGACAAACGGCAGAAGGCCGCCGTAGCCTAGCCAGGCGACGACCGCAGGCGGCGTCATCGGATACTTGTCGGTCAGGTCGCCGTTCATTTGACTAATGGACGAATGCTGGAAAAGCCGCCGTCGAGCGCCCAGACCTGGCCGGTGACCCGTGCCGCCTTATCCGACAGCAGCCAGACCATCAGTTCGGCCAGTTCATCCGGCGAGCCAATGCCTGGCAGCGGGTACTGGCGCGCAGCAGCTTCACGGCGCTGCGCTGCTGCCGATGATGCCGGCTGCCGCCGGTGTTTCCATAATGCCGGGAGCGACGGCATTGACACGGATGCCGGCCGCAGCATAGGTTGCCGCGGCACCACGTACCAGCCCCTCGAGGCCGCCTTTGGCGGCGGCGATTGCTTCGTGGTTAGGCGTGCCGATCTGCGCAGCGACAGAGGAGACCAGAACCGCAGCACCCTCACTGCGGGCATCGCGCAAAGCGCCAACAAATGCAGCCAGGGTGTGAAATGCGCTGACCAGATTGGCGCTCAGGCACTCGTTGAAATCCGCTTCGGTCATCCGGTGCAGCGCGCTGAGGCGGATATTGCCGACACAGTGAGCCAGTGCCGTCGGTATCATCCCTTTGTCTTTGGCGATCTGGAAAATCTGGCGGGCACCGGCAACGGTTGAGCAGTCTGCCTCAATTTGCAGAAAGCGCTCGCCGAAAGCGTCGCTCAGGTGAGTAGCGTGGCGACTGACGACGATCAGATCCCAGCCGTCTGCGGACAGTTTGTGGGCAACTTGCCGTCCGAGGCCGCCCGCAGCACCTGTTACCAACGCAACTTTTTGCATGTCATTCTCCTTGTCTGCGGAAAGTTCTTTGAAGGGCAACGAACTTTGACAAACTCATTATCCAGACAAATCACTATTCTGTCTAGGACAAACTTGCTTTACAATAAGTTCTCAACCAGATTCGCTATCTCGATTGGGGAAATGATGTCATCTCGATTTCAGCCTGCAGGCAAAATCCCGAGCATCGTATTTTGAGGAGAAAATCATCAAGTCATCGCTCGCGAAACCTCAGGATTGTTTTGTCCATGACGACTGAAAACGCTTAGTGGCTGAACTGAAATTTCTTCCGAACCCCGCCAACTATGGCGTCGTCTGGTTCAAGCGCGATCTGCGTTCCAGTGACCATGCCGCGCTGTACGCAGCGGCGCAACGCGGTCCGGTGCTTTGTCTTTACATCGTCGAGCCCAGCCTGTGGGTGGCGCCGGACGCTGCGAATCAGCATTACCAATTCATTCTTGAAAGCCTGCGCGAGCTTTACCGGGCGTTGCGCCGGCTGGGTGGACAATTGCATGTGGTGACCGGCGAGATGGTCGACGTGCTTGATCGCCTGCATGCGATGGCGCCTTTTCAGGGGCTGTATGCGCATGAAGAAACCGGTAATGCGCTCAGTTTTCAACGTGATATTGCCGTTGGCCGCTGGTGTCGCGCACACGGTGTCGCCTGGCACGAGTTTCCCCAGTTTGGTGTGATTCGCCGCCTGAACAATAGAAACCTGTGGCAAGCCGGGTGGGAGCAGCATGTCGCCCAGCCGTGCCGACCGGAACCTTCAGGCGTGAGCTTTGTTGCGTCGCCGTGGGTCGCAGCAGGGCCGCCGGGGCCGGAGCAACTTGGCTTAAACCCAGTGCAGCCGCCGCATCGCCAGCCGGGCGGACGTCAGCACGGCCTGGGAATCCTGCATGAATTCCTGGTTGACCGCAGCAAGCAGTATCGCGGCGGCATTTCGTCGCCCCTTTCGGCGCCGACCGCCTGTTCGCGGCTGTCACCTTATCTCGCCTTTGGTTGTCTCAGTCTGCGTGAAATTGTCCAGGCCACCCGTCGGCAAATCCTCGAACTGCCAAGTGCCGAGAGCCGTCACAAGGCCGGGCTCACTGCCTTCATCAGCCGGCTCTACTGGCATTGCCACTTCATCCAGAAGCTGGAGAGTGAGCCGGCGCTGGAGTTCCGCAACCTGCATCGTGGTTACGATGGCTTGCGCGAAAACGACTGGAATCCGGCTCATTTTTCAGCGTTGACCGCCGGACGAACCGGCTGGCCGCTGGTCGATGCCTGCGTCGCCATGTTGCGCGAAACCGGCTGGATCAATTTCCGTATGCGTGCCATGCTCGTCTCGGTGGCGGCCTATCCGCTCTGGCTGCACTGGCAACCGGTCGGCCAGTGGCTAGCGCGGCAGTTTCTCGACTACGAGCCAGGCATCCACTGGAGCCAGATGCAAATGCAATCGGGCACCACCGGCATCAATATTCCGCGTGTGTACAACCCGATCAAGCAGGCGCAGGACCACGACCCGCGTGGCGTTTTCGTTCGGCGCTGGTTGCCGGCGCTGCGCCGCGTACCGGACAGCTGGCTGTTTGAGCCTTGGCGCATGCCGGCAGAATTGCAAGCCCGCTGTGGTCTACGTGTTGGCGTCGAGATTGCTGAGCCGCTGGTAGATATTGAAGCAGCAACCCGTGCGGCGAAAAAAAGGCTGTTTGAGTTGCGTGCCCAGCCGGAAGTGCGTGCGGCGAAAGCACAAATCGTCAACAAGCACGGCTCACGAAAACGCACAGTGACGGGCAGCAAGTCGTCCGCCAAAAAGCCGACGGCCCAAATGATTCTGGAATTCTGATGGGTACGCTCAAGAAATCCGAACTGCCGAGCAAGCTCTGCCTTTGTTGCGGTCAACCGTACTCTTGGCGCAAAAAATGGGCAAAGGTTTGGGAAGAGGTCAAATACTGCTCCGAACGCTGCCGCCGAACCCGCAAGGACAAGCCATGACCATCCTCCGACTGATCCTCGGCGATCAACTCAATTCACAGCACAGCTGGCTTTCCAAGCCTGACGACGAAGTTGTCTACGTGCTGATGGAGGTGCGTCAGGAGACTGATTATGTCCTCCACCACGCGCAGAAGATCCTCGCCATCTTCGCCGCCATGCGCGATTTTGCCGGGCAACTCAAGGCTGCCGGCCACCGTGTGCATTATCTGACTATCGACGATCCGGCCAATCGCCAGTCGCTGTCCGCCAACCTGGATGCCCTGATTGGCCAATACTCAACTGGCGCTTTCGAGTATCAGGCGCCCGATGAATGGCGGCTGGATCAACAACTGGCGAACTACGCGCAACAACTCGCCATCCCTCGCCGCATGGTTGATAGCGAACATTTCTATACCCGGCGCGACGAAGCGAGACAGCTATTCGAAGGTCGCAAGCAGTGGCTGCTGGAGTATTTCTACCGCCAGATGCGGATTCGCCACGACGTTCTGATGGCCGGCCCCGGCAAGCCGATCGGCGGCCAGTGGAATTTCGATCACGACAACCGCAAGCCATGGCCGGGATTGCCGCGCGAGCCGGCCGACTGGCGCACCGAACACGATCATTCGGCGCTGTGGCACAGCATCGAGCAGGCGGGTGTCGCCAGCTTTGGCGAACCCCATGCCGAGCGTCTCGCCTGGCCGTTGAACCGGGGCGAGGCGCTGCAACACCTCGACGACTTCATCGAGCAAGCCCTGCCGCATTTTGGGGATTTCCAGGACGCGCTGACCTGCCGCGCCTGGCGGCTCTTTCACTCGCTGCTCTCCTTTGCGCTGAATACCAAGATGCTCAACCCGCGCGAGCCGGTTGCCAAAGCTATCCAAGCATATGAGTCAGGTCACGTGCCGCTGCCCGCCGCCGAAGGGTTTATCCGGCAGATCCTCGGTTGGCGCGAATACGTGCGTGGCGTTTATTGGGCCAACATGCCCGGCTACGAGTCGCAGAATTTCTTCAACCACCAGTTGCCGCTGCCGTCATGGTTCTGGAACGGCGAGACCAAAATGCGCTGTCTGGCGCACGCCATCGGCCAGTCGCTCGAGCACGCCTATGCCCACCACATTCAGCGGTTGATGGTCATCGGCAATTTTGCCTTGCTGGCCGGACTCGATCCGCAGGCGGTGCATCGCTGGTATCTCGGTGTCTATATCGACGCTTTCGAGTGGGTCGAGTTGCCCAACACCCTCGGCATGAGCCAGTTTGCCGATGGCGGCAAGCTGGCGACCAAGCCTTACGTGTCGAGCGCCGCCTACATCGACCGCATGGGCGATTATTGCAAGGGCTGCCATTACGACAAGAAGGCGCGGCGCGGCGACAAAGCGTGCCCCTTTAATGCGCTCTACTGGGATTTTTTTGCCCGTAACGGTGAAAAATTATCAGCCAATCCCCGTTTGGCCATTGTTTATCGCCAACTGGCCAAAATGCAGCCGGAAGCGCTGATTGCCGCGCAGGGCAGGGCGGCCGAGATTCGCGCCGGGATCGAAAGTCTGTGAGTGGCCTTTGAAAGCTGAAAGCCGGGCGGTTCAGTCTATTGAACCCAGTTTGTTCATTAGCCATTTTTCATGATTTTGAGGCAAGCAGTGAGCGTTCGCCTTGGCATTGGGGCGAGTTGGTTCTAATGGATAGTCGAACCCGGGCTATGCGCCGCTGCAACTGATCGAGCAGTTGAATGTCTCGATCTGGTGCGGCGCCTGTCATCCATGGTCTGCGAAATGGCTAATCTGAAGTTCCGCCGTTGTTGTCGTCACGGCGCCCCCCGAAGAACCCCGTCTTTCCTGGAAATCCAGGCCTGGACGGGGTGTTTTTTTCCTCTATGTGTAGTCACTAATTGATGTTGACATTTCCGCAAGTTTCGCTTATTGTGCGCGAATGCCAGCGCGTACAGGAACCGCTCACGTCGTCACCACGACCCGCAAGTACAAAGACCAGGTCTACCGCACCCATTTGCTCCGGCGCAGTTATCGCGAGGACGGCAAGGTCAAGAACGAGACCTTGGGCAATCTCTCCCATCTGCCCGAGCCGCTGATCGACATCATTCGCCGCGCACTGCAGGGGGAGACCTTCGTGCCGCTGGGTGAGGCCTTCGAGATCACGCGCTCGCGTCCGCACGGCCATGTGCAGGCAGTGAGCGCGGCCATGCAGCGCCTGGGGTTCGCTTCGCTGATCGCCGCCAAGCCCTGCCATGAGCGCGAATTGGTGCTGGCCATGGTGGCCGCGCGCATCGTCGATCCGGCCACCAAGCTGGCCACCACCCGTAGTTGGCACAGCACGACCCTGGCCGAAGACTTCGGCGTGGTCGATGCCAACGAGGACGATCTTTACGCGGCCATGGACTGGCTGCTGGCCCGCCAGGATGCGATCCAGAAGAAACTGGCCACGCGGCATCTGCGCGAGGGTGGCCTGGTGCTCTACGATCTGTCGTCGAGCTACTTCGAAGGCACCACGTGTCCGCTGGCCAAGCGCGGCTATAGCCGTGATGGCAAGCCCGGTTCGCTGCAGGTCAATTACGGTCTGCTCACCGATGCCCGGGGCTGCCCGGTGGCGGTGTCGGTGCATGAGGGCAATACGGCCGACAGTCGTACTTTCCTGCCCGCGGTGCAGAAATTGCGCGACGACTTCGGCATCGCGCGCATGGTCATGGTCGGGGATCGCGGCATGGTCTCGCAGAAGGCCATCGAGGCGATGCGCGAGACCGAAGGCATCGGCTGGATCACGGCGCTCAAGAACGCATCGATCCGTGCCCTGGTCGAGCAGAGGTATTTGCAGATGGACTTGTTCGATGAACGCAATCTGGTCGAGCTCAGTTCGCCGGACTATCCCGGCGAACGCTTGGTCGCCTGTCGCAACGAGGCCCTGGCCAAGCTGCGGGCGCACAAGCGCGAGGATCTGCTGGCGGCCACCGAAGCCGGTCTCGACAAGATCCGGGCGCGCGTGGCCGCCGGCAAGCTGAGCGGGCAGGACAAGATCGGCGTGCGTGTGGGCAAGGTCATCAACCAGTACAAGGTGGCCAAGCATGTCGCGCTGACCATCACGGATGCCGCCTTGTCCTGGGAACGCCGGCCCGACAGCATCGCCAGCGAAGCCGCACTCGACGGCCTGTACATCATTCGCACGTCGGTGCCCGACACGCAGATGGATGCCTCCGCGTGCGTGCGCAACTACAAGGCTCTGGCCAACGTCGAACGCACCTTCCGCTCGCTCAAGACGATCGACCTGAAGGTCCGCCCGATCCATCACCGCACCGCCGATCGGGTTCGCGCCCACATCTTCCTGTGCATGCTGGCCTACTACGTCGAGTGGCATCTGCGTGAGGCTTGGCGTGACTTGATGTTCGCCGACACCGAGCAGCAGGCCAAGGCCACCCGCGACCCGGTGGCGCCGGCCACGCGTTCGGCGTCGGCTCAGGACAAGGCGATGACCCATCGCCTCACCGACGGTACGCCGGCGCACAGCTTCTCCACCTTGATGGCCGAACTGGCGACCCTCATGCGCAATACCTGCCGCACCCCACTGGCTGGATCCGACGCCCCGACATTCGCGGTCACCACCGCGGCCTCCCCGCTCCACCAACGCGCCCTTGCCCTCGCGCACGCCATTCATCCGTAGTCAGAAAACCATCACCGAATATCCCGCAACCTCTTGAGGTATCAAGAAAACTTGCGCGGTGGGTGCTGGAACTTCAGGCTAATCAACAATCCGGGATCAACCGGACTTCCCCCTTTGCGGGAGTGACGAAAATCTAATTCTGAGTGCTACCCTTGAAATTGTCCTTCGCCGTTGAATCCTGAAACCATTAATCAAATACCCGTGCAAACAGAGTACTCATCCGAACAAATCGTCCGCTCCCGTTCTCTGGCCAAGTATCGCCAGCATGCCGAGGACTACGACACGACTTGCGGCCCGACGTGGCCGATTCGCGAGCGGGCGGTGGCGGCGCTGCAGTTGCAACCCGGTCAGGTTGTCCTCGATGTCGGCTGCGGCACCGGACTGAGTCTGGCGCTATTGCGCGCCGCCGTCGGCGAGACCGGGCGGATTTATGGCTTTGACCAAAGCCCGGAAATGCTGGCTTTGGCGCGGACCCGAGCGGCTTTGGCGGGCTGGCACAATGTCAAATTATTCGAGACTTCGGCGCAGGCGCTGGATTTGCCGAGGCCGGTGGATGCGCTGCTGTTTCACTATACCCATGACATCCTGCGCTCGCCGCTGGCGATTGATCGCTTGCTGGCTTTAGCCGGAGCATGGTGCGGCGGTGGCTATAGCCGGGGTCAAATATTTCCCGCGCTGGCTGGTGCCGCTGAATCTTCTGGGTCTATCTGAAAAACCACCGGCATAACGGCAACCCGGGGGAATTGGCTCGCCATGGGATCGTATCGCGCCGCACTTGAGCGATTGGCAGATTGGCACCAACGCAATTCGGCATGGGTTATCTCGCCTTCGGGCGGGTCAATAAATCGCTCAGGACGAAAAATGATGACAAGCCCGCGTAACCCCGGAGACGCCGCCGCACCAATCGTCTGGGTCCTGCTGGCGCTGCTTTTTCTCAACGGCATGCTGAGCTTTCGCGACTGGTGGCCAACGCCGGGGGTTTTGCCGGATCATCGTCTGGCGCCTGAATTCGTCTGGCTCTGGCTTGCTTTACTGGCGCTCGTTGCCAGGCGTGGGGCGCTCTCGGCACGCGCGCTCAAGCTGTTACCTTTGCCTACCTGCTGCTGGTGCTGGGGCGTTATGGCGATGTCACCGTACCCAGCCTGTTCGGGCGACCGATCAATTTGTACTGGGATGGCGTGCAAATTCCCCGATTTTTGTGGGTTTCTGCCCAGGAATGGGCCTGGTGGAAAAGCCTCGGGCTGGTGCTGCTGGTTGGCTTCTTTTTTTGGAGTCTGTTCAGTTTGTTGCAACGGGCGATTGCCGTCAGCGCCCGCGATGCCGTGCCTTATGCCTTGCGCACGCGCTGGGTCTGGGCGGTAACGGCCTTGGCGGTCGGGCTCGCGGTCGCCAATCTGGCCGGGGTGCGCGCCACCTGGCCGCTGGTTTCCAAACCGGTTATTCCAACCTATTGGCGGCAGGCGCAAGTTGATGGCGGCGAGTTTTTCCTCGGCCCGGCAGGCTGATTTGCTGCCGGCGGAGACGGTGGTTGATCGCGCACTGGGGCAAACCTCGGGAACGACCTTCGGGGCGCTGGGTGGGCGTGATGTGTATCTGATCATGCTTGAGTCGGTGGGCGCGGTGACTTACGACAATCCGCGCGCCAACGCAATTTTGCGCCCGCGACGCGACAGTTTTGCCGACGATATTGCCGCCAGTGGCCGGCAGGTGGTGACCGCTTTTTTTCGTTCGCCGACCTTTGGTGGCGGCTCCGATCTGGCGCAACTCGGGCTGCTTTCCGGCATTGACCTGAGCGACCCGATACGCCATGACGTGCTGCTGACGACGCAGCGACCAACGCTGATCTCCCTGTTCAAGGCGGGCGGCTATCAAACCTTTGGTGTTTATCCGGCGCTCGATTGGGTGTGGCCGGAGACGTGCCTTTTACGGTTTCGACGTTTTTCTTGAGCGTCGTGATTTTGGCTACAGTGGCCCGGCGATGGGTTTCTGGGCGGTGCCTGACCAATATTCCGCGGCGCGTTTCGAGCAATTGCATCCACGCGATGGCAAGGTGCCGCCGCGTTTTGTCTTTTTCCCGACAATTACCTGCCATCTGCCCTTCAACCCGGTGCCGCCGTATCAGACTGAATGGTCAAAAATTCTCGCCGAAAAACCCTTTGCCGAAGCCGATGTCGAGTCGCGCACTGGCGGAAAAAGCCGACTGGCTGAACATGACGCCGAGCTATCTGCGCATGGTGAATTACACCTACCAGTGGCTGGGCGCTTACTTTCGCCAGCCCGAGCCGCGCGAGGCGATTTATATCCTGGTTGGCGATCACCAGCCAGCGGCCAATATCACCGGCGAAGGGGCGTCGTGGGATGTGCCGGTGCATATTGTCTCGCGTGACAGCCAACTGCTGGCACGCTTTATCGAGCAAGGCTTTCAGGCCGGCATGGAGCCACCGCGCCAGGCGATGGGTGATTTGCATGTGCTGACCGGAATGATGCTGAAGACCTTTGCCGCGCCGCAACTCAGTTTGGCGCAACTGCCCCACTGAGGTGGTCGTCCGTTGAGACGGCCAGCCGACGGCAGCGCCAGCAGCAGCCAGTTCGAGTGCCAGACCCAGCGCCTGCGTATTGTCAAAACGCTCCTGCCAGACCAGCCAGGGGCGCCGGATGGCGCACAGGACGGCGAGCCAGCGCTCAAGCGTGCTAGTTTGGCGTGCCTCGGCTTCACCCATGCACGGCAAGTGCGAGCAGCAGGGCAGCCGGGGCCGGCAGCATTGGCCAGCCCAGTGGCCGATAACGCCCGTCGAGCAGCAATCCCAGCGCCGTCAGCAAGACCAGGCCGAGCAAGACCAGGCGGAGATGCTCCAGCCGGCGCTGGTGCTTGCTTCTTGAAGCTCAATACGGCCAGCAGGCCTGGCGGCTTCCAGCCGTTAACCCGGCCATCGAGGCCGCCAGGCTGCCGATCAGCGCCGCACAGCGCACAGAACGCCACCGCCAAACGCCCAGTCGAGCGGAGTGCGATTCCATTGCAGCAGTTGTTGCCATTGCAGCAGCGCCAGCGGCGCCATGCCGCCAGCAGCCAAATCAGCGCCGCAATTGCGCCTGCGTAACTGCCGGCTCGCCCGGCCAAGCCCCCACAGCAGCCCGGCGGCACCACCGACAGAGCAGGCCAGCGGCATGTGCCACCACTGCGGATCAGCGACACCGGCCCACGGAGGCTCACCCGCTGCTCGCCGTCTGCTGTGAACATGCCCCCAGTAGCCGCCCATGGCGCCCTCCAGCTTGCGTTTCCAGGGCTGGTCGAAGGCTTCGATCAGGTTGAAAGCCGGGAGGCGCATTGCTTTCCAGCATCCGGCATCGCCTGAGCGCCAGCAGCTCACGAATAAATCGCGCCTGTTCCAGTCGCCCGGGAATGGCAGCCCCGCGTTGGCGCCCGGCGGCGGGCCAGCCGGTTTCGCCGATCAGACACCGGCAAAGGGGCGAAAAAATCGCCTGAATTTCGGCGTTGACCGCAACAACGTGCACTCACCGCCTGGTCAAGCGCCACCGGCTCGTCTTCCCAGTAGGGCAGGACGTGGGTGGTAACGACATCGACGTGCTCGCGCAGTACATCGCCATGCCGCAGCCAGAATTCCCAGACATCGGCATAAGCTCACCGGCACTGCGCGATTCGCGCTCGGGCGCGGGCCAGCATATCGGCCAACGCCGCCGGCGTCAATTCGCCACGCAGCAGCACTTCGTTGCCGACCACCAGCAGATCAATCACATCGGCGTAATCGCGCCTCAGCTGCAGCGCCGCTGCGAGCTGCACCTTGTTGCTCACGTGTCGCTATCGATCCAGGCGCCCAGCACGACGCGCAGCCCCAGTTGGCGGGCAATCGCCGGTACCGCATCGAGGCCGTGGTCGAGTCCATAAGTGCGCACGCAGCCAGCTGACCTTGCTGATCAAGCGCAAATCGGCTTCGATCATCGCCGGCTCGATTTGCAAGGCCGGGTCGAATGGCGATGACCGGGGCGCCGAAACGGCGCGTAGGAAACGCAAGGCAAACGCAATTCGCAGCCTCGGGCAGCGGCACCGCCCGGCCCTGATCGAACGACCAGACCAGCAGGATCAACAAGCCGAGCGCCAGCCCGCCGAAAGCCAAGGCGCCGGCGCCATGCAGCGACAGGTTTTTGTGAAAGCGAATCGGGAAATTCGGCGGGCATGGTTGGCGCAGGGTTTTCGCCACCGGTAAGCGCTGGCGTCTTGAGTGAGGCCTTGATCGTAACGCAGAAAACGGCGCGACCAGCAGCCCAACGCCGCCAGGCGGATTCACCGGAGCGTCAATCGGAGCGCCGGCAAGGCAACGGGCGCCGGATCAGCGCGTTGATCATTGCGTTGCTGGTCACGCTGCTCAACTTTTTGCTCTGGTGGGCATTCAACCCGCCGCTGCCGGCAACGGATGCCCCACCCCGCGTTGCCGGCCTGGCCTACAACGGTTTCCAGCGCTGGGGTAGCCCACTGACCCAACACTTTCCCAGCGACACCGAACTCGCCGCCGACCTGCGGCAACTGGCCGGCATGACGACGCGGCTGCGCACCTACAGCGCCAGCGAGCTGCCCGCCTTGCCGGCGCTGGCCGCGCAACAAGGCCTCGGCTGACGGCCGGCGCCTGGTTCGACAGCCAGCGACCCAACAACGAACGCGAAATCGCAGCCCTGATCGCCGCTGCCGGCAAGTTCCCGAACATTGAACGCGTGATCGCCGGCAACGAAACCCAACTACGCGGCGAACTGAAGCCAACCGATTTGTATGCCTACCTCGACCGCTTGCGCAGCGTATTGAAAGTGCCCGTGTCGACTGCCGAACCGTGGCATGTCTGGCTCGCCCAGCCGGCAATGGCTGATCACGTCGATTTCATCACCGTGCATCTGCTGCCTTACTGGGAAGGGTTGCCGGTTGACACCGCCCTCGATTACGCGCTGCAGCGTTATGCCGAGGTGCGCGAGCGTTTCCCCAACAAACGCATAGTGATCGGCGAAATCGGCTGGCCGAGCAATGGCGACCGCCGGGCGGCGGCCGAGGCCAGCCCGGACAACCAGGCGCTGTTCATCCGGGCCTTTCTGGCACGGGTTGCCAGGCTCGATCTCGATTATTACCTGATGGAAGCCATCGACCAGCCGTGGAAATACGCCACCGAGCGCGCCGTCGGCGCGCACTGGGGCTTGCTCGATGCGGCGCGCCAGCCCAAGTTTGCCTTCACCGGCCCGGTGCAGGCCGACCCCTATTGGCAAGGCAAGGCACTGCTCGCTTCCGGGCTGGGCTTGCTCGCCATGCTGCCTTTTCTGCTCGCCTTCGCGCCCATGCGCCTGGCCGGGCGCGTCGCCTTTGCGCTCAGCCTGCAGGCCGTCGCCTCCTTTGCCATCCTGCTCGCCGCCCTGCCGCTAAGCCACTATCTACGTCCGCTCGACATGGCTTTTCTGGCGCTTCTGATCCCGTCGCTGGCCGTCATGGGGGCCATCCTGCTCGTCCAGCTTTTCGAATTTGCCGAACTTTTCTGGCTCGGCAGCCTGCGCAACCAGGCGACGACGCGCCCGTTGGATGCCGTGACAGCACCGCCATTCGTCAGCATTCACCTCGCCTGCTGCAACGAACCGCCGGCGATGGTGATCGCCACCATCGACAGCTTGCTGGCACTGGATTGGCCGGCTTTTGAAGTGGTGATCGTCGACAACAACACGGCCGACCCGGCGCTCTGGGAACCGGTCGAGGACTATGTGCAAGCGCGCATTGCCGCCGGCACCCGGACGCCGCTCCGCTTCTTTCATCTGCCTGACTGGCCCGGTTACAAGGCTGGGGCACTGAATTTTGCACTGGAAAAAACCGACCCACGGGCCGAGTGGATTGCTGTGGTTGACGCCGATTATTTGGTCAAAACCAACTGGCTGAGCGCCCTGGCCGGCCATTTTTCCGACCCGACTGTCGGTGTCGTGCAGTCACCCCAGGCCCACCGTGACTGGGCCGGCTCTGCCCTGAGCCGCATGATGAACTGGGAGTACGACGGCTTTTTCCGCATTGGCATGCACCACCGCCAGGAACGCGACGCGGCGATCCAGCACGGCACGATGACGCTGATCCGCGCCCCGGCGCTGCGCGAAGTGGGCGGTTGGGAACCCGCCTGTGTCTGCGAAGACACCGAACTTGGCCTGCGCCTGTTGCAGCAGGATTTGCGCGTCGTTTATGTCGATCAGGTACTCGGTACCGGCCTCGTCCCGACTGATTTTGCCGCCTACCAGCGCCAGCGCCGACGCTGGGCCCAGGGGGCGATGCAGATTTTGCGCCGGCACTGGCGGGTATTGCTCACCGGCGCCAAACTGCGACCCGCCCTGCGCTACCATTTTGTGGCCGGCTGGCTGCCCTGGCTGGGCGATGCCCTGCATCTCTTGTTCAGCATCGCGGCCATGCTGTGGACGCTTGGCGTGCTGATTGCCCCCGGAACCTTCGGCCTGCCCATCGCACTCTTCGTTGCACCGCTGGCGGTTTTTTTCGCTGTTCGGCTGGTGCTCGCACCCTTGCTTTACAGCCGCCGCGTACCGTGCCCGAGCCCTGACATTGCCGGCGCGGCACTGGCTGGCATGGGGCTTTCGCATAGTATTGCGCGCGGGGTTATTGCCGGATTGTCGCGGCGACAGGCGGTTTTTGAAGTCACCCGAAAAGGGGCGACGAGCGACCAGCCAGCTGTGCCGAAAGTCAAAAAGCCCAGCACCTTCGCCTCGGTGCGGGAGGAATCGCTGCTGCTCTTCGGCCTGCTGGGCTGCATCGCCGCGCTCACTGCGCTACAGCCGCCCGCAGCCAGCAATGCTCTGGCCGGCTGGATCCTGGCCCTCGGCCTGCAAGCTTTGCCCTATGCCGCGGCAGTCGCCTGCGCCTGGCTTTCAGGTCTTGCGCGCCCGGAAACAAGGTCTGACTTGGCAGCGAAATGATTCAGGCCAGCAGGCGTATGGGCTCGACCGCTTCACCGGCTGGCAGAATGCGACCGATCCGCACCGCTTTCGGATAGCCCAGCCCATGCAGTTCGGCGAGGCACGCCGCTGCCGCATCGGCTGGCACACTGGCCAATAGCCCGCCTGCCGTTTGCGGGTCAAAAAGCAGCGCATAAAGCGGATCGTTGCGAAAGGCTTCCGGGTTGCGGATAGCACGGCGCAAACGGACGTTGGCGGGCTGCAAAGAACTGACTATGCCCGCCGCCACCGTATCGAGCGCGCCATCCAGAATGGGCAAGGCACCAAGCTCCAGTTCGGCATCCACCCGGGACGCCCGTGTCATTTCGAGCAAATGGCCAAGCAGGCCGAAACCGGTCAGGTCGGTGCACGCCCGCGCACCGTGTGCGATCAGACAGGGCACGGCCGCCCGGTTCGAGACCTGCATCGATTCCAGCGCCGCGTCGATCCAGCGCCCGGCCGCCTGCAAGCGGGCATGTGCGGCAAACAGGGTGCCGGTACCGATCGGCTTGGTCAGAATCAGCACATCACCCGGGCGCATGCCTCCCTTGGTCATGACGCCTGCCAGTTTCTCGTCCACCAGGCCGTTGATGGCGAAACCCAGTGCCAGTTCCTGTCCCTCGCCGGTATGGCCGCCAACCAGCGCACAGCCGGCTTCGTTGAGCACCGACACGGCACCCGACATCATCTGGAACAGGATGTCCTCGACTTGCCTTTCCAGCCCAGGCGGCACGGTCGCAATGGCCGTCGCCGTCTGCGCTGTCGCGCCCATGGCAAACACGTCGCCAAGCGCATGGTTGGCCGCAATCCGGCCGAAAACCCAGGGATCGTCGATGAAGGCACGAAAGAAGTTGACCGTCTGCACGCTCGCCATGCCTGCCGGCACGCGGACCACAGCGGCATCGTCCGGTGCGTGCAGGCCGATCAGCACATCATCGCGCTCAACCGGATGCACCTGCGCCAGAGCACGCGACAGCACGCTGGCCCCGACTTTCGCACCGCAACCGCCGCAGCGCATGGCGATGGCCGAGATAGCCTGGGCCTGCTCCTCGGGATCAAGCGCTATCCGCTCAGAAGCCCGGATGAGCGGCGCGGTTGGCATGTTCAACTCGCTGAACTTGCGCATGAAACGCCGGTCGATCCAGTCCTTCCAGCGCCAGACCAGATCACCTCGCGCGTAGAATCTGCCGCGTGAAGCGATGGCGTGCCGGTCGCCCGTGCTGATCAGTGCCAGCCAGCGCTGCTGCGGGCGGTAGTGGATCAGGGACCGGCCAAGCAGGGTTCGCCGCAAATTCTCGGCCAGCGGCCTGGCCATGCGGACAGCGAAGACACCTGCCTTTTCCAGCGGGTGGTCAATCATCGCGGCGCAATCACCTGCTGCGAAAATGACTGGATCCGTTTCGCTCTGCAAGGTATCCCGCACGCGGACAAAGCCCTTTTCGTCCAGAGCCAGGCCAGTGTCACGCAGCCAGGCAGCCCCGCCGGCCTGCGTCACCCAGACGATTTCATCGGCCGCCAGCACCTCGCCCGAGTCGGTTTGCAAGCGCCCGGCCGACACCTGCGTCACCTTCGCACTGCGATGCACGACAACCCCCCGCGCCGCCAGCACGTGGTCGAAGGCGTCACGGACCCGCGCATTGTGCGTGCTCAGGATCTGCGGATCAGCCGAAAAGAGATGAAAGTGAAGTTCATCCGGATCACGGCCGAGCGCCAGCAGTTCGCGACGCAGTCGGTACTGCATGGCCAGGGTGAGTTCGACACCACCGGCTCCCGCCCCCACCAGGGCAATGGTCGTCGCCCCCGGATGCAGGCAAACGCGCTCGAGCAAGGCCAGCCAGCGTTCATTGAAGCGCCGGATCGGCTTTACCGGCACCGCATGTTCGCTCGCCCCGGCCACCTGGGCCAGCTGTGGCGTCGAACCGATATTGATCGACAGGGCATCGTAGGTGACTGGCGGGCGATGGCGGCACAGCACCTTGCGCGATGCGCGGTCGATGCCGATCACCTCGTCCTTGCAGTAGCGTGCGCCGGCAAACGCAGCCAGCCGGCGCAGGTCGATATGGACTTCGTCAAAGCCGTAATGGCCGGCGATGTAACCCGGCAGCATGCCGGAATACGGGGTATCGGTATCCGTGCAGATCACCGTCAGGCGGACGCCCGGCAACGGCTTCATGGCGAACATGAGGAGCACGCCGACGTGGCTGTGCCCCCCGCCAATCAGGACAATATCCCTCACTGCCGGCTCTGTGACTGCTTGCATCTATGAATTTTCCAGAAGTTCATGAACCAGCCGCCGGAGCGCAGCACGCTCGGTGGCCGGGTCGAAAAGCGGCGCCCGTTCGCGACACTGTGCCGCCAATGTCGGCAGCAGCCCACCCGAACGGCAGCGCAGGATCAGTTCAGCCAGTGCCGGCGCATCGCCCCAGGGAAAGTAGCCTGCGTAATCCGCCCCCAGCATCCCGACATTGCCGGCAACAGCCGAGGCAAGCACCGGCGTACCGCTGGTCACCGCCTCCATGATGACATGGGCACCACCCTCCATACGGCTGGTATGCAACAGCAGACCCGCCCGCTGGATGCGCCGGCGGACAGCCTCATGGGGCAAGCCGCCCAGCCAGCGGTAGTTGGGCACCGCCAGCATGGTTTCCTTTGCCGCCGCAGCGAGCGCCGGATCAAGCCCCGCACCGACATGATCGATCGCCACATCGGGCCGCTTCGACAGCAAGCGTGCCGCGGCGAACAAGGTCTCCGGGGATTTTTCCTCCCGTAGATGACCGACCATCAACACGCGCAGGCGGCGGGATGACTTGGCAAGGATCTGGCGTGCTGCGGTCGACTGGAAAATAACGCGTGTTTTGGCGCGACATTCGACAGGCAAGGATTCCGGAGCGCATTCCTGAAGGACCACAAGCCGCTCTGCCAAGGCCAGCGAACGCTGCGCCGATGCATCGGTCTGGATGTCCCGGTAAAGATCGGTCCCGGTCAGCACGACGGCCAGACCCCCCGGCGACCGCGCCGAATGCCAGGCGGCGACGGCATCGGCCGAACGCCGCGCATGCAGGGCGATCATCACACGGTCATCCGCCGACGCTTCATCGGGCCAGTGATTGACGATACGCGTCCGGAACTCCCCCGCCAGATGCGCTTGCCAGCGGCGCGCGGTCTGCCAGTTGCCGTTGTTTGCATCGCGCAAGGCCGGGCTGACAATGACGACTTGCGGCATACTTCCCATATTACGCATGCACCGAAGCCTCACCATGAACACTGCCGAAGCCATGGCGGCGCGAACCAGCGGCCGCACCGTTCTTGCCGAAGCCCTGCGCGACAGTCATCGGCGCACCCTCAGCCTGCTGGCCGCCTACGCCGACCGCCTGGGTGAGGACCTGGTGATCCCCTATTCGACACAGCTCAATCCACCGTGCTGGGAAGTCGGGCATATCGCCTGGTTCCAGGACTACTGGATCACCCGCAACCAGCAGCGCGCGCGGGGTGTTCGGGCCGACCCCGATCATCACCGGCCGGCCGGCCGCCTGAAAGAGGCCGATGCCTGGTACAACTCCAGCCATGTCGCCCACGCAAGCCGCTGGACGCTGCCACTGCCCAACCCGGGGACAACCCGCGCCTATCTTGCAGCCGTGCTTGATGACACCCTGGCCTTGCTGGCCAACACGCCGGAAACCGACGACGACCTGTATTTTTACCGTCTTGCGCTTTTCCATGAGGACATGCACAGCGAAGCGGCCATCTACATGGCCCAGGCCCTGAGCATTCCGCTGCCGGAAACGCTCATTGCCCCGCCCGCTGCCCTGCCGCCGCTGACTACCCTGAAGATTCCCGGGCAAAACGGGAAGCTGGGGTACCCGGACAGCGGCTTTGCCTTCGACAATGAACTGTGTCCCCACAGCGTCGAGCTTGCCGCCTTTGAAATCGACAGTTGCGTGGTCAGTTGGGAACGCTACCTCCCCTTCCTTGAAGCGACGGGCACAGCACCGCCCCGTTACCTGCGCAAGAACGGTTGCGCATGGCAAATGCTGCTTTCGGGCAACTGGCAGACTTTGCGCCTCGACACCCCGGCAACCCATTTGACGTGGTTCGAAGCCGAGGCATGGTGCCGCTGGGCTGGCCGGCGATTGCCAACGGAAGCCGAGTGGGAATTTGCCGCAAGCAGTCAGCCGGACTTTGCCTGGGGCGAGGTCTGGGAGTGGACGTCCAGTCCCTTTCTGCCGTATCCCGGCTTTGTTGCCCACCCCTATCGGGACTATTCGGCCCCGTGGTTCGGCGACCGTCGGGTATTGCGGGGCGCCAGCCGCGCCAGCTCGCCGCGCATGGCACATCCACGCTACCGCAACTTCTTCACGCCGGAACGCAACGATATTCACAGCGGTTTTCGCAGCTGCGCGACCTAGATCCATGGTCAGGAAAAGGCCCTGAAAACGGCGAACCAGCAGTTTTCATCCGTCCAGGACTCCACACGACAGAAACCTGCGGCCTGGAGCAGCTCGGCAAAATCTTCCGAGCGCCACTTGTAGGAATTTTCGGTGTGAATGCGCTCACCGGCGACAAACGCCCGCTCGCCGTCGGCCCAATGGACGACGGTTGCCTTTGCCGCCTCCAGATGCATTTCGATACGCGATTCCCGCGCATTGAAAAAAGCGACATGACGCCAGTCGTCGATCGCGAAGTCGGTTCCGACCAGGGCGTTGAGATGGCGCAGCAGGTTGCGGTTGAAGGCGGCGGTAACGCCCAGAGGGTCGTCATAGGCCCGCTCGAGGATGTCGGTCCGCTTGACCAGATCGACACCGATCAGCAAGGCGCCGCCTGCGCAGGCCGTGTAAACCTGTTGCAGAAAGGCGAGTGCTTCAGCCGGAGTGAAATTGCCGATACTCGATCCGGGATAGAACATCGTCCTCGGCCCGATGCCCACCTCGGCCGGCAATTTCAGTGTCTGCGAGAAATCGAGGCCGATCCCCAGCATGTCCATCGTCGGGTGCTTGCGCTGCAGGCATTCCAGCGAGTCCCGCAGGTAACTGGCCGAAATATCGACGGCGACATAGCGTTGCACGTGCAACGCCGCAAACAGGCTGGCGGCCTTCTCGCAATTTCCCGCACCAAGATCGACCAGCGTCGTGACCGGCACCAGTTC
Source organism: uncultured beta proteobacterium (assembly GCA_963810175.1). Lineage (GTDB taxonomy): Bacteria > Pseudomonadota > Gammaproteobacteria > Burkholderiales > Rhodocyclaceae > Azonexus. The sequence continues at coordinate 33,393 of CAWEMU010000014.1, read as the reverse complement.
GGCGGCCATCTCACCGATGTGGCGGGAAAATATTCTCGCCTCGGTGCGGGTCGGGTAGTACTCCGGCAATTCGGTAATGGCCGAAAACAGGCGCGAACCCAGGGCATCGTAGAAATACTTGGGGGAGACTGCTGCGGTCAACGCCGAAAAACCGGCAAAAATCGAAGCCCGGGTGGCAGCGGGATCTTCCCGTGCGAACTGCAGCAGGCTGGGCGCTTTCACTTGGCCACACCCGAAGCTGCCTTGGCCTTGGCAACTGCTGCGGAGAGTTCTTCACCCGTCTTGTAATGCGGAACCCGGAAAACCAGTCGCTTCAGGCGCTGGATGAAACTGTTGCTGTTGGCGACTTCATCCTTCCAGTAGGATTCGGCAAGCGTCAGATTTTTTTGTTCGTCGAGTTCGAAAGCATCCTTGGAGAGCTGCCCGCCGAAGATATACAGCTTGCCGCCGATGATTTTCCAGGTATCCGGATCGCCGCCCCAGGGAATGCCGTAGGCAATCCCGTTCGCGCAATAGCCACCAAACTGCGGCAGATAGACAGCCGGATCCTTGTCGAACAGAGCCTTGTGCTCGGCGCTGGCGAAACGAAACGTGATTCCCTCGTACTGGCTGCTGAACTGGGGATTGCCGGACAAGTACTTGCCGTCCACAAAGAAGGCCACGACATCGGCCCCCCTCAGTATCACCCGGGCGTCATTGCCATCAGCGACCGCGTTCACCGGCGTGTATTTCCCGGAAGGATTCTGGGCGGTCACTGCGCCGCAGCCACTCAGCAGAAATGCTGCGAGCAGTACGGTCAGAAAGGAAATCATTGAGCGAAAAAACATCAAGAAATCTCCATGGAAAAATCGGGTGTTGGATAGACGGCCGGCACGTTGGTTTCCGCCGGGTGCTGCGCATAAGGTGCCGGCCAACCGAGCAGTTCACTGGCTTCCGCGCACCGCTCCTGCAGATCGCGTGCATCCCGGCCGCCAAGATGCAGGATGCCGTAACGATAGCTGCCCAGCCACTTGAAATCGCGGGCAATTTGCCCCGGTGATTTGGCAAAGCAGAAAAGCATCGCATCCGGAAAACGTTCGGCCAGGGCAGCCTGTTGGGCGGCGCCCGGCATCGCGGGACGTTCTGCTGGATCAAAGCAGCGATAGACAAAGCTGGCAGCAGCGCCGGCTGATGGTTCAGCCCGGGGCAGCCTGGCCGGGTCGCGACCGAAGGCCAGTTCCAGACCGAGACGATGCAGATCGACCCCGTCGACACGCAAGTACAGATCGGAAAATTGCGCCGCCATGCGCGGGTTGAATTCGATCACCGTCAATTTTTGCGTCACCGGATCGTAGAAGAACTCCATGTTGAACAGACCATGCGTAAAGCCCACGGCAGACAAAAAGCGACGCGCCACTTCGAGCGCCTTGCCGCGCCCCGGCTCGTTCAACTGACAGGGATAATCGAAGCGCATGAAGGCCTGCGTTCCTGGATACATCACCGATTCAACAAAACCCAATGGCCGCAGCTCTCCCGCAAAAACAAAGCCGTCCAGGTTGTACTGCACGGCATTGATGGGCTGTTCCAGCAACATTCGGTGCGCACTCCCGGCTTCCGGCAAGCGCGCCTTGACCACCCGCTCGAAAGGCTCGACCAGATGGCGGATCACCCAGAGCTCCCAGAAGCCAAAGCGGGTCAGTGCCATCAACTCGTCACGGTCGTGCACTAGACGGGCGAGCACCGAAAACGCTGCCTTGACCGGCTTGACGAAGCGGGGATAACGCAGATTTTCCGGCACTGGATCGCCGTACCGCGATTCAAGAAGTGCAAACGGGGTATTGGCCTCCGGTGCCACCTGTTCGAGAACCCGCCGGGCGTGCAATTTGTGCTGACAGGCGATAACCGCTGTGACCGGCGTACCCGGCCAGCCCATCCGCTCGGCCAGCAGGGCGGCAGCCAGAGCGCCAAACTGCTCATGATTCGAGGTTACCGCGCACCATCCCTTGCGCGCCGCACGAGCAGCAAGGCGATCAACAAAGCGCTGCAAGTCGAAGGTAACGAGCTGTAAATTGCTTGGAAAACTGAACAGGTCGAGACCGGCAGAATCCAAGAGAAATTCTGACGACCAGCGGGCAAAGCCGACTTGATCCCAATCATAGTTGAAGAGAACCAATCCGCGCTCAGCACTCATTCAGCCTCCCGACACCAAGATTGGACGAGGCGTTCCATCCACTTGAGCAACCAAGGCAACAGTGCCAGGCCGGCAAGCGAAACCACCACACCCGGTGAGTAGAAATCGTCAATACTGTCGATTCGCGCCAACTCGCTACCCGCATTGACGTAAACGAAGGTGCCGAACCACATGCCGAGATAACTGACCCAGATAAACGACCAGGCCTTCATCTGACTCATTCCGGCAGCAACATTGACGATGGCAAAGGGAACCACCGGCAACAGGCGCAGGCCGAACAGATAGGACTTGCCGTCACGCGCGATGCGCTCATCAAGAAAAGCCAGGCGTTCCCCCATCCGCCGATGAACTGTCGGTCGCAAATAGTGGCGCACTGCCAGCATGCACAGGGTCGCACCGGCCGTGCACGCCGTCAGGCAAAGCCAGGTGCCAAACCAGGTGCCATAACCGGCACCGACCACAAGCATCAGCACAGAGGCACCAGGCAATGCCAAGGCTGCCAACAGAAGGTGCACAAGAAACAAGGTGACGGTGCTGAGCACCGGATGGCTGGATATCAAACCGAGTACGGCAGCGCGATACTCGGGCCAGCGTTCGACAACAAGGAAATCGTTCCCCACTGCCCAGACCCATGCCGCAACCAGACTGCTCAGCCCCAGAACAGCCAGCACGAGCGATCGCCAGAGAAAACGCTGCCGGCGAGCCAATGAATCCGGATGCGTCATGAGATGTTCGATCGGTCAGGGGGCATGTATCAAGGCGAAACCATTTAATTGATTCATGATACATGAGCCCTCGGCGAGTTGAAGCCATGCGGCCTTTCCTGTTGAGGTGACCTTGCACAAGAAATTGGACCTGCCGAGCGAAATCTGCCTTTGTTGCGGTCAACCGTATTTTTGGCGCAAAAAATGGGCAAAGGTTTGGGGAGAGATCAAATACTGCTCCCAACACTGCCGCCGAACCGGCAAGGAAAAGCCATGACGACCCTACGACTGATCCTTGACGACCAACCCAATTCACAGCACAGCTGGCTTTCCATGGGTAATGGCGGCGTGCTCATCATAACGCTGCCGGCTATGGGATCATGACGTCTGAGTCAAACTCGCCAGCGAAATAGCATAGCGTAGGTCGATGCAGTATTCACCAATGCCTCGAAGTGCCACCGCTGGCTGGCTGGCGACCGAATTGGCAGAAATATCCTCTCTGGCTTTGCTAACGGTGACGCGCTGACTGCGACGCAGTTCGGCCTCGGCCATGTCCTCGGGTAAGCCGGGATAAGCCTCTCCGTGTGGCTCCCACTCGTGCAGCGAGATCACATAATCTCCCGACTGACCGGGATAGCAAACGCGAAGTGTCACTGGCGACTGTGCGCCCAGTATGGGATGCAGGCCCTGTGTCGGCGGAAACCGGCGGTAGCGAAGGCTGTATACCTTCAACTCTCCAACGTCGTCGCGTTCTGAGCGCATGGGCAGTGGACTGTTTCCGTAGAACATTGCGATTTCAGACCACTCACGGGAAGGTGATACTTCCTGTTCGGCATCTGCATTCATGGATTCAGGCAGCAAGCGAAGCTCGATGCGGGTCGTGCTTGAATCGATCAGTCGCGAACTGCCCCCTTGTTCTTCACTGGTGGCATCGCCAAGCAATGGCCAAAATTCAAGGGCACGGCGAATATCCAATACGCAACCCGGTAGCCGGACCTTTGCCATAATGCGGAACTCATCAATGCGCAGATCCCGCTCAATTTCTCGCCCGAGCCCGAAACCCGCAGCAGTCAAGGCATTGAAAACCTGCTGCAAATCCTGCTCCAGATAGAAAGGCAATGCGAAGCGCTCGTGCAGCGTCCGTCCCCAGTCTATAAGCGCCTGACAATAGGGTGCCGCGGATAGCATGGCAACGATGGCACGGAGAAGGCAGGCCAGTGCAGTGGCTCTTTCTGGGCTTTGCGGCATGCGCAGGGCGCGAAACTCGATGAGCCCAAGACGGCCGCGCCCACGCAGGAAAGGGTTCCACAGCTTTTCGATGTTGATTTCGGCACGATGGCTGTTGCCCGCTACGTCGCAAAGGAAAGGCGAAAGTCCCTGCCACACCAGCTCGGGCGTCAATTGCGGGCAATTCTCCAGCAAATCGAGTTCGAGTACGAGTTCATCGAAGGCATCGGTTCCGCGTTCGTCGGGTCGTACCGATATGCCACTGCTGCCGACGAAATCGTGCGCAAAGAGGTAGGACAGGGCCGGGTGGTGGTTGAAAAACCGCACCAGTCGCAGCACCAGGCACGGCTGCTGCACAAAGGGGCTGGTCAGCGGTGAAGGACCACCCAGAGTGATATGCCCCCCGCCACCGGAGTCGCCCACGGCGCCATTGAAATACAGACGATATGGCGTCAGGCCGACCGTGGCGGCGCTGTCGTAAACCCGTCGGCTGCGCCAGAGGAATTGCTCGGCATTGGCATTGGGCGCGGAATTGATCTCGATGACGGCGGGGTCCGGCGTAATGGTGGTCAGTTCGAACTGGTCATCGGTCGGAGGTGCTTCGCCGGCGATGATCAAGGTGGGCAGCCCGGCACTTATGGCGGATTGCTCAACGGCCCGGAGGACCTCTTGGCACAGCAGGGTGCCGTCGATCGCGGGGAGTTCGATCTGCGCCGAAAGCTTGCCTTGCGTGTCGGCAGCGGCGAACGACAAGACGAAGATCATGCCCTCGCTGGTTTCTTCCTGACAATAAACGACCACCCTGAAAGCATCGGCATCGGCATCGCGGAGAAATATCGGCGCGCCATCCTTTGTCAGAAAAGGCTGCAACCAGAGCGGAAGCCCAGCTTTCGGGATCGCCGGCGATGTCAACGGTATCCCCGGAGGCCAGGAGGGGATCGGGCGGGCCTTGCCAGAAGCGCTCGCCATCGCAGCGGCGATAGAGGCCGATGCTCCAGCGCGGCTCCGCTTCGCCCGGGTAAGTGCGCCCCGTGCTGCGCAAGATCATCGCTCCCGGCAGATGCTCAGCCAGCGAGCTGGCGAGCGTCCGGGCACGTTCCTCCTTCTCGCCACCCAGCGCACTGCTCAGCCATTCCGGGGATTGTGCCTGCCGGTCGGTGAAAGTAGGTTCCGAACCCACCCACAGGTTCAGCCCGCAGTGGCTGACTGCGCGATCATGTTCACGGACTGCCAGGGCAAATGAGTCTGCCGTGTCCACGTCTATAGTCTCCAGTCACCCCGCCTGATGCCAGACCGCGTTGCGGGGCACGGCATCCGGAAGCGAGCCGGAGAGTGGCTCGGTGCTCGGCTCAGTGCTCGGCCGATACCGTCCACGATGCACCTCCCTGAAGGAGCGATTCCAGGCGACCTCTTCCCTTGTCGGCAATGACTGCGGCGGACTGGTCGGCACACAGATCTTCGTAGCCCGGCAAGCTCACATTGCGGAAGATGCCGAGCGGCAGCGGAAACTCCGGCGCCTGCAGTTGAGACAGCAGGAAACCCGGGCTGGCGTCGGGACTGGCTTCGTCATGTACCAACAGATCGGCTTCGTTCGCCCCATCGGCGCCCAGCGTGACCACCTCGGGCCTGAGACCCTTGAGCCGGATACCCTTGTCGCGCTGCTTGCCGAAGATCATCGGCTTGCGGTGTTCGAGCACGATGCGCGAATCGTCGCGCGTTGCCTTGTCGGTCAGCGCCTCGTAGGTGCCGTCAGCGAACATGTTGCAGTTTTGCAGGACTTCGACGAAAGCCGTACCGCGATGCATGGCAGCCTGCTTCAGGATGGCACCGAGATTGGCCAGATCGGTGTCCACCGTCCTGGCCACAAACGTCGCACCGGCACCGATGGCCACCGCCACCGGGTTGAAGGGCCGGTCGATGTTGCCGTAGGGCGTGGTCTTTGTCTTCTGGCCGATCTCCGAGGTCGGTGAGGCCTGCCCCTTGGTCAGTCCGTAAATGCGGTTGTTGAGCAGGACAATCTTGATGCCGATATTGCGGCGCATGGCGTGGATGAAATGATTGCCGCCAATGGCCAGGGCATCGCCATCGCCGGTGACCACCCAGACGGACAGTTCCGGCCGTGCCAGCTTGAGGCCGCTGGCGATGGCCGGCGCCCGGCCATGGATGCTGTGCATCCCGTAGGTTTCCATGTAGTAGGGGAAACGGGACGAGCAGCCGATACCGGAAATGAAAGCGTAGTTCTCGCGCGGCGCATCCAGGGTGGGCAGCAGCTTCTGGATCTGGTTGAGCAAGGCGTGGTCGCCACAGCCCGGGCACCAGCGAACGGCCTGGGTGCTTTCGAAGTCCTTTTTGGTCAACATGGGGAAGTCGATGATCTGGTTCATGCTGGTTCTCCACAGCTGAGTTCGAGAATTCGATCCACAAGTTCTGACACCATGAATGGTTTGCCTTGCACCTTGGGCAGGGAAACGACCTCGCGTAGATAGGCCTCGCGCAGTAATTTCGCGAGTTGGCCGAGATTCAGTTCGGGCACCAGGACAACACGGTAGTGCGTCAGGATTTCGCCGAGATCGGCGGGCAGCGGATTTAGATAGCGCAGGTGTACATGCGCCACCGACAGGCCCCGCGCCTCGGCCTCCGAGCGTGCCTGGGCAACGGCGCCATAGGTGCCGCCCCAACTGAGCAGCAGCAACTCGCCATTGGCCGGGCCAACGATTCGGGTGGCGGGCATATCGCGGACAATGCCGGCGACTTTGGCGGCACGGGTTTCGACCATGCGCTGGTGATTGGCCGGTGAATGGGAGATATTGCCGCTGAGGAAATCCTTTTCCAGACCGCCGATCCGGTGTTCCATCCCCGGCGTACCCGGCAGAACCCAGGCGCGAGCCAGATTTTCGTCGCGGGCATACGGCTGGTAGCCTGCCGGCTCGGTGCGATAGCTGACCTTGAACTCGGGCAGGCTGCCCACCTCGGGAACGAGCCACGGTTCGGCGCTGTTGGCGATACCGCTGTCGCTCAGGAAGATGACGGGCGTCATGTACTTGACCGCCAGGCGAAAGGCTTCCAGCGCGCAGTCGAAGCAATCCGCGGGAGAGCTGGCGGCAATGACCGGGACCGGGCATTCACCATTGCGCCCATACACAGCCTGCAGCAAATCGGCTTGCTCCACCTTGGTTGGCAAGCCGGTAGATGGTCCGGCACGCTGAACATTGACGATCACCAGCGGCAGTTCGAGCATGACGGCCAGACCCAGCGCCTCGGTTTTGAGGGCCATGCCGGGGCCCGATGTCGTCGTCAGCCCGAGGGAGCCACCATAGGAAGCACCGATGGCCGCACAAATCGCAGCAATCTCGTCCTCTGCCTGAAACGTCCTGACGTTGAAATTCTTGTGCAGCGACAGTTCGTGCAGGATGTCCGTGGCCGGCGTGATTGGGTAGGAACCGAGAAAAAGCGGGACACCGGAGCGTTCGGAGGCCGCGACAAAGCCAAGCGCAGCAGCCTGGTTGCCCGAAATGATCCGATATTTTCCCGGTGCCAGGTGGGCATGTGGTACGTGATAAACGGGAGCGACTATCTCCGTCGCATCGCCGTAGGCATAGCCGGCGCGCAGGGCGCTGATATTGGCTTCTGAACCTTGAGGATTATTGCTGCCGAATTTGGCGCGGATATCGTCGATTTGTTGTTCCGGACTCTCGCCGAACAGCGAAAGCATCAAGCCAAGCGCAAAGTAGTTCTTGCAGCGGCCGATTTCCTTCTTGCCGAGCCCGGAGTCGGCGAGTGCCTGAGCCGTCAATCCGGACATATCCACTGCGAACAGCCGATAATCATTCAGGCTACCGTCTTCGAGCGGATTACTGGCATAACCCGCTTTTTCCAGATTGCCGGGAGTGAAGGTGCCGCGATTGACGATCAGTGTGGCACCGGGCTTGGCATCGGATAGATTGCTGGCCAGTGCCGCAGGGTTCATCACCACCAGCAGGTCGGGGCGATCCCCGGAGGTCAGCGCGGTGCCACTCGCCAACTGGATCTGGAAGCCGGAAACACCAAACAGGGTGCCAGTTGGCGCACTGATTTCGGGCGGGTAGTCCGGGTGGGTGGCAAAATCATGCCCGGAGCGCCCCATGACACGCGCGAACTCACCACCGGTCAGCTGCATACCGTCGCCCGAATCACCGACGAAGCGGATGACAATGCTCCCGGTTTCCTGGATCAGTCTGTGCTGGGTGGATGACCCCGCACCGGCACCAATCCCTTCGTCAGCAGAGATCGTGGACATAATTTCTCCTTGACTGTCATTACCCATACAGGGGGAGTGCCAGGAAATAGAAGCAAACACTATGCCTCCATTCTGAGTTGGCTAGTACCGGAGAATAGCAAGCAAGCCCTCTGGCCGGTAAAGATGTTTCTATTCCACGACTTGAAGCTTCCACGTACCTCGCAGATGTATTGGCGCTTTGCTATCTCGCGGTGCTTCTGCACCATTCCACGCCCTGTTCATGACAAGCCCCGCTAGAATTTTGCACCGAGGTGGCACCATCGCTGCGCCATTGTGGTGCCACAGCCGCTATTGACAGACCCAATTGATCAAGCCTCAGAGATACCGCCTCTGCTATAGGGCGCTCAACGACCGATATCAGTTTGAAAACAGTCAGATCTCGATTACATGCCACCGGCAGCAATGGCCGAGGACTTGTCAATGAGTTGTCGGCTGGAACGACTGCTGCAATCAGATACCCGCCGATTGAACCGCTGACGGACCGAATGACAGCACCGGGTCATCTGCTACTGAACGACCTGTAAACCTGAACGGCAGCAAACCGGCGAAAAGCTGACTGTATCAAGGGTGACAACCACAGTACCAAGTCTCGACGCCGACAAGTTCAGAATGATTCCTGCCTGCTGACAATGGCATACGCAGCGGCCATTCCAATCGGTTTGCTGCCGTTCGACTTCAGCTTGGCCGCATGAGGACAGCGTGCCCATTGCCACCACTCGACGAAAATGGAAGCGGCCAATGGTGCCACGCATCCGGAATTCGGAAGCGGCCGTTCGTAATGCCTTGCGGCTATCCCGGCCTGAAAGGCCTTTTGGATTTCCTGTCCCTGATCAAATCCTCCAGCGATTCAGGCCAGCAAGTTCACTTGCACATTCACCCGCATCGTCGGCGTTGCGTCACCTAGCCCGGTGAAACTGCCAGAGACTGGAGGCACTGTTTCAGGGTCACGCGCAACCGCGACTGCAATATGCTGGCTACCGGTTACCACACCAGAAGTTGGATCGAAGCCTTTCCACCCCGTTCCCGGCAGGTAGATCTCCGCCCAGGCATGGGTAGTCGCATTACCCGCCTCTGTCTCTGGGGCATGGAGATACCCGCTGACAAAGCGACTGGCCAAACCAAGGCAGCGGCAAGCCTCAATGAAAAGCGTGGCGTAGTCGCGGCAAGATCCACTGCGCTGGGCCAGCGTCTTCGCGGGTGACTGGACACCGGGTTCTTCTCTCACTTGATAGCGAAACTGGTTGCTGATCGCCTGATTCAACTTCACCAGCAAGCCCAGGGTCTCCATGCCGTATAACCCGAACTGCAGCAGCCAGTTGTTTATGATTTGTTGATCGTTGAAGAAAACCAGCCGCTGAAAAGCCGCCAGATCAACTTGCTCGCCCCCCGCATACAAGAATGGGTAATACACCGCATAGTCATCAACGAGGAAGTCAAAAGGCGCTTGCTCGAAATGCTGGATAACGACATCGCTGGCGATGATCAATTTATCCGAGCGCCCCGGGAAGTTTACAACCGCCAAGGAGTTGTCGAACACATCACGTTGCCATTTGATATGGGGCGTCGGTGTGATTTCCAACCTGGAAGTCTCGATACGCACGTCATGCCCTTCACGTGGACGCAGCAAGAGTCTGTGCTGGTTGAGTGTCACCTGAGTTGGGAACAAATATTCCGTCAGATGTTGAATGCGCAATCTCTGCATCGTCAGAAGCTCTAATCCGGTGCTGAATCCAGCATCTCAACGTGAACCGACATTTCCCGGGGAAACAAGGCTGGACCAAACTGGTTGAATATGGCCACGTCGGCGGCGTCGCGTCCATAGGCTACGGTGACGCGCCCGCCTCTGGGCTGAGGCTGGGTTGCATCGAAAATATACCAGCGCCCCCCGACGTAAGCTTCGAACCAGGCATGAAAATCCATAGGTTCGAGTTCATACAGGTAACCAACAACCATGCGTGCCGGGATGCACAGGCCGCGGCATAACGCTATGCCAAGATGCGCCAAGTCACGGCACACCCCTTCGTGCTGTTGATTCACCTCTACTGCTGATAGCTGAAATTGGGTAGATTCCGAATTGAAATGAATGTTGTCACGTATCCAGTTTACTATTGCAACCACTTGATCATAGCCTGGCGCAACGCCGGCGACAATTTCCTGACCAAGCTCTATGAACCTTTCCGACTCGCAATAGCGTGAAGGCAAGAGATAGTTGAGAACCCCGTCAGGCAAGTTCTGCACATCCTCGAAAGGCGCGCCCGGACTGACGTTGACGTGATCAGCAGTCAGGATGTCGGCAGACGTGCGTATCGAGAACTTGCCCGGCGGGGCGACGAGGCGCTGGCAGAGATTGCCATAATTGTCGGTATATTCCACAGCAAGTACGCTGGGCTTCAAGGTGTACGACTGGCGCGCTACCCATTGATGCAAGCCGCTACGCGGACGAAGCATGAGGATGAAAGGCGTGGCTATGCTCACGTCGAAGGTGATATTGCATCCAGTACGAAGCCACACAGCTACTTTCCCTTTTACTTGCCCATGTACCCTCGGCGCATCAACCGCGGGTCATCGGCCATCCGTCATCCGTCATCCGTCATCCGTCATCCGTCATCCGAATCAGATTCTATCCGTTGGAGCGGCGGGTGGACTCAGTAATCTGCCGGCATCGTGTGAATGACCGGTTCGGAGCAAAGCGCCAACCGACCGTCTGCTATGGAGAAATTGCCCGACCATCTCTTTGTGCCCGGTAGGGTGAGCAGGAGCCTGCGCCAGTAAGCTGCTGTTCGCCTAACCACAGAATTTTCAATGGCTGCATCGCGGCGCGTACGTCACTGAGTACACGTACAGGCATCAGGCGATCGGCAAAGCTGAATTTCCGCCGCACGCGCCTGAAAAAGGCTTGGCGCAGGATTGGAGCACGAATGGAGCATAAGCCAGAAACAGCTGCGCCAATCAGCCGCAACCCAATTGAAAAACCCCTGTAACTCAATGAGTTAGAGGGGTTCCAAATGGTCGGAGTGAGAGGATTCGAACCTCCGGCCCCTGCGTCCCGAACGCAGTGCTCTACCAGGCTGAGCTACACTCCGATGCCGTGCGAGAAGTTCCTAGTGATCCCTCTCGACTGCAAAGAATGTCAATTGTAGCAGAGCTTCCCGATAATTTGAATCCGTCAGACCACGAATCGCCGCTCTTGCCAGTTCGGCTTCGTGCGCCGCCTGGCGGCGCGCATGGTCAAGCGCCCCGCTCGTCTGGATGGCTGCCAGCACCGCCGAAAAATCGTCGCGGCCACCTTCCTCGATCGCCCGCCGAACGCAAGCCGACTGTTCGGGCGTTCCGTTTTGCAGCACATAGATCAGCGGCAAGGTTGGCTTGCCTTCGGCCAGGTCGTCGCCGAGATGCTTCCCGGTATCGGCTTCCATCCCGGAATAGTCGAGGACGTCATCGACCAGCTGGAAAGCTGTTCCCAGATGCATGCCATAGTCTGCCAGCGCGCTTTCCACTTCGGGCGCGGCGCCGCCCAGGATGGCGCCGAGTTGCGCGGCAGCCTCGAACAGCTTGGCGGTCTTGTAGCGAATGACCTGCAGGTAGCGCTGCTCGTCAACGTCGGCATCATGGCAATTCATGAGCTGCAGCACTTCGCCTTCGGCTATCACGTTGGTGGCGTCCGAGAGGACGCGCATCACGCGCATGTCATTGACCTCGACCATCATCTGGAAGGCGCGGGAATACAGGAAATCGCCGACCAGGACACTGGCGGCATTACCGAACATGGCATTGGCGGTATTGCGCCCGCGCCGCAGGTCGGACTCGTCGACCACGTCATCGTGAAGCAGGGTCGCCGTATGGATGAACTCGACGACCGCCGCCAGGTCATGATGGTGCCGGCCCGCATAGCCCATGGCGCCGGCCGCCAGCAGGACGAGCGCCGGCCGCATGCGCTTGCCGCCGCTACCGATGATGTACTCCGCCACCTGGCGGACGAGCACGACTTCGGAATGCAGGCGGTCGCGGATGACGGCATCGACGGCCTTCATGTCGGACCCGATCAGGGCGTTAAGGTGTTCCAGGGTCACATTGGGCCTGTTTTTGGGTAAGCGCGGAATGTTAGGCGCGGGCTGACGGGCCGTCAAGCCGGCAATTCAGCATCCCGCCTTCTGCAGGACCAGCGCTTTCGGCTAAACTCGCCCGGAAATGACCAGACCACAAGAATTCACCATGACCCCCTGTTCACCGGCACAAGGCAGGCGTCGCCCAGCGACTGCGAAGACCCGTGGAGGCTGATTACGAACGCCGCTTCGGCGGCGTCGCCCGTCTCTACGGCACGGCGGCGGCGGAGAAACTGAAAAATGCCAGCGTCTGCGTCGTCGGTGTCGGCGGCGTCGGCTCGTGGGCGCTGGAAGCGCTCGCGCGAACGGGAATCGGCCGGCTTGCCGCGGTCGACCTCGATATGGTGGCGGAATCCAATACCAACCGCCAGGTTCATGCCCTCGGCGACATCTACGGCAAGGCCAAGGTTGACGCGATGGCCGAGCGCATCCGCGCGATCAATCCGGACTGCCGGGTCGCCTGCGTCGAGGATTTCGTGACGCCCGAGAATGTGGCCGAGGTGCTGCAGCCGCACTTCGATGTCGTGATCGACGCCATCGACCAGGCGCGCGCCAAGGCGGCGATGATCGCCCATTGCCGGCGCCAGGACATCCCGATCATCGTGGCCGGCGCCGCCGGCGGGCAGACCGACCCGACCCAGGTGCGGCTCGGCGACCTTGCGCTGACCGTGCAGGATCCTCTGCTCGCCAGGGTTCGCTCGCTCCTGCGCCGCGAATACGGTTTCCCGCGCGACACCAACAAGAAATTCGGGGTTGCCGCGGTCTTCTCGACCGAAGCCCTGCGCTACCCCGCGGCGCAGACAAGCTGCGATGCGGCGCCGGGACCGGCAGGACTCAGTTGTGCCGGATTCGGCTCCTCGGTCTGCGTAACCTCGGTCTTCGGCATGGCCGCCGCTGCGCACGCCATTCAACTGCTGACGAGGTAAGCCAATGCGGAAACCGAAAAAACCGCGGTCGCGCAAGGCCGGCCTGCCGCCGGGTTCACTGGTTCACATCGGCGAAATCAAGACCGCGACGCCACGAATCTCGGTCCTCGACTTCGGCCCGACGGCGCTGCGCGAGGCCGAGATGCCCGATGCCGCCGCCCTGGTTGCCTACCGGCGCGAGAACTCGACCCTGTGGGGCAACGTCTATGGACTTCAGGATGCGGCAGACCTCGCCGCCATCGGCGCTGCCTTCCAGTGGCACCCGCTGGTCCTCGAGGACATTCTCAACAACAACCAGCGGCAGAAGATCGATGCCTACGACAACTACCTCTACGTCGTTTTGCACCGTTATGAAGTCACCAGCGACCCGCTCGACGTCGTGCAGGACCAGATCAGCCTGGTCATCGGGTCCGGATTACCTCCTCAGCTTCCAGGAACGCCCGTCCCGGACCTTCGAGCCGGTTCGCCAGCGCCTGCGCTCCGACCGGGGAAACCTGCGCGGCGCGGCGCCCGACATGCTGGCCTATTCGCTGATCGATGCGCTGGTTGACAGCTACTTCGCCGTCATCGAGCAACTCGACGAATACTCGGAGAACCTGGAGGCCGATATTCTCGAACGCCCCGGTCCCCAGGTTCCCGAAAAGATCCACCAGTTCAAGCGCTGCGTTTCCCGGCTACGGCGCAACGTCTATCCGTTGCGCGAGCTTCTCGGCAGCCTGCATCGCGAGCACGCGCATTTCTTCGGGCCGGAAATCCAGATCTATCTGCGCGATGTCTATGACCACACCGTGCACATCGTCGAATCCCTGGACGACCTGCGCGAACTCGCGACCGGGCTGCTCGATATCCATCTGTCGACGGTCAGCAACCGGGTGAATCTCGAAGTCCGGGCGCTGACCGTGGTCGCCACCATCTTCATGCCGGCCACCCTGCTGGCCGGAATCTTCGGAATGAACTTCCATGTCATGCCGTGGCTCGAGCGCCCCGCCGGCTTCTACTATGCAACTGGCCTGATGCTGGCCATCGCCGCCATCATGCTGGTCCTGTTCTGGCGCCGTCGTTAGGCTGGCTGTCGGCTATCCAGCCAGACCTCGAGTCCCTGGGCGTCGAGTTCGAGATCGGCTTCCCAGATCTCCAGGGCGCGCCCTTCGGGCAATGGGCAGCCATGCGCGCGCAGTTCGGCCAGCAGGAAGCGGGTCAATGCGTCCTTCAGCGTGCCATGGCGCTGCTCGCCTGATCCCGCCACGCCCTCGGCAATGGCGACGATGGCGTCGAGGCGCCGGTGCAGGTCGGCACCCAATGCCGCCACATCGCGGACCCGGCTGTAGTGGGTCAGGTAAATCGCCTCGGGCGCGAACGACAGCAGGCGGTCGATCGAGGCATGCATGGCCGCCGGCTCGAACTGGGTCGGCGTGGTGGTGGGAAAGATGAAGGGACGCCCCGCGACATCGTGCTCGCGGTAGGAAAGCCCGAACATGTCACCGCTGAAGATCCCGCCGGTCCGGCGATCGACGATGCAGATATGGTGCCGGGCGTGTCCCGGGGTCTCGATGCACAGCAACTCGCGACCGGCGAGCGAAACCACGTGGCCATCCGGCGCCGCGATGATTCTCTCGGCGGGAACCGGGACGATCTCGCCATAGACGCGCTGCACGTACTCCTCGCCATAGACGGCGGTGACGCCGGCCACCAGGCGGTCCGGCTCCGCCATGTGGCGGACGCCGCGCGGATGGACGACGAGCCGGGCGCCCGGGAAGGCCGCCATCATGCTGCCGGCGCCGCCGGCGTGGTCGAGATGGATATGGGTCAGGATGATGTAGTCGACCGCGGCGCCGTCGAGCCCCAGCCTGTCCAGCATGGCCAGAGCATTGGGCAGGGCATCGTTGCTGCCGGTATCGATGAAGGCCGCCCGCCCGGCCTCGACGACAATGTGAATCGCGGCCAGAATCGGCCGCACGTAGCCCGCGTCGAATGCAACGATCCCGTTGCCGTAATCCCGCCAGTCGAACATTCTGGTACCCCCGTTTCGGAGGCCGGATTATACTGCCGGCCTCACCACGCACAGCGCCACAATGTCTCACTACATCGCCGACGACGGCGCCAAGATTCATGTCAGGGTTTCCGGCGAGGGGCCACCGATCGTCATGCTGCATGGCTGGACATCCAGTCATCACGAGTGGGCGCCCTTCCTAAACGACCTCAACCGGCGCCACCGTGTCTACCGCTGGGACGCCCGCGGCCACGGCGGCCACCCGGTGGACAATGGCGATCCGCCGACGGCGGAACGGATGGCACGGGATTTCGCCAACCTGCTCGATCACTACGGGTTAGAGAAGGTCGTCGCCGTCGGCCACTCGATGGGCGCCCTGACCCTCTGGCATTACATCAGGGATTACGGAACCGGGCGCCTGTCGCGGCTGTGCATCATCGACCAGTCGCCCAAGCTGCTCACCGAACCGGGCTGGGAGCACGGAATCTACGGCGATTTCGGCCCGGAGAAAGCGCACGAACTGATGACCTGGCTGGCCGAGGATTTCGCCGAAGGCGTCCTCAAGCTGACGGCGTTCGGCCTCAACGAGCGCGCCCGGGAAAAATACCTGGCCGGCACCAGTGGCTGGGAGCGCTCGCGTTCGGCGCTGCGCGCCCAGGACCCGTCACCGCTGATCGCCTGCTGGGCAAGCCTGACCGCCGCCGACTACCGCGATGTCCTGCGCCGGATCGACATCCCGGCCATGCTCGTCTATGGCGGCCAGAGCAATTTCTACAGCAACGACGCGGCACGCTACGTCGCCCGCGAAATCCCCGATGCCATCCTTCACATCTACGAAGGCACCGATCACTCGCCGCACCAGTGGCAACGCGAACGTTTCGCCAGGGACCTGCTGCACTTCATCGACGCCGGGTCCTGACTCGCGGCGCCCGGAACGACGCTGGCCAGGCGGTCGCCGGGAAAAGCGTGGAAGCCGCATTCCGGATCGGGCTGCCATCGGATTGCGGCCAAAGGCAGGAATGAAAATGTCGCTTGAGCGACAGGACATCCGCAAACGATGGCTGAAGCTCATTTGCCATGTTGCAGCAACTCCATTCAGCCTGATCGCCGGTTACGCCACCGCTACCAGCGTATCTGCACTTCCTGGATAACCTGCGGCGTCGCGCGCTGGACGGTGAATTTGATGCCTTCGACTTCGATCGTCGTGCCGGGCGCGGGGATCTCGTGGGCAAACTCGAGAATGAAGCCGGAGAGCGTGTCGTAGCTGCCCTCGCCGGGCAGCTTCAGCCCGAGCTTCTCGTTCAGCATCGCCGGATCGGCGCGGGCGCTGACCAGGTAGTCATGGTGGCCGAGCTTCTTCAGCCAACCGGCCGGCTTTTCCTGGCGATCGTATTCATCCTGGATGTCCTCGACCACCTCCTCGATGATGTCCTCGATCGTGACGATGCCCTCGGCACCGCCGAACTCGTCCATCACCACCGCCATCGCGTCACCGTCCTTGCGCAGTTCGACGAGCATCGACTCGGCGCTCTTGCTGGACGGAACGTAGCGCGTCGGACTGATGAAAGGCGCGATCGGCGAAGATCCGTCCACGCCAAGCAGGTCCATGGTGTTGAGCACGCCGACCACGCGGTCGATCCGCCCGTCGAAGACCGGCAGTCGGACATGCGAACTTTCCACCGCCAGGCGCACCGCCTCGCCGACCGTGCATTTCCTGTTGACGGCGGTGATGTCGATCAGCGGCACCATGACCTTGGAGACCGCGGTTTCGGAGAAATTGAACATGCGCCGGATCATCGTCTTTTCGGTCGCCTGGATGTCGCCGCCCTCCTGCGGCGGCATCTGCACCATGCTCTGGATCTGCTCGCGCAGAGTGAACGGGTTGTGCTCGGCGCTGCTGCCAGCAATGCGCGAGAGGAATTTCGACAGCGTGACGAAGAAGATCAGGATCGGCCAGAAGACGATCGAGAAAAAGCGCAGGACGTAGATCACGTAGGGCGTGATCGTGTCGGCGCGCTGCTGGAAGACGCTCTTCGGGACGATCTCGCCGAACACCCAGATCAGCGGCGCGACGAGCACGACCGCCAGCCAGCTCCCGCCTTCGCCAAAGAGTTCGATCATCAGCGCGGTAACGATGGTGGAGTTGGCGACGATTGCGATGTTGGTCCCGACCAGCGTCGTTGACAGCAGCCACTCCGGCCGCTTCTCGAGCATCTCGAGCGCCAGGCGCGCGCCGCGCGAGCCCTTGGCGGCGTCGTGGCGCAGCTTCATGCGGTCGGCGCTGACGACGCCGAGCTCCGATCCCGAGAAGAATCCCTCGGCGATCAGGCAAATAACCATCAGCAGGGCGGTAATCCAGATGTCGGACATTTACGCGCCCTCCCGCTGGCCCGGCTCGCGGGGCTGCGATCCTTCCGGCACGGGTTGCGCCCCGGCTGCTTCCTCCGGACCGCCGGCCACCACTTCGCCGGCGGTGCCGGCAGCCTCCGCCGGCACTTCGGGTTCCGGCAGGCGTTCGACGAAGACACGGGTGATGCGATTGTGTTCGACGCCGTTGACGGTGAAACCGAGCCCGCACAGGTCGATCGCCGCGCCGGCCGCCGGGAGCTCGCCGAAGGCCTCGAGCAGCGCGCCGGCCAGGGTTTCGACTTCCTCGCTGCCCAGGCTGGCAGCGAATTCACGGTTGAATTCCGCGAGCGAGATGCCGGCGTCGATCAGCCGGCGCCCGTCGACGAGTTCGCCGACCAGGTGCTGGCTGACCACCTCGGTGTCGGAAGGGCTGGCGATCTCGCCGAAGACGCACTCGAGCAGGTCTTCCATCGTCACCAGGCCGGTCACGCCGCCGTACTCGTTGACGCACAGCGCGAATGACAGCTGTCGCTGGCGGAAAGTGTGGAACAGTTCCAGCGCCGGCTTCGATTCCGGGAAGAAATTCGGCTGCCGCAACAGCTTGCGCAACCCCTGCGGGTCGCGCTCGAGCTTGGCGAGATCGACGCCGAGCAGGTCGCGCGTGAACAGGATGCCGAGGATGGTGTCGCGGTGCCCCTTGAAGACCGGGTAACGCGACTGGCGGGCGGCCTTGATCTGGGCGAGCAGGTCGGCCATCGGCAGGTCGGCCGAAAGAAACTGGATATCCGAGCGCGGCCGCATGATGTCACGCAGCGCCTTGTTGCCGAAATCGAAGATCTTTTCGATGTATTGCGCTTCCTGGCTGTCGAGCGCGCCCTCGCCGAGCGCATCATGCACCAGCGTGCGCAGCATGTCCTTGGTGACGAGGTTGCCCTGCGAGCGCTGCTTGCCGACGATCAGGGTGATGAAGAAATCGGCGACGTAGCGGATGACCTCGCGCAGCGGTGTGATCAGGCGGGCGAAGAGGTCGATCGGACGGCATTCGGCATTGGCGAAGGCGACGTTGTTGCGGATCGCCAGCACCTTCGGCGTGATCTCGCCGAACAGCAGCAGAATCGGCACCATCACCAGCAGATTGATCATCTCGTTCTCGGCGCCGAACAGGTGGATCACCATCGCCGCCGAGATTACCGACGCCGTGACATTGACGAACTCGTTGCCGATCAGGATGGTGACGATCAGTCGCCGCGGCTCGCTGCGCAGGCGCTCGATCAGGCCGATGCGAGGGTTCCTGGCGGCGCGCATCTGATCGAGCTGGAACGAGCTCAACGAGAACAGCGACGTTTCGGTGCTCGAGAAGAAACCCGAAAAACCGAGCAGGACGACAAAAACGGCCAGTTCGATCCAGAGTGCGACATCCATGTTTCGACTCCCCCCAGTGGCATATGCCTTGCAGGAAGATTGGCGGACCAGGAAGAACGCCTGATGGACCTGCAAATTGGCCTGAAATTATGTGGCAAGGAACCGGCGTGGTCAAATGCCGTCGCGGCCGCGCGAATGCTGTCCGCCTCGTCAGATGCCCGCTCTCGACCAACCTGTTGCGCTACGGGGATCTGAGCGCAGCATTCACGCGACTGGCCGGGCTGGAGTGCCACGTCACAGCCGCGCATCACCGCCGCGGTTGACGAAAGCCGTTAAGATGGCGAAATCAATGTCCGATCGGCCAATTCAACAGCGAAGAACGGCGCGCCGGCGACCATTCACATCATGACTGCGCAGCGACCCATGAAACCCACCCCTGTCCACACTGCCAGCTACGTGATCGCCGCGGCGATCCTTCTTGGCACCGTCCAACTCAAGCTCGTGTCCGCCCTGTTCGCCGGCATGCTGGTCCATACCCTGATCCACAACCTTGCGCCGCTGCTGGCCCGGCTGTTCTCCGGTCGGGCCGCCCGGATCGCGGCGACCGCCATCGTCGCCGCGGTGGTCGTGGCGGCGGTCAGCGGCGGCGCCTTTGCCTTGATCTACCACCTGAAGAGCGGGGACACGGCGGGGTTGCCGCAGTTGTGGGCAAAGCTGGCCGAAATCATCGACGGCGCCAATGCCACGCTGCCGACCTGGATCACCGCGCGCCTGCCCGCTTCCGGCGAGGAGATCAAGGCCACCGTCGTGTCCTGGCTGCAGGCACACAGCGCCGAGGTGCAGGGCATCGGCAAGGAGTTTGGCGTGGCCTTCGTACACATACTGATCGGCGGCCTCCTCGGTGCCATGATCGCGGTCAGCGCCAGCGCCGAGACACCTGACCGCAAGCGGCTGGCGAGGGCCCTGCGCGAGCGCGCGGCGATCTTCCATGACGCCTTCGGCCGCGTGGTGATCGGCCAGGGCAAGATATCCCTGATCAACACCACCCTGACCGGCATCTACCTCGCGATCATCCTGCCCATGGCCGGGATCCATCTGCCCTTCATCAAGACGATGCTGGCTGTCACCCTGATCGTCGGGATCCTCCCGGTCGTCGGCAACCTGATCTCCAATACCGTCATCGTCGTGGTCAGCGCCTCGGTGTCCTTCAGCGCCGCGCTGGCCTCTCTGGTATTCCTGGTGCTGCTGCACAAGGGCGAATACTTCCTGTCAGCGAAGATTCTCGGCCATCAGATCAGCGCCAGGGCGTGGGAAATGCTGCTCGCCATGCTGGTCATGGAAGCAGCGTTCGGCGTCCCGGGAATTGCCGTCGCACCGGTGTTCTATGCCTACATGCGGGCCGAACTGATGCGCGCGGATCTGGTCTAGATTCGTCAGCTCCCGGATCTGAAGCCCCGCGGTCGGCGCGATGCGCGGCAGGGCAATCGCGTCCTTGCCGCAACGCGCGAGCAGTCTTGCGCCGGGCCGGCTACTGGCTCGGGCACCAGCCCGGAAATGCACGCGGGAAAATCCTGCCCATGGCCTTGCGGCAATCGGCGATCTCCGCGATGATTCATCCTTATGGCGATCCTGGTTACTCTCCCCCCCGCTCTCTTTCGCCAGCGGGTCGATGAGACCCTGG
Source organism: uncultured beta proteobacterium (assembly GCA_963810175.1). Lineage (GTDB taxonomy): Bacteria > Pseudomonadota > Gammaproteobacteria > Burkholderiales > Rhodocyclaceae > Azonexus. The sequence goes on along the minus strand of CAWEMU010000014.1, from coordinate 12,605 downwards.
AGCCAGCACCCTGACCTGAAGCCGGACAAGTGCTGCCGGCCGCCAACCTGATCGGGGACGGGCATGCGATCACTGCTTCGCGTCATTCGCGAACTGCTGCACGAGGCGGTGCGCGACTTGGCGCCGACGCTCGTCGTCGTCGTCATCTTCCAGGTGTTCTTCATCCAGCGCATGCCCGACAGCCCGGCGGCGCTGATCGGCGGCTTCGCCATCGTCCTCCTCGGCCTCGCGCTGTTCGTCAAGGGGCTCGACGCGGCGATCTTTCCGGCCGGCGAAACGATGGCCTTCGACTTCGCCCGCCGCGGGTCGTTTCTCTGGTTGATGCTGTTCGCCTTCTGCATCAGCTTCGCCTCGGTCGCCGCCGAGCCGGCGCTGATGGCCGTCGCCTACAAGGCCGAGGCGGTTTCGGGCGGCAGCATGGCGGCGCTGACCCTGCGCATGGTCGCCGCGCTTGGCGTCGGCATGGCGGTGGTGGTCGGGGTCTGGCGCATCGTCCTCGGCCATTCCATTGGCAACTATCTGATTCCCGGTTACCTGATCGTCATCGTCCTGACAGCGTTCTCCCCGCCGCAACTGGTCGGGCTCGCCTTCGATTCCGGGCGGCGTTGTCGCGTCGACCGTGACCGCGCCGCTGCTGACCGCCCTCGGTGTCGGCCTGGCGACCAGCATCCGCGGCCGCAACCCGCTACTCGACGGCTTCGGTCTGATCGCCTTCGGAGCGCTGGCGCCGATGATCATCATCCAGATCTACGGCATCTTCTTCTTCGTTCCCGCCGAGCACGGTGTTGCGGTGGTCCTGATGCCGAGCGACGACCAGCATCAGTACGCGGCGCTCGAGATGCTGATCGATTTCGCGATCATGGTCAGGAACCTGCTGCCGATCATCGCCGTCGTCCTCTTCTCGAGCTTCATCATCCTGCGCAAGCCGCTGGCCGACCCCAAGGGGCTGGCGGTGGGCATGGCCCTGGTCGCCGTCGGCCTCTTCATGTTCGACGAAGGGCTGCAGATCGGACTCTTCCCGCTCGGCGACGAGATGACCAACGGCCTGATGCGCGACGATGTGCCGATGTGGGCGGTCTACCTTTACGGCTTCCTGATCGGCTTCGCGACGACGATGGCCGAGCCGGCCCTGATCGCGCTTGTCGATCAAGGCCGACGACGTCAGCCTCGGCCAGATCAAGGGGTTCTGGCTGCGCTCGCTGGTCTCGCTCGGGGTCGGCATCGGCATCGTCATCGGCTGCGCGCGCATCATCGACGGCATCAACATCGCCTGGTGGCTGATCCCCGGCTACCTGCTGGTGCTTGCGATGACCCGGTTCGCGCCGAAATTCATCGTGCCGATCGCCTACGATTGCGGCGGCGTGACGACGTCGACGGTGACCGTGCCGCTGGTGACCGCGCTCGGCGTCGGCCTCGCCGAGCGCACGCCGGGCCGCGACCCGCTGATCGACGGTTTCGGCCTGATCGCCTTTGCCTCGCTGTTGCCGATGATCATCGTCATGTCGTATGGCATGCTCGCCACCTGGTGGCTGCGCTCGAAAAAACCTGTCAAGGAGAAGAGACCATGAGATTTTCTGCTGTGGTGCTGATTGTCCCTGAAGAAGACGAGAATCCGGCGGTCAGGATTCTGAAGGAGGCCGGTGCCACCGGCATCACCATCCTGAAGGGCAAGGGGCTGCGCCAGAACGATCGCAAGACCTTTCTCGGCCTCGGCCTCGAACGCCGGGAATCGTTGCTGCTGTGCATCGTCGAGAAGCAACTCGCGATGCGCATCCTGAAGACCGTCAAGATCGAGATGAAGCTGGACCTGCCGGGCGGCGGTCTGGCCTTTTCGCTGCCGCTGGGCAGCGTGGTCGGCATCGGGCTGGCGCAGATGGAGACCTTCCGGCGCGAAGTCGCGGATGAACTGTGAGAGATCGCTGCCTGCCACTTGTTGCCCTGTAGAACACACTTATAGACGGAAGGAGTTGTCCCATGCTGGTTGCCGGAATCATGAAAACGGATGTCGCCACCATCAGCGCGCTGGCCACGGTGCGCGAGGCACTGATGCTGATGAAGGAGCGCGGCGTCAAGTCGCTGGTTGTCGAAAAGCGTCATGCCGGCGACGCCCACGGCCTGATTGCCTATCGTGACATCGCCAAGGCGGTGATCGCCGACGACGGCGACATCGATCTGCTCAATGTTTACGACATTGCCCAGAAGCCGGCGCTCCAGGTCTCGCAGCACCTCGAAGTCCGTTATCTGGCGCGGCTGATGATCCAGTACTCGGTGAAAAGGGTGCTGGTCATCGACAACAACGAGCTGGAGGGCTTCGTCTCGATCACCGATGTCGTTGGCAGCCTCATGGACCGGGCGTTGCGCGAGCGGGATCGCTAGGGGGCCGGGGACATGGACAGGGAAGTCCGCCGCTACCGGGCCTATTTGCCAAAATGGTGCCAGGCTTTTGGCGATCACGTGCCCGAACCGGGCGGCGAAGGGCGAACGGTCGAGTGGCTGGTGGGCAAGGATTGCGTCGGCGCGATCGTCGCGTCCGAGATCGGCGACAAGCTGATCCCGGAACTCCTCGGCTTCAGGAAGCCCAGGGTGATCGTGCGTGAAGGATCGATGTGCCTGGGCGAGATCGATATCCGCGATGCCGAGGTTTGCGGGCATCCCGGCTATGCCGCCCTGCTCGACCTCCTGGTGAACGCCGAGACGGTGCACCTGTTCCTCACCTACCACCTGATCTATCCGCCGGGAACGCGGATCATCACCGTTTCGCGCAAGGCGCCGCAGCCACTGATCTACAGGGAAACGGCGCCACTGCGGGTCAGCGTCGGCAGCTGAGGCCGCCGCGCGGCATCCCGAAAGCGGGCCGATTGCAGCACAGGCACGCAAAAAAGCCGCGCGCAGCGGCTTGTGCTTTTCCGGCCGGCGCCTACTTCTTCAGCGAATCGCGAATCTCGCGCAGCAGCATCACGTCTTCCGGGGTCGCCGGCGCTTCGGGTTCCGGGGCCGGCGGCTCTTCGTTACGCAGGCGGTTGAGCTGCTTGACCATCATGAAGATGACGAAGGCAAGGATGATGAAATTGACCAGGATGGTCAGGAACTGACCGTAGGCGAAGACCGGGATACCGGCCGTCTTGATGTCGGCCAGCGCGGTCAGATTCTTCGGGTTGTCGCCGAGTACGAAGTACAGGTTGGAAAAATCCAGCCGGCCGGTGACGCGCGAGACCAGCGGCATGATCAGGTCGCCGACGACCGAATCGACGATCTTGCCGAAGGCGCCGCCGATGATGACGCCGACCGCGAGATCCATCGCATTGCCCTTGACCGCGAATTCACGAAACTCCTGAAGCATGCTCATGGCGTATTCCTTTCTGCCTTGATGATTTTATGGTGGCTGGATTATTGGCCGGTAGCGCCGGCACGTCAACGCACCTTTACAGCCGGCGCAGGCGCTCGCCGGCGGCGACCAGCGTTTCTTCCTTCTTGGCGAAACAGAAACGCACCACCTTGTCGTCGCGTCCGTCGGCGTTGAACACGGAAACCGGAATCACCGCCACGCCGACCTCGCGCGTCATCCACTCGGCAAATTCGCGGTCGGGCTGGTCCGAAATGTGGCCGTAGCGCGCCAGCTGGAAATAGGTGCCGCGGCAGGGCAGCAGTTCGAACGGCGTTGTCGGCCATCAGGCTGCGGAAGAAATCGCGCTTTTCCTGGTAGAACGCCGCCAGGCCGAGATGGCGCGAGGCATCCTGCATGTAGTCGGCGAGCGCCAGTTGCGACGGCGTATGGACGGTAAAGACATTGAACTGGTGCACCTTGCGGAACTCGGCCATCAGCGCCGCCGGGCCGACGACGTAGCCGATCTTCCAGCCGGTGATGTGGTAGGTCTTGCCGAAGCTGGAGACGACGATGCTGCGCGGCGCCAGTTCGGGATGGCCGCACAGGCTGGCGTGCCGTTCGCCATCGAACACGATGTGCTCGTAAACCTCGTCGGAAAGCACGACGATGTCGGTGCCGCGCACCAATTCGGCCAGTTTTTCCAGGTCGACCGCAGTCAGCAGGCTGCCGGTCGGGTTGTGCGGCGAATTGATGATGATCATCCGCGTCCGCGGCGTGATCAGCGCGCGCACCTGCGCCCAGTCCGGCGCGTAATCCGGAAATTGCAGTTGCGCGAAAACCGCCTTGCCGCCGACGGTTTCGATGGCCGGCACGTAGGAGTCGTACACCGGCTCGAAGACGATCACCTCGTCGCCGGGCCGGACGAAGGCGGCGATCGCCGTGAAGATCGCCTGCGTCGCGCCGGCGGTGACCGTCACCTCGCTCTCGGCGTCGAAGCGCGTGCCGTAGAGCGCCGCCACCTTGTTGACGATCGCCTGGCGCAGTTCCGGCATGCCGGCCATCGGCGCATACTGGTTGCGCCCGGCGCGCATGTGGCGATCCATCGCGTCGAACAGCGCCGGCTCGGCCTGGAAATCGGGAAAGCCCTGCGACAGGTTGATCGCCCCGCACTCGGCCGCCATGCGCGACATCACGGTGAAAATGGTCGTCCCCATGTGCGGGAAACGGGAATCGATGCGGATCGGAGTTTGCATGTTGGCCCTGCACTCCCTACGGTCGCGGTCGACCGTGAAAAGAAGGTGAAAATCATGCGCCAAGGCGGCCCCGCTGGCAACCACAAGGCAAAAAACGGCGTAGTATTACATTCGTTATAACAAGCGTGGAGATTGCCATGTTCGCACTCAAACTGACCCAGATCGGCAATTCGGTGGGCGTCGTGCTGCCCAAGGAGGCGCTCGCCATGCTCCATGTCGACAAGGGCGACACGGTCTATCTCGTCGAGTCGCCGGAAGGCTTCTCGATGACCCCCTACGACCCGGAGGTTGCCCGGCAGGTTGAAGCAGGCCGCGAATTCATGCGCGAGTACCGCGACACCTTCCACGAACTGGCCAAGTAGCTTGTTCGTCTGGATCGACCGCCGCGCGCTGCTGCTGCTGCATGGCGAAAGCCTTGTATTGCATGGCGGCGCTGCCGGCATCCGTGACGAAGGCTTGCTCGATTCGGCGCTGGCCCGCCCGGAAAACCTGGCTGCCTACGGCCAGCCGGACGTTTTCGATTGCGCTGCCGCCTACGCCTTCGGACTCGCCAAGAACCATCCCTTCATCGACGGCAACAAACGTGCCGCCTTTCTCGGCGCCGGCCTGTTTCTTGGGCTCAATGGCTTCCGCCTGACCGCCAGCCCGCAAGATGCCACGCTGACCATGCTCGCTCTTGCCGCCAGCAACATCACCGAAGCCGCCTATGCCGCCTGGCTGCGCAGCCATACCCTCCCGCTCACTGACGCCATGAACATCGACGGCATCCCCACCCGCACGCCTGCGCGCCCACCCGGAGCAGCGCGCCATCGCCATCATCGACCAGACCCGCCTGCCGCATGCGCTGCACTGGCTGCGCGTCGCCACGCTGGAAGAGGCGGCGCACGCCATCCGCGCCATGCAGGTGCGCGGCGCGCCGCTGATCGGCGCCACCGCCGCCTACGGGCTGGCCCTTGCGCTCGACTTCGAGGCCTCCGACCGGCGCCTCGCCGAGGCCGCGGCGCTGCTGCGGTCGACGCGCCCGACGGCGGTCAATCTGCACTGGGCGCTGGCGCGCATGGAAGGCGCGCTGGCGCCGCTGCCGGCCGATGCGCGCTGCGCCGCCGCCTGGGCCGAGGCCGCCGCCATCGCCGACGAGGACGTCGCGCAGAACGCCGCCATCGGCCAGCATGGCCTGCGCTTGTGGCACGACCTGATCGTCGCCGACGGCCAGGCGCTGAACGTGATGACCCACTGCAACGCCGGCTGGCTGGCCACCGTCGACCGCGGCACCGCACTGTCGCCGGTCTATGCGGCGCACGATGCCGGCATTCCCGTCCATGTCTGGGTCTCCGAGACGCGGCCGCGCAACCAGGGCCTGCTCACCGCCTGGGAACTCGAACAGCACGGCGTGCCGCACACGCTGATCGCCGACAACGCCGCCGGCCTGCTCATGCGCAGCGGCAGGGTCGATGCGGTGATCGTCGGCGCCGACCGCATCGCCGCCAACGGCGACGTCGCCAACAAGGTCGGCACCTACCTCAAGGCGCTGGCCTGCGCCGACAACGGCATCCCCTTCTACGTCGCCGCGCCGCGCTCGACCATCGATTTCGCCTGCGCCGACGGCGCCGACATCCCGATCGAGGAACGCGACGGCGAGGAATTCCGCCTTCGTCCATGGCCTCGACGGGCGCGGCGTACCGTCCGCGCTGCGCCAGATACCGGCCGGCGAGGACGTCGCCAACCCGGCCTTCGACGTCACGCCGGGCTGGCTGGTCAGGGCCATCGTCACCGAGCGCGGCGCCTGCTCCGCCAGCCGCGAGGGGCTGCTCTCGCTCTACCCGGAGGAAGCCCATGCCTGACCTGCGCGCCGACCTCATCGCCACCGCCCGCGCCATGGCAGCCGGCCGGCCTCAACAAGCGGCACCGCGGGCAACGTCAGCGTGCGCGACGGCGACGGCTTCCTGATCACGCCGACCGGCATGCCCTACGACACGCTCGCCCCCGACGACATCCCGCGCATGGCGCTCGACGGCTCGCACACCGGGCGGCGCCAGCCTTCGTCGGAGTGGCGCTTCCACCGCGACCTCTACGCCGCCCGGCCGGAAGTCGGCGCCGTGCTGCACGCGCACTCGCCGTTCGCCGTCAGCCTCGCCTGCCTGCGCCGCGGCATTCCGCCCTTCCATTACATGATCGCGCGCTTCGGCGGCGACACCATCCGTTGCGCCGACTACGCGATTTTCGGCTCCGCGGAGCTGTCGACCGCGGCAATGCAGGCGATGGCCGGGCGCAAGGGCTGCCTGCTCGCCAACCACGGCCTGCTTGTCGCCGGCCGCGATCTCACCGAGGCCCTCGCGCTCGCCGTCGAGTTGGAGGAACTGTGCGAGCAGTACTGGCGCGCCTGCCAACTCGACCACCCGGTGCTGCTGACGCCCGGGGAAATGCGCGCGGTGCTGGAACGATTCCGCGGTTACGGTCAGCAGTAGCAGTTCCGCAAGCGCATGCAGCACGGCCTGTGCAACGCGCCGAAAGCGGGTTTATCGGGGTTTTCGTTGAAAAGGGCTTGCACTGACGCCCCATGATGCCGGTAGACTTGCAGAATCGCGTACAGCGAGGAGGAGACCATGAAAATATCAGGAGCACGCGGATTTCTGTGGGCCGTCGCATTTGGCCTTTTCCTGGCGTTGACCGCAGCGAGCGCCCAGGAAGTGCGCATGCTGAGCAGCGGGCAGTCGCTCTACCTGCCGATCTATTCGCACATATTCTTCGGCAACGTGGGCAGGAGCGGCACTCCGTCGCAGGTCGCGCTTTCGGCGCTGGTCAGCATTCGCAACACCGATCCCGGGCGTCCGCTGCGGGTTCTCTCGGCGCGCTACTACGACACCCATGGCAAGCTGCTCGGCGAGCGCGTGCCAAAGCCGGTGGTCATCGCGCCGCTGGGCACGCTCGAACTGTTCATCGAGCGCAATGATGCTGTCGGGCGGCTCCGGCGCCAACTTCATCATCAATTGGGATGCCAGTACGCCAATCAACCCGCCGCTGGTCGAAGCCCTGCACGTCAACATGGACGGCGGCAAGGCGCTCGTCTTCACGACCCAGGCGCAGCCGATCGAGGATCCCGCCGCCCAATCCGCGCGGCAATGAATCCCTCGCATACCGGCTACATCATCCGGCTGCTCTATGTCGCGCTGGGCGGACTGGTAGTCGTTCACATTCTCGGCACCGTCGGCTACATGGTGCTGACCGATGGCCATTATTCCTGGTTCATCTGCTTCTACATGACCTTCATCACCGTCGCCACAATCGGCTTCGGGGAGATCATCGACATGACCAGCAACGAGCCGGCACGCATGCTGACGGTCGCCATCGGCATTCTCGGCGCCGGCAACCTGTCGCTGCTGTTCTCGATCGTCACGGTGGCGCTGCTTGAAACGGATCTCAACGGAACCCTACGGAGAAGACGCATGGAAAAAGCAGTCAGGAAACTCAAGGGCCATTACGTCCTGTGCGGCTTCGGTCGCGTCGGCCGCAACATCGGACGCGAACTGGAGGCCACCAAGCGCCGCTACGTCGCCATCGACGAGGAACTCACCCGCCTCGAGGAATACAAGGAGAAGACTCCCGGATTTCTCTACCTGAATGGCGACGCCAGCGACGACGATGTCCTGCTGCTCGCCGACCTCGAGGATGCCAAGGGACTGTTCGCCGTCACCGGCGACGACTCGCGCAACCTGATGATCGTCATCACGGCAAAGCAGATGAAGCCGACGCTGCGCATCGTCGCCCGCTGCCACGAGCCGCGCAACGAGGACAAGATGCGCAAGGCCGGCGCCGATGCCGTCATCTCGCCCGACTTCACCGGCGGCATGCGCATCGCCTCGGCGATGATCCGGCCGCACGTGGCATCCTTCCTCGAGGAAATGCGCCGGGCGGACTCCGACCTGCGGGTCGAGGAAATCCCGGTTCCCGGCGGTTTCATTCCCAAGCCGATGGGCGCGCTGCAAACGCGCGGCGACAATTACATCCTGCTCGCCGCCCGCGAGCGCAACGGCAACTGGCGCTTCAACCCCGAAGCCGAATACCTGCTCAAGCCCGGCTTCACGCTGATCGCGATGGCCACTCCGGAGGGTCGGCGGGAACTTGAAACCCTGCTGATCGACATGCGCGCCTGAGCCCGCCCAGGACTCGTCCCCAGGAATCTTTACGACATCTTTACGCCGGCATCGCCACAATCGTCAGCATTTTTACACCCGGCGGCTTAGGCTACGTCCATCAGGTTTCTGGACATGAAAGATGCAAATCGAAGGCTCTCCGGCTGTTCAATTCACGGAACGCTTCAAGCCCTGGCAGCGGGTCGGGCTGACCATTCTGGCTTGTTGCGGCACGACGCTGCTGGCCACCCCGCTGCTCGGCCATCTCGATCTGGCGAATATCGTGATGCTCTTTCTGCTCACGGTCCTGCTGATCGCCATCAGCCTCGGGCGCAGTGCCGCGGTGCTGGCGGCTGTCCTGAGCGTCCTGCTGTTCGACATCTTCTTCGTGCCGCCGCGTTTTTCGCTGGCCGTCGAAAACCTCCAGTACCTGGTGACCTTTGCCGTGATGCTGGTGACGGGCCTGATTGCCGGGCAACTGGCCGCCAGCCTCAAGCAGAAGGCGCGAGAAGCACAGATACGCGAGCAACGAACCCGGGGCCTCTACGAAGTCGCACGCCAGCTTGCCGGGGCGCTGACGGTGGAGCAGGTGATCGATACTGCCCGGCAATTCATCCACGACCAGTTGAATGCCGAGGGCGTCGTGCTCCTGCCGGACGACCCGTCGCCCGGTGCGGCCGGCGGCCCGGAAAAGGCGGCTTGCCGGACCGAAGCTCATCTGGTCAAGGTGGTCTTGAACAGCGGCCAGTTCGTGCGCGTTGACGAGTTGCCCGGCAGCGGCGACGCCTCGCTCTACCTGCCGCTGCGAGCCTCCATGCGCGTTCGCGGCGTTCTCGCGGTGGCCTTCCCGGACAATCCGCAGGAATTGGCGCCGGAAAACCAGGCGTACCTCGAAGCCCTGGCATCGCTGATCGCGATTGCCGTCGAGCGCCTGCATTACGTCGAGGTGGCCCATGCGTCGCAACTCGACACGGTTTCCGAACGCCTGCGCAGCTCGATCCTTTCGGCGCTCTCGCATGACTTGCGGACGCCCCTGACGGCCCTCGTCGGTCTGGCCGACTCGCTTTTCCTGATCAAGCCGGGCCTGCCGCCCGCCGGGCTCGAAACTGCCCAGGCGCTGCATGAACAGGCGGCCCGCCTGGCCAGCCTGGTGGGCAATCTGCTCGACATGGCCCGCCTCAACGCCGGCAACGTCACCCTCCGGCGCGAATGGCAACCGCTGGAGGAAGTCATCGGGGCCAGCATCAATCTGCTCGGCAATGCGCTGGCCAGCCACCCGGTCCGCGTCGCGCTGCCGGCCGATCTGCCGCTGCTGGAGTTCGACGCGGTCCTGCTCGAACGTGTCTTCTGCAACCTGTTGGAGAATGCCGCCAAGTATTCGCCGGACGGGGCGAAGATCGAGATTGCCGCGCGGCCACTGGGAAATCTCGTCGAGATCAGCGTCTGCGACCATGGCACCGGCTTTCCAGGTGGAAGCAAGGACAAACTGTTCGCCATGTTCGTGCGCGGGGAAGCCGAATCGGCCAGGCCCGGCACCGGTCTCGGCCTGGCGATCTGCCGTGCCATTGTCGAAGCGCATGGCGGGACGATCATGGCGGAAAACCGTGATGAGGGTGGCGCCTGTGTCCGCTTCACCCTGCCGATGGGTGCGCCGCCCGTACTGGAGGAGGAAGGCGCATGACCACTCCCGCGCCGAATGTCTTGCTGATCGAGGACGAGAAACAGATTCGTCGTTTCGTCAGAGTCGCCATCGAAGAGGAAGGCTGCCAGGTCACCGAAGCTGAAACCATGGCGCAGGGTCTGATCGAGGCCGGGCTGCGCAAGCCGGACCTGCTGATTCTCGATCTTGGCTTGCCGGACGGCAACGGCATCGACCTGATCCGCGATTTGCGCGGCTGGTCCGATGTGCCGGTTCTCATTCTGTCGGCGCGTTCGCAGGAGAACGAAAAGATCGCTGCACTCGATGCCGGTGCCGATGATTACCTGACCAAGCCGTTCGCGGTCGGCGAACTGCGCGCCCGGGTTCGCGCGCTGCTGCGCCGGCGTGCCCGCAGCGGGGAAACGGCATCGCCGGTGATCGAATTCGGGGATGTTGCGGTCGACCTCTCCCGGCGCCTGGTTTTCAGGGCCGGCGCCGAGGTTCACCTGACGCCTATCGAATATCGTCTGCTGTCCACACTGCTCGGCCACCCCGGCAAGGTGCTGACCCAGCGCAACCTGCTGCGCGAAATCTGGGGGCCGTCCTACGTCGAGAGCAGCCACTACCTGCGCGTCTATGTCGGCCATCTGCGCCAGAAGCTGGAAGTCGACCCGACCCAGCCCCGACATTTCCTGACGGAAACCGGCGTCGGCTACCGCTTTCAGCCTTAGAGGAAAACTCCATGCAAGTGCAAGACAACAAGCGTCTCGCTACGCTCACCCTGGCGGCCCTCGGCGTCGTTTATGGCGACATCGGCACCAGCCCGCTCTATGCGATCAAGGAAGTCTTCGGCGGCGCCCACCACCCGGTGCCGATCACCCCCGACAACGTCCTCGGCATTCTTTCGCTCTTTTTCTGGTCGCTGATCATCGTCGTCACGCTGAAGTACGTGGCCTTCATCATGCGCGCCAACAACAAGGGCGAAGGCGGCATCATGGCGCTGATGACGCTGGCCTTGCACAACGGCGACCCGGCCTCGCGGCGGCAAAGGCTGCTGATCGCGCTCGGCCTGTTCGGGGCCGCGCTGTTCTATGGCGACGGCGTGATCACCCCGGCGATTTCCGTCCTCTCCGCCGTCGAGGGGCTGGAACTGATCACCCCCACGTTCAAGCCCTACATCCTGCCGATCACGCTGGCCATCGTGGTTGGTCTCTTCGTCTTCCAGCGCAAGGGAACGGCGAGCGTCGGCGCCCTGTTCGGGCCGGTGATGGTGTTGTGGTTCGCGGTCCTCGCCTTGCTCGGCGCGACCGGCATCATGCAGAACCCGGCGGTGCTGGCGGCGATCAACCCGCTGCATGGCTTCAATTTCCTGCTCGGCAATTCGCTGCTCGGTTTCTTCGCACTGGGTGCCGTCGTGCTCTGCATCACCGGCGCCGAGGCGCTTTATGCCGACATGGGCCATTTTGGCGCGCGCCCCATCCAGTACGCCTGGCTGGGTTACGTCCTGCCGGCCCTGGTTATCAACTATTTCGGCCAGGGGGCCCTGTTGCTGGCCGACCCGGCCGCCGTCGAGAATCCCTTTTATCGCCTGGCGCCGGAGTGGGCGCTCTATCCGCTGGTGATCCTGTCCACCATCGCGACCGTGATCGCTTCGCAGGCAGTGATCTCCGGCGCTTTTTCGATCACCCACCAGGCCATCCAGCTTGGCTACACGCCACGCCTCGAGGTGCAGCACACGTCGGACAAGGAAATCGGGCAGATTTACCTCCCGGCCCTGAACTGGCTGCTGCTCGTCTCGATCATCGCGCTGGTGATCGGTTTCGGCACTTCGTCGAACCTGGCGGCAGCGTACGGGATCGCGGTGACCGGGACAATGCTGATCACGAATGTCCTGGCCATTGCCGTTGCCATCCGCTTGTGGGCGTGGAACCCGTGGCGCGCCGTGCTGGGCGCCCTGCCTTTCTTCTGCATCGACCTCGGCTTCTTCCTTGCCAATTCGGTCAAGATTCCCGACGGCGGCTGGTTCCCGCTCGCCTTCGGCGTGGCGATCTTCATCCTGCTGACGACCTGGAAGCGCGGGCGCGAACTGCTGCACGAGCGCCTGGCCGCCGATGCGCTCCAGCTCCGCCCCTTTATCGATGACATCGAACGCAGCGGGACCGGCCGCGTTCCCGGCACGGCGATCTTCATGACGCCCGACCCGGATTCCGTGCCGCACGCCATGCTGCACAGCCTCAAGCATTACAAGGCGCTGCACG
>CAWEMU010000013.1:0-9914 GCA_963810175.1 uncultured beta proteobacterium | reverse complement strand
TTGCGTGCCTGGTTCAGTTGCGTATTGCTCGATCACCGACCCCGGCTCCGATCTCGTTGGCGACGCGATAGGTTTTCGGCGTGGAACAGAACATCCGGGTCAACTGCTGACCGCCGCAGCCGCCCGGATCATGGCAGCGCCCGCAACCTCCCTGCTCCACCTCGACCAGGGCATCGGCTTGGTTGATCTCGCGGACAATGGCGCGAACGGTACTTGGTTCGGAATTCATCAATTACCAGCGCCGATCCGGCGCCACCTCGAGCAAGGGCTTCAGTTTTACGGCAATCGCCTCGCGCGCACGAAATATCCGCGAGCGAACCGTGCCGATCGGGCAATCCATCACACCTGCGCGATTTCCTCGTAGGAAAGTCCCTCGATCTCGCGCAGGACGTGACCGCCGTGCGCAAATCTTCCGGCAAGGCATCCACCGCCGCATTGACCGTACCGGCGATCTGCTTGCTCATCAATAAACGTTCGGGTGTATTGGTATCGCGCAACAGCTCCGCGTCTCGTCGATCTCGGCTTCTTCGCTGTCGAATGGTGGAGGTCGGCGCCCGGCGGCCATGGGAAATCAACTAGTTCTTGGCCGTATTGACGCCGATACGGTAAAGCCAGGTATAGAACGCGCTGTCCTCGCAAAAACGGTAACGCCCGATAGGCGCGGATAAACGCCTCCTGCGCGACATCCTCGATCTCCGCGAGATCACGGATCAAGCGCGAAAACAAACCTCCCAGCTTGCGCTGGTACTTGCAGACCAGTATCTCGAATGCCTGCTTGTCGCCGGTTTGTACGCGCTCAACCAGAATGCGGTCTGTCTCGCGTTCGCCCATGAGTTCTTGTTTGGCATGTCGAGCAAAAACACCGCTCTCTTCGGCGAGCCGAGTATAACGAGGCCAAAAGTTGCCAGGGCAATATGTAGTCGCCCTGAAAGGTGACCATCCGAAGCAGGGCACCAACAGCTTATAGCCATGCTATATTTCGCTCTGTTCAATCCGCTAGAGGCGCTTTGCGATTTCGACGTTCTCATCATTGGCAGTGGCCTGGCTGGCAAGCCGCAGCACTCCGGCTGGCGGAACACCCGGGTGGCGCTTGTCAGCAAGCGCGCCTTGAGGACACCGCCTCCAGTTGGGCGCAGGGCGGCATTGCCGCCGTGCTCGACAACCGGACTCGATCGAAGCCCACATCCGCGACACCATTACCGCCGGCGCCTTTCTGAATGACCCGCGCCACCCGCTTCGTGATCGAGAATGGTCGGCGCGCCGTCGATTGGCTGATTGAACAGGGCGTTCCCTTTACCCGCGACGAAGCCGGCTACCACCTTACCCGCGAGGGCGGGCACAGCGCCCGTCGCGTCATTCACGTCGCTGACGCCACCGGCCCGGCGGTTCAGAACACCCTGACGAGCCTGATTCGCGCAACCCAACATCACCGTCCTCGAACACCATATCGCCATCGACCTGATTACCGGCGACAAGCTCGCCCGGCGACAAGCGCTGTCATGGGGCCTATGTGCTCGACAGTGTCAGCGGCGAGGTTCTGACCCTGGGCGCACGCACACCCTGATCGCCGCCGGCGGTGCCGGCAAGGTCTATCTGTACACGACGAACCCCGACACCTCAACCGGCGACGGCATTGCCATGGCCTGGCGCGCCGGTTGCCGGGTGGCGAACATGGAATTCATCCAGTTTCATCCGACCTGCCTCTACCATCCGCAGGCCAAGTCCTTTCTGATCTCCGAGGCGGTGCGCGGCGAAGGAGGCCTGCTCCCTGCCTGACGGCAGCCGTTTCATGCCGAGGCATGACGCGCGCGGCGAACTCGCGCCACGCGACGTGGTAGCCCGGGCCATCGACTTCGAGATGAAGAAGCGCGGCCTGGATTGCGTCTACCTCGACATCTCGCACAAGCCGGCAGCTTTCTCCGGCGCATTTTCCGAACATTCTCGCGCGCTGCCTCGAACTCGGCATCGACATCACCGCCAGCCGATCCCCGTCGTCCCGGCCGCCCACTACACCTGTGGCGGCGTCGTCACCGACCTGCGCGCGCGCACCGACATCCCCGGCCTCTACGTCGCCGGCGAAGCCTCCTGCACCGGCCTGCACGGCGCCAATCGCCTGGCCAGCAACTCGCTGCTCGAATGCCTGGTGTTTGCCGAAGCGGCGGCCAACGACATTCTCGCACAACCGGCCGACTGCCCGCTTGCCCCCCTGGGACGCCAGCCGCGTCAGCGACCCCGACGAAGAGATTGTCATCTCCCACAACTGGGACGAGTTGCGCCGCTTCATGTGGGACTACGTCGGCATCGTCCGCACCACCAAGCGACTGAAGCGGGCGCAGAACCGCATCCGCCTGCTGGCGCGGGAAATCGACGATTTCTACTCGCATTTCCGCGTCAGCCACGACCTGATCGAATTGCGCAACCTGGTCGTGACGGCCGACCTGATCATCCGCTGCGCCCTGCGGCGCCGGGAAAGCCGCGGGCTGCACTTTTCAGCCGCAATTATCCGGAAACGCTGCCGCACGCGCGCAGCACGGTGATCAGACGTCGCCCGCCGTCGCTGGCTGACGGCGCCAGCGCAGCCACAAACGCAGCACGCGAAACTGCTCCGCCGCCGCAGTCCGGCGCAACCGCCAAGGCCAGTTGCCTTCCCGTAAGCGAGACGCAGACCGTCAGCCAGGGCTGCGCCGTGCACCGGGAGCAGGCAAACAGGGATAACGCCATCGCGGCAAAGCAAGACAACTGCCGCGCCCGCCGAGGCGCAAGACAACGATTCGCGGCGTCAATGCACGGTGCCGAGAGTCGACAGCAGGGCATCAGCAAGCAGGCAGGAAGTGACCAGGGACCAGCCCGCAAACGCAAGAGCAAGCAGGCCAATGCGGTCAAACGTGCAGCATACCGTCAGGCAAAGGCGAACGGCGCAATTCCATGGATCGGAAACTGCATCGGCCAGGCCGCTGCCGCGTACGCGGTTCTAGATGCGCTTGAAGGCAACCGTGGCGTTGGTGCCGCCGAAACCGAAAGAATTCGAGATTCCGACATCGATCTTCATCTGGCGCGCCGCATTGGCGCAGTAGTCGAGATCGCAGGGCTCGTCCTGATTGAAGATGTTGATGGTCGGCGGCGAAACCTGATGATGGATCGCCAGCACCGTGAACAAGGCCTCGATGCCGCCGGCCGCGCCCAGCAGATGGCCGGTCATCGACTTGGTCGAATTGACCACCAGCTTCGCGCGTCGCCGAAGGCACGCTTGACGGCAATCGGTCTCCTCTTTGTCGCCGAGTGGCGTCGAAGTACCGTGGGCATTGACGTACTGCACGTCCGCGGAGTCACCCGGCATTGTTCAGCGCATTGACCATGCAACGGCGCGGCCCGTCGCCGTCTCGGCGGGCGGTCATGTGGTAGGCGTCGGCGCTCATGCCAAAACCGGCAAGTTCGGAGTAGATCCTGGCGCCGCGCGCCTTGGCATGCTCGTACTCCTCAAGCACCACGACGCCCGCGCCTTCGCCGAGCACGAAGCCGTCGCGATCCTTGTCCCATGGGCGACTGGCGGTCTGCGGGTCGTCGTTGCGCGTCGACAGCGCACGGGCGGCGCAGAAGCCGCCGAGGCCGAGAGTCGAAATGTCGACTTCAGCGCCGCCGGCGATCATCACATCCGCATCGCCGTATTCGATCAGGCGCCCGGCTTACCGATGGCGTGCGTTGCCGGTCGTACAGGCCCTGACCACCGCCATATTGGGACCCTTGAAGCCGTACATGATCGACAGGTTGCCCGAGATCATGTTGATGATCGAACCGGGAACGAAGAAAGGCGAAACCTTGCGCGGCCCGCCGCGAATTCGTCGTTGGTCTCCTCGATCATCGGCAGACCGCCGATGCCCGAACCGATCGATACCCCGACACGCTCGGGGTCGGCAACGTTTTCCTTGTCAGCCCGGCGTCACGTACGGCCTGAATCCCCGCCGCCATGCCGAAATGGATGAACATATCCATCCGGCGCGCATCCTTCGGCGAAAGATAGTCGCTGACGTCAAAGCCTTGACCTCGCCGGCGATATGCACCGGGAAGGCGGAGGTATCGAACGCGTGACATGGGCAATGCCGGAGCGGCCGGCCACGATGTTCTGCCAGGCTTCTTCGACGGTATTTCCAACCGGGCAAACGAGACCCAGACCAGTGATGACGACTCTGCGACGTGTCAAGGTGAACTCCGAATGCAAATGCGGCAAGGCCGACCATGGGGCCGGCCTTGTCGCTGAATCAGACGATATGAATCAGGCCTTGTTGGCCAGGATATAGTCGACCGCCTGCTGGACCGTGGTGATCTTCTCAGCCTGTTCGTCAGGAATTTCGCACTCGAATTCCTCTTCGAGCGCCATGACCAGTTCGACGGTGTCCAGCGAATCCGCCCCCAGATCGTCAACGAACGAGGACTCGTTCTTGATGTCCGCTTCATTGACGCCCAACTGTTCGGCGACAATCTTCTTGACGCGCTCTACGATGTTATCCATTAGAAAAACTCCTTCCCTCTTGGGGGTGCGTAAAAAAACATTGATAGTTTACCAAAAGCCGGGGCTTCGGGAAATCAATCCATGAACATGCCGCCATTCACATGCACTGTCGTGCCCGTGACATAGCTTGCTGCCGGGGAGGCAAGAAAGCCCACGACACCGGCGACATCTTCCGGAGTGCCGGCGCGACCGAGCGGAATCGCTGCCAGCATGGCTTGCCTCTGCTCTTCGCTCAAGGCACGCGTCATGTCGGTAGCGATAAAGCCCGGAGCCACGCAGTTGACCGTGATATTACGGCTGCCAAGTTCCCGTGCCAGCGATCGGGTGAGACCTGCAACGCCGGCCTTCGCCGCGCAGTAGTTTGCCTGGCCCGGGTTTCCTGAATAGCCGACCACCGAAGTTATGTTGACCACCCGTCCGAAGCGCGCCTTCATCATTCCACGCATGACACCGCGGGTGAGACGGAAAACCGCCCTCAGGTTGGTGTCGATCACGGCGTCCCACTCGTCGTCCCCCATGCGCATCGCCAGGTTGTCTCGGGTGATCCCGGCATTGTTGACCAGGATGGTGATGACACCGAATTCCTTGGCGGCGTCTGCCAGGACGCCGTCGGTCCGGGCGCTGTCGGTGACGTCTAGCATGACTCCCCTGCCCTTGACACCGGCTTCGGCGAGATAAGCTGATATCTTGCCGGCCCCGTCTTCGCTGGTCGCCGTGCCGATCACCGTCGCGCCCTGCCTGCCGAGTTCCAGCGCAATGGCGCGGCCGATACCGCGGGTGGCGCCGGTGACGAAAGCGACCTTGTCGTTCAGCATGACTTACTCCAAACCCAAGTTGGCTTCGATCGAAGCGGCATCCGCCAGCGCCACGCCGGCAACACCATCGGCGCAGCGTTTGGTCAGTCCGGCCAGCACCTTGCCTGGACCAGACTCGGCTACGGTAGTCACGCCGAGAGCGGCCATCTTCTGGATGGTCTCGACCCAGCGTACCGGGTTATAGGCCTGACGGACCAGCGCGTCCTTGATGCGTTCCGGTGCGCTTTCGATCGCGACATCGACATTGTTGATCACCGGAACAACCGGCGTCAGGAAATCCAGTTCGGCCAGACGCGCCGCCAGTTTGTCGGCTGCCGGACGGATCAACGACGAATGGAACGGTGCGGAAACCGGCAGCGCCTTGGCCATCCTGGCGCCACGCGCCTTGCAGCTTTCCATGGCGCGCTCGACCGCGTTCTTGTGCCCGGCAATGACCGTCTGACCATTGGCATTGAAATTGACCGGTTCGACAACCTCGCCCTGGGCCGCCTCGATACAGGCGGCGACGACGCCCGCATCATCGAGGCCAAGAATTGCAGCCATGGCGCCCGTGCCAAACGGAACGGCCTCCTGCATGGCAGCCGCGCGCAGGCGAACGAGAGGCACGGCATCCTTGAGTTCGATGACGCCGGCGGCGACCAGCGCCGAATACTCGCCGAGACTGTGACCGGCAACGACAACGGGGATGCGACCGCCCCTCTCCCGCCAAAGCCGCCAGGCAGCAATGCCGGCAGTCAGCATCACCGGCTGCGTATTCACTGTCTGGGAAAGTACTTCCGCCGGACCATCGGCGACCATCGCCCACAGGTCTTCGCCGAGTGCGCCGGAAGCCTCGTCGAAGGTAGCGCGAACCACGGCAGCATCACCGTAGGCAGCCATCATGCCAACGCTTTGGGAGCCCTGGCCTGGAAATACGATAGCGAAAGACATGTTTTTCCTCTCCCGGATCAGAATTCGAGCAGGGCCGCGCCCCAGGTGAAGCCACCGCCGACGCCTTCCAGCAGCACCCGTTGCCCACTCCGGATGCGTCCGTCACGAACCGCTTCGTCGAGCGCCAGCGGAACGGAAGCGGCGGAAGTATTGCCATGCCGATCGACGGTGATGATCACCTTGCCGCGCTCCACGCCGAGTTTTCTTGCTGTGGCGTCCATGATGCGAATATTTGCCTGATGCGGAATCAGCCAGTCTATCCCGCTCGCGTGGATGCCCGCCTTAACGCACACCTCTTCGGCGACCTCCGCCAGGACACGTACGGCAAACTTGAAGACTGCCTGACCGTCCATGCGCAGGAATGGGTCGCCGGTCACTTGGCCCCCACAAACCTGACCCGGAACATTCAGGATCTCGTTCTGGCTGCCGTCGGCATGCATTGCCGTGGTAAGGATCCCGGGCTTTTCCGCAGCCTCGAGAACCACCGCGCCTGCCCCGTCGCCGAAAAGCACACAGGTGCCCCGGTCGTTCCAGTCAAGAATCCGCGAAAACACCTCGGCGCCGATAACCAGCGCCTTGCTGTGGCTGCCCGAGCGGATGAACTTTTCGGCAACTCCCAGAGCGTAGACAAAGCCGCTGCAGACGGCCTGGACGTCGAACGCGGCAGCGCCCTTGCTGCTGCCCAGCCTGCCCTGGATAAGGCAGGCGGTACTGGGAAAGATGAAATCCGGAGTCGATGTCGCCACGATGATCAGGTCTATGTCACTGGCCGCGACGCCGGCCATCTCCAGCGCCCGCTGTGCAGCGACCAGACCCAGTTCGCTTGAGGTCGTTCCCGGCGTCGCCAGGAAGCGACTGCGAATGCCGGTACGCGAAACGATCCACTCGTCATTGCTGTCGACGCCGCGCGCCGCCAGGTCGTCATTGCTTACTGGCATACCGGGAAGGCAGCTGCCGGTGCCGGTCAGTCGTGCATACATTCAGGCGCTCTCCTCGACTCTGGCAACCTGGGCATCAGTCGCCGATGCGATTCGTGCGGCGATCCGCTCGAGGACGCGGTTCTCGGCTGCATCGTAGGCACGGCCAACGGCGTAGCCAAAGGCGAAAGCATCGGCTGATCCGTGGCTCTTGACCGAGATGCCGCGCAGACCCAGCAGGATGGCCCCGTTGTAACGGCGATGGTCGAAGCGTTGCTTGAAATTGTTGAGAACTGACATCGCGATGACGGCTGCCAGCTTGGTCAGCCAGTTGCGCTTGAACTCGCTGCGCAGCGATGAACCCAGCATCTGCGCCAGTCCCTCCGACGCCTTCAGGGCGACATTGCCGACGAAACCGTCGCAGACGACGACATCGGCATCGCCCTTGTAGATGCCGTCACCCTCGACATTGCCGATAAAATTGAGATCGGACGCGCGGAGCAGCTCGGCGGCGGCCTTGACCGCTTCGTTGCCCTTGATCTCTTCCTCGCCGATATTGAGGATGCCGACCGTCGGGCGATCGCTGTGCTCCATCGCGGCGACGAGCATGGCGCCCATGATGCCGAACTGGAGCAGGTGTTCCGGTCCGCAATCGACATTGGCACCGAGATCGAGCATGTGAGTATGCCCTTTGGCTGTTGGCACGGCCGCGCAGATCGCCGGTCGCTCGATTCCCGGCATCATCTTCATGACAAACCGTGAAATCGCCATCAGCGCGCCGGTGTTGCCCGCCGAAACGCAGGCATCCGCCTCGCCATTCTTGACGAGGTTGATCGCCACCCGCATCGACGAATCTTTCTTGTTGCGCAACGCAAGCGCTGGCGATTCGTGCATCTCCACAACTTCCGAAGCGTGGACGACGCGCAGGCGGGAATTCGCTGACCATTTTCCCAAGAGCGGTTGCAGCATGTCCTCGCGGCCGACGAGGATCAAACTTGCGCCCGGATGGTCTTCGAGAAAACGCAGGGACGCCGGCACCGTCACGGACGGTCCGTGGTCTCCTCCCATGCAATCGATGGCGATGCTGGCTGTCATGGCAAAATAAAAGGCAGGCAGCCCGGAACGGACAGCCCGCCCTTCATTGAACGATCACTCGCCCTTGGCCTTGAGAACCTTCTTGCCGCGATAGACGCCGTTCGGCGAAATATGGTGCCGCAGATGGACTTCGCCGGTGTTCGGCTCGACAGCCAGCGGCGGATTGGACAGGAAGTCGTGAGCGCGACGCATGCCACGCTTGGAAGGGGATTTCTTGTTCTGTTGAACAGCCATGTCATTACTCCAAAAAAATCAGTTCGGCTTGCCTCTGAGTCCGGCCAACTGCGCGAACGGATTAATCCGCTCGCCCGCATCGGCAGTGCCCGGCAAACCACATCTTTCGTGCCTTGGCGCAACCGGCAGGACCAGGAGGATCTCGTCCTCCACCAATTCGGCCACATCCAGTTTGCCCGCCACCGGCAGGAAATCACGTGTATCGTCTTCCAGCTCGTCCTGCGACATCTCGGCACCCTCCGGAAGCAGTTCCAGAAGACTATCGACATCGAGGTTGAAAGGAATCGCTTCCAGACAGCGCTGGCAGGCCAGCGGGAGCGATCCCGAAACCTCCAGATGCAGCATCGACTCTCCCCGTTCCCCAGTCAGCCCGCTGATACGGAAGCTCACCTCTCCGGCCAGTCCAGCCAGCAGGTCATGCAGGCGTTCAAGGCTGGATAGTGCCAGCGTCCCTTCAACAACATGGCCTTCCCAGGAAAACGCGAATGCGTCCGAAATCCTTTTCAATCTCAAGCTGTTGCGACTCAAACATTGAATGATATTATTTCTCGCCCGCCAAGTCAAAACAAAGTGCCACTTTAAGAAATTGCGGCAACACTTTGTTGTATTGGAACTTTCATGTCACAAACCCTGATTCTTGCGTCAACTTCGCCATACCGTCGCGAATTGTTGCACCGCCTCGGCCTGCCGTTCGAAGTTGCCAGCCCGCAAACCGACGAAAGTCGTTGGCCCGGGGAGAGTCCAGAAGCAATGGCATTGCGTCTTTCCGAAGCCAAGGCCCGGGCCGTCGCCGGCGCCCATCCGGACGCCCTGATCATAGGCAGTGACCAGGTTGCCACGGTCAACGGCGTCATCTACGGCAAGCCGGGATGTCACGAGCGTGCAGTCGAGCAATTGCGCGCCCTCTCGGGAAAGACGGTCAATTTCTATACCGGTCTCTGCCTCTACAACACCCGCACTGGTGTGGTCGAGGTGTGCGGTGTCCCTACCCTGGTGACCTTCCGCGAAGTGACGGATCAAGAGATCGAACGCTACCTGCGCCGCGAGCCGGCCTATGATTGCGCCGGATCCGCCAGGTCGGAAGGTCTCGGGATCGCGCTTTTGAGCCGTATCGCCGGTGATGATCCGAATGCGCTGGTGGGCCTTCCCCTGATCGCACTCTGCGCCCTGCTGCGAAGACAGGGCGTGGCGGTTCCCTGATGGCCGGGACGCTCTATCTGATACCCGTTCCGCTCGGCCCGACACCGCTTGAGGAATCGCTACCGGCGAGCGTGCTGTCCGTGGTGCGTCCGCTCGCCCACTTCATCGTGGAACAGCCGAAGAGTGCCCGTGCCTTCCTGAAGGCGTTCGCCACCGACGTGCCATTGCAGGAATTGCAACTTGCCGAGCTCAACGAGCACACCCAGCCGGAAGCTC
>CAWEMU010000012.1:0-93319 GCA_963810175.1 uncultured beta proteobacterium | reverse complement strand
CGGCGCAGATCACTTCGACGTGGTGGCCGGGAACGATCTCGTAATGGACGACGGCCGGGGTGTTGTCCCTGGTGTTCTTGCGCGCGCCGGCCGGGTCGACCAGCACCGAGGCGCGCAGCGGGTTGTCCGGGTTGCCGTAGGCGCGGCGGACGCCTTCATCGATCATCTGCTGGACGCTCATCGTCGCATCCGGCCATGTGACCTGCATGCCGACCTTGAGGAAGACCATGCCGATGCCGGTGTCCTGGCAGATCGGGCGGTGGCCTTCGGCGCGACATGCGCGAGTTGGTCAGGATCTGGGCGATGGCGTCCTTGGCGGCCGGGACTTTCCTCGCGCTCGTAGGCTTCGCCGAGCGCCTTGATGTAGTCCAGCGGGTGGTAGTAGCTGATGTACTGGAAGGCATCGGCGACGGACTGGATCAGGTCTTCCTGTTTGATGGCGGTCATGCAGGAACTCCGTTGTGTCAGTGGTGTTTCT
Source organism: uncultured beta proteobacterium (assembly GCA_963810175.1). Taxonomy (GTDB): domain Bacteria; phylum Pseudomonadota; class Gammaproteobacteria; order Burkholderiales; family Rhodocyclaceae; genus Azonexus. The sequence goes on along the minus strand of CAWEMU010000012.1, from coordinate 92,841 downwards.
TGGTGTTGCAGGGCGAGGGTCTGGGTCATGGTCTTGTCAGACAATGGCCATGGCCAGGGCGGAAATCAGGAACACGACATGAATGATGACCTGCCACTTGATCGTGTGTTCGGACAGGTTGTCGGCATTGATGAAGGTTTTCAGCAGGTGGATCGACGAGATGCCGATGATCGCCGTCGACAGCTTGATCTTGAGCACGCCGGCATTGACGTGCGACAGCCATTCCGGCTGGTCGGGGTGGTCCTCGAGATCGAGGCGCGAAACGAAGGTTTCGTAGCCGCCGACGATGACCATGAGCAGCAGGTTGGCGATCATCACGACGTCGATCAGGCCGAGGACGGCGAGCATGATGTCGGTTTCGCTGATCTTGGAGGTGCTCAGGGCGTTGTGGGCAAGGTGGGAGAGTTCCACCATGAACAGCCAGCAATAGACGACCTGGGCGAGGATCAGTCCCAGGTAGAGCGGCGCCTGGATCCAGCGGCTGGCAAAGATGAAGGTTTCGAGGAATTTGACTAGCGAATTCATGGTTTGGACGGCGGTTTGAAAGACCTGAATTTTACCATGGCGCGCTGGCATGGCGCGGCGCCCGCTTCGGGAGGCGGTGATTTGCTGCGGCGCAGCGTGATTTCGTAAGGGCTTTGTAAGATTATCTGCGTCTAATCCTGCGCAGCACTGGCGAGAGGAGTGGGTTGTTTTCCAGTTTGCGTGGCTTTAGTTGTCCCGGGTGACAGCCCGAGGCCGGTTCGGTTGTTCCAACATGGATGCGAAGTACCTCAGAGGAGAAGAATATGTCTAGTGAATCCGTGAAACTGATTTATCCGTCTGACGAATCCGTCAGAAACGCGACGATTTCCGGGATGGACGCCTACAAGGCGCTGTGCGCCGAAGCCGAGGCCGACTATGAAGGTTTCTGGGCCAAGCGCGCACGGGAAATGGTCAGCTGGAAGCAGCCGTTCACCCAGGTCCTCGACGAGTCCAACGCTCCGTTCTTCAAGTGGTTTGCCGACGGCAAGCTCAATGTGTCGTACAACTGCCTCGACCGCAACGTCGAGGGCGGCCTGGGCGACAAGGTCGCCATCATTTTCGAAGCCGATGACGGCGATGTCACGACGATCACCTACAAGGATCTGCTGGCCAAGGTCTGCAAGTTGGCCAAGCCTGCCGTCCCAAGGGCGTCAAGAAGGGTGACCGCGTCGTCATCTACCTGCCGATGACGATCGAAGGCGTCGTCGCCATGCAGGCCTGCGCCCGCATCGGCGCCATCCACTCGGTGGTCTTCGGCGGCTTCTCGGCCCAGTCGCTGCGCGATCGCATGAACGATGCCGGCGCCGTCATGCTCATCACTTCCGACGGCCAGTTCCGTGGCGGCAAGTCGATTGGGCTCAAGACCATCGCCGATGAAGCCTTCGCTCTGGGCGGCTGCGAATGCGTCAAGAACGTCATCGTCTTCAAGCGCACCGGCGGCGAGTGCAACATGGTTGCCGGTCGTGACGAGTGGCTGCACGACCTGTCTGCCCGGTCAGGCGGAAACCTGCGAACCCGAATGGGTCGAGGCCGAGCATCCGCTGTTCCTGCTCTATACCTCGGGTTCCACCGGCAAGCCCAAGGGCGTCCAGCACTCGACCGGCGGCTACCTGCTGCACGCCATCATGACCATGAAGTGGACCTTCGACATCAAGCCGCAGGATACTCTTCTGGTGCACCGCCGACATCGGCTGGGTGACGGGCCATACCTACATCGCCTACGGCCCGCTGGCCTGCGGCGCCACCGAAATCGTCTTCGAGGGCGTGCCGACCTACCCGGATGCCGGCCGTTTCTGGAAGGTGATCCAGGACCGCAAGGTCAATATCTTCTACACGGCGCCGACGGCGATCCGTTCGCTGATCAAGGCTTGCGACTCCAATGCCGCCGTGCATCCGAAGAGCTACAACCTGTCATCGCTGCGCATCCTCGGCACGGTCGGCGAGCCGATCAACCCGGCTGCCTGGAAGTGGTATTACGACAATGTCGGCGGCGGCCGCTGCCCGATCGTCGATACCTTCTGGCAGACCGAAACCGGCGGTCACATGATCACCCCGCTGCCGGGCGCCACCCCGCTGGTGCCGGGTTCGTGCACGCTGCCCTTCCCGGGCATCATGGCGGCCGTCGTCGATGAAACCGGCGCCGACGTGCCGTGGGGTCAAGGGCGGCATCCTCGTCGTCAAGAGGCCGTGGCCGGCAATGATCCGCACCATCTGGGGCGATCCGGACCGCTATCAGAAGAGCTACTACCCGGCCGACTTCCAGGGCAAGTACTACCTGGCGGGCGACGGCGCGATCCGCGACAAGGACACCGGCTACTTCACGATCACCGGCCGTATCGACGATGTGCTGAACATTTCCGGGCACCGCATGGGCACCATGGAAATCGAATCCGCGCTGGTCGCCAACCCGATCGTTGCCGAGGCGGCCGTGGTCGGCCGTCCGGATGACCTGACCGGTGAAGCCATCGTCGCCTTCGTCGTCCTCAAGGGCCAGCGCCCGACCGGCGACGATGCCAAGCGGATCATCAAGGAGTTGCAGGACTGGGTGGGCAAGGAGATCGGTCCGATCGCCAAGCCGAAGGACATCCGTTTCGGCGACAACCTGCCGAAGACCCGCTCGGGCAAGATCATGCGCCGTCTGCTGCGTGGCCTGGCCAGGGGCGAGACCGCGGCGCAGGATACGTCCACGCTGGAAAACCCGGCGATCCTGGAGCAGTTGAAGGGTTAAGGGTTGTCCGGGTTTTGGCGATGCCAAAGCCCGGCGATCCCGGAAGAGCGCAACGGCTGATTCCGGGTCGCTTCAGGGAGGGCGGCGGGCTTGCCAGGCCGCCTTCAACGAACAATGGCAAGGAGGAGACAATGGTCGCCTGTCAGGTGACCTCCCGTGTGGTCGTTTCAGACTGCATGCCATCAACGGCCGGCGCGCTTGGCGTGCCGGCCGTTTTCTATTGGAGGGGCGGCGCATGAAGCGTCTGAATCCGTTGCGGCAGCGCCTGGCGGCGCTTGGTCTCCTCGGCCATCCCGCTGCTGACTTTCCCGATGCTCGGGTTGCCGACAGGCGACTGGAACGGGATTCCGGCCAGCTTTCTCTATCTGTTCGGGGTCTGGGCGGGGATCATCGTGCTGGCGGCCGGTGCTGCCGAGCGGCGAGGCGAGTAGGTGTTGTCCGCCGGTCTGATCCTGCTGCTGTCGGCGGGTTACATGGCGCTGCTGTTCGCGGTCGCGCGTTTCGGTGATGCCCGGGCCGATGCCGGCAGGTCGATCATCACCCCCAATGTCTATGCGCTCTCGCTGGCGGTCTATTGCACGTCGTGGACCTTCTACGGCAGCGTCGGTCGCGCCACGTCGGGCGGGCTGTCGTTCCTGACCATCTATATCGGGCCGACGCTGATGCTGCTGTTCGGCGGAGTCATCCTCAAGATGATCCGCATCAGCAAGACACAGCGGATTACCTCGATCGCCGACTTCATCGCGTCGCGCTACGGCAAGAGCCAATTTCTGGCCGGACTGGTGACGGTGATCGCGGTGATCGGCGTGGTTCCCTACATTGCCCTCCAGTTGAAGGCCGTGGCGGCCAGCCTCGACGTTCTCCTGCACAGGTCGGGCGGCGACCTGCTGCCGGAGCCGATGCTCGACTCGACCCTGGTGATTGCCGCGCTGCTGGCGCTGTTCACGATTCTTTTCGGTACGCGTCATCTCGATGCCACGGAGCGTCATGAAGGCATGGTGGCGGCGATCGCCTTCGAGTCGGTGGTCAAGCTCGTGGCGTTTCTGGCGGTCGGCCTGTTCGTCACCTACGGCATGTTCGGCGGGCTTTCCGACCTGTTCCAGAGGGCGGCGGCAGCGCCCGAACTGGCCCGCCTGCTGCAACTGGATTCGAGCCGGGCAGGGACGTGGACCGCGCTGATCCTGGTTTCCGGCCTTGCCATCGTCTTCCTGCCGCGCCAGTTCCAGATCATCGTCGTCGAGAACGTCGATGAATCGCATCTGCGGCGGGCCGTCTGGCTGTTTCCGCTCTATCTCGTGCTGATCAATGTCTTCGTCCTGCCGCTGGCGCTGGGCGGTCTGCTGCACTTCCCGGGGCAGGGCGTCAACCCGGATACCTTTGTCCTGACCCTGCCGCTGGCCCGCGGTGCCGAAGCGCTGGCGCTGCTGGTGTTCATCGGCGGCCTGTCGGCGGCAACCAGCATGGTGATCGTCGAAACCATCGCCCTGTCAACCATGGTCTGCAACGATCTCGTCATGCCCTGGCTACTGCGCACGCGCTGGCTGGGCGTCGGCGAGCGCGGCGATCTCTCGGGGATACTGATCGGCATCCGGCGTGCTCGCCATCGTGGTGATCCTGCTCCTCGGCTACATCTATTTCCGGGCGGCCGGGGAAGCCTACGCGCTGGTCGGCATCGGTCTGATTTCCTTCGCCGCCGTAGCCCAGTTCGCCCCGGCGGTATTCGGCGGCATGTACTGGAAACAAGGCCGGCGCACAGGCGCCGTCGCGGGTCTGCTCGGCGGCTTTGCCGTCTGGTTCTATACCTTGCTGCTGCCATCTTTCGCCAAGTCGGGCTGGATCGACAAGGGTTTTGTCGAGCAGGGCCTGTGGGGCGTCGAGGCGCTCAAGGCGCAGGCGCTGTTCGGCCTCACCGGCCTTGACGAGATCTCGCACTGTCTGTGGTGGAGCCTGCTGGTCAATATCGGCCTGTACGTTCTGGTTTCGCTGCATTCGCGGCCGGATGCGCTCGAAGCAGGGCAGGCGGAGAGCTTTGTCGATGTCTTCCGGCACGGTGCGCGCACCCGCGATGCGCGACTGTGGCGGGGCACAGCTTCGGTCGATGATCTGGTCGGCCTGCTCGAACGCTTTCTCGGCCCGCGGCGGGCGCGCAAGCGCCTGGGCGCCTTTGCCGCGGCGCAGGGGGTCAGGGACTGGCAGACATTGCCGGCCAATGGTGATTTCGTCCGCTTTGCCGAGGCCCAGCTCTCGGGCGCCATTGGCTCGGCCAGTGCCCGGGTGATGGTGGCGTCGGTGGCCCGGGAAGAGAATATCGGACTGGAAGAGGTGCTCGACATCCTCGACGAGGCCACCCAGGTGCGCGCCTATAGCCGCGACCTGGAACGGAAGTCGACGCGAACTCGAAGCAGCGACCGCCGAATTGCGCGCGGCCAACGCGAGCCTGCGCGAACTCGATCGCCTGAAGGACGATTTCATTTCGACCGTCACCCACGAGTTGCGGACGCCGCTGACGTCGATCCGCGCCTTTTCCGAAATGCTGCACCAGGATCCGGAAATCGACCTCGCCGACCGCACCCGCTTCCTCGGCATCATCGTCAATGAGGCTGAGCGGCTGACGCGCCTGATCAACCAGATTCTCGACATGGCCAAGCTGGAATCGGGGCGGGCGGAATGGACGACCGGCGACGTCGATATCGGCGAAGTGGCGCGCGAGGCGATGGAGTCGCTCGGACAGCTTTTCCGCGCCAAGGGCGTCACGCTGGAGAGCGAAATCCCGGCACTGGGGCCGGTGGTGCTGGCCGACCGCGACCGGTTGACGCAGGTCATGATCAACCTGCTCTCCAATGCCGTGAAGTTCGTTCATGGCGAGACCGGTCTGGTCATGGTGCGAGTGACCGACGACGGGCGCGAAGCGCGTGTCGAGGTTGAAGACAACGGGCCGGGACTCACCGCCGAAGAGTCTCTGGTCATTTTCGAGAGATTCCGTCAGGGTGGCAACACGATGACCGACAAGCCGCAGGGCACCGGGCTCGGGTTGCCGATCAGCCGGCAGATTATCGAATACTTTGGTGGTAATCTCTGGGTTGAAAGCCGGCCCGGTGCCGGTGCAAAATTCATCTTCACGGTACCGTTGCCGGTGCCGGAAGAATAAGAGGGAGACGCAAGGCATGGCCAAGAAGATTCTCATTGTTGACGACGAGCCCAATATCGTCATTTCGCTCGAGTTCCTGATGAAGAAGGAAGGTTTCGAGGTGGCCGTCGCCAATGATGGCGACGAGGCGCTGGCCATGGTCGCCAGCTTCAATCCGGATATGCTGCTGCTCGATGTGATGATGCCGAAGAAGTCCGGCTTCGAGGTCTGTGAAGCCTTGCGCGCCGATACCCAACGCGCGGGTCTGAAGATCGTCATGCTGACCGCCAAGGGGCGCGATACCGAAATGGCCAAGGGGCTGGCGATCGGCGCCGACGCCTACGTCACGAAGCCGTTCTCGACCAAGGAACTGGTCGACAAGGTCAAGGAAATGCTTGCTGTCTGATCTGTTGCGGTCAACGGCCGCGACAGCCTGAAATTCGATGCGGATGGGCGCCATGAAGGCAAAATATCGATTCCTGCTGGCAGTGATCGTGCTCGGTCTGCTGATGACCGGGCCGTTCATGGTCACCTTGCTCCTGGTCTGGCTGAGCATGAGCGAGAATGAGCACGCCGAGATGGTCCATTTGCTCCTTTCCCACCTGCCGACCGGCATCATGATGACCGTGGTCGGCTTCGCTGTCGGCGTGGTGGTGTTGAGAAAGCTGTTCAAGCAGTATGTTGACGGGCTGCTGAGCATGTCCGAAAAGCTGCGCCTGATGCTCGGGGCCAACCGCAATTTCCGGGTAACGCCGGAAGGCCCGCCGGAAGTGCAGCATCTGGCGCGCGCCGCCAACGATCTGGCGCAGCAGCGCGACGTCCTGCTCGACGACGTCAGCGAGCAGATCGCCGTGGCCAAGGCCTCGGTCGAGGAAGAGAAGAACCGGCTGGCCGCGCTGATGTCGGAACTGGCTCAGGCGGTGGTCGTCTGCAACCTCGACGGCCGCATCCTGCTCTACAACAACCGCGCCCGTCTCCAGTTCAAGGCGCTGGCGCAGGGGCCGACCTCGGTCTCCGGGGGGGCGCTGATCGGTCTCGGGCGCTCGATTTTTTCGATCCTTGAAAAGAACCAGGTGCAGCATGCCGAGGAGGTCATCCGCCAGCGGTTGGCGGCCGGCAAGACGGCGCTGTCCAACTTCATCACGACGCTGCGCGGCGGCCAGTTGCTGCGCGTCCAGATGGTTCCCGTGCTCAGCGGCAGCGAGCGCGGCGACAGGATGTCCGGCTACGTGCTGACGATCGAGAACATCACGCGCAACGTCGAGGAGGAGGCGCGCCGCGACCAGGTGCTGCACGCGTTGACCGAAGGGAGCCGCGCTTCGCTTGGCAGCATCCGGGCGGCGGTGACGAACCTGATCGACTACCCGGACATGGAGCCGGAAATGCGTGAGCGCTTCCTCGGCGTCGTCGGCGACGAGGTCGCGGGCATGAGCCAGCGTCTCGACCGGACGATGGTCGAGTTTTCGGACTCGATGAAGATGCGCTGGCCGCTGGAGGACATCCTCGGCGTCGATCTCATTGCTGCCGCCCAGCGCAGAATCGAGGAGAAACTGCGACTGCCGACCAAGACCGAAGGGCTGGACGATGCGCTGTGGGTCAAGGCCGACAGTTTTTCGCTGGTTTTCGCGCTGCTCTTCCTTGCTTCCCGGCTGCAGGATCACTATGAGCCGCGGGAACTGCGCTTCCGCTTGGCGGCCCAGGGCAAGCTGGCCTACCTCGACCTGATCTGGGCCGGGCCGGCGATGTCGTCGGAAACCTTCTACACTTGGGAGATGGAGTCGATGAATGTCGGCGCGGAAACGTCGCCGCTCACCCTGCGCGACGTCATCGACCGACATGGCGGCGAAATCTGGTACCAGCGCGAAAAGGCCGCCCACCGCGCCTATTTTCGCTTCGTCCTGCCGGTGGCGACACCGGAAATCGAGGAGGAGCAGGAGGACAACAGGCGCGGAGCGGGGCGGCCCGAATACTACGATTTCGACCTCTTCAAGTATGAAGACAACTCGGTCGATCTCGACCGCAAGCTGAGCGAACTGACCTACACCGTCTTCGATACGGAAACGACCGGGCTGCAACCGTCGGCCGGCGACGAGATCATCCAGATCGGCGCGGCGCGCATCGTGAACAACCGCCTGCTGCGCCAGGAGGTCTTCGATCAGCTGGTTGACCCCGAGCGGCCACTCAAGCCCGAATCGATCCCGATTCACGGCATTACCGAGGACATGGTGCGCGGCAAGCCGAACATCGACCTGGTCCTGCCGGCCTTCCACGAATTCTGCGCGGACACCGTGCTGATCGCCCACAACGCGGCGTTCGACATGCGCTTCCTGCAACTCAAGGAGCAGCGGACCGGCGTCCGCTTCGCGCAACCGGTCCTCGATACCCTTCTGTTGTCGGCGGTGGTCCATCCGAATCAGGAGTCGCACAAGCTCGACGACATCCTGGACCGTCTGGGCATCGAGATCGAAAGCCGTCACAATGCCCTGGAGGATGCCCTGGCGACGGCCGAGGTATTCCTCAGGATGGTGCCGCTGCTGGAAAAGATGGACATCGTCACGGTGCGCCAGGCGCTGGAAGCCTCCGAGAAGACCTACTTCGCCCGGGTCAAGTACTGACATGCCCTGGTCGCTGGAAGGCATTCTTCCCTGCCGCCGCCAGTTGGCGCTCGAGAAGGAACTGGATGCCTTCGCGTCGCTCGAGGAGGCGCCACGGATTGCCGTCCGGGTTCAGGAATTCCTGCGCGATTTCGCGGCGCGGGATCTGAGCGGGGGCCTGCTGACGCGTCTGATCGCGGCGTTCAACGATCGCCTGACAGTCCGCGTCATCGAACTCACCGCGCGTCGCCACCGGATGCCGAAGGGCTCCTGGTGCTGGCTGGCCCTCGGTTCGGAAGGGCGGCACGAACAGAGTCTGGTCAGCGATCAGGACAACGGGCTGGTGTTCAGCGCCACCGACCGGCATGAAGCGGATGCCCTGCGCGAAATCTTCCTGCCCTTTGCCCAGGACGTCAATCGGCGCCTGGCCGATTGTGGCTTTCCGCTGTGCAGCGGCGGAATCATGGCCGGCAATCCGGCGTGGTGCCTGTCGCTCGACGAGTGGCGGCAGCGCTTCTACGAGTGGGTGCGCCGTCCCGAGCCGGAGGCCCTGCTCAACGCCAGCATCTTCTTCGACCTCTTCCCGCTCTGCGGCGATCGCGATCTCGGCGAGCAGTTGCGCAGCCTGCTGCTTTCCCTGACCGCCGACACCCCGGCCTTCCTGCACCTGATGGCGGTCAATGCCCTGCAGGTTGAGGTGCCGCTGAATTTTCGCGGCGAAGTCGTGGCCGGCGAGGGGGGAGGCGGCAATGAGGTCGACCTCAAGAAGTTCGGCAGCCGTATCTTTGTCGATGCGGCGCGGATTCTTGCGCTCTCCAGCGGCGTTCGCGCGGTCAACACCAGCGCGCGCCTGCGCGATGCCGGGCCGGCGGGAGGGCTGCAAGCTGGCGAGATTGACGCGGTTGACGCCGCTTTTTCGCACATTTTGCGGCTGCGCCTGACCCGGCAGATCGCCGCCGGAGCGGCGGCGGCCGAAGCCGGGAACGGTGTGCGGCTGGACAGCCTGAACGAGTTGGACATGGCGATTTTGAGAGCTTCCTTGCGGCAGGCGAGGCGACTCCAGCAGCGTCTCAAGTTAAACTATGAACTTTGATTGGAAATGAGGTTGTCGTGAGTCACAAGGAAAAGGCCATCAGCCAGGCAGAAATGGATCTGCGGCAGCAGGGAAGCCGCCGTATCGCGGGGAGCACCCAGAAATTCCTCAAGCACTATGCGCCCTTCGACAAGATGAAGGGCGATGCCCTGCAACTGTTCGCGGAAAAGGCGCAACTGGCTTTTCACGCGGCGGACAGCGAGATTGTCGGCCCCGATTCGGGCACTGTCCGTTTCTTCTACGTGATCGAGAGCGGCAAGGTACAGGCGCGCCAGGCCGGCGAGGTGACCGTCACCGAGTATTCGGTCCTCAACCTGGGGCCGGGCGAGAGCTTTCCGCTCGGTGCGGCAACTTCGGGACGACCGACGACGAACACCTACACGGCGGTCGAGGATACCTTCTGCTACCAGTTGCCGACCCAGGACCTGATGAAGCTGATGGCGATCAGCCCGGAATTCAACCTCTTCTGCACGCAATACATCGCCAGCCTGTTGCAGCAGTCGCGGCTCCAGTTGCAGCAGCAGTTTGCCCAGCGTGCCAGCGAGCAACAGACGCTCAATTCGCCGTTGACCAGGATCGGCTCGCGCAACGCCGGTTTTCGTGGCGCCGGAGACGCCGATGCGGAGCAGCGCTGGAAACCATGTCCAAGGCCGGCGTCGGCTCGCTGATCATCGCCGGCGAGGACCTGCAAGCCGGTCGGGTATTCACCCGCTACGACCTGCTCGACCGCGTCTTCCTCGCCGATCTGCCGAATACCGCGCCGATCAGCGAGGCGATGTCGGCCCAGCCCCTGATGCTGGAGGAGCACGCCACCGCCTACGACGCGATGCTGGCGATGGCCACCCACGGCATCCGCCACGTGCCTGGTGACCGATGCCGAAGGCCGGCTGACCGGCAGTCGTCACCGAGCGCGACCTGTTCGCGCTGCAGCGCAGTCGCGCCTGCGCCAGATCCGCCAGGCCATCGAATCGGCGGCGGATGTCGAGGCGTTGCAGCGGTCGGCGGCCGATGTCCGCCAGTTGTCGTTCAACATGCTGGCCCAGGGAATCGGCGCCGAGCAGTTGACGCAGTTCATCTCGGCGCTCAACGACGCGCTTGACGCGCCGTGTGCATCCAACTCGCCCTCGACCACCACGATTTCGCTGGTGTCGAATGGGCCTGGCTGGCGTTCGGCTCGGAAGGACGCGACGAGCAGACGTTCAGCACCGACCAGGACAACGGGATTGTCTTCACCTGTCCCGATGCCTCCGAGGTCAAGGCGCTGCGCAAGCGCTTCCTGGCTTTCGCGCTCGACGTCAACAAGGATCTCGACCGCTGCGGTTTTCCGCTGTGCAAGGGCAACATCATGGCCAGCAATCCGCAGTGGTGCCTGACCCTCGACGAATGGAAGAACCAGTTCAGCAAGTGGGTGCGCTCGCCGGAACCCGATGCCCTGCTCAACGCCTCGATCTTCTTCGACTTCCGCGCGCTGTTCGGCAATGCCGAACTGGCGGAGCAAATGCGCCGCTTCCTGCTCACGGCGACCGGTGGAAATTCGCTGTTCCTGCAGTCCATGGCGAGAAACGCCCTGAGCGTGGCGCCGCCGCTGGGCAAGATTCGTGATTTCATCACCGATCTCGAGCCGGGGCATCCGGGCAAGATCGACCTCAAGAAATACGGTTCGCGGATTTTCGTCGATGTCGCCCGAATTTATGCGCTGGCCACCGGCGTCCATAACACCAACTCGGTGCAGCGGCTGCGCATCGCGTCGAAGCGCCTGTCGATCCGTGACGAGGAGGTCAACGCGGTACTCGAGGGGCTCGATTTCATCCAGTTGCTGCGCCTGCGTCACCAGTACCTCGAGAACAAGCCTGGTGTCCAGGGCGACAACCTGATCGATCCGAACGACCTCAACGAACTCGATCGCCGGGTGCTCAAGGAATCCTTCCGTCAGGCGCGAAAACTGCAGACTCGCCTCAAGCTCGACTATCAGGTGCATTGATGGCATTCAAACTCGGCAAACTCCTCGGCAAGGGCGGTTCCAGGTCACCGGAGAAACTGCCCGCCGATGTGCGCAAGGCGCTCGAAGCCTGGCGGGCCGGCCCGGCGCCGGAACTCGATGAGTGGCATTACCATGTGCGCTACGTGGTGGTCAACATCGCGACAGCGGGGCCCAGCGCGGCGGACAGCGCGTTGCTCGGCATTTCGGCGGTGGGGGTGCAGGGCGGCTCGATCATGCCGGCGGACGCCTTCACCTTCGACCTGGCCGCGGGGGACATCGACGGTGATGCGGTCGACCGCCAGTTGATGGCATTTCTCGCCTATACGGCAAAGGCGCCGCTGGTGACCTACCATAGTCCGTTTGTCAGCAGCTTCCTGAAACCCGCATTGCAGAATCGCCTGGGAGTCAATTTTCAGCCGTGCTGGGTCGATCTCGCCTGGATGCTGCCGTCGCTGTACCAGGACAAGTCGGTGACGCTGCTGCCATTGGACGACTGGCTCGAGCGTCTGGGCATCCACAGCCAGGATAGCGGGCGGCGCGACACGATGACCAATGCGCTGATGCTGGCGCGCCTGTTCCAGATGGTGCTGGTTCGCGCCATTGACAAGGAAATCCTCACGGCAGAAACGCTGGTCGAGGAGTCGCAAGCCACGGTCTTCCTGCGCCGCAGCCATTAGGAAGCGGCGATGCTGGCCTCCCTGACCAGGTTGCAGCGTTACTACCTGCTGTACTCGGGCGGCTTCCTGATGTTCGTGGGGGCGCTCGCCGTGCTCGAGCAGCACGGCATGCCGCCGCGCTGGATCGGCTATTCCTTCCTGATCTTCACGATCTCGATGTATGCCGTGATCGGGATCATGAGCCGGACAACCGACGTTTCGGAGTTCTATGTTGCCGGACGCCGGGTACCGGCGTTCTTCAATGGCATGGCTACCGGCGCCGACTGGATGAGCGCCGCCTCGTTCATCGGCCTGGCCGGGACGCTCTATCTCTCGGGCTACCAGGGTCTGGCTTTCGTGCTCGGCTGGACCGGCGGCTTCGTCCTGGTCGCGCTCCTGCTGGCGCCGTACCTGCGGCGTTTCGGCGAATTCACGATCCCCGATTTCCTGAGCGCCCGCTACGGCGGCAACGCCATCCGGCTGGTCGCCGTCGGCGCCGCGATTCTCGCCTCGTTCGTCTATGTCGTGGCGCAGATTTACGGGGTCGGCGTCATCACCAGCCGTTTTGTCAGCCTGCAATTCGAGATCGGCGTCTTCGTCGGACTCGCCGGCATCCTCGTCTGCTCGTTTCTCGGCGGCATGCGTGCGGTGACGTGGACGCAGGTCGCGCAGTACGTGATCCTGATCGTTGCCTACCTGACCCCGGTGGCGATCCTGTCGTGGTCGGTGACCGGCATTCCGGTCCCGCAGGTGGTCTACGGCCAGGTGCTGCAACAGGTGCGGCAGATGGAGGACAGGCTTTTCGACAGCCCGGCCGAAGTCGCCGCCCGCCGCCTCTATCGCGAGCGGGCCGACGAATACGCGCGCAAGATCGCGCAGTTGCCGGATTCGCTTTCCCGCGAACGGGAGCAGTTGTCGTCAAGAATCAACGAGCTCAAGGCCACTGACGCGCAGGTGAGGGATATCGTGGCGCTGGAAAGGCAGCGCCGGGATCTGCCAAAAGACCCCTACCAGGCGCGGCTGCGCTGGGAGGTGGCGATGTCTGCCGCCGCCGAGCGCGCGGCCCCGCCGGTCCATCATGCGGCCGCGTTCCCGGGAGACGGTGCGGAGTCCGGCTGGTCGCAGCGCATCAACTTTCTTGCGCTCGTGTTCTGTCTGACGGTGGGCACGGCGGCGCTGCCGCACCTGCTGATGCGCTATTACACGACGCCCAGTGTGCGCGAAGCGCGCGAATCCGTCTTCTGGTCGCTGTTGTTCATCCTCGTACTCTATCTGACCGCGCCGGCCTATGCCGTGTTCGTCAAGCACGAGGTTCTCGCACACCTCGTCGACATTCCGATTGACAAGCTGCCGGGGTGGGTCGCCGCGTGGAGCAGGGTTGGACTGGTCAGCTACGAGGACATCAACCGCGACGGCATTCTGCAACTGGCCGAACTTGTACTCAGTCCCGACGTGGTCGTTCTGGCGACCCCGGAGATCGCCGGCATGCCGTATGTGGTTTCCGGGCTCGTCGCCGCCGGTGGCCTGGCCGCCGCCCTGTCCACTGCCGACGGCCTGCTGCTGACGATCACCAGTGCCCTGTCGCACGATGTCTACTACCGGGTTTTCCGACCCGCTTCGTCGACGCAGTTGCGTCTGGTGATCTCCAAGTCGCTGCTCCTCGTCGTCGCCGTGCTGGCGGCGATGGTGGCGGCGCAAAAACCGGGCACCATCCTGTCCATGGTTGCCTGGGCTTTCTCGATTGCCGGATCGGCCTTCTTCCCGGCGCTGGTGCTCGGCATCTTCTGGCGCCGGGCGACGCGGGCCGGCGCGCTGGCGGGCATGATCGTCGGCTTGTCCGTGGCCGCCTATTACATCTTTCGCGTCGAAGTCGGCAGCCTGGCCTGGCTGGGACTCGGCAGCCTGCGCATGCAGCCATGGTTCCAGATAAGTTCAACCGCGGCAGGCGTCTTCGGTGTCGCCGCCGGGTTCGCCGACCATCATCGTCGTCAGCCTGTTCACCAAGGCGCCGGACAAGGAGGTCGAGCGCTTCCTGAATGCCATCCGACGCGTATCGCCGGCAAAGGGTGGTCCATGACGGACGATCGTTACTGGCTGAGGACGCGGCGGCTGACCTTCGGGCTGATCTTCATCTGGGCGGTCATCACCTTTGTCCTCACCTGGTTCGCGGCGGAACTCAATGGCTTCAGCCTGTTCGGATTCCCGCTCGGCTTCTACATGGCGGCCCAGGGGAATCTCGTGATCTATCTGGCCCTGATCTGGTTCTACAACCGGCGGATGCGCAAGATGGAAGAAGAATGCGGGATCGATGACGAATAGGTGGCGGGCGTGCAGGTCTTCGTGATCAGCGCCATTCGCGCCGTTGTCGAGATGCTCGGACTGTGCCTGATCGGCCAAGGGATACTGTATCTTCTGGCCGGAAGCCGGCGGCAGCAGAATGCCATCTACAGGTTTCTCGACCTTCTGACCCGTCCACCGCGACAGGTCGCCGCCTTCCTGCTGCCGCGCGGGGTCTCGGAAATGCTCGTCGGCCTGCTCGCTCTCGTGCTTCTCTTCATGCTCTGGATCGGGCTCGCCTGGCTGCGAAAGTCGCTTTGAGCAACAGCGCCCCTCTGCTACAATCCTCGCCTCCCGGAGAGGTGGATGAGAGTATTTTCCAATTCAGGTATGAGCCTGAAGAGGGGGTGACAGGGAGTGGGTTGAAGGGTTTGAAAGAGTCAGTGTAAGAGCTGTGTGGGGGAGGTAGCGATTTTTTTTCTGGCATGGATATGCCGGTTTTACGATTTGCTGCCCGCAGGGCTCCCGGCGGACGGATTGCGCAGCAATCGTTGTCTGGCAAGCGCAGCGCGGCAGTGGGGAACGAGGGGGGGTGTTAAGCGCGGCGCCGGGATTTAGCGAAACTGGCGAACAGATCGCTCTTGGCACGTTGCATCGCCTGAGCGGCCGCCAGATCGGTTTGTAAGCGCGCCTGCATCATCAACGCCGCCAGCGTTACGCCGGGCTTGAACGCAACCAGCTTCTTTGCCGCCAACGCAACCAGGCACTCCAGCGGCGTCCTCACATCCGCGTGCCGATAGCGCTTGACGATCTTGCCTTTCGCATTCGTCACCGACGTTGCAAACAGGCAGGGGCGGTGCAGATTGAGCCAGGGATTGAAGGTCTCCTGATAGAAGGCATTGATCGGCTTGGCGTACTGCTGCGGAATATGCGAATAGCCCATGTGCTTGCGCACCACGCTCGCATTCTTGCTCTCGGCCAAGGCGTTGTCGTTGCTGTGACGCGAGCGTGACTTGGTCTGCTCGATGCGCAGTTTCTCCAACATCCGGGCCACCTGATGGTTGATGTACTCCGAGCCGTTGTCGGAGTGAAAGCCCAGCACCACGAACGGAAACTGGTCAATGATCAACGCCAGCACCGGCAACAGATGCGCCTCGCTGATGCCTTGCACGCACGCCTGAACCTGCCATTGGCTGACGGCGTCGACACAGGTGATGTGATACACGCCTTTGACACCATCCAGATCGCCTTGATGTACCGTATCGATGCGCACAAAGCCGGCACGCCCCTCGGGGCCGGGCGCTTTGCGTACGCCAATGGCGTTGCACACCGGTCGGGTCGACGTGAAGCGCTTGCGCTGCGCCTGATAGCCGGCGCTCTTGGGCTAAAGTCGAAACTGGTGTATGCGTTCTGCGAAGAGGCGGGGGTTGTAAAGGTGGCGTGTCTCTGCTGAGAATTGATTGTCGAGATCGATGTTCAGCAACAAACGAGGACACGCCAGGATGAAGGATACGAAGAAGGGAATTGCCGAGCAATCGGAAATGGGACTGTCGCTGGAGGACCTGATTCGGCGCGGAGCGCGAGAGCTGATCCAGAAGGCGATCGAGGTTGAGGTGAAGGAATTGCTGGAGGAATACGGCAACGTGAAGATGCTGGGCGGGCAACGCGCGGTGGTCAGGAATGGCTATCTGCCGGCACGGGAGGTGCTGACGGCGGTCGGCAATGTCGAAGTGTGCGTACCCAAGGTTCGTGACCGTTCGGGCACGGGCATCAAGTTCAACTCGGCACTGGTGCCGCCCTTCGTTCGCCGATCGGCACGCGTAACGGCGGCGTTGCCCTGGCTGTACCTGAAAGGCATTTCGACCGGTGACATGCGCGAAGCACTCACGGTGCTGGTCGGTGACCAGGCCAGGGGACTGAGTCCGAATGTCGTTTCCCGGTTGAAGGGCGAGTGGGCGGCCGAGTACGCCGGCTGGATGAAGCGGGATCGGTCGGCCAGTCGTTACGTTTATTGGTGGGCGGACGGCATACACACCGGATTGCGGCAGGAGAATGATGCCCGACAATGTCTGCTGGTCATCATTGGCGTGAAGCCGAACGGAACCAAGGAACTGGTCACGATCGGCGACGGTCTGCGCGAATCGAAGGAATCCTGGCTCGATGTCTTGCGCGACCTGGCCGGGCGCGGCGTTCAATCGGGTCCGCTGCTGGCCGTGGGTGACGGCGCGTTGGGCTTCTGGGCAGCGCTCGACGAGGTCTATCCGGAAACCCGCCGGCAGCGCTGCTGGGTGCACAAGACCGGCAATGTCCTCAATGCCCTGCCCAAGTCGCTGCAAGCCAGGGCCAAGGCGGATCTGCATGAAATCTGGATGGCGCCGACCCGCGCCCAGGCCATCGTCGCTTTCGACCATTTCCTGAAGACCTACGGCGCCAAGTACCCGAAGGCGACCGACAAACTCGCAAAGGATCGCGAGGCGCTGCTGGCCTTTTACGACTTCCCCGCCGAACACTGGATTCACCTGCGAACGACCAATCCGATCGAGTCGACGTTCGCGACCGTCCGCCACCGCACCACACGAACGAAGAACTGTGTGACGCGATCCACCTTCCTCGGACTGGCCTTCAAGCTGGTGCAGGAAGCCGAGAAATCATGGCGTCGCATCCGCGGCGTCGAGCGCATCGCCGAATTGCTGTCCGGCACCGTCTTCAAGGACGGTGTCCCGGCAACCCCAGATGATACGCAACAGCAGCAGCTCGCCGCTTGATCAACCGATGCCAAAAGCATTCCATACACCAGATTTGACCTTATCCCGGCGCTCTTGCGCAGGTTGTACAAGTGCGAGACCGATAGCGTGGCCAGGCGTTCATACCGCGGATCGCCATAGGTCCGGTGGGCACGTTGTAGCAGATGGACGATAGCGGGGCCGCAAACGTCTTCGTTGGCCTTGTCCATCTCCACCAGCAGGGCAATGTCGGCCGGCGTGTATTTGCGTGCAAAGGGCGCCGCCGGGCGCCCGTAGCGCTTGACCAGTGGAACCTCGGCCAGCCGGTTGCGCTGCCAGCGCGTCACCAGACGTGTCACCTGCGCCCGGCTGTAGCCACTGGTGTGTTGCAGGTACCGGAGAAGTATCCCGCGTTCGCGCTTGCCGCGCCGGGGGTAGTCAAACCGCTTGAGCACCCGGCTGATATGCCCATACCGCTCGCTGTCGCCGCCGCTCGCCGAAAACTCAATCGGCGCGCTGGCACTGAGAAACTGCTCGATCTGCTCAATCGTGCCAAGCCGCTCTTCGTTCATGTTGATCACCATCCTCAGAATGATCAACCCACTCCGCCTTTGCCATCCGCTTCAGGCTCATTCCTCGTTGGAAATACGCCCCGCGTTCAGGCTCATACCACGTTGGACAAGGCTGTCGCTTTGAGGAACAGCGCCCCTCTGCTACAATCCGCGCCTCCCGGAGAGGTGGATGAGCGGTTTAAGTCGCACGCCTGGAAAGCGTGTTTAGGGTAATACCCTAACGCGGGTTCGAATCCCGCCCTCTCCGCCACTAAAATACAACTCATTGTTTCGTTAAAAAACAACGGTTGCACAAACAAAATATACCGTTGGTGTTACACCCTGCGTATCACACAGCATATTTATCCTTTATGGAGAATTGCTGTGGCATACACCATCCTGCACAACGGAGCCTATTGGTTCCAAATCCGTGTCCCCAAGCGTCTGGCCGTAGAATTTGGCCAGATTATAAAGGTTAACCTGCAGACGACCGACCGCGGAGAAGCGCAACGCCTCGCCTATCGTCTTGCCGGCGACTGGCTAGATCGTTTCGCTGCCGAGCGCCTAGGGGTGAGTAGCCCGCAGGCCGAGTTGCCCGCAGTGTTGCTGGAAGCCACGGCCCCATGCGTCAATCGCCAGCCGGAACCGGTCAGCCATCCACTAGACGCGGCCACCAAGGCTACTCCCAAGAAGCAATCGTCCCGTGGCATCGTTCATCTCACCGACGAACTCGACGAACTCTACCGGTACTGGAAACAGTTGAATCCCGAGCGCGCAGAGAGCACCCTGAGCGAGGTGAGGAAGGCCGTCCAAGAGTTCAAGCCACTAATCAAGGGCAAGACCCTGCTGACGATCGAACGCAGCGACCTCGTCCGCTACCGTGATCAGCTGCTCCAGAAGCACCTGGCGAGGTCAACGATCAGCCGCAAAGTCGGATTCATCAGCAGTCTTCTGCAAGTTGCCTATGACGCCGGTCAACTTCCGCAAAACGTCGGCCGCGGCATCCGGATTCCGAAAGCCAAGGTCGGAATGCTGGTCCGCCGGCCATTCACACGCGATGAACTCGAGATCGTGTTCAACTCCCCGGTCTACCGTGACGGACTGCGGCAAAAGGGCGGGGGTGGTGAAGCCGCTGTCTGGGCCCCGATGATCGCCCTCGCCACCGGAGCGCGCCTCGAGGAGATCTGCCAACTGCGCACCGAAGATTTGTGGATCGATGCGGAACACGGACCGCTGCTGCGCATCACCGACGAGAACGCTGCACAGCGAATCAAGACCTCCGGGTCGCGGCGGACGATCCCCATCCATCCCGATCTCGTCGCTGCCGGCATGATGCGCTACTGGCGAAAAATCCGGGATGATGATCACGAATGGCTCTTCCCGACACTCGAGCCGGATCATGACGGTCGCCGCGGGGGGACGTTCGGGCAGTGGTTCTCGCGCTATCTGCGAAGCCCGAGAGGCTGCGGCATCACCGACCCGCGGGTGGTCTTCTACGCCTTCCGCCACACCTTCAAAACGCTGTGCCGCCAAGCCGGGATCAGCGAGGAAATCCATGACGCGCTCACCGGGCATGTGACAGGTTCCATGGGTCGCAGTTACGGACAGATGCCAATCGAGCCGCTCGTCCGTGCAGTGCACAGCATCAAGCTGCCGATCAGGCTCCCCGTTCTCATCGCCGCCTGACCAGCTGATTCAGGACGCATCATGTCCAACTGTAGCCACCGTTGGCCCAGCCACAGGTATATCCGGGGTGCCGCCGACCGTCGATTCGAACAGCCCGCCGACAAACCTGCCGATGGCGTCCGCTGCCGGCAGCAGGTCCGCGAATTCGAGCCGCTCCCCCGGGTCGTAGAACTTGCTCCATACAGGCCTCTTCATCTTCGTGGCCGAGAAAGCGCCGGCGGACCCGGGCATCGACGTCCAGTTCGACGCAGCGTTACGGCCACAGTCTGGCGGGTACTTTGCAGCACCAATCGCAGGTCCCGCGTCAGATGCTTTTTGATGAGCCGGTTAATGCGCTTGCTGGCGGCACCCCCCAAATCGCCGTAAGCGTTTGCCTGCATCTCCGGGAACAGCCGGCCACCCGCTGCGACGCGGGCGCTGAACCACTCGGCCATGCCGGGCGCTGCGAACAGCCGCAGCGGCAGAACCCGGGCCGATGCGGCATTCTTGATTTGCGTCGCGCCGTCCCCGACTTGCCGTTGATCGGCACTGGTCACGAAGCCGTAGCGGTCCGACCAGCCACAGTCACGCGCATCCAACTGGCAGATTTCCTCCAGCCGGGCACCTGTCATCAGCATCAGCATGAACAGCCAGCCATCCGCTGGATGGTTTGCGGAGGCCTGCAGGACGCGCAGCAGCGGTTGCAATTGCTCAGGTCGGAATGGCAACGGGTGCGCCTCGTTTACCGTCGGCCTGGCCGGCAGCACCTCGCGAGTGATGTCAGCAAGCTGCTCGGGTCGGAGGAACGGCCGCAGCAGCGTGATGAGGATGCCCAGCTTGGTATCAAGGGTCTTGAAGCCATTGCCGTTCTGCTGCCACGCCGCCAGCACGTCGCACATGTCCTGTCGGCGGACCGACTCGACACAGCGCCGGCCCAGGACGGCCTGCAGCGTATCGGCACACCGCGCGAACTGGTCATGGGTCTTTTGGTTCACGCGGCGGTTGCCGCGTTGCAACCTGTCCGCCCACGACGTCACCAATGCGGTTGCAGGATGCCCCCACAGTTCGGCGAGCGGCAGCAGCGTTTCCGGAGCGGGAAACAGCGCTTGGCAGGCAAATTCGCCATCCAGGACGTCTGCAGCCTGCTTCAGGAAGCTGACCCGCCGCTCATTGAAGTGGTCGGTGGCAGCGGAGCGCTGCAGGGTTGTCATCACCAGGCGAAGCGCGAGGCGCGACTCGATGGCGGCGAGGGCCGTGCAGAAATCGCCATCGTCGCGCCGGCGGAGCGCTTGCCGCGCCATCCGGAGTTGAACGGCGAGGGCGTCGGTTGCGGCATCCCAATCAGCATCGCCGGCTCCCTGCAGCCGGTCAGTCGTGTGAGCAAAGGCCTGAGCCGCTTCCAGTTGCCAAGTCTGGGCGAATCGCTGAGCAGTCTCGTCATCCATCACCAGCTTCGCTATCCCCATACGGCCAGTGACGGCTGGGCAACGCCTGATGCCGGCGCCGCAGGCAGGCGAACTCATCGCGGTACTGCGCGGCAAGTCGTTCCGCCTCCCGTGCGATGACATCTTTCGCCTGGCGTCCCAGGTGATGTTTGATCATCACCCGCGGAAAGTGCGCGCGCAGATCGGTCGGCACGCGCATCTGGAAGACGTGGCGCTGACGGGTTGTATCGAAGCTGCAGTAAGGAACGGCCAAGTTCAATCCATTGCCGGTGCCACTTCACGGGTGAGTGAATCAGAGAAGGGCGTCGGTTACGAATGCACTACTCACCAGCCATTGGTATAGCCACCGATGACAACACAAAAGCGAAAAAAAATTCCGGCGCAGCGGAGTCTGTCGGCGCAGTCGCTATACGTACCAAGACAGACCGTTAAACCGCCGGCGCCGATCAGCCCGATTGAGGAACTGATCGAGTTGCTGGTTGACGCAGTGCTCGCGGAACGCGCTGTCGAAACTGACTATTGGGACGACACATGACGACCGCGATTTACGCGCGCTACTCGACCAACCTGCAGCGCGCCACTTCGATTGACGACCAGGTCAGACGGTGCCGCGAAGTGGTACTACGCTACGGGTTGGCCGTCGTTGACTGCCTGATATTCAGCGACTCCGCCCTTTCGGGCACGAAGAAGCACATCGACAAGCGCGAAGGCTTCAAAGCCCTTCTGAACGCTTGGGACGAGCACCGGTTCTCGACTCTGATTGTCGATGAGTTCTCGCGCCTCTCCCGCGACGGCCCGCAACAGGCGCAACTGATAGAACGGCTCAGCGAGTCGCCCGTTCGGCTGATTACGGCAGATGGCATCGACACGGCCGTTCCGAACTGGCAACTGGTTGCTGGCATGCAGGGCCTAGCAGCCTGTCGGGCATGATCCCGCCCGGCGAGGTGATTTCACGATTCGGGATGAATTCGCGCGTTTCTGGCTGAAATCGGGTGGTTTGGCCATGAAGTTGCAATGCTCCTGTTCTATTTTCTTACTGCGGACGCAATACGGCCATGCGTTTCAGATTCCACGCCATACAAACCAGCGTCCATTCGTTCCGGACATTGTCCAAACCGCGCAGCAGAAACTGGCGGAAGCCCATCACCGATTTGATGATGCCGAACACCGGCTCCACCGTTTGCTTGCGTAGCGCATAGGCAGCGCGACCATCCTTGGTCTTGAGTGCATGCTTCATCGCATCAACGGATGAAGCGTCCTCAGCCAGTGCCCCGGGTTCTGTAAAGCGATCTCGCCACTGCGGGTGGTGTTGATCGCGCTTGACCGCGATCAGCGGCGTGATCTTGGCGCCCACGCAGGATTCGACGTTCTTTTCGCTGAAGTATCCGGTATCCGCCAGCAGGATGTCCGGTTGATTGAGGCCTTCGGGATTGGCCTGCATTTTCTCGACCATCGGCGCAACCTGCTGCTTGTCGTTCGTGTCCTGGCTGACGTGCGAAACGAGGATCAGCATCGATTCGGTATCGACCAAGGCTTGCGCGTTATAGCACTGCTCAAAGCCACCACCGGCGACTTTCATGATCCGCGATTCTTCGTCGGTCAGGTTGATCTGGTCGTCGGCGCGCGGGCCGGCCTCGGGCGGTTTCGGTGGCTTGCCGCCGGGCTTCTTGCCGGTGTCCGCTTCCTTCTTTGCACGAGCCGCCATCTGGGCGTTGTGCGCCACTTGCGCCTGTTCGTACCGCTCCTTGGCGCGTGCTTCAATCTTGGCTTTGGCCGTGGCAATCGCCGCCAGGCGATCCTCCCGGCGCTTGATCTCGTCGGGCAGACTCACGCCGTCGGGCACCGACGATTGATCCGCAGCTTCCGCCAAAGCCAGCAGTTCCTGCACTTCGGCCTTCAGGTGCGCTTCAATCTTCTCGGCGTGCCCATACGACAGGGCGCTGTGCCGGCTGGCGTTGGCGTGAATCTTGGTGCCGTCCAGACTGACGGTGCCAAAGCGCGAGAGTTGGTTCTCCCTCGCCACTTGCAGCACTTGCACGAAGGCGGATTGAAATTCCTGGCCAAAGCGCTTCCGGAAGGTCGCCAGGGTGTCGTGGTCGGGATGCCGGTTGCAGGCAATGTACCGGAAAGCCAGCGAGTCGTAGGTCGCCCGCTCGATCTTCCGACTCGAGAACGTGCCTGTGGCGTAGCCGTAGATCAACAACGAGAGCAGCGTCGCCGGGTGATAGGCCTCGCTGCCGCAGCCGACATAGGCACGTACCAGTGCCGACAGGTCGAGTCCTTCCACGACATCCACGACGTAGCGCGCCAGATGCGACTCCGGTAGCCACTCCTGCACCGACGGCGGCAGCAGGTAGTCGGTGTCTCGATTGATCGGGTGAAAGGCCATCGCAATGTCCGTCTGATTCAATGAGTATGATTATAGCATAAATCTGGTTAAGCCCGACAGGCTGCTAGAGCAGCGGACTCATCATCTGCACCGCGTTTTCGAGCAGACGCCGCCCGCGTGGGCGGGCGCGCCATTCCGCGAGTTCCAGGCGATGCGAGCGGGCTTCATAGTCGCGCTGGAGAGCCCGCGTCGTGGCAGAGAATTCATGATCGTAGGCGATCAGCGAGACCTCGAAATTCAGCTCGAAGCTGCGAAAATCGAGGTTGACCGTGCCGAAAACGGTGAATTCATCGTCGACGACCATGCTCTTGGTGTGCAACAGCCCGTCGCGGAACTGCAGGATCGTCACCCCGACTTCGAGAAGGTCTTCGTGGTAGGCCTCGCTGGCAAAACGCACCAGGCGCGAGTCGATCTTCTCGGGAACGATCAGCACGACACGGATGCCGCGCAGGGCAGCCGAGCGCAATGCTGTCAGCAGCGCCTCGCCGGGAACGAAATAGGGCGTGGTCAGGACAATCTCGCGGCGGGCGGCGTAGATGGCCGTCAGCAGCAACGCGTCGATGCGTACCCGCGAGGTCTGCGGTCCCGAGGGAAATATCTGGACGTGACCGGTTCCGGCAGGCGGCAGGTCAGGGGGCGGCAACGGCGCGAAATCCCCGCCGGTCTGTAGCGACGTCAGCGAGAGCGAGACCGCTTCGAGCACCCAGGCGGCCGGTCCTTCGATGCGTGCCATGGCATCCACCCATTCGCCGACACCTGCATCCTGTTTGAAGAAGTGCGGATCGGCGATGTTCATGCTCCCCATGTAGGCAATCCGGCGGTCGATGACCGCGATCTTGCGATGGTCGCGCAGGTCGAAGCGGACGAACAGCGCGCGCAGCGGGTTGACCGGCAGCATTTCGACGACGTTGACGCCGGCGTCGCGCAGACGATTGAAGTCATCGCTCTTGAAGAACGGGCGGCTGCCGAGCGAATCCATGAGCGTGGAGCAGGCGACGCCGCGCTGTGCGGCGCGAACGAGCGCGGCGATCAGGTCATCGACGAAGCCGCCGGCGCTCCAGATGTAGAACTCCATGTGGACCGAGGCGCGCGCGGCGTCGATGTCGGAAATCATGGCGCGCATGATCGAACCGCTGTCGGCGAGCAGTTGCAGGCGATGGCCGCTCATCAGCGGCAGCCCGACCGCGGTCTGGGCCAGGCGGCTGACGCTTTCGCCGCCGCTGGACAGGCGTGTCGGCGAGGCGATGCTGGCGACCGGAATGCTTTCCGCCCAACTCAGCACCTGCGGGCGCAGGGCAAGTGCCCGCTGCATCCAGACGCGGCCGAGACGCCGCTCGCCGATCAGCAGATACATCAGCGCGCCGATACCCGGGAGCAGGATGACCAGCAGCAGCCAGGCAACCGCCGTCCCGTGAGCCGAGCGCCGCGAAAAGATGCGCAGGGAAACCGCCACGACCAGGAGGGCGTCGAGAACCGGGAGGAGATTCAGCATCATTGTGCCAGTATCAACCGCCTGATCGACCCCGGTCAATGGGGGACCACTCCCCGCGATGCACCCTCTGCCGGCTGCGGATGTTGCCGGAAATTGAAGCGCTCCGGCACGTTGACCGCAGCGATCGGCTCGACGGCCAGGCCTTGCCAGGAAACCTGCCCGGATTTGCCCCTCATCAGCGCAAGAAAGGCGTTTTCTTCGGCCGGGCTGCCGTCCGGGTCTTGGCACTGGGCCAGAAACCCGGCGAGATCGCGGTCATCGAGGAGGCCGATGCCGAGCGCCGTTTCGAGCAGCACATTGCCGTCATCGTCGAGATGAAGCGATTTTGGCGCGCCACCCGCGGCTCCGGTCTGGCTGACGAAGCCTCCGTCTTCCTTCCGGAATACCCACGGCGTGTAGGCAAGGCTGACGAAAACCCGTTGCGGACCGTTCTGCACGAACCAGCAGCCCGAGTCATCGCAACCGTACTGCCGGTTGATGAAGGCGATCAGGCCGCCGTGCGTGACGCGCTCTCCCTGCAATCGCCAGTCGCCGCGCCGGTCGAGCGACAGCCAGCCGTAACAGGCGGGGACGTCGGGCCATTTGGCGATGGCGGAGAAATCGACCGCCATCAGTCGGCGTAGGCCTCCATCGGCGGGCAGGCGCAGTTCAGGTGGCGGTCGCCATAGACGTCGTCGATGCGATTGACGCTCGGCCAGAACTTGTTGGCCTTGACCCAGGGCAGCGGGAATGCGGCCTGCTCGCGGCTGTAGGGATGCTTCCAATCGCCATCGACGACATCCGCCTGCGTATGCGGGGCATTTTTCAGCGGATTGTCGTCGGCTGACCAGACGCCATTCTCGATCTGGCGGATTTCCTCGCGAATTGCAATCAACGCCTCGATGAAGCGGTCCAGTTCGGCCTTCGATTCCGATTCGGTCGGCTCGACCATGATCGTGCCGGCGACCGGGAAGGACACCGTCGGCGCATGGAAACCGTAGTCCATCAGGCGCTTGGCGATGTCGATCTCGGCGATGCCGGTGGCAGCCTTGATCGGGCGGATGTCGAGGATGCACTCGTGGGCGACGCGGCCGTTCTTGCCGACGTAGAGCACCGGGTAGTGCGCCGTCAGCTTCTGCGCGACGTAGTTGGCGTTGAGGATGGCGACTTGCGTGGCCTTCTTGACGCCTTCGCCGCCGAGCATTGCCAGGTACATCCAGGAAATGGTCAGGATCGACGCCGAGCCGAAAGGGGCTGCGGAAACCGCGCCCTGTCCGCTGTGCGGGCCGTCGACGGGGGCAACGATGTGGTTGGCCATGAACGGTGCCAGGTGCGCCTTGAGGCCGATCGGGCCCATGCCCGGTCCGCCGCCGCCGTGCGGGATGGCGAAGGTCTTGTGCAGGTTCATGTGGCTGACGTCGGCGCCGATGAAACCGGGCGAAGTCAGGCCGACCTGGGCGTTGAGGTTGGCGCCGTCCATGTAGACCTGGCCGCCGTGCCGGTGAACGATGGCGCAGATGTCGCGCACGGCTTCCTCGAACACGCCGTGGGTCGAAGGGTAGGTGAGCATCAGGCAGGCCAGTTTGGCCGAATGCAATCTGGCCTTGTTTTCGAGGTCGACCGCATCGACGTTGCCGTGCTCGTCGCAATCGACCACGACGACCTGCATGTTGCACATCTGGGCGGTGGCCGGATTGGTGCCGTGCGCCGACTTCGGGATCAGGCAGACGTTGCGGTGGTCTTCGTCACGACTGGCGTGGTATCGGGCAATCGCGACCAGACCGGCGTATTCGCCCTGCGCCCCGGAGTTCGGCTGCATGCAGATGGCGTCGAAGCCGGTGACGGTCTTCAGCCATCCGGTCAGGCCGCCGATCATCTCGTGGTAGCCCTGCACCTGGTCGCGCGGGGCGAACGGGTGGATGCCGCCGAATTCCGGCCAGGTGACCGGGATCATCTCGCTGGTCGCGTTCAGCTTCATGGTGCAGGAGCCGAGCGAGATCATCGAGTGGTCGAGCGCGAGATCCTTGTTCTGCAGCGACTTCAGGTAGCGCAGCATCTCGTGTTCGGTGTGGTGCGTATTGAACACCGGGTGCCGCAGGATGGCGTCACTGCGGAACAGGGCAGCCGGCAGGGCCGGGTCGGCGGCGGCGACCTGGGCGTCGATCGCGGCCACGTCGAGGGTGACCTGGGCGATCAGCTTGAACAGGGCGGCGACGTCGTGGCGAGTGGTCGTTTCGTCGAAGGAAATGCCGAGCACGCCGGCCGCAACGCGGCGCAGGTTGTAGCCGGCGGCCAGGGCATGGCTGATAGATGGTTTCAGCGCGGGCGCCGAGGTCGAGATGCACGGTGTCGTAGAACTGCCTGGTCAACAGGCTTGACGCCGGCGCGCTTCAGCCCTTCGGCGAGGATGGCGGTCAGGCGATGGATGCGGCCGGCGATCAGGCGCAACCCTTCGGCGCCGTGATAGACGGCGTACATGCCGGCCATGTTGGCGAGCAGGACCTGCGAGGTGCAGATGTTGGAATTGGCCTTTTCGCGACGGATATGCTGTTCGCGCGTCTGCAGCGTCATGCGGTAGGCGGTGTTGCCGCGCGCATCTTTCGAGACGCCGATGATGCGGCCCGGCATCGAGCGGACGAAGGCTTCGCGGGTGGCGAAGAAGGCGGCGTGCGGGCCGCCGAAGCCCATCGGGATGCCGAAGCGCTGGCTGGAGCCGAGGGCGATGTCGGCGCCCATGGCGCCCGGCGACTTGAGCAGCACCAGGGCCATCAGGTCGGTGGCGACGGCAATGGTCGCGCCCCTGGCCTTGAGGCCGGCGATGATGTCGGTCAGGTCGCGGATCTCGCCGTTGTCGTTCGGGTACTGGAGGAGGGCACCGAAGAATTCTTCGTCTTTTACCGTGTCGACCGCGGCAATCATCAGTTCGAAGCCGAAGTAGGCGGCGCGCGTCCTGACCACGTCGATGGTCTGCGGGAAGCAGGCGGCATCGACCAGGAAACGGTTCGATTTCGACTTGGACACCCGGCGCGCCATGGCCATGGCTTCGGCGGCGGCAGTCGCCTCGTCGAGCAGCGAGGCGTTGGCGATTTCCAGACCGGTCAGATCGACGACCATCTGCTGGAAATTCATCAGCGCCTCCAGGCGGCCCTGGGCGATTTCCGCCTGGTAGGGCGTGTAGGCGGTGTACCAGCCGGGGTTTTCCATGACGTTGCGCAGGATGACCTTGGGCGTCAGGGTGTCGTAGTAGCCCATGCCGATGCACGACTTGTTGATGACGTTCTTGCGGGCGATGGCCTTCAGTGTCGCCAGCGCCTCATGCTCGCGTTGCGGCGGGGGCAGCGGGAGGTCGGCCGGCAGGCGGATGGCCGCGGGAACGGTCTGGTCGATCAGGTCGTCGAGGCTGGCGGCGCCGATGGCGGCCAGCATGGCGGACATCTCGGTGGCGCAGGGGCCGATGTGGCGGCCGATGAACTCGTCGTGCTGTTCCAGCGCGGAGAGCGGTTGAGTGAGCGGCATGGGAGATCCTTGCTCAGGCGGCGTCGGCGACGGCCTGGTAGGCGGCGGCGTCGAGCATCTGACCGAGGTCGGCGACGTTGTCCGGAGTCATCCTGAACAGCCAGGCGGCGTAGGCGTCCTGATTGACCGATTCGGGCGCGTCGGCGGCGGCCTGGTTGACTTCGGTGACGGTGCCGGCGATCGGCGCGTAAACGTCGGCGGCGGCCTTGACCGACTCGACGACGGCGATTTCCTTCTCGGCGTCGTAATGGGCGCCGACTTCCGGCAGTTCGATGAAAACGAGGTCGCCGAGGGCTTCCTGGGCGTGGTCGGTGATGCCGACGGTGACGGTGCCGTCAGCGTTGAGCAGCATCCATTCGTGGGAGGCGGCGTACTTGAGGTTGGCGGGGACGTTGGACATGGTTTTCTCCTGAATGGGGGTACTAGATGACTGCCTTGCCGTTGCGGGCGAATACGGGTTTGGTGACCTTGGCCTTGAGCCGCTTGCCACGGATGTCAACCTCGACTTCGTCGCCGATCTGGACGCCGAGCGGCAGGCGGGCGAGGGCGATGGATTGCTGCAATGTTGGTGAGAAACTACCTGAAGTTATTTCCCCATTGCCTTGTTTAGTAATGACTTGTTGATGTCCGCGCAGCACGCCCTTGTCGAGCAGGATGAGGCCGAGGAATTGCTGTTTCTGGCCGGCTGCGGTCAACGCCGGCTTACCGACGAAATCGCGATCGTCCTTCATGGCGACTGTCCAGGCCAGGCCGGCGTCGAGCGGTGATACGGTCTCATCCATGTCCTGGCCGTAGAGGTTCATGCCCGCTTCGAGGCGGAGCGTGTCGCGGGCGCCGAGGCCGCAGGGGGCGACGCCGGCGTCCTTGAGTTTCTGCCAAATCACTTCAGCTTCCGCGGCTGGCATCATGATTTCAAAGCCATCTTCTCCGGTGTAACCGGTGCTGGCGATGAAGTACTGCTCGACCTCGGCAGCGAAGAAGGGTTTCAGTCCCTCGGTCGCCGCCCTGACCCGCGGCAGCACCTGCCAGACCTTGGCGCGGGCGTTCGGGCCCTGCACGGCGATGATGGCCAAGGCATTGCCACCATCACGGCGCTGGTTGAGGGTGACGTCCATCTTCCACTCGGCGGCCCTGGCCCGCATCCAGGCCAGATCCTTCTCGGCGGTGCCGGCATTGACGACGATGCGGAAGCGCGCGTCGGTCAGGAAGTAGATGATCAGGTCGTCGATGACGCCGCCGGCGTCATTGAGCATGGCGGAGTACAGCGCCTTGCCCGAAACGGTCAGCTTGGCGACATCGTTGGCGACCAGGCGGGAGAGGAAAGCGCGGCAGTCGGGGCCGACGACATCGACGGGGCACATGTGGGAGACGTCGAACATGCCGCAGTCCTTGCGCACGGCATGGTGCTCCTCGATCTGCGAACCGTAGTTGACGGGCATGTCCCAGCCGCCGAAATCGACCATCCGGGCGCCGAGCGCGCAGTGGGCGGCATTGAGTACTGTTTTCCTCAGCATATCAATCCTTTACTGACGTTAGTTAACGTCGATTCTGGAAACGGAAAAGGGGTGAAACGAAAGAACGGTTTCTTGCGTTTCACCCCTCTGTCCTCGATACCTGAGAGATTTGCCCCATCGGTGGATGTCAACCGCGCGCCTCGAAGGAGGCGCCCTCGGGGTGCTGCTTTCGCCATCGCTCTCCAGAGTTTCGGGTTTGACCCCGTTTCCGCGGTTCCTTTTGCCTGAGCGTTTTCGGGTGGAATTGCGCCTTCGGCGGCAGAACGAATCTGCACTCTCCCACGGAATGGGGAGCACTATAGCCGGATGCACGGTGCGAGGCAACCTGCTGCGCCGCACAAGCGAATCCGGGCAACAGTCGGCTTCATGCTAAACTTGCCGATTGTTTTTTGCCTGTTGCCCGTGACCCCAGCCAACTTCGACTTCCATTGCCATTCTGCCGTTTCCGACGGCCTGCTGCCGCCGCAGGAGGTGGCCAGGCGGGCGGCGGGGAATGGTGTCGACCTTTGGGCGCTGACCGATCACGACGATCTCGGCGGTCTGGTCATCGCCAGGGAGACGGCCGAGGAGGCGGGAATGGGTTTTGTTCCGGGCGTCGAGATATCGATTGAGTGGCGAGGCGTCCCCATTCATGTCGTCGGCCTCGGTTTCGATCCGGCGGATCGTGGCTTGTCCGGCGGGCTCGATGAACTGCGCAGCGGCCGCATCGAGCGCGCCCGGCGGATGGGCGATGCGCTGGCCGCCATCGGCATTCCCGGCGTCTATGAAGGCGCGCTGTGTTTCGTGACCAATCCCACTCTGATCTCGCGCGCTCATTTTGCGCGCTACCTGGTGTCGATCGGCATCGCTCGCGACATGGCGGGCGTCTTCCAGCATTACCTGACTCCGGGCAAGCCGGGCTATGTCGATCATCGCTGGGCGACTCTGCAGGAAGCGATTGGCTGGATCGTTGGCGCTGGTGGCGTGGCTGTGGTGGCGCATCCCGGCCGCTACCGGATGTCCGGCAGCGAGATGCGCCGCTTCCTCGATGATTTCAAGGATCTCGGCGGGCAGGGCCTCGAGGTCACTTGCGGCAGCCATTCGCCCGACCAGGTGATGCATTTCGCCAGGCTGGCCCGACACTATGCGTTTCACGCCTCGCGCGGCTCGGATTTTCACGGGCCGGAAGAGAGTTATGTCGATCTCGGCAAGTTGCCGCAACTGCCGGAAGACCTCAAGCCGGTCTGGCGCCTGCTGAGCTGAGCCATGGCCCGCGTCGTCAATATTCATCCGGATTCCCCGCAACACCGCCTGCTGGCGCAGGCGGCGGAATTCATCCGTGACGGCGGCATCGTCGCGCTGCCGACCGATTCCTGCTACGCCCTGGGCTGTCATCTCGGCGACAAGGAAGCCATGGACCGCATCCGCATGATTCGCCAGATCGACGAGCGCCACCACCTGACGCTGATGGTGCGCGACTTGTCGGAAATCGCCCATTTCGCCCGCGTTGACAATGCCCAGTACCGTTTGCTCAAGGCGACGACGCCCGGCAGTTACACCTTCATCCTCGAAGGCACCAAGGAACTCCCGCGCCGGGTCATGCACCCCAAGCGCAAGACGATCGGCCTGCGGGTTCCCGATCATCCGGTCGCGCTGGCCATGCTCCAGGAAATGAATGAACCGCTGCTGACGACGACCCTGCAGTTGCCGGGGGACGAGGCGCCCCTGACCGAGGGCTGGGAGATTCAGGATCGCCTTGACGACCAGATCGAACTGATTCTCGACGCCGGCCACTGCGGCACCGAGCCGACCACGGTCATCGACCTGACCGGCAGAGCGCCCGAACTGATCCGCGCCGGCCGCGGTTCGCTCGCGCCGTTCGGGCTGGACTGACCGGCATGCTCGAAAGCGTGATCCAGACCATCGCCATCTCGGCGCTGCCGGTGATCTTCGCGATCACGCTGCACGAGGCGGCGCACGGTTACGCCGCGCGCCACTTCGGCGATCCGACCGCGTGGCAGATGGGGCGCATCAGCCTCAACCCGCTGCGCCACATCGATCCGGTCGGGACCATCCTGATTCCGGCGGCCATTCTGCTGTTTTCCGGCGGCACCTTCCTGTTCGGCTACGCCAAGCCGGTGCCGGTCGATTTCAGCCGCCTGCGCAACCCGAAGCAGGACATGTTCTGGGTTGCCGCCGCCGGGCCGGCCGCCAACCTGTTCATGGCCTTTTGCTGGGCGTTCATGCTCAAGCTGGCCTGGCTGATGCCCGGCAACGTGTTCACGCTGCCGCTTTCCGAGATGAGCAAGGTCGGCATCATCGTCAATTGCGTGCTGATGGTGCTCAACCTGCTGCCGCTGCCGCCACTCGATGGCGGAAGGATCGCCGTCAGCCTGCTGCCGCACGGACTGGCCTGGAGATTTGCGAAGATCGAGCGCTGGGGCTTTCCGATTTTGCTGCTCCTGCTGTTCACCGGTATCCTCGGCGCCGTCATGAACCCGCTTGTCATCTTCGCGGCGCGGACCATCGAATCCATTTTCGGGCTTTACTGATCAACCATGTACGCAGAACGTGTCCTTTCCGGCATGCGCCCCACCGGGTCGCTGCATCTCGGCCATTATCACGGGGTCCTCAAGAACTGGGTCAGGCTCCAGCACGAGTATCCCTGCCTGTTCTTCGTCGCCGACTGGCATGCGCTGACGACGCACTACGACGATCCGCAGGGCATCGAGCAGGCGACCTGGGAGATGGTCATCGACTGGCTGGCCGCCGGGGTCGATCCCAACCAGGCCACCCTGTTCATACAGTCGAAGGTGCCGGAGCACGCGGAACTCCACCTGCTGCTGTCGATGATGACGCCACTCGGCTGGCTTGAACGGGTGCCGACCTACAAGGACCAGCAGGAAAAGCTGGAGAACAAGGATCTGTCCACCTACGGTTTTCTCGGCTACCCGCTGCTGCAGGCGGCCGACATCCTGATCTACCGTGCCGACAAGGTGCCGGTGGGCGAGGATCAGGTGCCGCATATCGAGTTTTCACGCGAGATCGCCCGTCGCTTCAACCACCTGTATGGTCGCGAACCCGGTTTCGAGGACAAGGCGCGCGAGGCGGTCAAGAAACTGGGCGGCAAGAAGGCCCGGTTGTACGAAGAACTGCGGATCCGCTTCCAGCAGGAGGGCGACCGCGAGGCCATCGAGCAGGCCAAGGCCATCCTTGATGAAACCCAGCATCTGTCGCTGGGTGACCGCGAGCGGCTGTTCGGCTTCCTGGAAGGCACCGGCAAGATGATTCTCGCCGAGCCTGGCGCACTGCTGACCGAGGCCTCGAGAATGCCGGGTCTGGACGGGCAGAAGATGTCCAAGTCCTACAGCAACACGATCACGCTGCGTGAATCCGGGGACTCGGTCACCAAGAAGGTGCGCAGCATGCCGACCGATCCGGCGCGGGTGCGCCGCACCGACCCCGGGGAGCCGGCCAGATGTCCGGTCTGGCAACTGCACCAGGTCTATTCCGATGCGGAGTGCAAGGAATGGGTGGAGCAGGGGTGCCGCAGCGCCGGCATCGGCTGCATCGACTGCAAGCAACCGGTCATCGACGGCATCCTGCGCGAACAGGCGCCGATGCGCGAGCGGGCGCAGGTCTATCTGGATGATCCGACGCTGGTCCGGAACATCATCGCCGACGGCTGCGAGAAGGCGCGCGAACTCGCCCGCGAGACCATGCGCGATGTTCGCGAGTCGATGGGCCTGGAATATCACTTATGAAAAGGGAAGCGCCGAGCCGTTTCTGCCGACTTAACCGGCATTGCAGGGGTCAGAGCCGCATCGCGGCTCTCTGAACATGGACGTTGCACACCAAGGGCACTTCCTTGAGGGCGCGGCCGGCCCTTCCGGGGACGCCATCTTCGTGCCGGTTGCCCGCATCTACGGTGAGCCGCTCGACCAGTTGCCGCAGGATCTCTACATCCCGCCGGATGCACTGGCGATCATGCTCGATGCCTTCGAGGGCCCGCTCGACCTGCTCCTCTACCTGATCCGCAAGGCCAACGTCGATATTCTCGACATCCCGATGGCGCCGTTAACCCGCCAGTATCTCGACTACATCGAGAGCATGCGGGCGAGCAACCTCGAACTGGCCGCAGATTACCTCGTCATGGCGGCGATGCTGATCGAGATCAAGTCGCGCATGCTGTTGCCCCGCCCGAAGGCGGGCGCCGGCGATGAGGCCGAGGATCCGCGCGCCGAACTGGTCCGTCGCCTGATGGAATACGAGCAGATGAAGCTGGCCGGGCTCAAGCTCAATGAACTGCCGCAGGCCGAGCGCGAGTTCTTCTGGGTCGAGACGCTGGTCGAGAAGTCTCTTTACGTCCGCTTGCCGGAGGTGTCGCTGGAGGATCTTCGGCAGGCCTGGATGGCTGTCGTGCGCCAGGCCAGCTTGAACAAGCATCACAAGATCGGCCGCGAGGAGTTGTCCGTGCGCGAGCACATGGGGATCATCCTCCGGGTCTTGCGCGAGCGAGGTGGTTTCGTGCAGTTCGAAACGATGTTCGATCCTGGCATGGGGGTGCCCGGGCTGGTCGTGCATTTCCTGGCGATGCTCGAGCTGGCCCGCGAAAAGCTGGTCGAATTTACCCAATCCGAGGCTTTTCAGCCGATTTACCTGAGAGTGCATCAAGGTGGAAGCGAGTCTGGTCAAGAAAGTGCTTGAAGCGGCATTGCTCGCTGCCCGCGAGCCGATGATGCCGCTCGATCTGCGCAAGATGTTCGACGAGGAACTGGCGCCCGATATCCTGCGCAAGCTGCTCGACGAACTGCGCGAGGAATGGGCCGAGCGCCCGGTCGAGCTGATCCAGCTTGCCTCGGGCTGGCGTTTCCGGACGCGGGCCGAATTCCTTCCGTACCTCGAGCGCCTGAACCCGGAAAAGCCGCCGAAATACTCGCGGGCGATGCTGGAAACGCTGGCCATCATCGCCTACCGGCAGCCGGTGACGCGCGGCGACATCGAGGAAATCCGCGGCGTCGCCGTCAATACGAATGTCGTCAAGACGCTTGAGGAGCGCGGCTGGATCGATGTCGTCGGTCATCGCGACACGCCTGGTCGGCCGGCGCTGTTCGCGACGACGAAGAAGTTTCTCGACGATCTCGGACTGCGCAGCGTCAGCGAGCTGCCGCCACTCGAACAGATCAGCCAGACACTGGAACCGGATCATGAAAACTAAACGCACGCCTTTCCGTCAATCCAGGGTGGCGGGTTCCGAAAATCGGCCGGAAAAACCGGTCGACCGCGCCCGTTCCCAAAGGGATGGCGGTCCTGCCAAGGCAGCGAACGTCGCGAAGGCGCCTGTGCCGGGTGATAATGAAACCCCACGGGGGCGTGCGCCGCGTCGCGAAGCCCCGGATGCCAGGGTTGCTGCAAAAGCGGTGGCTCCAGGACGTCGTCCGGCTCCCAATACGGGAGGGCGGGCGAATCGCGGCAGCGTTGCCCGTGATGGCCGGCCGCTGGCCGAAGCCAAGCCGGAACGTCTGCAGAAGGTACTGGCGCAGGCCGGCATCGGTTCACGCCGCGAAATGGAAGAGTGGATCGCCGCCGGACGGATCAGCATCAATGGTGTGACCGCCCAGTTGGGTCAGAGCGTGGTGCCGACCGACAGGATCAAGATCGGTGGCCGCCTGGTAAACGTGCGATTCACCTCGACCCGGACGCCGCGTGTCGTCCTCTATCACAAGCCCGAGGGTGAAATCGTCTCGCGCGACGATCCGGAAGGCCGGCCTTCGGTGTTCGCTGCGCTGCCACGCATCCGCAGCGGCCGCTGGATCGCCGTCGGGCGGCTCGACTTCAATACCTCCGGCCTTCTTCTGTTTACCACCTCGGGCGAACTGGCGAACAAGCTGATGCACCCGAGTTCGGAACTGGTCCGCGAGTACGCGGTGCGTGTTCTCGGCGAACTGACGCTCGAAATGCAGCCAGCGGTTGCTCGACGGTGTCGAACTTGACGATGGTCCGGCGAGCTTTGCCAGCATCGACGAAGCCGGGGGTGAGGGGGCCAACCGCTGGTATCGCGTGACCCTGTTCGAAGGGCGCAACCGCGAGGTGCGTCGGATGTTCGAGGCGGTCGGCTGCATGGTGAGCCGGCTGATCCGGATTCGCTACGGCCCGTTCACTCTGCCGCCGCAACTCAAGCGGGGCCGCGTGCGCGAACTTGATGAGAGCGAAGTCAGGGCTTTCCAGAGCGAACTGGAGAAATCGATCAAGCCGGCGGCGCCCCAGGAAGGTGCATAAAGTCTGCCAGATTGATTTACCGGGGGGAACAAACTCGTTATAATTTATCGAGTTTGTTCCTCTCGCCATTTCCGGCGGGGCATCTTTTCCGTGAGATGGGCGTTTCGCCCATTTTTTGTTTGTGGCTATGGATTTAAACGCGCTGCTTGAAACGACCGTGGTCGGTCTCGGTTATGAACTCGTCGATATCGAGATGTCGCCCCGTGGCCGGACCATTCGCATCTTCATCGACCTGCCAGGCAAGGAGAACGGGGTCGATGTCGACGATTGCGCGCTTGTCTCCAATCAGCTTTCGCGCCTGCTGGATGTGGAGAATGTCGATTACGACCGTCTCGAGATCTCGTCGCCGGGCCTCGATCGCGTGGTCAAGAAGCCCGAGGATTTCCAGCGCTTTGCCGGGCACGACATCCAGATCAAGCTGCGTATCCCGCAGGGCGGCCGCCGCAACTTCCAGGGTGAACTGATAGGTCTCACCGACGGCAAGGTCAGTCTGCGCCTCGAAAAGGATGATGTGGAACTGGAATTCACCAATATCGAGAAGGCACGTCTGGTGCCCCGTTTCGACTGAAGGACTAGGAGGTTTTGGCCCATGAGCCGTGAAATTTTGCTGCTGGTCGATGCGCTGGCCCGCGAGAAGAATGTCGGCAAGGAAATCGTCTTTGGCGCCCTTGAACTGGCGCTGGCTTCGGCGACCAAGAAGCGTATCCATGACGAGGCCGATGTGCGGGTTTCGATCGACCGTGAAACCGGCAACTATGAGTCCTTCCGTCGCTGGCAGGTTGTTCCCGATGACGAGTACGTCAATGAATACCTCGAGGTGCCGCTTTCCGAGGCGCGCAAGGACGATCCGGAGATCGAGGCTGGCGACTCGCTCGAGGAGCCGCTGGAGCCGATCGACTTCGGTCGCATCGGTGCGCAGGCGGCCAAACAGGTCATCCTGCAGAAGATTCGCGACGCCGAGCGTGAGCAGATCCTGGCCGACTTCCTCGAGCGCGGCGAGCATATCGTCTATGGCACCATCAAGCGCATGGAGCGGGGCAGCGCGATCATCGAAGCCGGCAAGATCGAGGCGGTGCTGCCGCGTGACCAGATGATCCCCAAGGAGAACCTGCGTATCGGCGATCGTGTCCGTGCCTACCTGTTGCGTATCGACCGCAATGCGCGGGGTCCGCAGATCGTCCTGTCGCGCACCGCGCCGGAATTCGTCATCAAGCTGTTCGACCTGGAAGTTCCGGAGATTTCGGACGGCCTCATGGAAATCAAGGCCTGTGCCCGTGATCCCGGCTTGCGCGCCAAGATTGCCGTCAAGTCGAACGACCCGCGCGTTGACCCGATCGGCACTTGCGTCGGCTTGCGCGGTTCGCGCGTCACTGCGGTGCGCAACGAAATCGGTGGCGAGAACATCGATATCGTGCTGTGGTCGGCGGATCCGGCGCAGTTCGTCGTCGGCGCGCTGTCGCCGGCGGAGGTTTCCTCGATCGTCGTCGATGAAGAAAAGCACGCCATGGATGTCGTGGTCGACGAGGATAACCTCGCCATCGCGATTGGCCGCAACGGCCAGAACGTTCGCCTGGCCTCGGAACTTACCGGCTGGACGATCAACCTGATGACTCAGGATGAGTCGGTCAAGCGTTCGGAAGCGGAATACGCGGTGACCCGCGTCACCTTCATGGAAAAGCTGGATATCGACGAGGAACTGGCGGATCTGCTGATCGGGGAGGGCTTCTCGACGCTCGAGGAGGTCGCTTACGTTCCGCTCGCCGAAATGCTCGAGATCGCGGGGCTGGATGAAGACATCGTCAATGAGCTGCGCAATCGGGCACGCAATGTCCTGCTGACCGAGGCCATCGTGAACGAGGAGCAATTCGAAGGCGTGGCCGACGATCTGTTGACGCTCGAGGGCATGACCAGGGAATTGGCGGCAAAGCTGGCCGGCAAAGGGATCAAGAGTCGCGATGAACTCGCTGAACTGGCGGTCGATGAACTCGTTGAATTGACCGGCATCGACGAACAGCGTGCCAAGGAAATCATTTTGAAGGCGCGTGCTCACTGGTTTGAGTGAGCGGGAGGGTAGCAAGCATGACCGCAACAACTGTTTCGCAATTTGCCGCAGAACTCAAGATGCCAGTTTCGGCTCTGCTCGAACAACTGGGCAGGGCGGGCGTCGCCAAGAAGGACAGCGCCGATGCGTTGACTGATCAGGACAAGGCAAGGCTGCTCGATTACCTGCGCCGCGCCCATGGCGACGATTCGAAGGCCAAGATAACGCTGA
Organism: uncultured beta proteobacterium; assembly: GCA_963810175.1. Lineage (GTDB taxonomy): Bacteria > Pseudomonadota > Gammaproteobacteria > Burkholderiales > Rhodocyclaceae > Azonexus. Next base: position 54,557 of record CAWEMU010000012.1, on the reverse strand, counting down.
CGCGCAAGCAGACGTCCGAATTCAAGGCGACCGATTCGCATGGTCGTGCCCGGACGGTTCAGGTCGAGGTGCGCAAGAAGCGCGTCCTGATCAAGCGCGAAGCGGGCGATCATGGCGTCGAGCAAGTTGTCGAGGGAGTTGCCGGAGTGGTCGAAAAGCCGGCGGATCTGCCGGTCGTCGAGCCGGTTGTGGAGGTTGCGCCAGTCGTCGAGAACGTGCCGGTGGTTGAGGCGCAGCCTGAATCGAGGCCGCAGCCGACGGTCCCGCTTGCTTCGGTGATCGGCCAGGGCGAGTTGCGATCCCGCGAGGAGCAGGATCGCCGCTATAGCCAGTTGCGCGAGATTCAGGAACAGGAATTGAAGGCAAAGCTGGCCCGCGAAGCCGAACTGGCCCGCATGCGCCAGCAGGCAGAGGCGGCGGCCGAAGCCGCCAGACTGGCGGGGCAGGCGACGCAGCAGGCTACCGCCCAGGCGAAGACGCAGGAAGCCGCGCCGGAGAAGGGGACGCTGCACAAGAAGCCCGACGCAGCGGGCAAGGATGCCAAGAAGGGCGGCAATGGTCGTGCCGACGACAGCCGCAAGAAGCCGGGAATCAAGACGCGCTCGGCCGATCCCGGCAGTTCGTGGAAGAGCGGCCGGCATGGCCACAGGAAGCATGGCCACGCTGTTGATGAAGGCCAGGGGAGCTTCCAGGCGCCGACCGAAATTGTTGTTCGTGAGATACATGTTCCCGAAACCATTTCCGTGTCCGATCTGGCGCACAAGATGGCGGTGAAGGCCATTGAAGTCATCAAGGTGATGATGAAGATGGGGTCGATGGTCACCATCAATCAGGTGCTCGATCAGGAAACGGCCATGATCGTGGTCGAGGAGATGGGCCACAAGGCGCTTGCCGCCAAACTCGACGATCCGGATGCTTTCATCGAGGAGTCCGCTGCGCACAAGGACGTGCCAATGGAGCCGCGGGCGCCGGTGGTTACCGTCATGGGTCACGTTGACCATGGCAAGACCTCGCTGCTCGACTACATTCGCCGCGCCAAGGTGGCGGCGGGCGAAGCCGGCGGCATTACCCAGCATATCGGTGCCTACCACGTCCAGACCGACCGCGGCATGGTTACCTTCCTCGATACTCCGGGTCACGAGGCATTCACCGCCATGCGCGCGCGCGGTGCCAAGGCAACCGACATCGTCATCCTGGTCGTCGCTGCCGATGATGGCGTGATGCCGCAGACCCGGGAAGCGATTCACCACGCCAAGGCGGCCGGCGTGCCGCTGGTCGTTGCGGTCAACAAGATCGACAAGCCCGAAGCCAACCCGGACCGGGTCAAGCAGGAACTCGTGGCGGAAGGCGTCATCCCAGAGGAATACGGTGGCGATTCGCCGTTCGTGTCGGTTTCCGCCAAGAAGGGTATCGGCATCGACGAACTGCTCGAGCAGGTGCTGCTGCAGGCTGAAGTTCTCGAGCTGACCGCGCAGAAGGATGCCCCGGCCAAGGGCCTGATCATTGAAGCCCGTCTCGACAAGGGGCGCGGCGCCGTGGCGACGATGCTCGTCCTGTCGGGAACCTTGAAGCGCGGCGATGTCGTGCTCGCCGGTCAGGTTTCCGGGCGGGTCCGGGCCATGCTGGACGAGAACGGCAAGGCGATCAACCAGGCCGGTCCGTCGATCCCGGTAGAAATCCTCGGTCTGTCGGATGTGCCGGCGGCCGGAGAAGAAGCCATTGTTCTCTCGGACGAGAAGAAGGCGCGCGAAATCGCCTTGTTCCGTCAGGGCAAGTTCCGCGACGTCAAGCTGGCGAAGCAGCAGGCGGCCAAGCTCGAGAACATGTTCGAGCAGATGAAGGAAGGCGAGGTCAAGACCTTGCCGCTCATCGTCAAGGCCGACGTGCAAGGTTCGCAGGAAGCACTGGTACAGACGCTGGCCAAGCTGTCGAACGACGAAGTCCGGGTGCAGATCATTCATGGCGCCGTTGGCGGCATCAGCGAGTCCGACGTCAATCTGGCGCAGGCTTCCAATGCGGTCATCATCGGCTTCAATACCCGGGCCGATGCCAATTCGCGCAAGCTGGCCGAGACTTTCGGTGTCAACATCCGTTACTACAACGTGATCTACGACGCGGTCAACGAGGTCAAGGCCGCGCTTTCCGGCATGCTGTCGCCGGAGAAGCGCGAGCAGATCATCGGTCTGGTCGAGATCCGCCAGGTCTTCCTTGTCTCCAAGGTTGGCGCCATTGCCGGCTGTTACGTGCTGGAAGGCGTCGTCAAGCGCAATTCCCGCATTCGCCTGCTGCGCAACAATGTCGTGCAGTGGGATGGCGAACTCGAGTCGCTCAAGCGCTTCAAGGACGACGTCAAGGAAGTTCGCAGCAACTTCGAATGCGGTCTGTCGCTCAAGAACAACAACGACATCCAGGAAGGCGATCATCTCGAAGTGTACGAAATTCAGGAAGTGGCCCGCACATTGAAATGAAGAAGGCCGGTTTTCAGCGCAGCGATCGGGTCGCCGAGCAGGTGCGCCGCGACCTCGCCGATCTGATTCGCAGCGAACTGAAGGATCCACGGGTCGGCATGATCAGCCTGACGGCGGTGGAACTGACACCGGATTACGCGCACGCCAAGATCTTCTTCTCGACGCTCAATGACGACCACCTGGAGGAGATCGAGCGCGGCCTCAAGCGCGCCGCAGGCTTTCTCCGCCGTGAGCTTGGCCGGCGCATTCACATTCACACGCTGCCCGAGCTGCATTTCGTCTACGACAGCTCAATCGAGCATGGCATCAGCCTTTCCCGACTGATCGATCAGGCCAACGCATTGAGCGACCAGACGCCTGAAGAATAGGGTCCGCATGCAAGTCAGGAAGGCCTGGAAACAGGTCGATGGCGTACTCCTGCTCGACAAGCCGCTCGGTCTGACTTCCAACGATGCCTTGCAGAAGGCGCGCCGCCTGTTTTCGGCGGCCAAGGGCGGGCACACCGGGACTCTCGACCCGCTCGCCAGTGGCCTGCTCCCGCTGTGCTTCGGTGAGGCGACCAAGTTTTCGGCCGATCTGCTCGATGCCGACAAGACCTACGAGGCCGTGATCAAGCTGGGCGTCACCACCGACTCCGGCGATGCCGAAGGCACGGTGATCGCGACTGCCGCGGTCGACGTCTCCGAGGACGATGTTTTCAGGGTCTTGCCGCAATTCACTGGCGCCATCCGGCAGGTCCCGCCGATGCACTCGGCGCTCAAGCGCAATGGCCGGCCATTGTACGAACTCGCGCGCCAGGGTATCGAAGTCGAGCGGGAGTCGCGCATGGTTACCATCCATGCCATCGACTGCCTGAGCTTTGGCGGCGACAGCCTGACCTTGCGGACCGCATGCAGCAAGGGTACCTACATTCGCGTGCTGGCCGCCGATATCGGGCAGGCGCTCGGCTGTGGCGCCCATCTGGCAGGCCTGCGCCGGACCCGAGTCGGCGATCTCGATCTGGGCGCTGCCGTGACGCTGGCGCAACTGGAGGCGCTTGATGAAGCGGGGAGGGCAGGGTGTCTGCAGCCAGTCGATACCCTGCTGCGCAGCCTGCCGGCGGCGACACTCGAAGGCGAGGCGGCAGAGCGCTTTCGCCACGGGAACCCGGTCGATCTCCCGGCTGGCCTGAGCGGAAAGATCCGCGTCTATGTCAACGGCAGGCTGATCGGTGTCGGCGAACCGGCGCCGGACGGCCGTTTGTGGCCAAAAAGACTGGTGCACCTAACGTATTGATCTGGTAAAATAGCTGGCCTTCCTTTGCCAACGGGAAGGAATGTCCTGATCTGGCGCCTGCTCTATCAAACTGGGGCTGCGTCGTAACCAAGAAAGAGAGTTTGAAATGGCAATGACCACTGAATCCAAGGCCGGCATCGTCGCCGATTTTCAGCGCGCCAAGGGCGACACCGGTTCCCCGGAGGTCCAGGTTGCGCTGCTCACCGCCCGCATCAACGATCTGACTCCGCACTTCAAGGAGCACAAGAAGGATCACCATTCCCGTCGCGGGCTCCTGCGTCTGGTCAGCCAGCGCCGCAAGCTGCTGGACTACCTCAAGGGCAAGAACGTCGATTCTTACCGTACCCTGATTACCCGCCTCGGTCTGCGGAAATAAGCCTGACCGAAGCGTTCGAGAGAGCGGCCCGGATTAGTCCCGGCCGCTTTTTTCATTTGTTGTTGTCGTTGTTAGCTGTTCATTGTGATGAGAGTGAAAGGAAATTATGTTTAATGTCGTGAAAAAGACCTTCGCCTATGGTGACCATCAGGTCACTATCGAGACCGGCGAAATCGCCCGCCAGGCTGGCGGTGCAGTACTCGTTTCCATGGAAGAAACCGTGGTTCTGGTCACCGTCGTGGCCGCCAGGCATGCCAAGCCGGGTCAGGATTTCTTCCCGCTGACTGTCGATTATCAAGAGAAGACGTATGCCGCCGGCCGTATCCCGGGCGGCTTCTTCAAGCGCGAAGGCCGTCCTTCCGAAAAGGAAACGCTGACCTGCCGCCTGATCGATCGCCCGATCCGTCCGCTGTTCCCGGACGGCTTCTACAACGAAATCCAGATCATCGCCACGGTGATGTCGCTGAACCCCGAAGTTGATTCCGACATCCCGGCGATGATCGGCGCCTCGGCCGCGCTGGCGATCTCCGGGGTGCCGTTCAACGGCCCGATCGGTGCTGCCCGCGTCGGTTACATCAACGGCGAGTACGTGCTGTGCCCGACCCTGAGCCAGCTCAAGGAGAGCCAGCTCGACCTCGTCGTCGCCGGCACCGAATCCGCCGTGCTGATGGTCGAGTCCGAATGTGATCAACTGTCCGAGGAAGTCATGCTGGGCGCAGTTGTCTTCGGTCACACCGAATCGCGGAAGGCGATCGACGCCATCAACGAGCTCGTCGAAGAAGCCGGCAAGCCCGAGTGGGACTGGACGCCGGCGGCGAAGAACGAGCCGCTGATCGCCAGGGTGCATGAGCTCGCCAGGCCCGAGTTCGAGGCCGCCTACAATATCACGGTCAAGCAGACGCGGACCCAGGCGGTCAAGGAAATCTACGCGCGGGTCATCGCCGCTGTCACCGAAGGCGTCGAAAACGCACCGTCGGGCAGCGAGGTCATGGACATCATGTTCGCCCTCGAAGGCGAGATCGTGCGCGGGCGCATCCTGTCGGGCGCGCCGCGCATCGACGGCCGCGACACGCGCACCGTGCGCCCGATCACCATGCGTTCCGGCGTCCTGCCGCGCACCCATGGCTCGGCGCTGTTCACCCGTGGCGAAACCCAGGCGCTGGCTGTTGCCACGCTCGGCACCAATCGCGACGAGCAGATCATCGACGCACTGGCCGGTGAATACCGCGACCGCTTCATGCTGCACTACAACATGCCCCCGTACGCCACCGGCGAATGCGGTCGTGTCGGTACGCCGAAGCGCCGCGAAATCGGTCACGGCCGTCTGGCCAAGCGCGCGCTGCTCGCCGTGCTGCCGAAGCCGGAAGATTTCTCGTACTCGATGCGCCTGGTTTCGGAAATCACCGAATCCAACGGTTCCTCGTCGATGGCTTCGGTCTGCGGCGGCTGCCTGGCACTGCTCGACGCCGGCGTGCCGCTCAAGGCGCACGTCGCCGGCATCGCCATGGGCCTGATCAAGGACGGCAACCGCTTCGCCGTGCTGACCGACATCCTCGGCGACGAAGATCACCTCGGCGACATGGACTTCAAGGTGGCCGGCTCGACGACCGGCATCACCGCGCTGCAGATGGACATCAAGATCCAGGGCATCACCAAGGAAATCATGCAGGTCGCGCTGGCCCAGGCCAGGGAAGCCCGCCTGCACATCCTCGGCCTGATGCAGGAATCCGCTGCCGGCCCGCGTGAGGAAATGTCGGCCTACGCGCCACGCCTCTATACCTTCAAGATCAACCCGGAGAAGATCCGTGACGTCATCGGCAAGGGCGGCGCTGTCATCCGTGCGCTGACCGAAGAAACCGGCACGACGATCGACATCCAGGACGACGGCACGATCACCATCGCCGCCACCAGCGGTGAGGCGGCGGCCCATGCCCGTTCGCGCATCGACGCGATCACGGCGGAAGTCGAGATCGGCAAGATCTACGAAGGGACCGTGCTGAAGATCCTCGACTTCGGTGCGATCGTTTCCGTGCTGCCGGGCAAGGATGGTCTGCTGCACATCTCCCAGATCGCCCAGGAGCGCGTCAACAAGGTCGAAGACTACGTCAAGGAAGGCCAGGTCGTTCGTGTCAAAGTTCTGGAAACCGACGACCGCGGTCGCGTCAAGCTGTCAATGAAGGCTGCGGCAGCCGAAGAGGGTACGGCTCAGCCGGTCGCCGGAGTGCAGCCGCAACCGTAATCTGCTGGCTTGGTTGGCAACGCAAAAGGGCACCGCGAGGTGCCCTTTCAATTTCGCGGTCTCCCGAGTGTCTACCGCGCCCTGAAGGAAGTCCCCTGGGGGACGACAGGCGAAAACGACGATTACTTCGCCATCTGCCTTTCCTTCATTTCGTCGAGCGTCTTGCAGTCGATGCACAGCCTTGCCGTCGGACGAGCTTCCAGGCGTTTGATGCCGATCTCGACACCGCACTTGTCGCAAAAGCCGTAGTCGCCGCTCTCGATACGCGCCAGGGTCTCGTTGATCTTCTTGATCAGTTTGCGCTCGCGGTCCCGGTTGCGCAATTCGATGGCGATATCGGTTTCCTGGCTGGCCCGGTCATTGGGGTCGGCAAATACCGTGGCTTCGTCCTGCATGGTGTGTACGGTGCGGTCGATGTCCTCGCTCAATTCCTTCTTGAGCGTCTCGAGGATCTTGCGAAAATGCGCAAGCTGCTTTCCGCTCATGTACTCTTCCCCAGCCTTCGGTTCGTACGGCGGGAAATGCTTATGTAATAGATCTTCAGCCATGTTGCTTGTGCGTCCCAGTGACGAAAAAAGCGATTAAATATCAGAAAGCCGGGCCCGCTGCAAGGAAACTTTGTTAATGGAATATAGGCCTTTGATCTGGTACGGGTTTACGGGGGGTGTTAGAATCCGTTTCCTCGTGTCGGGGCGTAGCGCAGCCTGGTAGCGCATCTGCTTTGGGAGCAGAGGGTCGTGAGTTCGAATCCCACCGCCCCGACCAATTCCTCCTGCTTCATCCTCAGCAGTGCCCGTAGCTCAACTGGATAGAGCAGCTGCCTTCTAAGCAGCAGGTCGGGGGTTCGAGTCCCTCCGGGCACGCCACTTTCGGTTCACTTATCTTGTCAGGTCTTCAATCCAGATTGTGGGAACAGAGATGATTCTTGTCACAGGCGGTGCCGGGTATATCGGTTCGCATACCGTCGTCGAAATGCTGACCGCGAACCTTGATTTGCTGATTCTCGACAACTTTTCGAACAGTTCACCCAAGGTGGTCAACGCGATTGAACGCATTGTCGGCAAGCGACCGCTCGTTGTTGACGACGACATCCGGGACAAGGCCGGGCTGCGCCGGATATTCGGCGAATATCCGATTGATGGCGTCGTTCATTTCGCGGGACTGAAGGCCGTCGGCGAGTCGGTTGAGCGCCCCTTGCACTATTACGGCAACAATGTCGCCGGTTCCCTCGCCCTGTTCGAGGCGATGGCCGAGGCCGGAGTCTACCGGCTGGTCTTCAGTTCCTCGGCAACGGTGTACGGCGATCCGCATAGCGTGCCGATCCGTGAGGATTTCCCGCTGCAGGCGACCAATCCCTACGGCCGCACGAAACTGATGATCGAGGAGATGTTGCGCGATCTGGCGGCCGCTGATCCGCGCTGGCGGGTGGCGCTGCTGCGCTATTTCAACCCGGTGGGGGCGCATCCGAGCGGAATGATCGGGGAAGATCCGCAGGGTATTCCCAACAACCTCATGCCCTATGTGGCGCAGGTGGCTGTCGGCCGGCGCCCCGAACTCTCCGTTTTCGGTGGCGACTATCCGACGCCGGATGGAACCGGGGTGCGCGACTATATCCACGTCGTTGATCTGGCTCGCGGTCACCTCGCCGCACTCAACGTCCTGGACAAGTTGCCGGGAGCAGTGCCGATCAACCTTGGGACCGGTCGCGGTTATAGCGTGCTCGAGGTCGTGGCAGCTTTCGAGAATGCCAGCGGCAGAAAAGTGCCGTTTCGCATCGTTGACCGCAGGCTTGGTGATATTGCTGCCTGCTATGCCGATTCGTCACTTGCTCAGGACCTGCTAGGCTGGTCGGCTGGCCGGGGGATGGCGACGATGTGTGAGGATTCGTGGCGCTGGCAGTCAACCAACCCGACGGGATTCGATAGGTGATCCGGCTACCGCGATTTCCAATTGGGGTCGGTGTTGAAAGTTCGTGAAATATCTCCTTGTCAGACTAGGCGTAGCCTGTAGAATCGGCGATAAGGAAGGGTCTGCAAGACTGTCGGTTTTCTTTACATTGTCGGCGAGAGTCAGGGTCTGCATTTCAATAGGTCCGAAGGAAATCATTGATTGTTAATTGAAATTCTTTGCTTGCATGAAAATTGCTTTATTATTCGTGCAGATTGTCCGTTGCTATTAGTCAGGTGAAAAGAGATGAGTGACCAATCAAATCAAATCGGTTCAGGCCAAAGCGGGATGAACTCGAAGGCGGCGGGGCGTCGCCGTTTCGTTCGCGGTGTCGGGATTGCGACCCCGGTCATCCTGACAGTCACCTCGCGCTCGGCATTGGCAGCCACTTGCCTTTCCCCTTCGGCACAGGCGTCGATAGCTCTCGACAACAGCAGGCCCGATCGCCGGAGAGGGTCTGAGTGCTTTGGAAGGGGTCCCGAGTTCTGGAAAGAGGCCTCGAATGAAAAGAGTGGTCATCACGGACACTGGAAAGGTTGCGGCGCAGAGCACAGATATTTTTCCGCGTGCTTTGCCGCTCACGATGGCTTTCATGGAAAGAAATTGAAAGAGGTCTTGGCATCGCAAGGCCATGACGACCCCAGCAAACTGGGGGTGTATTTGTGCGCCGCATGGTGCAACCTGAATACGGGAAGAGTGCCTGCTTCCGTACTTAGCCTCGAGACCATGAAGAGAATGTGGGCCGGCCGTAACGGAAGTTATCAGCCGGTTCCCGGAGTCTTCTGGGGTGCGCCTCAAATCGTTGAGTACATCAAGAGCGCAACGATGGTCTGATGTCGTTCGCGAGTGACTCAGAAACGGGGGTTGGCATCGCCAACCCCACTGTTTTTTTGCATTTCTCTTTTCGGCTGGTCGATGACGGCGTGCTTGTGTTTGACGCTGAAACTGGAGACACGTCTCTGCTACCGTTCGACCGGTCGCTTGCGCTTGATTTCTTGCGAAAGCGGATCGCGGATAGCGCCACGGGAGACTGCGAGCTCTCAGGGTTCATTTCCAGGCTAGGGTATTTCCCAGATTGCTGACGGTTCACGACGTTTCCGGAAGGGACCTTGGGGAGGCGATGCGGCAGGGTCGCTTTCGTCTTGACATCGGACGCCTCAGAATCAAGATCAAGAGCGGTATCCCCCACTTTCCACTAGTATTCAGAACGCTGTATGGCCGGCATTCGTGTGCAGTGAACGGGGGCGAATACGACTTCGATATCTGTATTGCGCCGCCCAACCGGCTTCGTCGTCACATTGCACGCAATGTGGTGTTCGAGCTTTCGGGGGAACGTCCCTTTCTTCCTGTCGATGCGGGGCATGCACACGCCTTGTTCGAGTGGGGATTGAACTGGACCATCGGATCGTTCGCCCATAATTATCTGATACTTCACTCGGCTGTCCTGGAAACCCGGGGCGCCGGCGTTCTTCTCTCGGCAGTCTCGGGTAGCGGCAAGAGCACCCTCGCAGCAGAACTCGCGCTGAGCGGCTGGAGACTGCTCTCGGACGAACTTGCCCTGCTTGACGGGAAGCTCGAACTGATTCCTTGTGTGCGACCGGTCAGTCTAAAAAATACATCCATCGATCTCATCCAGAGCAGGCACCCCGAGGCCGTCTTTGGGCCTCTGGCGAAAAATACGCACAAGGGGAGCATTGCGCACCTGCCCGCGCCCGGCGATTCGATCCGACGGGGCAGCGAGAGTGCCACGCCCCGTTTGATCGTCTTCCCGAAATGGACGGACGGCGCATCGCTGCGCATGCGTGCCGTTGGCCAGGGTCAGGCCGCCATGCGACTGATCGACCAGTCGTTCAATTACTCGACCCTCGGGGAATCTGGCTTTCAGAGACTGGCCGGGCTGGTCAGTTCTGCCGAGGCCTGGGAGATCGAGTACTCCTCGCTGGATGAAGCCAGGAATGCATTGGATGAACTTGTCGGGAACTATGATTGAATCTTCGCCATTGACTCGCTTCCTGCGGGATCGGGGGGTAGCGGACACATTCTCCGCCGAGGAATGGAGCCTCATGCTTGCCGAGGCGCGGCACGCGGGAATGCTGGCACGGATTGCTCACTGGATACCCGGATCGTCAATGGCTGGAAATGTCCCGCCACGCCATCAAGGCAGCCTGGTGGCAGCCTTGGTCCAATCGGGAGCCTTTCGCCGCGATGTGCAGCGGGAACTGCGATCGATCAGCATTGCGCTGGTCCATGTCGAGACGCCGATCCTGCTGCTGAAAGGTGCATCGTATGTGGCTTTGGGTTTGCCTGTTGCGGATGGCCGGAGCTTCAGTGATATCGATCTGCTCGTTGCGGAGAAACAGATTCGCTTTGTCGAGAGCGAACTGATGCTTGGTGGCTGGATTACGGGCCAGCTCGATGCGTACGACGACCGCTACTACAGACAGTGGTCCCATGAGATTCCGCCAATGACTCACACGCATCGCGGCACCACGATCGACCTTCATCATTCACTTGTCATGCCAACATGCCGCATTGCTGTCGATTCCTCCAGAATGGTCAATGAAGCAGTGCCAATTGCCGGGAGCGGGCGTTTCTGGCGGTTGCGGGATGAAGATATCCTGCTGCATGCGGCCGCCCATTTGCTGCTGAACGGGGAGTTTGATCGCGGTCTGCGAGATCTCTGCGACATTGATCTGCTCTTCCGCCATTTTTCATCGGTCTCGGCTGAGTTCCCGAAACGCCTGATCACCCGTTCCGCCGAGGTCGGGCTCGACGCGATTCTGCGGCAAGCGCTCTATTTGGCTCGGCGGTTCTTCTCGACCCCGGTTGATGACCAGTTACTGAAGCAGGAGCCGACCGCCTTCGTTAAGCTGGTCGAAAAGGCGGTCTACTCACGTCACCCTGACACGCGAATTCGGGGACAGGCGATGGCGGACTGGCTGTTGATGGTTCGGGAATTGTCGCTGCGTTTGCCGCCAAACTTGCTTCTGATCCACCTGTTACACAAGATGTGGGTCGGGTTTCAACCGGTCAAGCGGGTGCAGGAATGAGGGAAACGACTGGTTACGGCGACTTGACCAACAGCTCTTTCAGGTAATTCGCCGGTATCGCGTAGGCGATTCCGGACGGCTGACTCAGCGCTGCTTCCTTGCTTCCCTTGATGAACACCATATTGATGATGCCGATGACTTCGCCGCTGCTGGCATCGAATACCGGGCTTCCGCTGTTGCCGGGGTAGGCCGTGGCATCGAGCTGGAAGATGTTGAATGCTCCGCTCTTGAGCTGGCGAACCAGTTTTTCATTAACTTGGCGCGCGTTCGCCGCCGGCAGCGCAATCGGAGTGATCGACGACACCATGCCGCGATGGGTCACCGGCGAGAAGCCGAGCGCTCCCCCGATCGGGAACCCGGTAAATCCCACCAGTTGGCCTTCGCGTACCGATTCGGAGTTGCGCAGCTTGAGGGAGGGGAGGGAAGGACCGTCGATGCGGAGGACAGCGAGATCGTGCTCGCGATCCTTGTTGACGACATGGGCGCGACGAACCTGCGTTTCTCCCGAGCCATTACGCGACTGAATGACCAGCACCGGGGCATCGGGGTCGCTACTGTCTGGAACGACATGGGCATTTGTCGCGATGAGGTTGCCGCTGGCGACCACAAAGCCCGTGCCGCGCATGGCGAACTGCGGGCTGTCGGTCTTCTTGTAGGTGCCGACGACGACGACCGAAGGCTTGACCTGCTGGATGGTGTCGGACATCTCGGCTGACGCCACACTCGAGAACAGGCAGGCAAGGAATGCCAGCAGGAATCGGGGATGGGGCCGGGCGCGAATCACATCAGCCTGCGTGAGGCGATTTTCTGCAGGTCCGGTGAAGGATCGGTCACTGCCGGGTCGTAGGGGTGCTCGTCACGCTTGAAGATTTCGCGGATGCGCTTCACGTAGCCCTGTGTCTCGGCGTAGGGTGGAATGCCGGCATGGCGATTTACGGCGCCCTCGCCGGCGTTGTATGCGGCCGCAACCAGTGCGATATCCCCCTTGAAGTAGGCCAGCAACCAGCGCAGATATGCGAGTCCGCCGCGGATGTTCTGTTCGGGATCAAAAGGCTTCTTGACATTGAAGCGTTCGGCCGTTTCCGGGATGAGTTGCATCAATCCCTGCGCATTTTTTGGTGAGACGGCACCGGGATTGAAATTGGATTCGGCACGGATGACCGCCATCGCCAGCCGCGGGTAAACACCATACTCAGGTGCCAGTCTCAAGACCATTTCCATGACTTTGCGCCGATCGGGGGCGGCCTGCGCGACAATGTCGCGTCCATCGCTATCGAACAGGCACTCCGGTGGCTTGCCGGCGGGGTCGCCAACCTGGCGCAGCATTCTCTGCGACAGCGCATCGCCTTGCTTGGCAGCCATCGCGAAGAAGTAGGCGGCAGTCGCATCGTCGCGTCGAACGCCTCGCCCATTGGCATACATCCAGCCGAGGTTGTACTGGGCCTCGACATCACCCAGGCGCGAAGCTTCGCAATAGAGTTGCACCGCCTTGGCGGGGTCGCGCGTTGCGGTGTTCCCATGCTCGTAGTTGCGACCCTCGATGCGCAGGGCCACCGCTCTCTCACTCTTGAGCGGGTCGGCCATCGCCAGCTTGCTGAAGGGGGTCACGGCAAGCAGGGCACAAAGCACCCAAGGCCCGGGAAGGTGCTGATCAAACCTTGTGTGCTTCATCTTGGACCCCCTTCTTACAGACGCCAGAGTTCAACACCCGATCCGGCAAAGGCTGCAGTTTCGAACATGCTCTTCACATCGGTTATCACACCATCTTTTTCCAGTTTAGACAAGAAATCGCCAACTGGCCGATCTCTGAATTCGCGATGGTTTACCGCGGCAACAATGGCTCCAGCCTTGGGCAGATCGTCCCAGGCACGTAGATCGACTTTATACTCGTGAAACGCCTCCTTTGCGTCCGCCACCGGGTCATGAACAATGACTCTGGCGCCGTAGGATTCCAACTCGCGAATGACGTCGATGACCCGTGAGTTGCGCAGATCGGGACAGTCTTCCTTGAATGTAAGACCCAGAACGATGATCGGGGAGTCCTTGACCGGATGACCTCTCCGCACCAGTTGCTTGATCGTCTGTTCGGCTACAAATTTACCCATGCCGTCATTGATACGGCGACCAGCCAGGATTACTTCGGGATGGTAGCCAAGTTTCTGGGCCTTGTGGGTCAGATAGTAGGGATCGACACCGATGCAGTGGCCACCGACCAAACCGGGGCGGAAGGGCAGAAAATTCCACTTCGTTCCGGCTGCCTGAAGAACCTCGAGCGTATCGATCCCGATCTTGTCGAAGATGATGGCCAGTTCGTTCATCAGGGCGATGTTGAGGTCGCGCTGAGTGTTTTCGATGACCTTTGCGGCTTCCGCCACCTTGATGGAGGAAGCCGGGAAGACGCCGGCCTTGATCACGCTTCCGTAGATCTCGGTGACCGTTGCCAGCGTCTCGGGCGTGTCGCCCGAGACCACCTTGACGATCTTGGTGACGGTACGTTCCTTGTCGCCGGGATTGATGCGCTCCGGAGAATAGCCGACAAAGAAATCGGTCTTCCATTTCTTTCCCGAGTATTGCTCAAGGATGGGAATGCAGACTTCCTCGGTGGCTCCCGGATACACCGTCAACTCGTAAACGACGATTGCCCCCTGCTTCAGATTCTGACCAACGGCGCGGGAGGAACTGACCAGCGGACTGAAATCAGGCTGATGTGCGTCGTCGACAGGAGTTGGCACAGCGACGATCACGAAATCTGCTTCTCTCAACGCACTTGGGTCGATACCCATCTCGAGCAGGGTGGCAGCCTTGAGGTCTTCGGTGCTTACCTCGCCGGTCGGATCGAAATGCTGTTTGTAGCACGCGACCTTCTCGGCAGACAGGTTGACACCGATGGTACGGAATTTCTTGCCGAATTCAACGGCCAACGGAAGTCCCACATAACCCAGTCCGACAACAGCAATGGTTTTCATCATCTTTCTCGTCTTGTGTTTGAAAAAATCTAGAGTGTCCCCTGCAAGCGCCTTACTTCAGCGTGTTCGGAGAATTTGTTGCCCAGCTTGGCGAGGGCATCGAGTTCCACACGGGCATCATCATTGCGCCCAGCACGGATCAGAATCTTGGCCAGATTAAGGCGAATTTCAGCAGCCTGCGGAGCGAGCTTCAGCGCCTTGAGCAGGAGTTCGATCGCGCCCGCGGTGTCCCCTTGCTCTGCCATCAGCATGGCCAGCGTGTCCATGAATGCCGGCTGGTTAGGAGCGAGTCTGTTGGCCTTTTCTGCGTATTCCAGAGCCTTCGGGGACTTCATCTGCCCTGAAACCCATGCCAGATTGTTGAGGGCGAGCGCATTCTCTGGCTGAATGTTGACTGCTGCACGATAGTAATGCATGGCAGCAGGGTAGTCCTTCCGCGCCGTCGCGAGATCGCCCGAGTAGAGGCGGAATGCAACATCCTTCGGGTGGTCCTTCAGCCAGGAGTTGGCAGCCTTGTCAGCATCGGCAGTTTTTCCGGCGGATAGCAGGGCTCTGTGCAGCTTTATGGCAAGCTCCGACGCGGGTGCATGGCGGACTCCGTTCCTGTAGGCGACTGCGGCATCTGACCAACGCTTTTCGGAGGCATGAATATCACCTTCAAGTATGTAACCAACCGCCTCGTTCGGGCGCTGCCCTTCGATCTCCCGAGCAATGGCAAGCGCATCGATGGTCTTGCCTTGATCCAGCAGTATCTGGACAAGCTTTCGCTGCGCCTCGAACACATCGGGCCTGATCTCCAGCGCCTTGCGCAAGTTCTTGACGGCCTCATCCGTGTTCTTGTTGTTCAGCTGAATGTCCGCCATGCGCAGATATGGAAGGGGCGAGGATGGCTGCACCGCGGCCAGTTTTCCATAGGTGGCCAAGGCCTTGTTGACTTCTCCGGCTCTTGCTTGGGCACGCCCGGCGGCATCCAGCAGTTCGGGTTTGTCAGGGATCGCTGCGAGCGCTTCCTGCGCGGCAGAATCGGCCTTCTTTGGTTCGTCGTTTGCCATGTAGAAGTCAATCAATGCCAGTCTGGGGGCCAATACGTCGGGATTTGCGCTGACTGATTTCTTGATCAACATTAGGGAATCGGCAGCGGTGCCGCCCGTCGCCGTGGTCAGTTTGGCCAGCGAGAGCAACGCGGGCATATTCTTTGGATCTGCCGCCAGTACTTCCTCAAAGCGTTTGCGCGCCCGGGCGGGATTCCCTTCAGCCATGTCCATTGATGCCAGGCTGGCAACTGCAGGTATATAGGCAGGATTGATTGCTACGGCCCTCTCGAAGCTCTGGCGAGCAGCCGCGTTGTCCTTCTTGGCCAGCAGGACACGTCCCTGCAAGCTATAGGTCGCAGGATCGTCAGGCTTCTTCTTCTGGAGGGTGTCTATGGCGCTCAGAGCCTTGTCCAGTTCATTGCGATGCAGATGGGAAGCGATGAGCGCCTGATCTGCAGTGATCCCTTCATCGACACGGGATATCTGTTCAAATTCGCTTGCGGCTTCGGTGACCCTCCCTTGAGCCATATGGGCAACTGCCACGGCCGTTCGCTTCGTCAGGTCATTCGGATCGAGCTTGCTGGCTCTGTGGAGATACTCCTCGGCTTTCTTTGGATCACCGGCTTGCAGGTACACCTCTCCGACCAGCACCAGAAAGTCCGGATCCTCCTCGATCTTGCCCAGTACCGGTTGCAGGGTGGCGAGTGCTTTGGCAGGTTGACCGGCGCGCAGATAGTTCGTTATCAACAGACCGCGCGCAAGCCGCAGGTCCGGTGCCAGTTGCAGGGCCTTGTTGAGGTAGGACTCGGCCTGAAAATACGCGCCAAGTTGATACTCGGCCGCGCCGGCAAGTTGCAGTGCAGTCGGGTCGTTCGGCGCGGACTTCAGCAGTTGCTGCGCCAGAGTCCGCACGGTTCTGTACTCCTTGCGCTGGTATGCCATCTGCGCTTCGAGATAAATCGTCTGGGGATGATTGGGGGCAACCTTCTTCGAGAGTTTCCAGTTGCTGTCCGGCATCCTCAGCGGCCCCTTTCTGCATCAGAGCAGAGATTATTGCCGAGTGCGCTGGAATGAAGTCCGGCCGGCTCTGAAGAGCCATCTTGTATAACCGGATAGCGCCGTCCTGATCACCCGTGAGGGCAAGTAGAGAACCCTTGAGCATCAGCGCTTCGTGATTTGCTGGTTCTCTCGCCAGTATGCGGTTGACAGTCGCCAGGGAACCCGAAATGTCCCTGTCCGCTGCCTTGCCTCTGGCTTCGACAATGAGTGCGGGTGCAAAATCCGGCTGGGCAGCCAGCGCGGCGGCCAGCGCGGCCTTGGACGCTTCAACGTTGCCCAGCACCTGGTAGGCAAGACTCAGTGTCGTATTGAGGTTGGCCTTTGCTTCGCCAGGCAGCTCCGTCCGGGAGAACTCGTCAACAACCTTTTTTGCCTGGCCATTGCGGAGGAGGGCTTGGGCCAGCAGGGGAATTGCCAGCTCGGGGGCATACTTGAGGTCAAGTGCCCTTCTCAACTCGAGTTCCGCGCCTTGAGGATCGCCAGCTGCGAGCAACGCCTTGCCGAGAAGGAAGCGTGCCTCGCCGAGAGTTCGGATTCTTTTGCAGCGCGTTCTTGAACTGGATGACGGCAGCTTTGCTGTCGTTCTTCGCAAGGTAGTCCTTTCCTGACGCGATGAGCGAATCGGGATCTCTGGCGTCACACCCGGCAAACAGGGTCGTCACAAGAAGTGCGGCGAGGGTGACGCGAAGGTAGATGGCTGGCTTTTTCAACATTCGTTTTCCGGTATGTCTGCGGGCTATTTGAGCCCCAGGCGATGCATGATGTCATAAAGGGTAGGGCGGCTGACTCCCAGCAACTCGGCGGCACGCACCACATTGCCGTTGGCTCTGCCAAGCGCGGTGACCACGGCACCCCTCTCCGCCTCATCGCGAACGTGGCGTAGATCGATGTAGCCGTCACCATCTTCGGCTGCCATGTCCAAGCCGAGATCTGCGCGGGTGATTTGCTGGCCTTCAGCCATGATAACCGCGCGCTTGATGCAGTTTTCCAGCTCGCGGACGTTTCCGGGCCAGCCATAATCTTCGGTTGCCCGCAGGGCATCTTCGGACAGGCTGATGTTTGCACGATTATACTCAGCCGCGAAACGGCGGACGAACGCGTGGGCGAGAAGGGCCGGATCACCCTTTCGGGCACGCAGCGGGGGAATGGTAATGACGATCTCGGCCAGTCGATAGTATAGGTCTTCGCGGAAAAGCCCCTCCTTGATAAGCGCTTTCAGATCCTGATGTGTGGCCCCGACAATGCGGACGTCGACAGGAATTTCCTGGCGTCCGCCAAGTCGTTCGACGACTCGCTCCTGCAGGAAGCGCAGCAGTTTTGCCTGCAATGCCAGGGGCAGGTCGCCGATTTCGTCCAGCATCAGCGTTCCGCCACCGGCCGATTCGATCTTGCCCTGGGTCGTCTTGCCGGCGCCGGTGAACGCGCCCTTTTCGTAGCCGAACAATTCGCTTTCAAGAAGAGTGTCGGGAATCGCAGCGCAGTTGATTGCCACAAAGCGCTCTCCCTTGCGGTTTGACGATTCGTGCAGTCCGCGGGCGAGAACCTCCTTGCCGGTGCCACTCTCGCCGAGCAGGAGGATCGTCGCATTGGTGCTTGCGACCTTTTCGATCGTCCGGCACGCACGCAACATTTCGCTGTCCCTGGTCAGCAGGCCGGCGAGAGCAGCCGGCTGCTGCATGGCCTGGAGTCGCCGGTTTTCCTGCTGCAGGTCGAACAGCCTGAAGGCGCGATCAATCGTCAGTGTCAGGAGTTCGGGTTCGAACGGCTTGGCGAAGAAGTCGTAGGCGCCGAGCGCAATTGCACGCAAAGCGTTGGCCTGGTCATTCTGGCCGGTAAGCACGATGACTTTCGTATCGGGGGCGGCGGCAAGAATCTGCTCAAGGAGCAGAAAGCCCTCGGAGACCGAATCCGCGTCGGGTGGCAGTCCAAGGTCCATGGTGACGACCGCCGGACTGTGACGATGAACTTGCGTCAGGGCGCTTTCGCGGTCGGTTGCGGTCAACGCCTCGAATTTGTCGAAAGACCAGCGCAGCTGCTTCTGCAGCGCCAGGTCGTCTTCGACAATTAGCAGGGGACGCAGCTTTTCGCCGGTCATGCCTGCTCCGTTTCATGCAGATCGGATCTTGTTCCTGCGTCAAGCAAAGGAAGAATCATCGTTACCCGCGTCCCTATCGTTTCCTGGCTTTCAGCCTGCAATTCGCCGCCCATTTCGCGAATGTACTGTGCGCTTTCGTAAGCGCCGATGCCCATCCCCGCCTGTTTCGTGCTCTGGAAGGGCTTGAAGAGGTGTTCCCGAATGAATTCCTCGGTCATTCCATGCCCCGTGTCACCGACTTCAACAACCGCCCGGTCACCTCGCCGCTTCAGCGAAACCCAAACCCTGCCATCTTCGGCTGTGGCGTCCAGCGCATTTTGAACAAGATGACCGATGACGCGCTCCAATCTTTCCTCATGACCGCGCGTCGTCAGCGGTTCGCCTATCCTCGTCTCAACTATGCGCCCTTGCTTCATTTTACTCTGGCGAACACGCTCGATGACATCGGTAAGTTGCACGCCGCATGCCGTTCCCGGCGGCTTCGTGCCTTCACGGAGTTGCATCATCAACTGGCGCATGCGTTCAACCGAATGCTCTACGGTCATCAGCATGTCCTGCTGAAACTCTGGGTTGTCCCGGTGGCGTTCGGCATTGCGCAGCATCAGGGAAAGTTGGGTAACGATATTCTTGAGATCATGCACTACAAACGCCGACATCCTGTTGAATGCATCGAACTTCCTGGCTTCGAGGAGGGCTTCCGTGGCTTGCATCCGCGCCAGAAAACCTGCTGCCTGGCAGCCGGCTGTGCGGAGCAGGTCATTCACTTCCCAATTCACGTCGATGCGTGTTCGGGCGCTCGCAATGATCACGAAGCCGGTCATTTCGTGACTGACCATCAGCGGGACAATCAGCCAGGTGTTCGGAATGCGATACACCCACTCCGGGATTTCCAATCCGGCATAGCGCCCCGGCGCCGTCCGATACTCCTCGAGGTTGATGACCCAGCCCCTGTTGACGAGAAAGCGGCAGAGGGATGAATCGCCGTCTTCGGAGGCGTCAATGGCCGGGATGTTCCATCTTCCGGCCATCCTGTAAACGTTCTGCCCGGCTTCCTTGAGCCACAGGCCGCCTGCCGGACTCTCGACAAGGTTGGCAAGGCCGCGGATGGTCTGCTGCCCAATGGCTCGGGGAGAGTCTTGTGATGACAGGGTTTGTGTGAATCGCAACCATTCCTCACGATAGTCGTAGCGATACCTGAAGAGATGCTTGGCCACCAGGACGCGCAGTTTTGCCCGCATCGAGCCTGAAAAGACCAGCACCCCGAGGAACAGCATCGAGACGAACAAGAGAGAAAACTGTAGTGCGCGTCCCCAGTCGCCACCGAAGAAACGGACGTAATAGCCGACGGAAGCCATTAGCAGAAGATAGAGAGCCGCAAACACAAGGGTGGCCGTGTGGAACGCAGCCTTCTGCGAAAGTTGGATCTTTGTCTTCCAGTCGCGGCTACGAACGGTGGCGACGAGAAGCAGCGGGATGACCAGTGCATGGACGAATCCGCGTATCGCAAAGGCGTCGGCATCGATCCGGCTGAATAAAAGCCCATCCGAATAGAGATAGAGATCGAAGCCGAATTGCCCGAGCAGTGCCAGGCAAAGCGGTTTGACATTCCAGCGCGCATCGTCCGTTACGTTCCGGAAGACCTGCTCCAGAAGAATCAAGGCGACGACGGCCAGCCCCAGCCCCAGGACAAGTTCCGTCCTCACCCATTGGGACGCCTGCAGAAAACGCATGGAAATCGCCAGATGCAATCCGATACCGGCGGTGACCATTGCCCAGCCTGCAATAATCAGCCAGACGGGAACGATCCGATCAAAGCGTCGATCTGTTTCGGGTGGAGAAAGCAGAAGGATCAGGAAGACATACCAGGCGCCATAGCGCAGGGTATCGAGCAGAACGCTCGATACAAACAGAATACTCTTGCCGGTCAGAGCAAACAGAGTGCCAGCGATTGCCCAAAGCGCCGCGAGAACGACGGACGCCAGCATTGCCTGAACGCGCCGATTGCCACGCCAGTCCTGGCCCAGAGAAATGAGGTGGACAGCGAGCAGTCCGTAGCTGACTGCTGCGGTGCCCATACTCCATGCGATGAGCGATGCCGTTTCGTGATTCATGGCTCAGTCAGCAAACGACGCGATGAAAGGCGCCGTGGAACCGTGGTCTATTGTGCACCTTTGCCTGTCAGTACAACTCCGACTGTTTCGAAGATCACGACGAGGTCAAGAAACAGAGAGTGGTTCTTCACGTAGTATAGGTCGTACTGCAGTTTCGCCGCTGCATCCTCGGCAGATGCACCATAGTGATAACAAACCTGAGCCCAGCCGGTCAACCCGGGCTTGACGCTGTGCCTGACCGCGTAGAACGGTATCTCCCGGGTCAGTTGATCGACAAAGAAGGGCCGTTCCGGGCGTGGGCCAACAAGACTCATGTCACCCTTGAGGACGCAATAGAGTTGTGGCAGTTCGTCGATGCGCAGTTTGCGGATGATGCGTCCAACCTTTGTCACCCGATCATCAGATGATGACGCCCAGACGGGCTTTCCATGCTTCTCCGCGTCCTGGCGCATGCTGCGGAACTTGATGACAGTAAATAAGCGTCCGTTATGCCCGACTCGTTCCTGCCGGTAGAGGAGTGGGAAGCCGGTTTCCAGTCCGATCAGCAACGCGGTGACAACCATCACCGGTGCCCCGATGATCAGCAAAATGAGCGAGGCAATGATGTCAAAGATTCGCTTCACGACTGAGCGAACGACGCCTTGACTGAAGCCCTCACCAAAAATGAGCCAGCCAGCGTAAAGTGAGTCCAGGCGGATCTGGCCGAGCGTCCTCTCGAAATGACTGGCCAAGTCGAGAACGCGGATTCCATTCAGACGGCAATCCAGAAGTTCGCGCATGGGCATGGAACCCCCGCGTCGTTCAGACAAGGCGATGACAATTTCATCTGCTTCCAGTGCGATTGCGGTGTCGAGCAGATTCCCGCCCTGCGCAACCAGACGGCTCCCCTGAATGATTGAGTCGTTCTCATTGGGCCCGGCAAAAAAGCCGACGATAACGGCATTCTTATCCGCTTTCCTGAGTGCGTCCCTGACTTCAATTGCCTTGGAGCCTGTTCCGAAAACCAGTATACGACGCTTGGCGAGTTCTGAATCGTGCGAGCCTGAACTTCCGATGCGTGAGACAAGCACACCGAACACCGCTGCCATGATGGAAAGGTAGAGCAATTCACGATCGAACCGGACGAAGAACAGAACATCGATGAGATAGGCAATCGGAAACGAAAGATAGACCGAAAAGAGTATTTGGGTTCGCGGCCCAATGGCAGTTCGCGGGTTGATGCGCTGATTTATGCCCAGCAGCGCGGTAATCAACATGGCGACAGCCACATAGATCAGACCGAACAGAACGACTTGTCTATGATTGATCGGCAAGCCGCTGCTAGCCCACCCTAAGGCAATGAGGGCACCGACAACGAGGAAGGCTGAATCAAACAGTGCTCGTGCGAGAGGTCGCCAGTAAAGCCAGTGAGTGAACATCCGGTTCATCGTTGTCCTTTGATGCCCTGTTGATCGTACCGAACCCGGAACCCGTCCCTTGTTGCCCATGGCAACGCGACACCTTCCCTGACTACCCGGCTGGAAAGGAGAATCCGGATCATCTGGGGGTGGGTGGAGTTGGTCAGATTGTCAGAGTGCTGATACAGATTCTATCCAGGTTCACTCACGTCGCCCGTGAACTAATTCACGGTCGTTGGCCGTCTGCTGACTGTTGGCGGAGAGACGCGGAGTGGAGCCGTCGGCCCATTGAAAGGAACGTGAAGTATTGGCACAAAGCGCAAGCAACACAACGTGCAATTCGAGGCAGAAGTGGCGATCGGCGCCTTGGCCCGGGGGGCAAGACCCTGGCGGTGCTGGCTTCTGAGTATGGCGCGAATAGACAAGCCATGACAACGCGTTGCGTTACGCACCGCCTGCCCACAGTTCGGTAGCCGCCCACAAACTCCATATAGCTTGGGTTGTCAATCTTTAAATCCGGGAAGATCAAAACGATCTCTGCGGCACCCGCCTGAGCCTATTCCGCCCAGGGTGTCGCGGCCACGCGGTTCGCAGCGGGGGAAATCAGTCCTGGAAGAGGCGTCACATACCGCATGGGTTTGTGTCTGTCATAGACGCCTCACTGTGGGGTATCTCACGGTCGGCACCACATTCTCCGCCTATAATTGCCCGGGCTAAGCCTGACATCGTTGGACGTGGGCTTGAAAACGAAAACAGCGGTGCTATCCCTTCTGGATGAGATCCTGAGTCGAAGTGGTTGTCTTGCGGAATTCTCTTCGAAGGTACTCCTCTTGGGTGCAGTTTTGGAACTCGATTCGATGGCAGTTTCTGCCGTGATCGCGAGCGGTGAGTAGCGCTTTGGAGAACTTTGGGATGGCTCTCAGGTTGTTTGGGCACGAATTGGAAGAAAAACGAATGATTGTGGAGTCCAACCAATGCATTCTGGCGCGTGCCGACATGTCGCTCACGCGTCAGCGAATCCATTTCTTGCGGGGAGAAGTGCGCCCCGTGAACCGAAAAGTGCATCGAAAGACGCGGATTTGGCTTGGTCGGGAATTAACATGCGCCCAATTTGAATAGTTTCTATGAAGATCCACGAAGATTTGATGGTTGTCCAGAGAATCCTCAGAATCATTGTGTCAACTACAAGTTTGACAGCGTCACGAGAAGGCGACAAGGAAACATGACGGTTAACAGACGGCTCTTGGTGGTGGCCTATCATTTTCCGCCCGTCAGAGTGAGCAGTGGGATCCAGCGCACTTTGAAGTTCTGCACCTATGCTTGGGTGAATTTTGCTGCGGCGACTAGATACCGTGTTCCAAGCGAGGGGGAGTAACTTGCCATTGCTTCTTTATAGATTTAGAAAAAGTTTATTCCTTAGAATAGTTGCTGGTCGTTGTGTTCAACGAAAGGTATCCATCATGCAGATCATGTCCTTAAGCGCAATATCAAGGATTGCAGTTTCGGAGAATTCTTTCGGTGATTTTCGATTGATGATGCGGGTAGCTTTCTGCCTTTGGGCAGTGAGTATCATCGTAGTGTCGCCGGTTGATGCGGCAGAGTGGGGAAGGGTATTGAAGTTGGTCCGCAACGTGCAGTCAAGACCCTGTCAGAGGCATCAATATTGGCCAAAGACGGCGACACTGTCGAAGTCGATGGCTGGGACTACGTGGGGGATGTGGCTGTCTGGACCCAGAATGATCTGACTTTGCGAGCAAAGAATGGGCGTGCCCGACTCATCGCGCAAGGAGCATCTGCAGAATCAAAAGGTATTTGGGTTGTACGCGGAGGAAAGGTCACGGTCGAGGGATTCGATTTTGTTGGTGCGACAGTTCCAGATAGAAATGGTGCTGGAATCAGGTTCGAAAAGGGAGACCTCAGGATCGAGAATTGCCGGTTTCTGGAAAACGAGAACGGCATCTTGACAGGAAACGTTGCTGACTCGACGCTTGAAATCCTCAACAGTGAATTCGGCAACAACGGATTTGGCGATGGACAAAGCCACAATCTGTACGTCGGGGCCATAGCAATGCTGAAAGTGACCGGGAGTTATTCTCATCATGCGAAAATCGGCCATTTGTTGAAGAGTCGGGCGGCCAAGAACCTGATTTTCTACAATCGCCTGACAGACGAAACTGGCGGTACGGCCAGTTATGAACTGGAGTTCCCCAGCGGCGGCTTGGCCTATGTTGTGGGCAATCTGATTCAACAGAGTTCCACGACCGAAAATCCGAACGTGATTTCTTTTGGGGCAGAAGGATATCGGTCCCAAGCAAACCGGCTTTATCTGGTCAACAACACGCTGGTCGATATGCGTCCGCAGGGAGGGCAGTTCTTGCGTGTGAAACCTGGGGCAGAAGTTCATGCCATCAACAATCTGTTGGTAGGAAAGAGCAAACTTGAGGAAGCGGGACCTGGAGACTATCGAAACAATTTCAATGTTGATCTGGATGAGTTTGTGCTGGCCGTCCGCGAAGACTTCCATCTCAAACCCGGTTCGAAGTTGATTGGCAAGGCTGTCATGGTCGACGCGGTTGACGGGATCGCTCTCCGGCCAACGGCGGAGTACAAGCACCCAAGTTCCGTTCGGGCGCTCAAGGGTGGAGTGGTCAGCCCGGGCGCCATGCAGTAGGCAAATGGCATCGCAGGATATCCTCTATGTTGAATATCAATAACGCTCTCGCCTCGGGCAGCCCGGAGTTCGCATCGCGGGAGATCGCCGCTCTCGCGAGAACTGAGGGTTGTCTTGCGGCATGGCGGACTCTGATCGGCACTGGCGGCAAGGCCGCACTGAAAGACGTTTCCGGTGATTTCGCCGTTGCCTTCCTCGATGCAGGCGGGAAGGGCTTTCTCGCGGTTGATAGATTCGCGATTCGAAGCTTGTGCTACCGAGTTATTGATGGCGAACTCCGTTTTGCGGCTCGGGCAGACGAGCTGGCGGATTCAACTTCGGAAATCGATCCACAGGCCATTTTTGATTACCTGTACTTCCATGTAATTCCGTCGCCACGGACCATCTTCAAAGACGTGTTCCGTTTGCCGCCGGGACATTGTGCCGTATTCGAGAATGGTTCGATCAGCGTTTCACCCTATTGGGTGCCGCAGTTTTCCGAGTTGGAGAAGCCTTCCTTCGAAAGTTTGCGAACCGAGTTCCGGCAGTTGCTGCGTGATGCTGTTGGGCGGCAGTTCGACGGCGGGAAAGCGGGATGTTTTCTGAGCGGCGGAACGGATAGTTCGACGGTGGCGGGAATGATCGGAGAGGTGTCAGGCCAGCCGCCGGCAACCTATTCCATTGGATTTGAGGCGGAAGGCTACGATGAGATGGAATATGCGCGAATCGCGGCCCGCCATTTCAAGACAGAGCATCACGAGTATTACGTGACACCCGATGATCTGGTCCGCAGCATTCCTTCGGTGGCCCAGTATTACGACCAGCCCTTCGGCAACTCTTCGGCGTTGCCCGCGTATTACTGCGCCAAGATGGCGAAAGAGGATGGCGTAAGCAAGATTCTCGCCGGAGACGGTGGTGACGAGTTGTTCGGCGGAAATACCCGGTATGCGAAACAAAAGGTATTCGGTTACTACGATTCAGTGCCGGGGCTTTTCCGAAATGCCTTGCTGGAACCGCTGCTGCTCAAGACGCCCTTGGGAAAATTGCCTCTGGCGCGAAAGGGGGCCAGCTACATTGAGCAGGCGAAAATTCCGTTGCCCGATCGCGGCCAGATATACAACATGCTTCATCGGTTGGGCATCAGTCAGGTTTTCGACCCGAATTTTCTTGCCCGAGTGGATATCGATGATCCCATCAGGCAGCAGCGAGGGGTCTGGAATTGGGCAATTGCGCAATCGCAAACGAATCGCGAACTGGCATTCGACTGGCGTTACACACTGGCGGAATGTGACCTTCCCAAGGTTGTCGGCACGACCAGCCTTGCTGGTATCGAGGTCGGATTCCCGATGCTGGACAATCGCTTGTTGAACTTCTCGTTGCAACTTCCGGCGAGCTACAAGGTGAACGGCTTGAAGTTGCGCTGGTTCTTCAAGGAGGCATTGCGCGGATTCCTGCCCGACGAGATTCTTGGCAAGAAAAAGCAGGGCTTTGGCCTGCCGTTCGGCGTCTGGGCTGCCAAGAACCCAAGATTGAGGAGCCTCGCCGAGGAATCTGTCCGTGGTCTGGTTGACCGAAAGATCCTGCGGCAGGATTTCGTCGACGCGTTGTTCGGTCGATATCTCCACGATCACCCTGGTTACTATGGGGAAATGATCTGGATTTCAATGATGCTGGAGCAGTGGCTTCGTCGAAACGTCGGGGTGTTAGCAGTCACTGCTGGGAGCAGCTGATCTGACAGCGCCACTTCCAGACTTAGGTTCTGCAATGCATGGACTGCGACCGGAACCACAGCATAACTAACGCCCAACCTTATTCCAGACCATTTTCCACATGCTACGCAAGAACGGCTTCGGATCGGCGGGATCCCATACGGCGAACGTGTTGGCGGCGAAGAAGGAGCGCAGGTAGTCGTTCAGCGTCAGGCGGCCGCGCCGTACTGCACCTATGTCACGCGACAGGCATCCGTAAACATCGGCCTCGAAGTTCAACCATCGCAATGGTCGCGGCGATGCCGGCACACCTTGGGCATCGGCTCGGCCCAGGACGAATCCCAGGAAGTCGAGGCCTGCCTTCTGGGCAAGCCCGAGCTGGACCCAGGGACGCGCGTTGATCTCAATCAGGAAGCACTCACCGGTGATGTCGTCTCGCAGGATCTCCACCTCGGCAATGCCAAAATAGTCCAAGGCCTCGATGGCACGTGTCGCCAACGACAATACGTCGTCTTGGGCAGACAAGATGACATAGGTGCCGCCTGCACACTGCTCCGGAAAAGAGCGGAGTTTCTCAGCAACCATTGACCGGATTCGCCCCCTGCGATCGCGCGCAAGTCCGACCGAGTACTGCCGAATGCCTGGGCGCAGGAGCGATTGTGCGATCGAGGGGGTCACCCCCGCAGCAGCAAATTGTTCTAGCCAACGATCGAGCTCGGCGCGGCTTCTGACTTCTATTGCCTTGGGCACACTTTTTGCCAATTCATGGCGCGTTATCTCTGGGCGAAGCAGCAGCGGGCACTCCTGCGACGGCAGCAGATTTGTTGCTGCCTCGAGTCCGTAGCGGCGTGGGGCAGCAAAGCCGTTATCCATACACCAATCCAGGAACAGGCTCTTATCCAGACACAGTTCGATCGCTCTCGGCCCAGGGTGCAGGACCGATGCGAACATCGACTCCAGCGCTGGCCGGCAGCGCACGATGAAACGCAGCCACCCGTCGCTGTCCGCGATCAGAGCAGTACTTTCTTTGCTTGCAACACCCTCGAGCTGCTGCAGGAGGAATTCGTCGTTCGCACCCGGGCAATAGATTCGCATCGGATGGCGCGAGTCGAATGCGATTCCTCTGCGCGTGTCCAATAAAACGGAAGCAATGCGTAGCGCTTTTGCCGCCCTTACGATCGCCAGCGCGGTCAGCGAGCTGCCGAGCACAACGATGCGATCAAACTCTGCCATCGACCAAGTCTAGGGCATCCAACCGGACGATGTCTGCATACGTTTCCCTGCTGCGAATCTCGCGAATGCTTGCCCCATCGAGCATGATCGCCGAGGGGCGCGGGAATGAGAAGTTCATTTGGTTGGGTATGAAATATGCACCTGCATCCATGATCGATATTACATCGCCGGGTCGCATCTGCGGCAGGAGCTTGTTGCGCATCACGATGTCGCCAGGATGGCAGAGCGGACCGAAGATGTCGTATGCCTCGAGGTCAACCTCATTCAACTTGTTTGCAGGCAGCAACTGGTGTGTTTCCCATTCCAGAGGCATCGTGATGTTCTTGCCACCGTCGAGAATGAGCTTTGGCAGGCCGCTCGCGGGGCGCTTGACCGTCAATACACTAAGCAGTAGCGTCTGGGCACTGCTGGTGATTGCGCGACCGGGCTCGAACAACAGTTGCGGCATCGTCTCATCCGGGCCGGGGTGGAATTCACGAATCAGACGCGCAATCGGAGCCGCATAGTCAGCAGGCCCAGGGCAGTCGGCGGGAATCGGCATGCGGGCCGGGTAGCCCAGCGAGACCATCCGTCCGTCCCATTCGTCCATTGACCTCACCGTGGGCACGGCAAAGCCGCCTCCAAAATCGTAGCAGGTGATTCGAATGCCGAGTTGCGCCTGAAGTACGCGCGAGAACTCCAGAATCTCCTCGATTGCGCGCACATAGGCATCAACATTCTTTATTCCCGTTCCCAGATGCACGTGAATCCCGCAGGGCAACAGCTCGGGATGCCGGGAGATTTCGGGCAAACGCGGCCAACGACTCGCCGGCATCGATGCGGGTCCCAAACTGTGATGACCAACCCACCGAAGTAACTACGCGAAGGCCAACACGCTGCTGACGGCCCCAGCGCTGGGCACTTTCCACCACCCAAGGGATCTCGTCGGGGCCGTCGATATTGATCAATCCGATACCGCGGCTGACCGCCAAATCTACACTCTCGCGCCCTTTGCCGGGACCGTTCAGTACTATCTTATCGGGCGGCACCTTCAGTTCAAGGGCTAGCCACAACTCGAACGGCGAGATGACCTCAGCCCAGGTACCTGCCCGATGCAACTCGCTCAGTACGGCAGGGAGCGGATTGGTCTTGTACGACGTCGCCAGTTCCACCTTCGGAAGGTGGCGACGAAAGGCACCGACAAATGCCGAGTAGTCCTTGATCAGGCGAGCCCTGTTGATCACGTGCAGGGGAGTGCCGTACCTGCGGGCCACCTCAACCAGGTCGATTTCTCCACACGCAAGATGCCCGTTGCCAGTAATCGAAAGATCCCAAACGTCAGGCGGCAATCCGTCGAATCGAGATGGCAAGTCGGCACGCTTGCGTCGCTCAACCTCAACCAGCTGGCGAATCCGCAGCAGTTTGACGTAGTGTTTTATTGAATCGAGCATGGCTTTTGTGTGAAGGACAAACGGCCTAAGCCTGCGGCATGCCCAGATTTCCTGGACATTGCGCGTTATGGATGAGCCAAACAATCTCGACGTTCTCCGTATCGAGGCGGTGAGGGAAGCGTTGGAGCTTTTGTTGGTCCACTGCAGCGATGTGATTCTCGATCATCATGCGTCAGAGAGAACGCAACTTGCCGCCTGAGTTGAGGCGATCGCAAAAGGATGAGAAGTTCAACGCCACCGTGTTAAATGTCCTTGGGCTGCGGGTCTGAGTCAATCGGCTCTTTCGTAGCCTCAAGGAGTATAACATTCTGAGGGGAACTCGCATCTCGCCGACCGAACGGCAAGCTGGTGATCACGATCAGTGCGGGACAATCGCCCCGGATGGCGTTGACTTCCCGAGTTCCGCAGTTAGCGGCGCGAGTACCTCAACATCTCAAGCATCTTTCCGGATAAATTGCGACGGAGAGTGCCACAACAATCGGAACGGACGCGAACGCAACGGCGTCTTCAACTCGACGACGACTGCAACAGGCTTCCAGCCCGCCTTTTCGCTGACGCGAATTGACGGCCAGTTGTTCCACCAGATCCGGCTATACACCCTGACAAAACCCTTTGCCGCAAGCTGCCGCGCGCTGAACTGCTTGAGGCACGTCGCCAGCCCAATACCCCGGTGCTCGGGGGCTGTTACAAGTTCCACCGACTTGGCCTCGTTTCGCTCAAGCGGCCAGAAGTTTCGCCGACGGCGATAACCATCGCCGAACCACACCCACTGCAGAGCCACCAACTCGGACCCGAAAAACACGCCAAAGCCCAGCGAGTCGTCGCCGCAATACCAGGCCTCACCTTGTATCGCCGGTTGCCTCGCCTCACGAACCTCGTCTCCGGTGACTTCGGCACAACGATAGCCCGGAGGAAGCGGAGTCGGCTCCGGCAGCGAGTCCAGATCCAGCGAGAACACGCGAAAGCAGCAATACTCGATGCCAAGCGCACGAGCGATTGCTTTGCCAAAGGCGGCAAGTCTTGCTTTCATTTTCCTGACGTTGGGGTGTCCGGTTCAAGCGCCTGCCGGCCGCTGTCAATAGCCCGTGGAATCGAGCTTGGTGCGTTCCGCTCGCAAGAAGCGAAGTACCTGAAGCATTTCCAGGGGATCCTCGTTATGCGGATCCCAATAGCGATTGGCCTCAATCAGGACCGGACCAGCAGACGTCATTGCAATGTCCCAGCCCAGACATTTCGACGGAAGGAAAGCCAATGCCGCCTTCTTGCCGAGCTTGACTATGTCGTGCCACATCGGGGGTTGCAGCCCGGTGAGAATCTGGCCCGTGACGGGATGCCGTTCCACCTCGTTCAACCCGAAACCAAGAGGGTGACGACTTTTCATGAAGCATTTCTGCATTGTTCCATCCGCTGGATCGATCATGCAGAAAACATTGTTCTTTCCCGAACCGCCGAAGTTGTCGAACTCCGCTTTCTCGTCCGCCAGACGCCATCCCGCAAGCAATATTCTGACTTTGCGATTTCCTTCAACGTACGTCACCAGACGCACCGTCTGCAATGCCGGCGACGGACTGATCCGCGTCACGTCCTCGTGATTGATCAGCTTCGGCTGAACCAGCCATGAGTCGAAATCGCCATGCCGGTCCAGATGCTCCTTCAATTCCTTGCCCGTATCCTCCGGCGCGCTATCGCCACAGGAAAACACCCGGACACCCCGACCGAGGGCCCCGTCGCGCGGCTTGATTACATAAGCCCCGGGCGGCAATCTTGTGACGAGGGCATTGATTACATCCCCGCCCGCAATCTCGTCGCCGTTCAAGGAGGCACTGAGACGGGGACGGGTTTCCACTACTGCAACAGTCCTGGCGCTGGGCAAGCCGGCCTCTGCGCATAGCCGCTCGAAATCCAGCTTGTTCTCGGTCTGGTTAGTCAGTTCCACCGGATTGAAGCTGCGCTGGAGCCGAACCATGTTCTCCTTGCTGATCAATTCATCGATTTCTCCCCGGGATTTGGAGACATCCAGCAAATCCAGTTCGACAATCTCGGATGGGGAAAAACGTTTGCATAAACGTCGAGGAAAGCGCAGGCCGACGGAATAATAGCTGCCGCCATAATGCTTGCGAGCCTGCCCGATCATCTCGGCAGCCAACCTGGCCTTCCCGGCGATCGCACCGAGTCGGCGCCAGAAGCGTTGGATTCGGAAATTCATGTCCCGTCACCTCATCGAGTATTCGATTGCGGCTTCGGATCTGGCGCCGACTGACGATTTGTGTCTGAAGCGAAGGAATCTCTTGACTTTGGCCTTGATACCGAATCTGTCCAGCGTATCGCCGAGCCATGCGGAAAAGCGTCCCGCCCGCCAATGGCTATGCGCAAGAATCCTGTTTTTCAATGAATTCTTCAGGAACAGGACATTGGCGCACAGCATTTCGTGCGTGGCAAAAAGGCGCTTGTGCTCGGATTCACCCTCGGTGAAGTCGAAGTAGCGGAAACAGCCTTCAGCGAACATCTGCTCGAGGGCCAGCCATTGCAGGACGGTGCCGACCGACAACTTCTTGTGGTTCGGGGTCATATCCCACATAAGCATAGATCAGCGTTCCCTCGTCGACCGGACAATAGAGATATGAAACAGGGCGTTCGCGGTCGAACAGGATGTAGGCCCGCACATTATCCTGTGCCGCCAGCGACTCCATCTCGCGGACGAACCATTCGCTTTCCGGGATGCCGGCGTCAAGGAGCTTTTCCTGGTAGGTCTTCTTCGCCACCTCGCGTGCCAACGGAAGAAACTCCCTGAGTTCCTCGACCGTCCGGTAGGTCTTCCAGGACAGCGTGCCGCCCGAGTGCTCGGCGTACTTCCTGACCTTGCGATTGATCGTCGACCGGGTCCTGGAGGAAAACTTCTTTTGGTACTCCTCGAACGACGACCGGAAATCGATGATGCAGTGCCGGTACTGGAGTTGAACGTAGCGCAGATAATCTCCCGCCGCCCCGATCGGCGACAAGGCTTCGGCGATCGGCAGAGCGCGCACCAGAAAGCCTTCGCTTCCTGCAGCCAGCGGTGAGTCTGGCGGTCCGGGCTGTCTTTCCGGGGGCGCCCGCTCGGCCACCTTCACCGACGACATCTGCAACGGCAGGCTCACGCTGAACACGGTCCAATCGCTCAACTGATACTTCAGCGCGTAATCCCGGCAGGCGCTCACCGTCATCGAAACCTCCTGCGACCGGCTTGTTCCAGCACTCTCATGGCGGTTTTCCAGACAGGGGATTTCAAGGGTGCCGGCTGCAGCGTGGCCAGATTGGGCGACAAGCCCTCGAAGCCGCGCACGTTGAACGAGTCGCGGTTGCGGTCGAGGAAGGCGCAGAGCTTTCGAAAACGGGAAACGACCACGGTGTCCGGGCGATCCCTGGTCTTGTTCAGCAATTCGAAATTGTGGAAAAGGATCATGAACGACCGCCGCCCGGATTCAAGCGCCTGCCACAGCAACCCCTCCATCTCGCGATGCGAGCAGGCCGTCAACTGGGTATGGCGCAGGTAAGTCGTGCCGCCGTCAAAGACAGTCATGGGGTACTCGTAGATGCCGTCGCACTCGAATGCATCCACCATTACCTGTCCGGGAGCCACACCGCTGTCGAGACCGAAGCGCGTGGCGTTGTAGCTGCTGTCGAAACGAATGCCGTTCGCCGCCAGCGCCCCCAACGTATCCCGATTGAAGGCGAAACTGCCGGCCCGGAACGCCGTGCATTCGCCGCCGCCCGCCTGCGCGATCAGGCGCTTTCCGGCAGCGACGAGAATTTCCTGTTCGGCGCGCGAGTAATAGCGAAGATGCTGCCGCTTGCCGTTCGATGTTCTCCAACAGGGGTTCGACCGATTCGTCGACCCATTCGGGGTGCAGATGCAGCTGGATTTCCTGCCCGCCTTCGCGTATCAGTCCGACAATTTCTTCCAGCGGCTGGCTGCCGAATCGCGTCGAGAACAAGGGCTCGACGAAGAAAACCCCTTTCAGCCCGTGTTCGCGGAGTACCTGCACGGTGTAGGGCAGCCCGAAATTGCCGCGTGCCGTCTGGCCATAGACATACCGCCGGAAGGCGTCCGGGAATTTTTCGTCGAGGTTGTCCCAACCGTCGCACCAGATCTCGACATCGACCGAAAAGAAGACGTCAAGCATTCAAAACGGCCCCTTTAATGACGTTGACCGCAATCATGCCTCCCGAACCCCCGAGAGAAGCACGTGGTTGCTGCGGTGGCGGTTCAATTCCTCGACGACTTTCTCGGCAATCGCCAGGCACGAAGTCAGCCCGGGTGATTCAATCCCGAACAGGTTTACCAGCCCGCTCACGCCGTGGGCGTCTGGTCCCTGAATGATAAAGTCACCCGCTGCTTGTGTCGGACCCGTCACTTTCGGCCGGATTCCGGTGTAGCCTGGTTGGAGAGAGCCGTCTGGAAGGTCAGGGTAGTAGCGGCGGATTGCCCGGTAGAACTTGTCTTCCAAACCCGCTTCGAATGAATAGTCTGGCGATACAGGCCAGCCGCTGACGTCTGGTCCGAACTTGCACTGGCCACCCAGGTCGAGTGTCACGTGAATGCCGAGGCCGGCATGGTCCGGCATCGGGTAGACGAGGTGCTGGAATGGCGCACGCCCGCTGAGGGTGAAGTAGTGACCCTTGGCGTAAAACGTGGGCGGCACGCATTCGGCTGGAAAGCCCTCGAGGCACCGTGCCAGTTCCTGGGCGTAAAGGCCTGCCGAATTGACGAGCATACGGCAGCGCAATTCGAACGGATCGTCACCCCCGGTGCGCAGCAAGAATCCGTCTGATTCGATCTTTCCGGCGACGACCGGGGTGTGGGTAACCAGCATCGCGCCGGCCTGTTCGGCGTCACCCAACAGCGTGAGCATGAGCTGATGGCTGTCCAGAATGCCAGTTGATTCCGAGTACAGGCCGGCAATCGCGCGCACCGCCGGCTCAAGCCGGAGAACCTCGGCAGCAGTCAGTGGCTCGAGCGGTACGCCATTGGCCGCCGCCCGCTCGGCATAGCTGGCCAGCGCCGCCAGCTCCGACGCGTCGGTAGCGATCAGCAACTTGCCGAGTCGGCGATGCGGGATGTTGCGTTCCGCGCAGTAGCGATAGAGGAGTTCCTTGCCGCGCACGCACAAGGCCGCCTTGAGGGAATCTCTAGGGTAGTAAAGGCCGGCGTGTATGACTTCGGAGTTGCGCGCGGAGGTTTGCGTGCCGAAAGCAGCCTCCGCTTCCAGAACAAGTACCTCGCGACCGGCCAGTGCCAGCGATCTGGCAATCGCCAGGCCGACCACTCCAGCCCCTATCACAATGGTATCAACGGTTTCCAACAGATCCTCGCTGTATCTCAGACATCACTTGGGCCGATTCGCAACGGCACTGCGCAAGCCCATATTTTCGTAGAGAAGCACCTTTCCGTGCTCCCACCCGATCGAAATGATGTTGACATCGCCGTCGCCATCAATGTCTACGGCGATGGCGCCATCATGATGTTCATCACCGATATGCAAAACATGCTCACGCCATTGTCGACCGCGACCGTCAACATTTTCAAATAAAAGTAACCGTGCTCTGTCGGGGTGTTCCAGGTTGTGCTCGCCCACCACGACATCAAGATCTCCATCACCGTCAAAATCGGCGACATCAAGACTCATCGGCCCGATGACAGTTCCGATCAGATGCGGTATCCAGGGCTGGGTTGCGACCGGCCCCTGTTCATACCAGATGACTTCCCCTGTCTTGCTGATCGCCTCGAAGCCAACGACAGCGTCGAGTTTGCCATCGCGGTTGATGTCCGCCAGCCGATTCCGGTCCGGATTGGTTCGGCCAGGGTCAATGGTGAAACGGTGCCAACCCTCAGGAGAGTTCCGAAGCCAAACCGTCCCCAGCAATAGATCAAGCCGCCCGTCTCGATCAATGTCTCCGCTGCTCAGTGCTTCATCCTGGGAGAAATCGGAGATTCTTTCGATCTTCCACTCGTCCTTCATGGGCGCGGGAGGAATGGTCATCAATTCGATGCCTTTTCCGGCCATGTGCCATGAAAGGGCAAGCTGCAACTTCGAGGCAGAGGAGAAGTGTCCCAGCGCGCGTCCCTGAAGAAAGTCGCCTGCACCGGCCGGCAGGTCCGTGCGCAACTTGAATTTTCCGCGCCCCTGGTTCTCCGCATACACGAATCGCGAATCCGCCTTGCTTTCGCGCCATCTCGTAAGAATGGCGTCGGTATCTCCATCGCCGTCCAGGTCGGCTAATAGGACGACATCGTTTGCAGGATCGCCAAAGGCGCGCCTTTCCCAGTTTCCGTCCGGCCTGCCCGGGTTCCTGTACCAGAATCCGCCGGCGGCTATGTCCACCCGCCCATCGCCATCAATATCCCCAGGGACAATAAATACTGCCTTACCTGGACGCTTGTCATCAATGACATGCCGTCGCCAACCGGGGCAGCCCTTTGCGGGTGAGCAGGTCTGGTTTACCCAAAGCAGAATCTGTTGATCGGGGCCGCTCCAGTTGGCGCCAAACAGGTCGGGATCGCCATCGCCATCGACGTCGAGAATCCTCATGTTGTGCGATCCGACATTGGCAATGGTTCGCTTCGACCATTCTTTGCCGAGTCGATTGTTCAAATACACCTCGATCCCGACGGGTCCGGTACTCTGGTGCATCGTGGCGGTCGCAATATCAAGGTGGCCGTCCCGGTCGAAGTCCGCCAATCCGACAAAATGGCGGGTCGCCTCGACGTTCTCGGCGACTATGTGCTCGGGCCAGCTATCGAGGGGATTCCGGGGGGCCTCAAACCATGAAAGACGATATTTTCCGCCAGCCGGTTCCGAAGGAGACATCACGATGTCGGGTCGGCCATCGCCGTTGATGTCGCCGATATCTATGTAAGTGTCCTGCCATGTCCAATCGGCGGCGAAACGGTACAGCTTCCAGGCCTCCTTTGCTTTGCCGGGATTCCTGAGCCAGTGTCCGTTTACGATGATGTCCGTCCAGCCATCCTGATCCAGATCCGCCACCTTGAGACCTTCGCCTTTCGGTACCTCGATCGCCGTACGTTGCCAGTTTCCGCCACGCTGACTGTAGACGTACAAAGTGTGGCCGGTGTTTCTGAACGATGTCTGGCCGCGACCGATGATGTCGGGACGTCCATCGCGATCCAGGTCGGCGATCTCGATGTCATGCAGCCCCACATTGTCGATCGTCGTCATCTGCCACTTGTCATTTCCCAGATTGCGATACCAGACGAGGCCTTCGTTCCTCAGGCTGACGACATCCATCCTGCCGTCACCGTCCAGGTCGGCAACTTCATGATCCGTGCCGAATGAGCCGGACGCGTCTATCACGTGCTTCTTCCAGTTCGGATTTTCGTACCAGACCAACCCTTGTCCACCGTGCCCGCCCACGATCAGGTCAGGCTTTCCATCGCCGTTGATATCCCCGGTTGCTTTGCCCCAGGGGTCTGTCGGACCGTTGCGGTCTACGATGACCTTGTCAAACACCGGGAACTCCTGCGCGGCCTGATTGTTGTTGCATCCATACAAAAGAATGGCCGCTGCGGTCAGGCGGGCGAATGATAAAATGCGCATGGGAAAAACTCCTCAACTCGGATGCGTCCCAACTGGCTTCGAGCGCAGTCGCTGCAGCGCGTGCCCCGCCTGATAGCCGAATAGCATACGCCGTGACAATATTATGACCGGCTCGGCCCATCAACGCGGCGCAACCAGATTTCGCGCCAGTAGGTGTTAGAGGCGCGAGGGCAACCCAAACGCATCGACGTGCATTCAGCGCGGCAATAAACGTTTTCCAGTTGAATGCAAGGGCTCTTCATCTCCATCATCTTGCCTGTCTGCTCATTGATCAGTCGATCTACACGCATTTGCACACGATACCTGTTCCCAGCGTACTTTGACATCTCCATGTCATAGCGCATGCCGCGATTGAAGCCATTGACATTGATCGTGTCGAGGATTTCCTCCTGCGATTTCACTTGGACCCATTCACCTGGTTGGAGATTCAGGATTTCATTAGGTGTCGGACTACCAATAGGAATAGTGCCATTGCCAGCAGGGAACGCCTTACCGACCACTGTTTTATACGTAGCAATCAAGAAACGGTAGCCTAAGCCAAAGCTCACGAGCTTGCGGTACCAAGCCAACGCGAGAATACGCAACACATTCGACAGGCTGTGATTACCGCTGGTCACATCTCGTACATACTGGCGCACATCCCACCAATGAAGGAGTGAAGTGGCCTCATAAAGTGCTGTCGTTTGACACACATACGTAGGATCAGATTGCGCAGAGTCATCTTGGACCGCACATCGGTGAACTCCCTCAGCATTGATCATTACATTTTCTAGAGGCTGGCCGTCCTGGTCTTCGAGGCGCTTGAGCCACGCTTCCTTCCAGAAAAATACGCAATCGGCCATACAGCCACCATGCCCTGCTCCATCGCAGCGCGCCCCCTCAAGGTGGACCGCCGAGACCATCTTTCTCCCACCAGTTTTCTTGATATTGTCGCAAGTCTTGTGTGCGACTTTTGCGACACGCAAGCGTTGACCGCAGAACGCCATCATTTCTGGCTGAAACGGTAGTTCTTCTAGTCGCCCACGTTGGTCTAACGTCGAGAAAATTTCCTGAGATGAGCGCACAACCACCCATTCACCTACCTTCAGCCCCAAATTGTGAGGCCACGTTATTACTGAAGCTGCCATGAATAACCCCTAGATAAATTCTTTACGGACCTGCTCGCTTACCGGCGCATCGTGGAAAATGATGCTTTCAAGTTGCCGATAACCTTAGTCGCGTGCTCAAGTACCAGTCGTTCCGGGCCTTCTGGCGATTTAGCAAGAACCCACAACGCCAAAAGAGCTAACACATATATAACAGCCCCCACGCCCACCCCGATCAATAGCCAGCCTGCCACGACCACGTCCGGCATTGATCGATCATAGGCAGGCAACACCGAAACAAGGACAAGAGTCATTAGGGCTGACGCCCCTGCCGGACGGGCAATAGCGCGAAAAAACACCATGGGCGATATCGACAGCTTGCGCTGCATCATGTACAGGTAAATGGGTGTGCTCAACAGCGAACTAAGCAAGGCTGCCAAGGCCACTCCACGCACGCCAAGTTTCTCGCCGCTTAGCGCCACTATGCTGAGCAGACTGAACAACAGAACCACGTACAAGCCATTCGCGATCACGGGCATCTGCGGGTAGCCTCTTGCCAGTAACACGGAACACACAGGTGAATGAAACATCAACAGGGCACCATTAAACGCGAGGATCTGCATCAGCGGCACTGTAGCCAACCATTTGACGCCCAAAACCGTGGGTACAAAATAAGGGGCTAACGCTGCAAGACCCGCTGCGACTGGAACCGCGAGCATCGCCATCATGGACAGCGCATTGGCATAACCCCGCGAAACCTCGCCACAATCTGTCATCTTTGCAAAGCCGGGGAGCAAAGCGCGATTTATCGGTGCACTTAGTTCAGTTGATGGCAGATGTGCAAACTCGTAGGCAATGTTGTATATCCCCAGAGTACCGGGGCCAAAAATACGGCCTATGAAAAAATCAGAGGTTCGCTCTTTGAAAAAACCGATCAAGTTGTTGATCAGCAGCCATCTGGAGAACCCCATCAGTTCCCGCACTAGCGATAACGCGAAGCGTGGGCGATAGGGATGCATTAAGTAGCTGATTACTGTACCGGCAAGTTTTGAAAAGAGGATTCCTGCAACCAGCGCCCAGAAATTTCGAAGTATCAGGGCCATCGGCACTACGATCAGGAAACCAAGAGCTTTGCGGCTGAGTTGAAAAAAAACTCTTTCCGGAACGTGAGTTCCTTGCGAAAAGCTACCACGCCAATATTCTCGGCGCCGCTGATCAACGGGCCAAGCGCCAACGCGCAAACTACCCATACCAACTCTGGCTGCTTGTAGAAGTGCGCGATTGGGTACGCCGCCAGGAACATGACAATCGTGATTGACAAGCCCAAGAGCACATTGGAACTCCAGGCGGTGTCGTAATGTTCACGCGAGGCGGACTGATTGTGGATCAGGGCGATATCAAAGCTAAAAGCCGACAACTGCTCCGCGAAAAAGATAAAAGACAGCGCCATGGCAATGACACCGAAGTCGGACGGACTCAGAATGCGCGCAAGAATAAGCGTGCTGATGAGACCAATGCTGCGCTCGATAAGCTTGAACAGCACCATCCACATGGCACCTGTGGCCATTTTTCTTTGTATTTGGTTACTCATGTTGACTTGCTGTAGAACAAACGATAAGGCAGAGCGCTATCCCTGATTTCTTCACCTGCGGCACGGATTTCAGCGAGAGAGAACTCACGCATAACTTGAACTACCAAGGTGTCGTATCCATCGAAACTGACGTTGCCATCATCGCTCGAACGGAAGTCACTCGCGATCGCCGAGTTCGAACGCTGACAAATCAAGAGCGGTATATTGGCAGTCGAAACATGATGCGATTTCTTCATTTTTTATTGTGTGTAACCATGATGCCAACGTACGCCGAAATCCGCTGTGATTGAATTCACGAACCCTGTGAAACAGTGAAATCCGCTGATTTGTAGAAGTCGTGCCCCGATCTGCGAGAACTGTCTTGAATTAGCTCACTTCGCCCTACATCTGCGCCGCCTGAGCCACTCAGACAGCACCCAGTTATAGTCGCCCTTCGCCGGCACTTGATCTCAAGAACTGCTGATGGAGTTACCTTATGATACGCGCAGGTTCTGCGAGAATTAAACTCAAACCCTGTTGAAGCCATTTCTCAGTGCCCCACGCAATTCGGCGAACAGATTTTCTCGGTCCCACGCTACATGCCGAAGAGCTAGCACAAGAGTCTTTAGCTTCTCTAGGGAGTTGATCGGAGCCCTCAATGCCACTCCAAGAAAGCCGAAGTGATATGAAAATAGACGTAAGTCAATATTGTGTGTTTTCAGTGGGTCAAGAAAGAGTGCCAGTTCGCTGAGGCTCAAATCGTTTGACGACGTTTCTCGTCCCATTCGACGATATTGCAATATTTTTGGTAGCAACAGGAAACGGCCCATTAGGGCAAGTTCGGCCATTAGAACAATGTCGCCCCCGGAATAGAGACGGTTAAGCTTCGTGCGGTGTAGCGCATCGGTCCGAATCAGACCGCAATAAGCATTGTTCAACTTGAGAGATCGGCGCAATTTTGCGAACCGTTCGTATGGACGCTCCTCCATTAATTCAATGTTCCCTGTATATTCTGTAAGTTTGCCCGTTTCCTGATCAACCAAACAGGTCTGGCCGTAGCACAGAATGACGCTCTGGTCTGCTTCCATTGCGTCAAAGCAACTAGCCAACATGTCTGGTGCGGAGTAATCGCTTGCAGAGGACCATTTGAAGTACTTACCACGTGCTTGTTTGGCGACGTAATTCCAATTGCGCATTGCACCAATGTTTTCTGCCTGGCGCATATATCGAATACGGGTATCGCGCATCGCAAAATCTTTGCAGATATTCGCGGTCTCGTCGGTTGACGCATTGTCCGAGATAATTAGTTCAATGTTTGAAAAGCTTTGCTCGAGAATTGATTCTAGCGCATGTCGAAGAAAGCGTTCGCCGTTATAGACCGGCAGGCCAATACTTATGATCGGCGGAGGCAACTGAGGTAGTGTGGTGTGGTTCAATTGCTGATGGACTTTAATAAATTTGTGTGCGTGACGTGAAGGAGAAATTTCAAATCTTGGCAGACATTTTTTTCAAACGAATATAGTGACTCTCTCTATCGGTCACTATGGCAAGAACTACTTCGGTGATATTAACTTAACTTCCTGCCTTGCGAGAGCCACGACTTATATCATGAATTTCCTGCAGTAGAATGCTTCCGCTAATCCAGTTTCAGAGTTGCATTCTATTCCGCGAAGCCTGAGCATCGCTGCAAAAGTTTCAGCGGTTGAACCATGTTTTTCCTGTTTCGCTGACGAAACATTCCATCAGGTTAGTGATTTTCTTGTCTGCATAAGTTTGACTTGTCGGAATAAAGCAGTTCGGTGACCCGAGTCCACCATCATATTTTGGAATTTCGTACTCGTAAATCAGATGGTTGCGGAACGTGTTCCATGTCAATTCGGCCAGGGTTCGGTGATCTTGATGATGATCCTCTGAATGGTGGGTGAAGATCAAATCGGGTTGCATTTGAGCCTTTAACAACTCAAAATAATCTTTGATCTGGCCCCCAATATAGGGAAAATAACCATTTTTGAAGTTCTGTATTACGACATTCTTTGAGCGAGCGCCTGAAAGCATTATATCGGAGCTACGCATGGCCTCTTCTGCACGTGCTGGGGTAGAGCTAAACACCACCCAATCAAAATGCGCCCCTGGAAATTTTTCTACCAACTGCAACACAGTCGCCCCGCAGCCTATTTCAATATCATCGCAGTGCGCCCCGATCAGCAGGATAGATTTTGGTGCAACGGAATGCGCTAGACTCAGCATGTTTTATCCTTGATGTCTGGGCAAGTCTTATTTTTGGCCGATAAATTGATGACTTGGCATGGCATGATGAGACCATGCCAAGATAATGAGTAATTCATTTTTTGACTCTGCACCATGATGAGTCTTTGGTGTTGAGTTGCTATTCTCGCTGCCAAACCTGCCATGGGCGTTGACCGGACTCATACCAGTCATCGAACTGCTTTTTGTCTTTGAAAGTATCCATGGATGCCCAGAATCCTTGGTATTTAATGCCAAGCAGTTTGCGATCTTTGATCAGGCGTTGAAACGGTGCCTCCACTAATTCATCACCCGGCTGCATATAGGAGAATATATCCCGGCGTAGAATAAAGAACCCGCCATTGATCCATATTTGCGAGGATGTAACGTTTTCAATGCTGGTAACTCGAGAATCTTCCTCTGTGGAGACAGCGTGAAAACTTTGAGAAGGGCGAACAGCTGCAAAGCTGGCGACAGCGTCAGTTTTCAGGAAATGATCAATATGTGAATTGATAGGATAGTCTGAAAGACCATCGCTATAGTTGGCAAGGAATACTTCCTCACCATCTAGATGTTTTTCCACTGCCTTAAGGCGTTGGCCGATATTTGATTTCAATCCGGTATCGACAAATGTAATGCGCCAATCGGAAATGTCATGGTTGAAAAGTTCGACCTTGCGTCCACCTTCCGATAGAACAAAGTCGTTGGAAGCGCACTCGTCGTAGTTCAGAAAATACTCTTTGATGAGGTCGCCACGGTATCCGAGGCATAGGATAAAATCCTTGTGGCCAAAATGTGCATAGTATTTCATCAGATGCCAGATAATGGGACGCTCGCCAATATTAACTAAAGGCTTTGGAATCGTTTCTGAATATTCACGCAAACGCGTGCCATATCCACCACAGAATATAACGACTTTCATCAAGAGTTTCCTTCTGGCGTAACCATTGTGTTTACACGCGCACCCTCAAACTTTTCGGATGACTTCAGCAGCTTCCAATTCTGCGGCAACACTTGCAATAGTCTCAAATGGCATATCAGCACGTTCCGCAATATCCAGCAGGTCGTGTTTACCGTTTGCCTGATTCAATACCCACAATATTGCCATTTGACGCTGCTCAGGGTTTCCATGTCCGCCAGTTGTTCTGTATAGGCCGCGTTTCCCGAGTTGCGGTTCGCAGTATGGAAAATTGCTCTGATACACGTAATTGTTTTCTATAAGCGCAAAAATGGCACAGTACGCTGCGAGTGAGTCAGCCATTGCACTCGGCGTAATCAGGCTCATATTGTCCGCTGATGTATGGTATTCGGGATAGGCTCCGTTTGGCGTTCGCGTTAGCCTGCCGACAGGTAGATTTATTCCAGGTGAAGCAAATTGCCGTTCATCGTACCCGAAAGGGGAGAACTCAATCGTACGAAAGGGCATGTTCCGATGCCGCAGAACGTGAAGTGAAGCACGATCAATTAGCGTGTCGCCCGCCTGTGTCTTTTTGTAGCTTAGCTGGCCTGAATCGCCAAGCAGGGCAGCAACCATTCCGAGCTTCACTTTGCTCAGTTCGGATTGGTTCTGACTAAGCCAAGTTACACAACCAATTGCTGCTGGAGCAAAGACGCAGCGATAGGTAAATCGTGGCGAAGACGCGCTTAGGATTCGTGCCAGTTCAACAACTACCGCAATTCCAGACAGATTGTCGTTTGCCAACGATGGATGACAACAGTGTGCAAACAGCAGAATCTGTTCTTCCGACTCACCCGGAATGGTGAATTCGCCGTAAGTTAGCGACCCAGGTTCGAGCGAACTATCAATCACGACTTCGTAATCGTCGTCGGGCATGGCCTCCAGCAACCGGTGAGTAATACAGAACCCCCAGTTATCGTTGAAATAACTGGTGCGATGGGGAATCCAGTCGGGCATCTCAGGAAGAGTAAACAGGTGTGGCCGCAACTCTTCAAGGCTCATGCGTGCATTGATTGGCGTGCTGTAGTTAAGTACATGCAGATTGTTTTGCTGAAAATCGACAATCTTTTCGCCACGTGAATTTTTTATATATGCATCCTGTATATTCCATTCCCGCGGTACAACCCAATCAAATGCTGCGAGTTCCGGTTGGGACCTCGTACAGCGTTAGTGGAATTTCCTGTTGGAGTATTCGCAGAGTCTCCCGCAAACCATTGCCGGTGATGCTGCGACATATCGGAAATAGCCGCTCGGCAAGCGCGTACATCCGCATGCCGAGCGCCGGAGAAGTCACTGTTTAGAATGAAATGGCAACATCTTCTGTGGCTAGTAACGCCAGAAAAACTGGTCGTCAATCTGTTGTGTTGCGATCAGGTATTTCAACTGCTTTAACCGTGTAAAAGCACGGAAATCGAATCCACTTTGATCCATGGCAATGCGCGAAAATATCTCGCGAAGTTGCGCGGCGCCTTTCTTGGCATCCCAAGCGCAGCTGAATCCGGGCAGTTGTTGATGGATCTTGTCGAAATTGACTCGATAGCTACGATTGTCACCAACGCTTGAGCCCATGGAAAGCTCACAGCCAGGAAATTCTGCAGCAACAATTTCAGCGATCTCGCGTACGCGATAATTGGCGGCGTTATCTCCCACGTTGAAGATTTGATTGTGAATGCTATTGCTCGGAGCTTCCAATGAGCATCGAATGGCCGTGCAGATATCCATCACATGAACCAACGGTCGCCAAGGCGTACCGTCACTGGTCATTGCTATCTTTTTTGATGTCCAGGCCAACCCTGACAGGTTGTTGAGAACGATATCAAAACGCATGCGTGGTGATGCGCCATAAGCAGTTGAGTTGCGAAGAAATACCGGGCTGAAGCTATCATCGGCAAGTTGGCCGACATCTTTCTCGACCAGCGTTTTACACACGGCGTATGCAGTTTGTGGATTCACGGGTGATTCTTCAGTCAGAAAATCACCTGAACCCAAGCCATATACACTGCAGGACGAGGTATATATAAACCGCGAAACACCGGCCCGCTTGGCATTCTTTGCCAGGTTAACTGAGCCCTGATGGTTGATGACATGAGTCAGAGCTGGATTGTTTTCTCCCAAGGGATCGTTCGATAATTCCGCCAAATGAATGACGGCATCAAATCCGGAGAGATCATCCTCCGTGAGATTACGCAAGTCTCGATTGATAAATCGCGGAAAGCAGGATCCGGTCTTGCTGTCGCTATAAAGCCAGCCATCGCGATAGTATCCGGTGTCAGTGCCGACAACCTCATGTCCATGTTGCATTAGCAGTGGTGCAAGCAGGCTGCCGATATAACCTTCGACTCCAGTAATGAAAACCTTCATTTTTGCTCCCTTATTGGTTGTTTC
This sequence comes from uncultured beta proteobacterium, assembly GCA_963810175.1. Lineage (GTDB taxonomy): Bacteria > Pseudomonadota > Gammaproteobacteria > Burkholderiales > Rhodocyclaceae > Azonexus. The sequence continues at coordinate 9,681 of CAWEMU010000012.1, read as the reverse complement.
AACGGATAAATTCTTGATTACGGATAGACTTTGGTTTCAGGAATTGGAACCACGAACTTCCCACCCCATTCCCGAATGTAGTTCATTTGCTGCATGATCTCTTCCCTGAGGTTCCACGGTAACAACAAGAGATAGTCCGGTTTGGTTTCACGGATTTTTTCCGGTCCGTAAATTGGAATGTGGGTTCCCGGCGTAAATTTGCCTTGCTTGTACGGATTGCGGTCAACAGTGTAATCAACGAAATCCTGACGGATTCCGCAGTAATTCAAAAGGGTATTTCCCTTTCCCGGGGCTCCGTAGCCAACTATGGATTTTCCTTCGCGTTTGGCTTGTATCAGAAACTCCAATAGTTTGCGTTTTGTTTCTTTGACCTGTTCCGTGAACCCTCGGTAAGTCTCGGGGCGATCAAAACCGGCCTGAAATTCGCGAGTGCGCAATTCCACGGCACGTTCGCAAACGGGTTTGCTGCTGTCTTCGGTGTGGCGTCCATATATTCTTAAGGAACCACCATGTGTCGACAATTCCTCTACATCAAACAAGGTTATGCCATGTGCAGCAAAAACCTTTTCAACAGTCATGAAGGAAAAGTAGGAGAAGTGTTCGTGATAAATGGTATCGAACTGGTTCTCTTGCATGAGACGCAGCAGGTGCGGAAATTCCATCGTGATGACGCCCTGCGGAGCCAGTAATATCTTCATTCCGGCAACGAAATCGTTGAGATTTGGAACGTGTGCCAGTACGTTGTTTCCCAACAACAAATCGGCATGACCAAATTCGTTGACCATCTCTTGAGCCGTTTCACGGCCAAAGAATTTCACGACTGACTTTACGCCCTTCGCGAGAGCTGCTTGCGCCACGTTGGCCGCAGGTTCCACACCAAGACATGGGATATTCCTGGCAACGAAGTGTTGAAGCAGATAGCCATCGTTGCTGGCAATCTCGACGACGTGAGATGACGTACCCAAACCGAAACGTTGGGTAACCAGATCAACATAGCGTTTCGCATGATCGACCCAGCTATCGGCGAATGACGAGAAATACGCGTATTCGCTGAATATGTCGTCGGGGGTGACAAACTCATCGAGCTGGACCAAGTAACACTTGTTGCATACGTAAGTCCGCAAGGGATAGAACGGCTCCATGTGATTCAGTTGCGCCGGTGTGATATGTGTCTGACACAACGGCGACATGCCCAAATCGACGAAGACCTGTTCCAAGGGAGCTTCGCAAAATCGACAGCGCGAAGATGGGTTGTTGTGTTGATCTGTTGTCATGACATTCCTTTCTTTGAGGTCCGACGTGGCGGGCGTGATCAGTTTGATATCTGACTGGAGCTTGGTTTTTGGTTTTGAAGGATGTTTTTGATTAGTCGTGCACCAAAAAAGAAGCGCGTGTCTTGTCCCAAGGTGTAAAGCGGGGTAACTGCATCAAATCGCTATCAGTTTCTTGCGACTCCCCAAGCCGTGGTTACAGCTGCTTTAAATCCTAGCTCTTTGACGATGGCGGCATCTTTCATTTGAAAATCAAGATCGGGTCTGCCGTTGGGGTAAGCAAATAGATTGATTTCCTCTTCAAGAATGGATTCCAGAAATTGTTTGCTACCGGAAATTTCCTTGCGAACATCGGATGGTTCCAGTTTTGCGAGGATCGGGTGCGTTACGGTGTGGGCTCCAATCAACATTCCGGCGCGGCGCATCTCGATGACTTGCTCGAGTTGTCATCATCAGGTTGTCCGGAAGATCGGCACCGCACTGATCGGCAATCGATTTGCTTGCCGCCTCGCGTTCGGTTGCGGGGAGATATTTGATCTGGCCAATGATTGCTGAATGGCGTTACGTTTTTCGGAAAGGACACGATAGGCAGAGAATTCAATCCGCTACCTTCAAATGCCTTGATGCTGTCAAGCTCCAGAGTTTTTGCCTGGCTTTTTCGAATGGATTCTATGATCGTATCATTCCACATGCGGCCGCCATCCAGGTAGCCGGTAGCGATGAAAAAAGTTGCCGAGAGACCGTGCCGTTTGAGAATTGGAAGGGCAATGGTTCGATTGTCGGCGTATCCGTCGTCAAATGTGATTGCCATTGCGCGGGCTGGCAAATTGCGCTTTTTCAGGGCGTCGACCGCAGCATCCAGTGGCATGACATTGAACCAGGTTTTTACCCAGCCCATTACTTGGTCGAATCGGCGCGCATCGGGTTCATCCGGAAAGATGGGGTCCGTTTCCGGAAGAACGCGATGGAAAATCAAAATGCTCAGTTTGGGGCCACCAGTCGAAGAGGCGAGCTGAAAGGCTGTCTTGAGAATGCTCATGTTGCCAGCACCCTTTTTGCTCTTTGGGAGAGATGCCTCCAGTTCTTCGGATTCGAGCCATGCTCGCCGCTTAATCCAGCGCCGGGCAACCACAATCATGATCAGAATGTTGTAGGGCAGGTCGAAATAAGCAAGGCTCAAAAATGCGCCGCCAACAGCATAGCCAACCAGACTGACCTGACACATCGCACCAAGGTCGGACAACCATTGGGTCTCAGGCTCTTTCCGAGCCTCTTGGCGTAGTCTTCCAGCATTCCACCAAACAAGAAGCCATAGCGTCATGAAAAGGAAAAGGCCGACGAAGCCATGTTCGCCAAGTACTTGGAAATAAATGCTATGGGCAGCATGAACATCAGTTGGATCAGGGGCGTAACGACCAAATACATTCAAATCGTAGATCGAGAAGCCGCCACCGAAAAAGCGGTCTGAAGCGAGATTCCACGCCATCCACCAAGCATTGATACGCCCCATGGCTGATGCGTCGGACTGATAATCTCCGATTGTGTTCATGCGCGAAAACCATTGTTCCGGCAGAAACATCAGTGCTAACGCAGATACGAAAACTATCCCTAAGAACACGCCTAATTGGCGGCCGCCATACCACCAAAGCGCCATTGCCATAGCCGCCAGGGCAAGAAGGGCTCCGCGAGAATGGCTACCGAGCGCTGCAGCGATGCATAGAAGAATGGCTGCGGTTATGGCCCGCTTTCCCCAGATTGAGGTCGTTTGCAACTGCAGAAAACGGAATAGCGGAGTGATCATGATCAGTGCCAGCGCGAGTTCATTGTTGCCTTCAATGAAGGTGCCGGCTGGTCCCCATACCAGGTAGGCGCCGCCGGTTAGAAGGGTGAAGAGTCCACCTTTGATTCCATAAAAACCAATTGAACCAACGACTACCCAAGTGAAGGTAAGCAAATGCCTCTTGGAGTACAAGACAACCAAGCTGATGAGAATCATGAAGTCAATCTTCATGACACGCTTCCACATCATCAAGCTGTCGTCAACGTCGAACGAGAATGGAAGCGTGATGCATATCCAAAACATGAACGCCAGCAATACGGTTGTTTCAGGCGTTAGAGAAAAATCCCGTCTGTCCTTGGTAATCAATATGCCTAGAAGGGTGCTTCCGGCGACTGCTGCAGCTACCGGCAAACTGTTCAGGTGCCAAGTAAACGCATGTGGATTCATCAAGCTGATCCACGTCCAGCCCATGATCCCGATCCAAGGGTGGCGAATTGCTGAAACGCAAAGCCACAAAATGATTGGGGCGAGTATCAAATCACGCATTTGCGATACCACTGAAAAGATTCAGTTGTGCCTGGGAGGTGGCATCCCAACCAAAGCATTCAGCATGTTGGCGAACAGCTTTGCGAGAAGGGGGATCGGAAAACAGGTCGTTAAGGCATTCAACGAGTGCTGCAGAGGTGCGTGCGTGCCATCAAGCGACCGGCGTTGGGCGAATTGACGACCTCTGGTGTTCCCCATATTTTTGTCGCGACGACGGGCGTTCCGCATGCCATTGACTCCAACAGCACGTTAGCCCAGCCTTCGCGACTGGAGCAAAGCACCAGAACGTCGGCGGCGCTGTACCACCACTTGAGTTGTTCATTCGGCACCTGGCCAACAAAGCGTACTCTTGTTCGTTAGGCCTTTCGCTTCCGCAAGTTCTTTCAGCGACGCAAGATCGGGGCCGCTACCCGCAATCACAAGGATCGAGCTTTTCGGGAGGGCGGTGAGAGCCTCTATTGCCAAGTGATGCCCTTTGCGCTCGACAAGGTGGCCAACCGACAGAAGAATGCGTTCATTGTCTCCAAAGTTGAAGCCGTTTTCGGGCTTCGCTTCGATCAATTGGGTGAAACCGTTCGAGATCAACCCCGTTTCGCATGACATGCAGTTTGGCAGTGTCTGCCCCTAGTTCAGCCAGACGATCCATCAATGCCTTGCATACCCCAATAGATCCGGCTGCGTGATGCGCTGTTTCGAGAATCAGGCGTCGCGGTCGCGGATATTCGGGAATCAGATTCAGGTCTGTTCCGCGGGCCGTAACGACGTATGGTTTGTTCAACTTGACGAGCAACCATGCTGGCGGCTACGCCGTCTGGATAGTAGTAGTGGGCATCAATCAAGTCGAAATCGAATCCGTCGCGAATCAATTTCTTGATGGTGGTGATCGCGCCTCTGGCGAGGGTGTAGGGGGCAATGTTCATGCCGACTTTGGGTGGCAAGAAATAACGCGGGATGGAATACTTCGATACCGTTTCGTTGCTCAACATAGGGTGTGGCGGCGAATTGACCATATTCGCCAAAGCGTTTTCCGGAGAACGGGAACCAGGGCACCGGGGCGACGACTTTTGTTTCAACCTCACCTGTCTTCAACAATTCTCGCAGACGTGTCTCAACAAAAATTCCGTGAACGGGTCGAACGGAGCTTGGAAAAAGCGTCGAGAACAGTAGTGTTTTTATTGGGCGAGGCATGCGCGTTGGTCGTGTTGGAGAATCGGCCGTTACCGACTGCTCAAATTTTCATTTTCCCGGTGAGAGTCAAGTAAGGTGACTGGTAGTTGGCCGCGCTGTTGCGCCAGTTTCGGATATCTTCAACAAACTGACGGCCGTTGGCCTTGAGTTCTGGCCAGCGTTGCCGGTTGTCGAGCAGTTCCACGATGGCTTGTGCCAGCGCCTGCTGGTCTCCAGCTTTGAACAGGATGCCGGTCTTGTTGTGTTTGACGAGTTCCCTGTGGCCGCCAACATCCGAAGCAACAAAAAGCTGGCCTTGGGCCATGGCTTCCAGGGGCTTGAGTGGCGTGACAAGTTCGGTCAGGCGCATCGGGTGGCGCGGGTAGGCGAGGATGTCGATCAGGTCGTAATAACGATTGACCTCGCTGTGCGGGACGCGACCGGTAAAGATGACGTGATCCCTGAGGCCGAGTTGTTCGGCTTGCTGTCGCAGATTGGCTTCCTGCGGGCCGCCGCCGACGAGTAGTACGCATATATCCGGCTTTTGTTTGATGATTGCGGGCAGGGCATCCAGCAGCAGGTCGAGGCCTTCGTAGGCATAGAAGGAGCCGATGAAGCCGATGACGGTTTTGCCGGTCAGCCCCCATCTTTTCTGCAGTTCCGGGTCGGGTGGGTTGGCCAAGTGGAAGGCGTTGATATCGACGGCGTTGGGAATGACGGTGACTTTGCTGGCCGGAATGCCGCGCGCCAAGATGTCGGCACGCAGGCCTTCGCAAATGGTAAAGACATGGTCGACCTGCTTGATGGCCCGGGTTTCGAGGTTGCGCGTAATGCGGTAGCGCAGGCTGCCTTCTGTCGTGCTGCCATGGTCAACCGCTGCATCTTCCCAGAATGCGCGGATTTCATAAACCACCGGGATGCCAAGTTTGCGGGCCACCTTGATGGCAGGGAATGCATTGAGTACCGGCGAATGGGCGTGAATGATGTCGGGGCGCACTTCGCGGGCGACTTCTTCAAGCCGCGTTTCCAGTTGCCTCATCAGCGCCAGTTCCTTGGCGACCGGCAAACTGGCGAGCATACCGGACGCCATCGGGGTACGGTAGAAGCGCAGGCCGTCGACATCTTCTAATGGGAGCCGATGTTTTCCCTTGCTTGGGCGAGGTGAGGTGAAAGGTTTCCCAGCCGAGGGCGCGTTGTTCGCGCAGGAGCGCCGCGGTACGGAAGGTGTAGCCGCTGTGCAGGGGAATTGAGTGGTCGAGAACGTGCAGCACGCGGATCATGCGGGTTCGCCTTGTTCCATGACGTTGCGCAGGAAGGCTTCGAACATCAGCAGTGTCCAGATCGAGGCGCTGTAATCGCGGCTGCCGTTGTTGTGGGCGTTGACCAGGTGTTGCAGGTATTCGCGGTTGAACCAGCCGGTATCCGCCAGGCGAGAACCGAGGAGCGATTCCTGGACGCGCTGCTTGAGCGGGCCGCGGAACCAGCGGGCGAGCGGTACCGAGAAGCCCATTTTCTGGCGATAGAGCACGTCGTTCGGGAGGTAAGGCTCCATCGATTTCTTGAGCAGGTATTTGGTTTCCTGGCCACGGATTTTTTGCGAGGAACGCAGCGTGGCCAGCCATTCGATCAGTTCGTGATCCATCAGCGGTTCGCGAACTTCCAGCGAATGCGCCATGCTGGCGCGGTCAACCTTGGTGTTGATGTCGCCGACCAGGTAGGTTTTGAGGTCGAGATACTGGATCAACGCCAGCGGGTCGTCGGTTCGGGCTTTTGCGGCATGTTGGTCGAAGACCTTGATGGCATCGTAGCCGCCGAGAGCGGATTTGAACGCCGGACTGAATAACTGGTCGCGCATCGGAGCGCGCAGGATCGACACGGAGTGGAAGTATCCTTCGACCGAGGTGCGGGCGATGCCTTCGAAGGTGGTTTTGGCGCGGAAGACGCGTGGCGCCCAGTCGGCTTTCGGGTAGAGCTTGCCCAGGGTGCCGAAGACCGGGCGGCGCAGGCCCAGCGGCAGGGCCGAACGCATTTTTTCTTCCATCAGGTGCAGCTTGTAGCGGCGGTAGCCGCCGAAGCTCTCGTCGCCGCCGTCGCCGGAAAGGGCGACGGTGACGTGCTTGCGGGCCAGCTGGCAGACGCGGTAGGTGGGGATGGCCGAGCTGTCGGCGTAGGGTTCGTCGTAGAGCTTGGCCAAGGTGTCGATGAGGTCGAAATCGTCGCTCTCGACCATGTCGAGGTAGTGATTGGTCTGGTAGCGGTCGGCGACCATTTTGGCGAATTCGGATTCGTTGAAGGCGGGGTCGGAAAAGCCGATCGAACAGGTGTTGACCGCAGCATTCGAGAGTCCGGCCATGATGGCGACGACGGCGCTGGAATCGACGCCGCCGGAAAGAAAGGCGCCGAGCGGCACTTCGGAAATCATCCGCAGGCGGATCGACTCCTTGAGGCGCTCGGTGAGTTCGGCGCAGGCGTCGGCATCGCTGATCGGGTTGTCCAGCGTGAAGCGGACATCCCAGTATTCGCGGGGCTCGCCGACCGGCTGACCACGGCGCAGGAGCAGGGTGTGGGCGGGCGGCAGCTTTTTTGCCTGCTTGAAGATGGCGCGTGGTTCGGCTACATAGCCGAGGGCGAAGTATTCCTCGACGGCACAGGGATCGATATCACGCTTGAGGCCGCCATGGGCGAGCAGCGACTTGAGTTCCGACCCGAAGAGGAAAGTGCCGTCGTCCAGGACAGCGTAGTAAAGCGGCTTGACCCCGAGGCGGTCGCGGGCGAGAAACAGCGTTTCGCGGTTGCGGTCCCACAAGGCGAAGGCGAACATGCCGCGAAAGCGGTTGACACACGCTGCGCCCCAGGATTCCCAAGCGTGGACGATGACTTCGGTATCGCTACGGGTGTGGAAGACGTGGCCGAGCGCCTGCAACTCCGGAATGAGTTCCTGGTAGTTGTAGATTTCCCCGTTGAAGACGACGCAGACCGATCTGATCCTCGTTGTAGAGCGGTTGCTGGCCGGTGGACAGATCGATGATCGAGAGCCGGCGGTGGCCGAGGCCGACGCCCGGTTCGACATGCAGGCCACCTTCGTCCGGGCCGCGATGAAACTGCGATTCGTTCATGCGGTGGAGAACCGCGCGATCGATGTCGCGTTTGCCTCGGGTATCGAATATTCCGGTGATGCCGCACATTTGCCGTTACTTCCTGTTCCTGCTTATGCCGACACGCCGGCGCGGCCCAGCAATTTGTCATAGGTGCCCAGATAGGCGGCCACCATCGCGTTCATGCTGAACTTTTCTTCTACCCGCTGCGCGACCGAGTTGCCCCATCTGCCTTGCCTGATCGGGATTGTTGGCGAGTTGAACGATCTGATGCGCCAACGCCTCAGGATCGCCCGCCGGTACGATCTGGCCCGTAATGCCAGGAGTTACGAGATCAGCGTTGCCGCCGACATCGGTGGCAATCACGGGCAAGCCTGAGGCCATCGCTTCCAGGATGGTGTTGGAAATACCCTCGGCGAGCGATGGCAGAACGAAACAGTCCAGGATACCCATGACCTCCGGGATGTCATGACGCTCCCCGGGCAACCAGGCCAGATCGCTGACTCCAGCGGCCGCAAGCAGTTGTTCGCACTCCGCGCGTAACGGGCCATCTCCAATCATTGCCAGGCGAAGGCGTGCTCGAATTGCCGGGTCGATTTCCAGTGCGCGAACGAATGCCCGTGCCAGCATGGGCTGATCCTTCACCGTCTGCATGCGGCCAACCGTGCCGACAATCCAGTGTTTGCGGCGCGAGAACGGGCAGTCGGGTATCGAATGGTCGAGTTCGACGGGATGAAAGCGATCTGTATCGACACCGTTGTACACCTGTAGCACCTTGTCTTCCGGAACCTTGATTTTGGTGGTGAGATATTCGCCAAGATCTCGGGACAGCGCCAGGTAATAACTCACGAATGGCCGATAAAAACGTCGAACGCGCTGATACGTAATGTTCGATCCGTCGAGATCTCCCACGTCACGCCCGTGTTCGCCATGAATGCGGACCGGAACGCCAGCGGCCCAGGCAGGCAGTTGCGTTTCAAGCGCGGCCAGGTTCCGGCTATGAACGATGGCCGGGCGCAAGCGGCGGAACAAGGCGAACAACTTGGGGAAAAGCCAGATGCCATGGCCGGGGGCCTTGTTCAGCGAAATGAACTCGACATCGTCACGCTGGATGCGCTGGCGGAAATCGGTGACCTCGGTGAGGGCGATCACGGCGTGACGATAGCGGTCGGCCGGCATGTGGTTGATCAGGTTGACGATGCCGTTTTCGAGCCCGCCGGTGTCGAAGCGGTACATGACGTGGGCAACGAGGGGGCGTGGATCATGCGGTGGCATTACCTGACGCCTTCCTCTTGTGTTGTTGCCGCCAACGCTGGAACTTGCTCAGAAAAAACCGCATGAAGCCTGGAGCCTTTTGGATCCATCATGCCGGACGAAGAGATGGAGGCGGAAGATAAGGGTCGATCGCCTTCATGTGCGCTTCCCAACTGTAGCGTTCGATGACCCGCTGCCGCGCTGCCTTGCCTATGGCGGCCGCTGTCTCCGGGGCCTCCAGCATTTGACTGATGGCGCTGATGTAGTCTTCCGGGCTGGTGGCCGTCAGCAATTCCTGCCCTGCGACAGCGTTGACCGCGGCAGCGCAGTCGGCGGACGCGATGACCGGTCGGCCCATGGCCATGGCTTCAAGGATCTTGTTCTGGATGCCGCGGGCAATGCGCAAGGGTGCAACCACGGTGGCGGCATACTGAAGATACGGGCGCACATCATCGACCGTGCCGGTGACTACGATGTGGTCACCGGCAAGCGCCAGCACCTCGGCGGCAGGGTTGCGACCCACGATGTAGAAACGCGCGTTGGGCCAACGCTCGAGGATTCCGGAAAG
>CAWEMU010000011.1:0-30157 GCA_963810175.1 uncultured beta proteobacterium | reverse complement strand
ATGTATTGCTGGCGAATTTCACTGGCAGCCAGGGGCATCAACAACGGAGAGCGGATTCTGCCACAGCCCGTCAGGTCGCCTTCAATTTTCCACTCGCCCGGCTCAAAGCACGAGTTGCGTCCCCAGTTCGACGACCCGGTTGGTCGGGATCTTGAAGAAGTCGGTGGCGCTGGTTGCGTTCTTCGACATCAAGGCGAACAGACGAGCCCGCCAGGGAGCGATGTCGCGCCCGGGGATGCGCGGGATGACGGTCTCGCGCGAGACGTAGAAGGTCGTTTCCATCATGTCGAAGGTTTCGCCGAAGCGGGCGCACTGCTCCAGCGCGGCGGGAACGTCGGGATCCTCCATGAAGCCGTAGCGGATGATGACGCGCATGAAGCCCTCATCCAGCCGGAGCAGGTAGAGGCGATCGAGATCGTTCACGTGGGGGCTGTTGGCGGTCTGGACGGTCAGCAGCACGACGCGGTCGTGCAGCACCTGATTGTGCTTGAGGTTGTGCAGCAACGCGGGCGGCACGCCTTCCTTGGAACTGGTCATGAAGATCGCCGTGCCATGGACGCGATGCACGTCGCCGATCGTGCCGATGAAGTCGGCGAGCGGAAAGGTCTGACTGGCCATTTCGTCGAGCAGCAGCCGCCGTCCGCGCCGCCAGGTGGTCAGCACGGTGAAGGAAACGAGGCCCATGGCGATCGGGAACCAGCCGCCTTCGGGAATCTTGATGATGTTGGCGGAGAAGAAGGCGATGTCGACCGCGAGCAAGGAGCCGGCGACCAGGACGACGAGCATCAGGTTCCAGCGCCACAGCAGGACCATGACGAAAGCGACGAGGATGGTGTCGATGAGCATGGTGGTGGTCACCGCGATGCCGTAGGCGGCGGCCAGGTTGGACGAGCTCTGGAAACCGACGACGAGGGCGACGACCGCCAGATAGAGCGTCCAGTTGGTGAACGGCACGTAGATCTGGCCTTCTTCCCGGCCCGAGGTGTGGATGATCTGCATGCGCGGCAGCAGGCCCATCTGCACGGCCTGACGCGCCACCGAGAAGGCGCCGGAGATCACCGCCTGCGAGGCGATGACGGTCGCCAGCGTGGCCAGCGCCACCATCGGGATCAGCGCCCAGGAGGGTCCGAGGTGGAAAAAGGGGCTCTCGATCGCCGCCGGCTCGTTGAGCAACAGGGCGCCCTGGCCGAAATAGTTGAGGACCAGCGCCGGCATCACGAAGCCGAACCAGGCGAGACGGATCGGCGGCCGGCCGAAGTGGCCCATGTCGGTATACAGGGCCTCGCCGCCGGTCACCGCGAGGACGACGGAACCGAGGGCGAGGAAGGCGAGCCCCGGATGGGCGTTGACGAAACCGATGGCGTAGAGCGGGTTGAGGGCGAACAGAACCTGCGGGTTATGCGCTATTTCAAGCACGCCAAGCACGCCGAGGATGGCGAACCAGCCGACCATGACCGGACCGAAGAACATGCCGACCGCGCCGGTGCCGCGTTTCTGGATGAAGAACAGGCCGGTGATGATGAGCAGCGTGATCGGGATCACGTACGGCTTGAGGGCCGGGGTGATGATTTCGAGGCCCTCGACGGCGGAAAGCACCGAGATCGCCGGGGTGATCATGCTGTCGCCATAGAACAGCGCGGCGGCGAAGATGCCGAGCAGCGAGATGACCCAGGTCAGGCGCGGATTACCCTTCGCATTCTCGATGACCAGCGAGAGCAGCGCGAGCGAGCCGCCCTCGCCGCGGTTGTCGGCGCGCATGATGATGAGCACGTACTTGAGCGTGACCAGCACCATGATCGCCCAGAAGACCAGCGACAGGATGCCGAGGATGTTGTCCGGCGTGACCGGGATCGGATGGTGGCCGTTGAAGATTTCCTTCAGCGCGTACAGCGGACTGGTTCCGATATCACCGAAAACGACACCGATCGCGGCGACGGTGAGCGCCGGCATGGCCTGACGAGCGTGCATGACCTTCCCCCTGAGCGTTATTGTGGCCGCGATGCCATCCGCGCAGGGATTCCCCCCTTCCCGGCCACATCCGGCGACCGATAGTATATTCTCTTTGCCTGACGACTGGGAGATTGACCCTGCCCGATGGCGCAGTGAAAGAGGATGCCGCCGCGACGGGAGAGCGTGACGACTTCGCGGCCCGGATTGCGGCAAACCAACAGAAGGGGGATGTTCATGACGGCTCCAGCAGAAATCGGCGACGTCGGCCGCGTGCGGCTGTTCCATGCCAACCTGGTCTGGCCGTTGCAACTCGAGGCGCTGGCCAGCGCGGGCGCCGGCGGGCGGCACTGGGAAATCTTCGAGGCGGGCCGGGAAACCCATGCCTGGCGGCGGGTCGACGACGAATTCACGGCCGATCCGGAACAGTTCCGGGAGCGTCATTACCGCGAGTTCGTTTCCTTCCTGCCCTATGTCCAGCGCTTTCTCTACGGCGAAGGCCGCGCCCGCAAGAGCAATCCCGACGATCCGCCCGGCAACTCGCCGGTGCACGTGTTCCGCCGCACCGACATCGACCGCCTGCGCCTGACGCTGCGCAAGGGCGCGGCGCCGGTCGAACTGCGCGTCGTTCACGTCGACCTCTATTTCTTCCAGGATCTCGACGTCGTCCAGCTCAACGTCGAGGTGCGGGGCGACGACCTGCCGCTCGCCACCGTCCGCGACATCCTGTTCCGTTTCGGGCGCGCCTATCCGTCGGGCTGGGACGAGCACGGCGAGGGGGTGAACAACGCCCACGTTTCGGAATGGCTGGACGCCGACGGCGGGGTCGTCGCCCGCTCCGACCCCGGCCGCCGGGAAAAATATCTCACTTTTGTCTGCGAGCACCGGAGCCCCTGCGTTTCCGAGCATTGGGCCTGCCTGCTGCGCCCGCTGGCCCTCGCCCACTCCGACGAAGCCGGGTGAACTGCGCTACCGCTTGCTCGAGTATCACCGCATGCCGCTCATGGCGTTTCTGGCGCTCGACGAACCGCGCCGCCTGCGCCGCGAGGACTGGGTGCGCATCGGGCTGGCGACGACGCTGCATCCCGACGAGCCGCTGCCGGTCAACGAGCCGGGAGTCGTCGAATTCGAGAAGCGCTACTGCCAGGACCGCTTCTGGAACGACAACGAGGCCGGCCCGAACACCCGCTTCGTGTGCACCGGCAACTCGCTGACCGTGGTCGGCGATGCCGCCATGCCCTCGGTCATCGATCCCGAACGCGGCGTGCTCGGGCAGTTCCGCCACCAGTACTTCCTGGTCTTCCTGATCGCCCACCTGCACCGGGCCGCGCTGCTGGGGTTTTCCGAGACGCTCGCCGATGCGGTCAACGATCTCGACATCCGCAACGACGAATCGGTGCGCCGCTTCAAGCGACGGATTCGCGCCAATTTCGAGACCTTCCTGCGGTTCACGCACCGCTACTGGTTCGAGTTGCTGTCGGAACGCGCGCATGTGCAGGCCGTTTTCCGGCTGTGCGCCACTCATCTGGGCAACGCCGAACTGTACGACGAGGTGCGCGACGAAATCCGCGAGATGAGCCAGTACCTCGACAGCGACTCGCAGCGCCGGCAGTCGAACACCGTCGTCCGCCTGACCGTGATCACCATCCTCGGTCTGATCGCGACCGTGACCACCGGCTATTTCGGCATGAATATCATCCCGTTCGGCGACGGGTCGGTGGAAGAGCGCCTGCTGCACGGCGTGGTCGCCGCCGTCGTCTTCACCGTCCTGGTGCTGTTCGCCGTCGCCCGCTCGAAACGGCTGTCGGACTTCCTCGAGGATCTCGCCGACGAGCGACTGAGCACGGCCGGGAAATTGCGCGCGCTGTGGGCCGCCTTGTGGGGAAACGGACGCTGATGCGGATCAAGTCCGCACCCTGTGCCAACCCGACCTGACTCCGGGACCGCAAGTCGCCGCACGGCGGATCCGGAACTCGGAACCGTCACCTGACGGCAACACAAAAAAACGGCCCCCCGACTGCGTCGGGGGGCCGTTGCACGTTGCGCGTTCCGGGCTAGATCACGCCCAACTGCCGCGGCAGCCAGAGCGAAAGTTCGGGCCAGTAGGTGACGACGACCAGGAAGCAGAGCATCGACAGCAGCCATGGCCAGACGGCGACGGTCAGTTCGGTGATCCCCATCTTGGTGATGCCCGACGCCACGTACAGGTTGAGGCCGACCGGCGGGTGGCACATGCCGACCTCCATATTGACCACCATGATGATGCCGAAATGCACGGGTCGATGCCCAGCTTCATCGCCACCGGGAAAAGCAGGGGCGCGAAGATCAGGACGATCGACGACGGTTCCATGAAGTTGCCGGCCAGCAGCAGCAAGACATTGCACATCAGCAGGAAGGCGATCACCCCGAGACCGTGGCCCATCATCCAGTCGGCCATCGCCTGCGGGATGTTCTCGTTGGTCATGATGAACGAGAACAGCACGGCGTTGGTGATGATGTAGAGCAGCATCGCCGACATGTTGGCCGAGTTGAGCAGCACTTTCGGCACATCCTTCATGCCCAGGTCGCGGTAGATGAACACGGCGCAGATGAAGGCGTAGACCGCGGACATCGCCGCTGCTTCGGTCGGCGTGAAGATGCCGGTGTAGATGCCGCCCATCACCACGACGATCAGCAGCAGGCCCCAGACCGAGGCGCGGAAGGCCTTCCAGCGCTCGCCCCAGGTCGCCTTGGGCTGACGCGGGTAGTTGAACTTCTTGGCGCGATACCAGGTGACGCCGCCGAGCGTCAGCGCCAGCGCGATACCGGGAATGACGCCGGCCATGAACAGCGCGCCGACCGAGGTATTGGTCGCCACCGAGTACATGACCATGACGATCGACGGCGGAATCAGGATGCCGAGCGCGCCCGAGGTGGCGATGACGCCCGCCCCGAACTTGTTCGGAAAACCCGCCCTGATCATCGCCGGCAGCAGGATCGAGCCGATCGCCACGACGGTCGCCGGGCTGGAACCCGAAACCGCCGCGAACAGCGCGCAGGCCAGCACGCCGGCCAGGCCGAGGCCGCCGTACCAGTGGCCGACCATCGAGGTGGCGAAGTTGATCATCCGTTTCGCCACCCCGCCGTGGGTCAGGAAGTTGCCGGCGAGGATGAAGAACGGGATGGCCATGATCTCGAACTTCTCGATGCCGGTGAACAGCTTGAGCGCCACCGATTCGAGCGGCACCTGGGTCATCGTGAACAGGAAGGTCAGTACGGTCAGGCCGAGCGAAATCGAGATCGGCATGCCGGTCAGCATGAGCACGGCCAGCAGGCCGAATATCACCAGTGAGTTCATGACTGTTCTCCTTCGCCACCCTGATTGCGGCGGTCTCCCTGACGGCGCTCGGGGGTGCGCTTTCCGCCGGCGATCCGGCGACGGTCCTCGCCGCTGCGCCGGTCACCGACCATCGGGTGCTTGAGATCGTGCATGTGCAGGTTGTCGGCCATGCTGTAGATGTCGACCGGTGGCTCGACTTCCTCGAGACCATCGACATGGCCGTGGTCATGGTGCGGCAGTTCGCCGGTGCGGATGAAGGAAACGCAAACCTGCAGGAAGCGGAAGCACATCAGCGAGGAGCCGAGCGGAATGGCGCTGTAGACGATCCAGGTCGGCCATTCGAGGTCGGGCGTGGTCGGCCCCTCGTAGAGGTCGCCCATTTCCAGGCCGAAGAAATTGAAGAAGGCGTAGTGCGCGCCGTTCTCCCAGACGAAGTGCGCGCCCAGGGCGGCGACGATGCCGGTAAACGTGGCGCCGGCGAGCAGGCCGAAGACGATGAACTTGCCGCGCATGCTGTCGTCGAGCCGGTTGATCAGCACGTCGACGCCGACGTGGATGCCGGTGCGCACGCCGTAGGCGGCGCCGAACTTGGCCATCCAGACGAACATGATGATGCAGAGTTCCTGGGCCCACCCGAAATCGAGGGTCAGCAGCCAGTCCTGCAAGCCGGGAATATCCACCCCGGACATGTAGCGGTGGGCGACGGAGATGAAGATAATCACCGTGGCCGCGCCGATCAGAAACGTGATCAGCAGCTCTTCGAGGTGATTGAGCGCCTTGTTGATCATGAGGAATCCCCCCTTGCGAACCGGGGGCCGCGGCCCCCGGATTCTTGTTTGAGCGACGGGTTACAGGGCGTCGGGCTTGAACCCGATATCCTTGTAGACACTCTCGATGACTTCCTTGCCGATCCGGCCTTCCATCTTCTTGTGCACCGGCACCATCGCCTTCTTGAACGCCAGGCGCTCTTCCTTGGTCGGCACATAGACGGCGGTCTTGCCGCTCTTCTTGACCTTTTCCAGCGACTCGTCGTTTTCCACCTTGGCGATCTGGTTGGCGTAGCGGGTCGCCTGCTCCATCGCCTCCTCCAGTTGCTTGCGGATATCGGCCGGCAGGCCGTCCCAGAATTTCTTGTTGACGATCACCGCATAGCCGAGATAACCATGATCGGTAACGGTCAGATGCTTCTGTACTTCATACATCTTCTGGGTGTAGAGGTTGGAAATCGGGATTCTCGGTGCCGTCAACCACACCGGTCTGCAGCGCCTGATAAACCTCGGAGAATGCCATCACCTGCGGCAGCGAGCCGACGGCCCGCATCTGCTCCTCGAGTACCTTGGACGACTGGATGCGCATCTTCTTGCCCTTGAGGTCGGCCGGAACCTTGATCGGCGTGTTCAGCGAGAAGGACTTGAATCCGTTGTCCCAGAAGGCCAGGCCGCGGATCCCCTTGCTTTCGAGCTTGGTCAGCAGTTGCTTGCCGACCGGTCCGGTCGTCACCTTGTGCAGGTCGTCGTAATTGCTGAAGATGAACGGCAGGTCGAAGACCTCGAACTCCTTGACGCCGAGCGGGCCGAACTTGGCCAGCGAAGGCGCCAGCATCTGGACGGCACCCAACTGCAGCGCTTCCATTTCTTCCTTGTCCTTGTACAGCGTCGAATTGGCGTAAACCTCGACCCTGACCCGGCCCTTGGTCAGTTCCGCCGCCTTCTTGGCGAACATTTCCGCCGCCTTGCCTTTCGGCGTATCGATGGCGACGACGTGGCTGAACTTGATGACGATCGGCTCCTCGGCATAGGCGGCCAGCGACAGGACACCGGCAAACAGGCCAATCAGCAGTTGCGAAATTTTCATGTTTTCTCCTCCGGATGATGGTGTGGCGCAACTCCTGGCTGCGACTGCGCGGAAGTATTGCGAAAGAAGCAAGTGCCGCGTAATTGTGGTTATCCACATCAAGGCATGCCGGCGTGGCCTTTGGCGACCCGCGCTTTTCGACAATGGATCAATCGGGCGCCGGCTGCTGGGTTAACATCCGCCCATGCGATCGCTCCCGCCGTCCGTCAGCAGCAGCCGCCTGCGCTGGTTCCTCGCCCTGCCCAAGCTGGGCGTGGTGCTGCTGCTCGCCGCCGTCGTCACCCTGCTCTGGCTGCTGCACCAGAACGAACTCGAGGAAGAACGCACCAGCCTGATCAAGGACGTGCTGTGGCTGGAACAGAACGTGCGCTTCCATCTCGCGAGAAGCGAGGAACAGTTGCAGCAACTGGCCACCGACCTCGGCAGCCAGCCCGACAGGAAGCGGCTCTTCCGCATCCGCGCCAGCCACATGGTGAAGAACAATCCCGATATCTCGCAGATCGCCTGGTTCGATGCGAAACGCCGGGTGATCGACGCCCTGCCGGCTTCGACGCCCGCCGACAGCGGCGTCGAAGCCTTCGGGCCGGCGGCGACGCAGAAGGCGTTCGAACTGGCCATCCTCCTGAACAAGCGCATCTACAGCGAGCCCTTCTTCCTCAGCGGCAATGTCGCGCACTTCGCGCTGGTCATGCCGATCTACGGCGACAAGGAAGTGACGGGCATGCTGGTCGCCACCCATTCGCTCGAGGATCTGTTGGGGAATCTTGTGCCCTGGTGGTTCACCGAAAAATACCGGGTGGTCGTGGTCGACGACAATGGAGCGCAGTACGCGGCCAAGTCGAATGTCAGCGGGCACGCCGAGTCTGTCCTACGAACTGCCCTTCGACCCCCCGGGTCATGGGCTGAGTTTCCGCGTCACCAGCTACCAGGGCGCCGGCAATCCGCTGCAGCGCCTGCTGGCGGGCGCCATTCTGGTTCTCGCCGCCGGCGTCTTCTGGAGCCTGTGGGTCGTTCGCGACCTGATGAAGAAGCGTTCCGACGCTGAACAGGCGTTGCGCGCCGAACACGCGCTGCGCACGGCGATGGAGGATTCGCTGACCGTCGGCATGCGCGCGCGCGACCTGACCGGGCGGATCATCTATGTCAATCCGGCCTTCTGCCGGATGACCGGATTCACGAGCGCGGAACTGGTCGGCCGCGATCCGCCGATGCCCTACTGGATTCCCGAGCAACTGGACGAGACGCTGGAACTGCATCAGGCGGTGCTCGATGGCAAGGCGCCGCCCGACGGCTTCGAGATTACCCTCCAGCGCAAGGACGGCGAGCGTTTCCAGGCGCTGATCTACGAGGCGCCGCTGATCGACGGCAACGGCCAGCATACCGGCTGGATGGCCTCGATCCTCGATGTCACCGAGCGCCGGCGCGCCGAGGAACTGGCGCGCCAGCAACAGGAAAAGCTGCAATTCACCTCGCGCCTGGTGACCATGGGCGAAATGGCGTTGACGCTGGCGCACGAACTGAACCAGCCGCTGGCGGCGATCGCCAGCTACAACACGGGTTGCCTGAACCTGCTGGCGGCCGGCGCCTTCGACCCGCAGGAGATCCGCGAGGCGCTCGAGAAACTTGGCGTCCAGGCCCAGCGCGCCGGCCGCATCATCCGCCGTGTGCACGACTTCGTAAGGAAGAGTGAACCGAAGCGCGCCCCGTGTTCGCTCGCCGAGATCGTTGACGACTGCCTCGGCTTCGTCGAGGCCGAGGCCCGCAAGCGCCGCGTGCAGATTGCCACCGAACTGCCGCCGCTGCCTCCGGTGCTCGCCGACCACCTGATGCTCGAGCAGGTGCTGCTCAACCTGATCCGCAACGGCATGGATGCGATGTCCGCAACCCCGGCCGGCCGACGGGTCCTGCGCGTCTCCGCCCGGCGCCGCGCCGAGGAGGTGGTCGTCAGCATTGCCGACAACGGCTGCGGCATCGCGCCCGAGGTCCGCGACAAGCTGTTCACCGCGTTCTTCTCGACCAAGCCCGAGGGCATGGGGATCGGCCTGTCGATCTGCCGCTCGATCATCGAGTTCCATCGCGGCCGCCTGTGGGTGGAAGACAATGCACTGGCGCCGGACGGAAGCGGTACGATAATCAGCTTCACCCTGCCGCTGGAATCCCCATGAATACACCGCAAGCCCATCTCGTTGACGACGATGAAGCAATCCGGGACGCGCTGGCCTGGCTGCTGAAATCGCGTGGCATACCATGCACGACCTACGAATGCGCCGAATCCTTTCTCGCGGGATGGACGCCGAAGCTTGCCGGCTGCGCGATCCTCGACATGCGCATGCCGGGCATGAGCGGCCTCGACTGCTTCGATGCGCTGGGCGAGCGCCAGTCGACGCTGCCGGTGATCTTCCTGACCGGACACGGCGACGTGCCGCTGGCTGTCGCAGCGCTGAAGAAAGGCGCCTTCGACTTTTTCGAGAAGCCGTTCAACGATAACGACCTCGCGACCAGTGTCGGCGAGGCGATGGATCTCGATGCCCGGCAACGCGCGGCCAGTGCCACGGTCGACTCGGTAAACTCGCGCCTTTCGACATTGACCACGCGCGAACGGCAGATAATGGAACTGGTCCTGCTCGGCAAGTTCAACAAGGTCATTGCCGACGAACTGAACATCAGCATGCGCACCGTCGAAGTTCATCGCGCCAACCTGTTCGACAAGATGAAGGTAAAAACCGCAGTCGAACTGGCCAATTTGCTCAAACCCAACCGCTGACCCTTCCCTTGCCCCCGCTTTTTCGCTAGCATTTGCCGAATCAAGCCGGTGCCGATCCCGGCACTCTCCTTTTTCACTGGCATTCCGCCATTCCACGAGGCACTTCATGAGCGAGCATATCCATTACGTTACCGATGACACCTTCGAAACCGAGGTGCTGCAGTCGCAGCAGCCGGTTCTGGTGGACTACTGGGCCGAATGGTGCGGGCCCTGCAAGATGATTGCCCCCATCCTCGACGACATCGCCAGGGAATACGCCGGCAAGCTCAAGGTGGTCAAGGTCAATATCGACGACAACCAGGCGACTCCGGCGAAATTCGGCATCCGCGGCATCCCGACGCTGATGCTCTTCAAGAACGGCAATGTCGAAGCGACCAAGGTCGGCGCGCTGTCGAAGTCGCAGCTCGCCGCCTTTATTGACAGCAACCTGTAATCTCCGTACCCTTCCGGCCTGAAGGTGCGTTCTGCGCCTTCAGGCAGACGCAATAACGGCTAAAGCCGGCGTCGATCTCCCCCCATCGAAAGCACCCCAAAGCGCCATCCGGCCACCGGCGTTTGCCCGGCCCATCGCAGGTGCCACACCCTCCCACACATGCAACTCTCCGAACTCAAGACCTTACACGTCAGCAAATTGCTCGACATGGCCACCGAATTGGCCATCGAGAACGCCAACCGCATGCGCAAGCAGGAACTGATCTACGCGATCCTGAAAGCGCGCGCCCGGAACGGCGACACGATCTACGGCGACGGCACGCTCGAAGTGCTGCAGGACGGCTTCGGCTTCCTGCGCTCGTCGGACACTTCCTACCTCGCCAACCCGGACGACATCTATGTGTCGCCGTCGCAGGTCAGGCGTTTCAACCTGCGCACCGGCGACACCATCGAGGGCGAGATCCGTACGCCCGAAGGATGGCGAACGTTATGTCGCGCTGACCAAGCTGGAATCGATCAACGGCTTTCCGCCCGAGGCGAACAAGCACAAGATCATGTTCGAGAACCTGACGCCACTGCACCCGACGCGTCACCTGCACCTCGAACGCGACATCAAGGCCGACGAGAACATCACCAGCCGAGTCATCGACATGATCGCCCCGGTCGGTGCCGGCCAGCGCGGCCTGATCGTCTCGCCGCCAAAGACCGGCAAGACGGTCATGCTGCAGAACATCGCCCATGCCATCACGGCCAACCATCCCGATGTCGTGCTCATCGTCCTGCTGATCGACGAGCGCCCGGAAGAAGTCACCGAAATGACCCGCACCGTCAAGGGCGAGGTCGTCGCCTCGACCTTCGACGAGCCGGCCACCCGTCACGTCGCGGTCGCCGAGATGGTCATCGAGAAAGCCAAGCGCCTGGTCGAGCACAAGAAGGACGTGGTCATCCTGCTCGACTCGATTACCCGCCTTGCCCGCGCCTATAACACCGTCCAGCCGGCTTCCGGCAAGGTGCTGACCGGCGGCGTTGACGCCAATGCCCTGCAGAAACCGAAGCGCTTCTTCGGCGCCGCGCGCAACATCGAGGAAGGCGGCTCGCTGACCATCCTCGCCACCGCGCTGATCGACACTGGCTCGCGCATGGACGAAGTGATCTACGAAGAATTCAAGGGCACCGGCAACTCGGAAATCCACCTCGACCGCCGCATGGCCGAGAAGCGCATGTACCCGGCAATCAACGTCAACCGCTCCGGCACCCGCCGTGAGGAGCTGCTGCTCAAGCCGGACGTGCTGCAGAAGATGTGGGTCCTGCGCAAGCTCTGCTACCCGATGGACGACCTCGCGGCGATGGAATTCCTGCTCGACAAGGTCAAGTCGACCAAGGGCAACGCCGAATTCTTCGACGCCATGCGCCGCGGTTGAGCTTCGGATTCGTCTTGCAAGCGCGTGATTTTTCGAGGATAATCTCGCGTTTTCCAGGTCGGCCACAACCGCCGGTCGCGCAACGAAAGGACACCAAATGAAAGCCGACATCCACCCCGCCTACAATGAAATCCAGGTTGCCTGCTCCTGCGGCAATGCCTTCACGACCCGCTCGACGACGAAGAAGGCGATCCATGTCGAGGTCTGCTCGCAGTGCCATCCGTTCTACACCGGCAAGCAGAAGATCGTCGATACCGCCGGCCGCGTCGAGAAGTTCAACCAGAAGTTCGGCGCCCTGCGCGGCAGCAAAGCCGCCGCCTGACCGGCATGCGCCAGGACAGAAAGGGCAGCCAGCGGGCTGCCTTTTTCATTTTCGGGAGATGTTCCTCCGCCCATGGCTGATCTCGCAACCCGGTTCCGTCGCGGCATCCGCCTGCCTCCGGCCGGCTGGGCCCTGGCTGCGATGCTGGCATTCTACGTCCTGGCCGGACTCTTCGGCCGCGACCCGTGGAAGGGCGAGGACGCGATCCACATCGGCACCGCCTGGAACATGCTCCACCACAGCGACTGGCTGTCGCCCGATCTGGCCGGACGCCCCTTCCACGAGCCTCCGCTGTACTACTGGACCGGCGCCCTGACCGGCAAGGCGCTCGGCTGGCTGCTGCCCCTGCACGAAGCGATACGCCTCGCCAGCGGGGTCTGGGTCACGCTGGCCCTGGTCGGGATCTACTACGCCGGGCGCGAACTCTACGGCCAGGAGAGCGCTGCCGCCAGCCCGCTCCTGCTCGCCGGTTGTGTCGGCCTGTTGATCCATGCCCACGACGCCCAGCCCATGTTGATCGCGGTCGCCGCCTACGGCGGCGCCATCGGCGCCCTTGCCGCGCTGACGCGCCGGCCCTGGCGGGCGGGGACTTTCTACGGTCTCGCCGTCGCCGCCTGCCTGCTCGGCACAGGGATTGCCCCGACCCTGCCGCTGCTGGCGATCGCGCCGCTTGCCTGGTGGCTGTCGACCGACCGCTGGCTGGCCCTGCGCGCTCTTGCCCTCGGTCTCGGACTGGCCCTGATCCTTATCCTGCCCTGGCCGCTCCTGCTGCTCGCCTTCGAACCCTCGCGCTTCCACGGCTGGCTGAACACCGAACTGGTCCCGCTGCGGACACCCTTCTCGTTTTTTGGCGCCGGCCGTTTCCTGTCGCTGTTGCCGTGGTTTGCCTTCCCGGCGCTCCCGCTCGCGGCCTGGTCGCTGTGGACCAGGCGCCAGGCAATGACGGCGATGCCGCAGTTGCTGCCCCTGGCCTTCCTGCTCCTGACCCTCCTCATGCTCGCGCTCGCTTTCCGGCCACGCGAGATCCCCGCCCTGCTGCTGCTGCCGCCGCTGGCCCTGCTCGCCACTCCCGGTGCCCTGACCCTGCGCCGCGGTGCCGCCAGCGCGTTCGACTGGTTCTCGATGACGACCTTCAGTGTCTTCATCGCCCTCCTCTGGCTGGCATGGTCGGCGATGGCGCTCGGCTGGCCGGCGCGCCTGGCCTCCCGGGTGGTCGTGCTGCGCCCGGGTTTCGTCGGGCATTTCGAACTGGCGGCGTTCGCCATCGGCGTAGTGGCGACGATCTGGTGGATCTGGCTGATCTTCACCGCACCGCGCTCGCCGTACCGCAGCCTGACCCACTGGACGCTCGGCTTCACCACGCTGTGGCTGATGGCGACATCGCTGGTCCTGCCCTGGTTCGACTACGGCAAGACCTATCGCCCGGTCGCCGAAGCCATCGCCCAGGCGCTCCCCGCCGACCATGGCTGCCTGGCCGAACGCGGCCTCAACGACACGCAGCGTGCGTCGTTCGCCTATTTCATCGGCATCGAACCGGCCGCGGCGAACTCGGCCGCCGGCAGGGAATGCAACTGGCTTCTGGTCACGGGCAACAGCAGCAAGGATCTCGCTGCCCCGAACGGAACCTGGACCCGGGTCTGGGAAGGGAACCGCGCCGGCGAACGCAAGGAAAAATTCCGTCTCTACCGGCGTTGACCGCAGCATGGTTGCGGTCGCGCACGGTGCGACCGGCGCTCAGCCCCTGAGGAAGTGCTCGCGGTAATACCTGAGTTCGTCGATCGACTCGTGGATGTCGGCTAGCGCCGTATGCCGCCCCTTCTTCTTGAAACCCTTGTAGACTTCGGGCTGCCAGCGCCTGCAGAGTTCCTTCAGGGTACTGACATCAAGGTTCCGGTAGTGAAAGAAGCCTTCGAGCGTCGGCATGTGGCGGGCCATGAAGCGGCGGTCCTGGCCGATCGAGTTGCCGCACATCGGCGAATGGCCCTTCGTCGAGTATTTCTTCAGGAACTCCAGTGCCAGCGTTTCGACCGCCGCCTCGTCCAGCGCCGACGCCCTGACCCTGTCGATCAGTCCCGAGCGGCCGTGCGTCTTCTGGTTCCATTCGTCCATGGCGGCCAGCGCGGCGTCGGTCTGATGGACGGCCCAGGACGGCGACTCCGCCACCAGTTCCAGCTCGGAATTGGTCACCACCATCGCCATCTCGATGATCCGGTCGCCGTCCGGATCGAGCCCGGTCATTTCCATGTCCAGCCAGACGAGGTTGTTTGCGTTGCCTGTCATATAATTGCCCAAGACCCTGAAGACCAACATTTTCTCATAGCTTCGCAGCCAGTTCCGTGAGCGCCGACTTTACCTTCCTGTTTCTTGCGGCTTTTGCCCTGACCCTTGCCGGCCGCCTGTGGCTGACCCTGCGCCAGATCCGCTACGTCGCCGCGCATCGTGCCGCCGTCCCGGCCGGGTTCACCGAACGCATTTCGCTGGCCGCCCATCAAAAAGCCGCCGATTACACGGTTGACCGCAACAGGATGGCCATTCTGACGACACTGGTCGATGCGGCGCTGCTGCTCGCCTTCACCGTCGGCGGCGGGCTCGCCTGGCTGCATGAATTCTGGGCGGCGCGTGTTGACGGCCTGATCTACGGCCTCGCCCTGATCTTCAGCGTCATGGCGATCGGGGCGGCCATCGACCTGCCCTTCGCGCTCTATCGCCAGTTCGTCATCGAGGCGCGTTACGGATTCAACCGCATGACGCTCGCCCTGTTCTTCGCCGACCTGCTCAAGCACACGCTGCTCGGCATCGTCATCGGCGCCCCGGTCATCCTGGCCGTGCTCTGGCTGATGGCCGTCATGGGCAGCGCCTGGTGGTTCTGGGTATGGCTCTTCTGGAGCGCCTTCAACCTGCTGATCCTGTTCGTTTACCCGACGTGGATCGCGCCGCTGTTCAACAAGTTCTCCCCGCTCGCGGACGGCGAGATGAAGTCGCGCATCGAGGCGCTGTTGTCCCGCTGCGGCTTCCGCTCCAGCGGGCTGTTCGTGATGGACGGCTCGAAGCGCTCCAGCCACGGCAACGCCTATTTCACCGGCTTCGGCAACAACAAGCGCATCGTCTTCTTCGATACCCTGCTCGCCCGTCTCGCACCGCCGGAAGTCGAGGCCGTCCTCGCGCACGAGCTGGGACACTTCCGCCGCCGCCATGTCCTCAAGCGCATCGTCCTGATGTTCGCCGCCTCGCTCGGCTTCCTCTGGCTGCTCGGCCAGTTGATCGACGCGCCCTGGTTCTACACCGGCCTCGGCGTCCCGGCGCAAAGCACCGCGCTGGCGCTGATCCTCTTCTTCCTCGTCGTGCCCGTGTTCACCTTTCCATTCACCCCGGTGCTGAGCCAGATCTCGCGCCGCCACGAGTTCGAGGCCGATGCCTACGCCGCCGCCCAGACCGAAGCGGGCGATCTCAGCCGGGCGCTGGTCAAGCTCTACGAGGACAACGCGGCGACGCTGACCCCCGACCCCCTGCATTCGCTGTTCTACGACTCCCACCCGCCGGCCGCGGTGCGCATCGCCAGGCTCCAGGCCGCAGCCCGCTGATGGAAGGCCGCGTCGTCGCCGCCCATGGCCGCCAGTACGTCGTGGAGCTTCCCGACGGCGTCCTGCTGCCCTGCTTCCCGCGCGGCAAGCGCAGTGATGTCGCCTGTGGCGACCGCGTCGACATCCAGCGCACCTCGGAGGACCAGGGGGTGATCGAGGCCATCCAGCCGCGCACCAGCCTGCTCTACCGCTCGAATGTGGTCAGGCAGAAGCTGATCGCCGCCAACGTCGACCAGATCGTCATCGTCGTCGCCACCGAGCCCGGATTCTCCGACGAACTGGTGACGCGCGCCCTGATCGCCGCCGAGAGCGAGGAAATCGAGCCGCTGATCGTTCTCAACAAGTGCGACCTGAGCGAACGCGTTCCAGCCGCCCGCGCCCAGCTTGCGGTCTTCGCCGGCCTCGGCTACCACATTGTCGAGCTTTCGGCCCGCGACCACGCCGAGGACCTGCGCCCGGAGCTGTCCGGCTACACCAGTGTGCTGGTCGGCCAGTCGGGGATGGGCAAGTCGACGCTGGTCAATGCGCTGGTCCCCGACGCCGGCGCCGCAACCCGGGAGATCTCGGCTGCCCTCAATTCCGGCAAGCACACGACGACGCATGCCACGCTCTACCATCTGGATGCCGACAGCGAACTGATCGATTCACCGGGGCTGCAGGAATTCGGCCTCGGCCACCTCGATCGCCAGGACGTCGAACACGCTTTCCGCGAGTTTCGCCCCTACCTCGGGCGGTGCCGCTTCCGCGACTGTCACCACGACCGTGAGCCGGACTGCGCGCTGACCGCCGCCGTCGCCGCCGGCAGGATCGACCCGCGCCGGTTTACCGTCTATCACCGCATCATCGGCACGCAGCGCGCGGACTGAGCGCCACGCCACGGTTTCACGATCGGCGGCCCAGCCAGTTTCGCGCGCCCTGCCCCGCAGCGTGGCCCGTAGCGAAGCAGGCGGTCAGCAGATAGCCGCCGGTCGGTGCCTCCCAGTCGAGCATTTCGCCGGCGCAAAAGACGCCCGGCAGATCGCGCAGCATGAGATTTTCGTCGAGCGCCGCGAAGACAACCCCGCCCGCCGTGCTGATCGCCTCGTCGATCGGCCGTGGCGCACTTACCGGCAACGGCAGATCCTTGATTGCCGCCGCCAGGCGATCGCTCGCGGTCAAGGTCTCCGGCGGCAGCAATTCGCGCAGCAGGCCGGCCTTGACGCCGGCGATTCCGGCCCGCCGGCGCAGATGGCCGGCCAGCGAATCGTGGCCGCGCGGTCGTGCCAGATCGCCGGCCAGGGAGGCCAGCGTGCGCCCCGGCGCCAGGTCGAGATGGAGTTCGGCGCGTCCGTCCGTCGCCAGCGCGTCGCGCAACGGCGCAGCGAGCGCATAGACCAGCCCGCCCTCGATGCCGCCGGCGGTGATGTTGAACTCACCCTGCCGAAGCCGCCCCGCGACCGACGCGATCACCGGCTTGACCGGTTCGCCGGCGA
Organism: uncultured beta proteobacterium; assembly: GCA_963810175.1. Lineage (GTDB taxonomy): Bacteria > Pseudomonadota > Gammaproteobacteria > Burkholderiales > Rhodocyclaceae > Azonexus. The sequence goes on along the minus strand of CAWEMU010000011.1, from coordinate 13,045 downwards.
AACGCTCGCTGAAATGTGCGCTCCACGCCACATCGAAACCGCAATTGGCCGGCTTCAAGGGCTCCACCGGTATGCCGCGTTCAGCCAGCAAGGGTACCCATGCGCCGTCCGAGCCGAGCCTTGCCCAACTGCCGCCGCCCAATGCCAGAACCACCGCGTCAGCCGCGACCTGCCGTTCACCTTCCGGCGTGGCAAAACGCAGCGAACCGTCGGCGGCCCAGCCCCGCCAACGGTGGCGGACATGGAAATGAACGCCTTGCCCGCGCAGGCGGTGCAGCCAGGCACGCAACAGCGGCGCCGCCTTCATTCCGCTGGGAAAGACGCGACCCGAGGAGCCGACGAAGGTCGCGATGCCGAGGCCAGCGATCCATTCGCGCAATTGCTGCGGCCCGAAACGCTCCAGCAAGCGGCCGATATCCGCCTGCCGGTCGCCGTAGCGGCCGACGAAATCGGCCAGCGCTTCGCCATGGGTGATGTTCATGCCGCCCTTGCCGGCCATCAGGAACTTGCGGCCGAAAGACGGCATCGCGTCGAAAACGGCCACTTCCAGGCCGTCGACCGCAGCCAGCCGCTCGGCGGCCATCAACCCGGCCGGCCCGCCGCCGACGATGGCGACCCGCGGCATCAGGGCCTGATAGTCACGGTTTTCTGGAGCTTTTCGGATCCACCGGCAGGTGCCGGCGACTCCCCCTCGTCAAGCGGCGTGACCGTCACCGCGACCTCGGGCTCGGCCCCGCGACCGCCGAGAATGATGCCGCGCAGCGGCGAGATGTCGCCGAAGTCGCGGCCGATGGCGACCGTGATGTGTTCGGTATCGGGCAGCAGGTTGTTGGTCGGATCGAAATCGACCCAGCCGTTGGCGAATCCGGGGGCGTAGACCGAAACCCAGGCGTGCGAGGCATCGGCCCCGACCAGGCGCGGCTTGCCCGGCGGCGGCCGGGTCACGAGATAACCGCTGACGTAGCGCGCCGCAAGCCCGCAGGCGCGCAGGCAGGCAATCATCAGGTGCGCGAAATCCTGGCAGACGCCGCGCTTCTTTTCCAGGACTTCCATGACCGGAGTCGATACCGTGGTCGCTTCCGGGTCGAACTTGAGTTCCCGGAAGATCTTGGCCATCAGCGCCTGCGCGCCGACCAGCACCGGCGCTCCGGGCGGGAAGCAGTCGGCGGCGTAGTCGGCCAGTTCACGCTTGATGCGGACATGGGCGCTCTCGAAAAGAAAACGCAGTGCATCGAGATCCTCCGGCCGGGGCGCCGCCGCATCATAGGCAAGACGGCCGCGCACCATCTCCCAGGGCGGCGATTTCTCGAGATGCTTCGGCCGGTACGGCGTCACGGCGATGGTCATCGCCGAGCGGATGAACAGGGCGTCATGGGGGGCGTGGAAGGCGATCCAGGTCACCGGATTGCCGAAGGCGTCGTGTCCGTCGCGCCGCCAGGCCGGCGACGGATCGATGTCGATGCGCTGCTCCTCGACCTGCTGCCAGGCCACCGCCCGTGGCGCGAGGTGAAGTTGCTGCTGCGACAGCGACACGCTGCTGCCATAGTCGTAGCGCGTCTCGTGCAGCACGTGATAGCGAAGCGGCGGGCGAACCATGATCACAGGGCCATCGTCTGCCGGCTGACATCCGACACGTGGGTGAAATAGCGCATCGCCAGCCAGTCGGAAAGCTCGCCGGAGGCGGTATCGAGCTCTTCGAGCAGCGCCGCCAGATCCGCACACGGCGAACAATTGCGGCATTCGCTGAACTGCAGGTGCTCGAAGCGGCCGAGATCGAAGACGCGCAGGCGCTTCAGCGCATCGGGCAGCTTGCCGTCGCTGGTCGCGTCGAGTTCGCGCGCCATGCGCTCGAGGTAGCGGGACAGCACCCTGGCCTGGAATATCACCCCGTGCGGATTGCTGTCGTCGAAGATCAGGAGATCGAGGACAGGCAGCAGTTCCGGCGGGCGGGAATAGCGCGAGCGGTAGGTGATGATCGAGTCGGCCAGTTCGAGCAGCCACTCGAGGGCGCCCGGGCCGCGGGTCAACGGCATGCGCAGGAAACTGGCCAGTGCCTGGGCGAGGAAGGACAGGCGCTCCAGGCGCCGGCCGATGATCAGGAAACGCCAGCCGTCGTCGCGCGTCATGTTGTCCATCGCGAAGCCGGTCAGCGACGAGGAGACCCCGAGCACGCGATCGAGGAAGACGATCGCCTCGGTCAGTGTCGGGTGGCGCTTGAGCGCGGCCTGCTGCTCGCGCTGCAGCCGGTTCAGAGAGTGCCAGTGGTCGAGCGACAGCCGCTCGCGGACATGGGTCGCCGACCACATCACGCTGTGGATATTGCTCGCCAGACTGCCGGGATGGTCAGGATCGTAGATCGCCTCGAGCAGGGCGTGCTCGCTGCCTTCCCTGATTTCGCCGTCTTCATCCTCACCGGGCAGGATGCCCAGATGCAGGGCCAGCTCCATCGCCGACTCGACCGCCGGCGTCTTTTGTCCGCCGGCTTCGACGACGCGGCTGAGCGCGACCCGCAGCATGCGCGCGCTGTCGTCGAAACGTTCGGAATAGCGCCCGAGCCAGAACAGGTTCTCGACGACGCGCGAAGTCAGGTTGGCGCCGGCGCGCACCAGATCGCGAACGCCGAGCGACGGCTTGAGCATCGTGAATTCGCTGACCGGCCCCTCGGTCAGTACCCAGACGTCCTTGGATGACCCGCCGCGCTGCATCGAGATGATCCGCGCATTGACCCCCGTGGCGACGCGCGCCAGGCCGCCCGGCATCACCGAATAGCCGGCGGGCGTTGTCACCGCATAGGCGCGCAGGCCGACCGGTCGCGCCAGCAGGCGGCGTTCGTGCGAACGGCTCCAGCCCGGCGCCTGCGACAGTTCGACCAGTTCCTGGGCGACATAGGCATGCGGCCGCGCCGCGATCCGCAGCAGCATGTCGGCCCGCGCCGCGCCCTTCAGTTCGTAGCCGAACACCGGATCCATGCGCTGCGACGGATAGGCCGCCTTGATGACCAGATCGTCGAAATGTTCGCGCACGTAGTCGAGCGCCGGCTTCTCGCCGCACCACCAGGTGGCGACCGAGGGCATGGCCAGTTCCTCGCCCAGCAACATGCGGCAGATGCCGGGAAGAAAGCCCATCAGCGCGCCTGAGGCAAGCAGCCCGCTGCCCAGCGCATTGGCCACCACGACACGACCGGCCCGCGCCACGTTGAGCAGGCCGGGAACGCCAATGGCCGAATCGCCGCGCAGTTCCAGCGGGTCGCAGAAACTGTCGTCCTGCCGGCGCAGGATCACATGTACCCGCTGCAGCCCGCGCAGCGTCTTGAGATAGACGGTTTCGCCGCGCACCGTCAGATCATGGCCCTCGACCAGCGGATAGCCGAGATAACGCGCCAGGTAGGCGTGTTCGAAATAGGTCTCGTTGTAAGGCCCGGGCGTCAGCAGGACGATGTGCGGCTGCTCGTCGCGCTTCGACCGGAGCCAGCGCGGCGAGACCATCCTGCTGGTCGCGGAAGAAATCGGCGAGGTGCTGGACGTGCAACTCGCTGAACATTTCCGGAAAAACCCGCGCGACGATCAGCCGGTTCTCGAGCGCGTAGCCTGCCCCCGACGGGGCCTGCGTGCGGTCGCCTATGGCCCACCAGCGGCCGTCCGGCGAGCGGGCGAGATCGACCGCGTAATTGTGCAGCCAGACTCCGCCCGCCGGCGCGATGCCGCGGCACGGCCACAGGTAGCCGTGCTGGCCATAGACGAGCGCCGGCGGCAGCAACCCCTCGGAGAGCAGTTTCTGCTCGCCGTAGAGATCGGCCAGGATGGCGTTGAGCAACCGGGCACGCTGGGCAACGGCGGCGGCAACCCCGGCCCATTCGTCGTGCGGAATGATCAGCGGCAGCGGGTCGAGCGCCCACGGACGATCGGACCCCTTGGGATCGGCATAGACGTTGTAGGTGACGCCGTTTTCCTGGATCCGGCGGTCTACGAACTCGAGCCGCTCACGCATCTGCTCCGGCGCCACCGCATCGAGGTGGTTGTAGAACTTCCGCCAGTGCGGCCGCACCACGCCGTCATCCGCCAGCATCTCGTCGTAACGGCGGGCGCGGTGCGGATAGATCGCGAGGAGTGTACGAGCCATGAACCCTGGGGGAGACGCGGACGGGCCGTTGCCGGTGCGGACAGCGCGACCCCGTGGGTGTCGCGCCGACATTTTCAGCGGTTGAAACGCCGCAAGTCTAGCGTAAACGGGTGCTCGGCGGTGATTTCCGGCGCCCTGACCTGCATCCTGCCGGGCGTATGACCGAAGCGGAAGAAACGCGACAGCCGGCGCGCTTCGGCCTCGAAGGCATTGATCGGGAAGGTTTCGTAGCTGAGCCCGCCGGGATGCGCGACGTGGTACTGACATCCGCCCAACGAACGCTGCATCCAGGTGTTGACCAGGTCGAAGACCAGCGGCGCATGGACGCCGATGGTCGGATGCAGGCAGGACGGCGGCTGCCAGGCACGGTAGCGCACGCCGGCGACGAACTCGCCATTGTTGCCGGTATTCTGCAGCGGCACGGGAACGCCGTTACAGGTCAGCACGTAGCGGTCCGGCGCCATGCCCCTGACCTTGACCTGCACGCGTTCGACCGAGGAATCGACATAGCGGACCGTTGCCCCGGCGCCCCCTCCTCGCCCATGACATGCCACGGCTCCAGCGCGTGGCGCAGTTCGAACTCGATTCCCTTGACCGCGAAATCGCCGTATTTCGGGAAGCGGAACTCGAAGTGGGGGGCGAACCATTCCGCCTTGAACGGAAACCCGGCCGCCTGCATCTCTTCCATGACGTCACGAAAATCCTGCTCGGCGTAGAAGGGCAGCATGAAGCGGTCGTGCAGTTCGGTGCCCCAGCGCGCCAGCCGCGCCGGTACGTACGGCTCATCCCAGAAACGGGCGATCAGCGCGCGCAGCAGCAGTTGCTGGGTCAGCGACATCCGGGCATGCGGCGGCATCTCGAAGGCGCGCAACTCGAGCAGGCCGAGGCGACCGGTCGGACCATCCGGCGAGTAAAGCTTGTCGATGCAGAACTCGGAGCGGTGCGTATTGCCGGTGACGTCGGTCAGCAGGTGGCGCAGCACGCGGTTGACCAGCCACGGCGCGATATGCTCGCCGACCGGCGGGATCTGGCTGAAGGCGATTTCGAGTTCGTAGAGGCTGTCGTTGCGCGCCTCGTCCACGCGCGGCGCCTGACTGGTCGGCCCGATGAAGAGGCCGGAGAAGAGATAGGAGAGACTCGGATGGTTGTGCCAGTAGGCGATCAGGCTGCGCAGCAGGTCGGGACGGCGCAGGAAGGGCGAATCGTTGGGTGTCGCGCCGCCGAGAACGAAGTGGTTGCCGCCGCCGGTTCCGGTATGGCGCCCGTTGACCATGAATTTCTCGGTCGTCAGACGCGAAACGTGGGCGGCATCGTAGAGGTGGGTGGTCTGGTCGACGAGTTGATCCCAGTTCTTCGCCGGATGGACGTTAACCTCGATGACGCCAGGATCGGGCGTCACCCGGAAGTTGGTCAGACGCGGGTCGCCCGGTGGCTCGTAGCCCTCCATGACGACCGGCATTTGCAGTTCTGCCGCGGTCGACTCGACGGCAGCGACCAATTCCAGGTAATCGTCCAGCGTCTCGGTCGGCGGCATGAAGATGTAGAGCCTGCCCGCGCGCGGTTCAGCCGAAATCGCCCGGCGGCTGACCCAACCGGCGGATTCCTTGAATCCCGGGACCGTGTCCGGCGTCCGGCGGCGGCCGGCGACTGCCTCGGCCGCGACAGCAGGCGTCAGCGCTGTCCACGCCTCGGTCTGGCGAACAATGTCGGCATGAGCGCGCAGCGGCGCCGTCGTCTGGAACGGGTCAGGCGGATTGACATAGGGATAATCGCTTTTTGCCGCCCATGGCTGAGAATCGAGCGGCAGGCGGTAGCCCATCGCCGAGTCGCCCGGGAACAGATAGCAGCGTTGCGCGCGCAGGAACCATGGACCCGTCTCCCACTGCTTCCGTTCGTTCTTCATGACCGGCAGCACGTGGCCGACGGTATGGGTCAGGCCCTGCGTGAAGATTTTCATCAGGCGCTCGCGCTCGAGCGGGTCGTCGATGCGCGAATCGAAGGGATCGACGTTGTCCGGCAGGCGGCGTTCGCGCCACATGTAGTAGTAGGCATCCTCGAAGGCGGGGAACACATACTTGGGATCGAGCGCCAGCTTTTCGGCGATGCGCTTCATGAAGCGCTCCGAGTGTTCGCTGGTCGCGCCGTAATCGCGTTTTTCGTCGGCGTAGAGATCCGGCGAACTCCAGATTGACTCTCCATCCCTGCGCCAGAAGCAGTTGAGGCTCCAGCGCGGCAGTTGCTCGCCGGGATACCACTTGCCCTGACCGAAGTGCATCAGGCCGTTCGGGGCATATTTCTCGCGCAGACGGTGAAACAGTTCGGCGGCGTAGATCCGCTTCGTCGGGCCGAGCGCGGCCGTGTTCCATTCGGCGCCATCCGGGTCGTTGACCGCGACGAAGGTCGGCTCGCCGCCCTGCGTGAGACGGACGTCGAGTTCGAGCAGGGTCGCGTCGATCTGGTGGCCGAGACCCTCGATCTCGACCCACTGCTCGTCGGTATAGGGCTTGGTGACGCGCGGCGCCTCCCAGATGCGGGTGACCTGCATGTGGTGTTCGAAGCTGGTTTCGCACTTCTCGACGCCACCGCTGATCGGCGCTGCGGAAGCCGGCTGCGGCGTGCAGGCGAGCGGGATGTGGCCTTCGCCGGCGAACAGGCCGGAAGTCGGATCGAGGCCGATCCAGCCGGCGCCCGGCAGATAGACTTCGGTCCACGCGTGCAGGTCGGTAAAGTCCTTTTCCGGACCGGATGGGCCGTCGAGCGACTTGACGTCCGCGGTCGAACTGGATCAGATAGCCGGAAACGAAGCGCGCCGCCAGACCGAGGTGGCGCAGGATCTGGACCAGCAGCCAGGCCGAGTCGCGACAGGAGCCGGTGCCCTTCTTCAGCGTCTCCTCGGGAGTCTGCACGCCCGGCTCCATGCGGATCGTGTAGCCGATGTCCTTCTGCAGCCGGGCGTTGAGAGCGACCAGAAAATCGACGCTGCGCGTCGGCTCCAGCGAGATGCCGTCGAGGTACTTCTGGAACAGCGGCGTCGCCGGCAGCTTGAACAGAAAAGGCTTCAGCTCATGACTCTCCCACGCCTCGTAGGCGAAGGGGATCTTCTCGGCGTGCGGCTCGAGGAAGAAATCGAAGGGGTTGATGACCGACATCTCGGCAACCAGATCGACCTCGACGCGGAATTCGCGCGTCTTCTCGGGAAAGACCAGGCGCGCCAGATAGTTGCCCTGCGGGTCCTGCTGCCAGTTGATGAAATGTTTCTCCGGTCCGACCTTCAGCGAATACGAAAGTATCCGCGTCCGCGAATGCGGGCAGGGCCGCAGGCGGACGACCTGCGGCCCGAGATTGACCAGACGGTCGTAGGTGTAGTGGGTGAGGTGATTCAGTGCGACATGGATGGACACGATCCTGCTCCGTTAAAAATTGCCAGGGTTATATCAAGCAAGACGCGAACCAGCTGGCTAGTCCCCGTTGTGTTCAGGCCACGATCCCGCCAGTCGCCTTGCCAGAACCAGAAAAACCGGTCCCTGTACCAGATCGTCTCAGGACCCTCGGACAATTATGCCTGATCCGTACCATGGAACATGATTCGCCCCGATCACGGATCAATCGGCACGATGCTCCAGCCGAAGAGTAAAGATGCGCGGTGCCCGGGCCAGCGTATCCGGGTCGCCCCGCGACCGCGCATCGGCTGATGCACCAGCGAGGAGCGCACGCGCCAGCATGGTGCGATTTTTGCCGGGTACTGCCAGCGGGTCAGAACTCCATTTCCAGTTCTTCGATATCCTCCGGCTCCTCCTTCGCCGCGGCCATCCACTCCTGCATCGCCGGCATCGCCATGATGGTCCGGCAGTAGGCCGCGCAGCCCGCATCCAGCGCCACGTCGTAGGTCATGAAACGTGTCACCACCGGCGCATACATGGCATCGGCAAGGGTGGGATTCGCGCCGAACAGGTAGGGACCACCGTAGGTTTGCAGGCATTCCTGCCAGATTTCGGCGACCCTCTGGATGTCGCCCCAGGCCCGTGACCAGACGGTGAATTTCGGGAAGCGGGCCTTCAGGTTCATCGGCAGCGCCGAGCGAAGTGCGCTGAAGCCCGAATGCATTTCGCCGCAGATCGACCGGCAATGGGCGCGCGCCGCTGCATCGGCCGGTAGCAGACCGGCCTGCGGCTTGACCTCGTTCAGGTATTCGCCGATGGCGAGCGTGTCCCACACCGAAATGTCGCCATGGGTGAGGCGCGGCACGCGCACCGAGGGGGCGAGGAGGAGCAGTTCTGCACGCGCGTTGGCGTCGTCCTGTTCGACCATCTCCTCGGCAAAATCGAGCCCGGCAAGGCGCGCCATCAGCCAGCCACGCAGGGACCAGGACGAGTAATTCTTGCTGCTCAGGGTAAGGGTTGCGACGGGCATCGGATTCGAGATCTCCACATGACGGACAAGGCGGCTCGAATAATGCCGCGCCCCTTTCCTAGCAAACCACATGCCAGGCATCGGCCGCGTGGAGGCACGCCTATTGCTTGTAACAAGTGTCGCCGATCCGACGGGAACAACAATCATGTCTGCTCTCAGCCCTGCCCTCCATTACCAAGCCTATCAGGCATTGGCCGACCTGACCACGCCGATGCGCGCCGTCGCCAGTCATCTGGCGCCGTGGCTGCATCACAGCCTGTTCTGGTTCCCCGAGAGCCGGACGCTGCGCAAGGCCGCCGCGGCCTGCGAACTGGCGGCCCTGGCCGGCCTTACCCATGCCCGTCCGCCGTTCGGCATCGATCGCGTGGAGACCGATGCCGGCACTTGTGCGGTGGTTGAGGAGGCGGTGTCCGCGACGCCTTTCTGTACGCTCCAGCGCTTTCGCAAGGAACCGGCCAGCGCGGGCGAGCCCAGGGTATTGCTCGTGGCGCCGGCATCCGGACACTTCGCGACGCTGCTGCGGGGAACGGTACAGACCCTGTTGCGCGACCACGATGTTTACGTCACCGACTGGCACAATGTTCGCGACATTCCGCTGTCCGCCGGACAGTTCGACCTCGACACCTTCATCGAGCACATTATCGGTTTCGTTGACCGGCTCGGCCCGCATACCCACCTGGTCGCGGTGTGCCAGCCAACCGTGCCGACACTCGCCGCCGTAGCGGTCATGGCCGCGGAGGGACACCCGAACCAGCCGCGTACGATGACCCTGATGGCCGGCCCGATCGATTGCCGGATCAATCCGACCGAGGTCAATCGCCTGGCCACCGGCAAGCCGATCGAATGGTTCGCGGAAAATCTGATCGGCGTCGTTCCGATGCGTTACAAGGGGGCCTTCCGCCGGGTATACCCCGGCTTCCTGCAGATCTCGGCCTTCATGAGCATGAATCTGGAACGCCACAAGGAGTCATTCCGCAACATGTACGGCCATTTCGTCGACGGTGAAACGGAGCGCGCGACGGGAATCAAGGAGTTCTACGAGGAATACCTGGCGATGATGGATCTGCCGGCCGAGTTCTACCTGCAGACGGTCCGCAAGGTGTTCCAGGAATACCACCTGCCGCTGGGCAAGCTGGAATACCGGGGACGCTTGGTCAAGCCGGAGGCGATCCGACGGACGGCGCTGTTTACGGTCGAAGGCGAACGCGATGATATCTGTTCCATCGGTCAGACTCTCGCCGCGCACGATCTGTGCAGCAAGCTCGCGCCCTACCGCAAGCAGCACCATCTGCAGGCGACCGTCGGCCATTACGGGGTATTCAACGGGAAGCGCTGGGACCGGCAGATCTACCCGCGGCTCCGCGACTTCATTCATGCCTTTGACGAGTAGGACGCAGCCGATTCAGTACCGCCAAGCCATTTTTCTTGAGGACAGGACACCATGACGACCGCACGCAAGGCAACTCTGACGATTGACGGGATGGCGCCCGTTGAATTTCCGATCATGACCCCGATGCACGGCAACGACTGCGTTGACATCCGGACGCTGGGCGCCAGGACCGGGCTGTTCACCTACGACTCCGGGTTTCTGTCCACCGCCAGCTGCAAGTCGCGGATCACCTTCATCGACGGCGACGCCGGTCAGTTGCTGTATCGCGGCTACCCGATCGAACAGCTCGCCGAGCAGTGCAACTTCCTCGAAGTCACCTACCTGCTGAAGAACGGCGAACTGCCGAATGCCACACAGAAGGCCAATTTCGAAAACACCATCAAGCAGCACACGATGGTGCACGAGCAACTCTCCCGGTTCTACTCGGGTTTCCGTCGTGACGCGCACCCGATGGCCGTCATGGTCGGCGTGGTCGGCGCGCTGTCCGCCTTCTACCATGATGCAATGGACTTTTCTGAGGTCGAGCATCGCAACATCAGCTTCAACCGGCTGGTGGCCAAACTGCCGACCATCGTCGCCATGGCCTACAAGTACAACGTCGGCGCCCCGTTCATGTACACGGACAACGATCTGGACTACACCGCCAACTTCATGCGCCTGATGTTCGGTACGCCGTGCGAGAAGTACAAGCCGAACCCGGTGCTGGTCAATGCCCTGGACACCATCTTCACGCTGCACGCCGACCACGAGCAGAACGCCTCGACTTCGACGGTGCGTCTGTCCGGCTCCTCCGGCGCCAACCCGTTCGCCTGTGTTGCCGCCGGCATCGCCTGCCTGTGGGGACCGGCGCACGGCGGCGCCAACGAAGCCTGCCTGCAGATGCTCGAAGAGATCGGCGACGTTTCGCGTGTCGGCGAATACATCAACCGCGCCAAGGACAAGAACGATACGTTCAAGCTGATGGGCTTCGGTCACCGCGTTTACAAGAACTTCGACCCGCGCGCCAAGCTGATGCGCAAGGTGTGCGGCGACGTGCTGAACGAACTCGGCCTGCAGAACGACCGTCTGTTCAGGCTGGCCATGGAACTGGAGAAGATCGCCCTGGAAGATGACTACTTCGTCGAGAAGAAGCTCTATCCAAACGTTGACTTCTACTCCGGCATCGTGCAGAAGGCGATCGGCATTCCGACCGAGATGTTCACCTGCATCTTCGCGCTGGCGCGCACGGTGGGCTGGATGACGCAGTGGGAAGAGATGATCAGCGATCCGGAATACAAGATCGGCCGGCCGCGTCAGCTCTACGTCGGCGCCGCCAGGCGCGATGTCGTGCCGCTGTCCCAGCGCGGCTGAGCGGACTCTTTCCAGATGCCCGCCTAGAGGTCACTCCAGGCGGGATCCGGCAATTCCGCGAAACCCTGCCGCAGGTGCTGACCCCACTGCTTGCGGATTTGCCCGTAGTAGGCGCTTTCCTGCGTGATATTGACGTGCCGCTTGATCTTGAGCGCATCGCGCTCGTAGATCACCAGATCGAGCGGCATGCCCACCGAGAGATTGGAGCGGATCGTCGAATCCATCGAGATCAGCGCGCATTTGGCCGCCTCGTCGAGCGAGGTCTTCGGGCTGACCACGCGATCGATGATGGGCTTGCCATACTTCGATTCGCCAATCTGGAAATAGGGCGTCTCGCTCGTCGCCTCGATGAAGTTTCCGGCTGCGTAGATGCTGAAGACGCGCTGCTCTTCGCCCTTGATCTGCCCGCCAAGAATCAGCGACGACGTGAAACTGACGCCAAATCTTTCCAGCGCTGCCGCATCCCGGCCATGCACTTCCCGCAGGCAGTCACCGACGTGCTTGGCTGCCTCGAACATGTTCCTGACCTTGTTGAGGTTCATTCCTCGCGTCAGGTCCATCTTCTCGCGCAGTGTGTTGACCACCGACTGACTGATCGACAGATTGCCCGACGTCATCAACACCAGAACGCGCTCGCCTTCCGTCTCGAAGACGTGCATCTTGCGGAAGGTATTGATGTGATCGACCCCGGCGTTGGTCCGTGAGTCGGACAGGAACACCAGCCCTGCGTCGAGACGCATGGCAACGCAATACGTCACGCGGCTTCCGCCATCGGCACCAGGAAGTTCTTGCTGACGCCGTCGCCGAGCATATAGATGCGGTCCATGAAGTCGGTCAGATACTCATGGAGGCCATGCTCCAGAATGTCCTCGATCCGGGCGTAGTGCAGTTGAGCATGGAGCAGGCCGGCCTGACGCTGGGTTTCTCCGGACTGGCGGTTGGCAATCAGGTCGAGGTTCTTGACAACACCGTTCACGCAGAAATGCAGCGAACGCGGCATGTCGCTGCGCAGAATGAGCAACTCGGCGACACGCTCCGGGGTAATCACATCGCGGTAGGCCTTGCGGTAGACCTCGAAGGCAGAAACCGATCGCAGCAGAGCGCCCCACTGGTAGAAATCGGTGGCGCCTTCGTCGCCCTGCGGACGCAGGACATGGTATTTCACGTCAAGGATGCGCGCCGTGTTGTCGGCGCGTTCGAGCAGGGTACCGAGCCGGATGAAATGATAGGCCTCGTCCTGCAACAGGGTGCCGAGGGTCGTGCCGCGCGACAGCGAGGAGCGCATCTTGACCCAGTCGAAGAACTCGCCGACACCGGCATTTGCGATCTGCTCGAAGCTCTTCTCGCGTGCTTCCAGCCAGGTAGAATTCATCGTCTCCCACATTTCCGAAGTAATCGTGCCGCGCACGGCGTGGGCGTTCTCGCGCGTCAGGCGCAGGCAACTGAGGATCGACGCGTGGTTGCCGGTGTCGCTGACCATGAAACGCAACACATTTTCGGCATTGACCGCGGAATAGCGGTCCGCGAACTTCTCCTCGAGGCTGTTCAGGGCGATGATGGCGTTCCAGTTCTGGTTTGCCGCCTCCAGCGATTGCGGGACCAGCGACATCTGCCAGGTGACGTCGAGAAGACGGGCAAGACTTTCCGCCCGCTCGATGTAGCGGGACATCCAGAACAGGTGGTCGGCGGTACGGGAAAGCATGATCAGTCCTCCAGAATCCAGGTGTCCTTGGTGCCGCCGCCCTGCGACGAATTGACGACCAGCGAACCATTGGT
>CAWEMU010000010.1:0-16031 GCA_963810175.1 uncultured beta proteobacterium | reverse complement strand
GCCGATGAACTGCTTTTCAAGTTATCGGGTGACGCGGAAGTGCCGCCCGTTGCCACGATGGCCTCGGGCAACGGCGCGATCACCGTCAATCCGGACATGACCGTCAGCGGGAGGGTCACGACCTCCGGGGTCGCCGCCACGATGGCGCATATCCACGCAGGCAAGGCCGGGGCCAATGGGCCGGTCGTCGTCACCCTGGTGAAGAGCGGCGACAACGTCTGGTTGGTGCCGGATGGAACCAGGTTGAGCGACGCCTCGTATCAATCCTACAAGTCCGGCGAGCTCTATGTGAATGTTCATAGCGCCGAACACAAGGCTGGCGAGATTCGCGGTCAGTTGAATCCACCGAAAGCGTCGGCCTACTGATCAACAGGGTGCGAGGGCAGGGTTGCGCCCCGGTCAGTCCTTGACGTGCAGGCCGCACTCCTTGGATTCCGGCGATTCCCACCACCAGCGCCCGGCGCGGACATCCTCGCCGGGTGAGACGGCGCGCGTGCAAGGGCGCGCAACCGATGCTCGGGTAGAACTTGTCGTGCAGCGCGTTGTAGGGCACGGCGTTCTGCCTGATGTAGGTCCAGACTTCCTTCTCGGTTCCACCCGGCGAGGGGGTTGAACTTTTCCAGTCCGTTGCCTGCGTCGTATTCGCGCAGCGGCAGGCCGTCGCGGGTGGCGGCCTGCTGGGCGCGCAGGCCGGTGATCCAGGCGCGCTTGCCAGCCAGTGCGCGCTTCAGCGGCTCGACCTTGCGGATGGCGCAGCACGCCTTGCGCAGCGTGACCGATTCGCGGAAGGCGTTGATTCCCTGGTTGCGTACGTAGGTTTCGACCTCGTCGGCGCGCGGAAAGAATATCGTGAGCTTGTACCCGTAGTGTTTCTCGACAGCGCCCATCAGCTCGTAGGTTTCTGCCGGCAGACGGCCGGTATCGAGGCTGAAGATGTCAATCGGCAACTGCGCCTTGAGAATCAGGTCAGTCAGCACCATGTCCTCGGCGCCCAGGCTGTTGGCGAAGGTGGCCGGGCTGAAGTCATGGGCGATGGCGGCGAGCAGTGCCTCGACCTCGCTGGTCCTGGCGGTGACGCTGGCCGACAGTTCGGGGGTGATGTTAAGCAGGTTTGGGGTCATCGCACTGCTTCAGGCGGCGCGGCGACGGAAATGCGGTTGCGGCTGGCTGGTCGAGGCCTGGTAGTTGTCACGGAAAGTCGAAAAGCCGTGCTCGATCGCGTAGACCGCATTCTTTTCGCCCTTGAGCGCGTAGGCATCGAAGCCGACCCGCTGCATGTAGAAAAGCTGGTCGTGCAGCACGTCGCCGACGGCGCGCAGTTCGCCCTGAAAGTGGTAGCGCTGGCGCAGCAGACTGGCGCTGGAATAGCCGCGGCCATCGACGAATTTCGGGAAATTCACGGCAATCACGATGAAGTAGTCGATGTCGCCGGCGATATCCTCGACGCGGTCGTCCGGCTGCAGCAGCAAGCCGATGCGCTTGTGGGTGGAGATGATTTCGTCTTTGCGCACCTGCCAGACGGCGAGCGGGAAAATGATGTCGCCGGCCGGCACGACGATGCTTTCCGGCGTTTCGCCGGCGCCCGGTTCCAGGGTTTTCCAGGTGTCGAGCGCGACGGCCTGGTTGCTGATCAGTTGCGCCATCATGCGGCCTCCTTTTCTGCCGCCTTGCCTGTGCCGTGGGTTCGGCCTTCGTAAACGCGGTTCTTGAACGTGTCGATGCCGATGCGATCGAAGGTGTCGAGAAACGACTCGTCGGCATGACGGTTGGCGAGGTAGACCTTGATGATCCTGTCGATTACTTCAGGCATTTCGTCGGCCGCGAACGACGGGCCGATGACCTTGCCGAGCCGGGCGTCGTTGCCCTGACGGCCGCCGAGCGTGACCTGATAGTACTCGGCATTGTTCTTGTCGACCCCGAGTACGCCGATATGGCCGACGTGGTGGTGGCCGCAGGCGTTCATGCAGCCCGAGATGTTGAGGTCGATCTCGCCGATGTCGAAGAGGTAGTCGAAGTTGTCGAAGCGGGCCTGGATGGCGGTGGCGATGGGGATCGACTTGGCGTTGGCGAGATCGCAGAAATCGCCGCCGGGGCAGCAGATGATGCCGGTCAGCAGGCCGGTGTTCGCGGTCGCCAGGCCGTTCTTGCGCGCCGCCTGCCAGACGGCGTAGAGATCCGCCTTGCGCACATCGGCGAGGATGATGTTCTGCTCGTGCGAAATTCGCAGTTCGCCGAAGCTGTAGCGGTCGGCGAGGTCGGCGACCAGTTCCATCTGCTCGGCGGTGATGTCGCCGGGCGCAACGCCGTGCGGCTTGAGCGAGAGCGTGACGGCGGCATAGCCGGGCACCTTGTGAGAGTGGGTGTTGCGGTTGACCCAGCGGGCGAAGGCCTTCTCGTGGTGTCTGTGCTGCTCGAAGCCGAGGTCGATGGCCGGCAGGTCGTCGTAGTCGGGGGCGCCGAAGTGCGCGGCGACGCGGTCGAGTTCGGCTTGCGTGAGGGTCGCCGGCCCATCGACGAGGTGCGCCCACTCGGCCTCGACCAGCCGGGAGAATTCCTCGACGCCGAGCGCCTGGACGAGGATCTTGATGCGCGCCTTGTAGGCGTTGTCGCGCCGGCCGAAGCGGTTGTATACGCGCAGGATGGCTTCGGCGTAGGTCAGGATGTGCTGCCAGGGCAGGAACTCGCGCACGACCTGGCCACGGATCGGCGTGCGGCCGAGGCCGCCGCCGACGATCACGCGTGAAGCCCGTTTCGCCGTCCTGCTGCTTGAGGTGCAGGCCGATGTCGTGGAACCAGGTCACGGCGCGGTCTTCCCTGGTGCCGGAAATGGCGATCTTGAACTTGCGCGGCAGGAAGGCGAACTCCGGGTGGAAGCTGCTCCACTGGCGGATGATTTCGGCCAGCGGGCGCGGGTCGATCACTTCGTCGGCGGCGACACCGGCGAACTGGTCGGTCGTCACATTGCGGATGCAATTGCCGGAAGTCTGGATGGCGTGCATCTCGACCTCGGCAAGGTGGGCCAGGATGTCCGGGCAATCCTCTATCCTCGGCCAGTTGAACTGCATGTTGTGGCGCGTCGTGAAGTGGCCGTAGCCCCGGTCGTAGGTGCGCGCGATGAGTGCCAGCTTGCGCAACTGGCGGCTGCTCAGCATCGCGTAGGGCACGGCAACGCGCAGCATCGGGGCATGGCGCTGGACATAGAGGCCGTTCTGCAGGCGTAGCGGGCGAAACTCGTCGTCGCTGAGTTCGCCGGTTTTCCAGCGCCTCACCTGGTCACGGAACTGCGCGACCCGTTCGTTGACCAGTTGCTGGTCGATGGCATCGTACTTGTACATGATTTCCCTTAGGCAAAGACCAGCTTGCCGCCGATCAGAACGAGCATGGAGGCCAGGATGCGGCGCAGGATGTGCTCCGGCACCTTGGCGGAAACGTGGCTGCCGAGCCAGATGCCGGGCAGCGAGCCGAGCAGCAGCGCCCCGAGCAACGCCCAGTCAACACCGCCGAGCAGCCAGTGGCCGAAGCCGGCGACCAGCGTCAGCGGCACGGCATGGGCGACGTCCGAACCGACGACGCGCACCGGCGAAAGGCTGGGGTAGAGAAAGAAGAGGGCGGCAACGCCGAGCGCTCCGGCGCCGACCGACGAGATCGTGACCAGCACGCCGAGGATGGCGCCGACGGCGACAGTGATCGCCGGCAGGTGCCGCTGGCGCAGCGGCGACTCTTCATGCCTGGCGGCGTAAGCGCGCAGCTTGCGCCCGAACAGGATGGCGATGGCGGTGAGCACCAGCGCGAAGCCGAGACCGTTCGAGATGATGGCGCCGATGGCGTTGCTGCCCTTGGGCAGTTGCGAAAGCACCCAGATGGTGATGGCGGCGGCCGGGATGCTGCCCAGCGCCAGGCGCCCGGTGATCGCCCAGTCGATGTGCCCCTTGCGGCCGTGCGCGACGGTGCCGCCGGCCTTGGTCAGCGCCGCGTAGAGGAGGTCGGTGCCGACCGCGGTGGCCGGGTGAATGCCGAACACCAGCACCAGCAGCGGCGTCATCAGCGAGCCGCCGCCGACGCCGGTGAGGCCGACGATCGCGCCGACGACAAAGCCGGAAAGGGTGTAGAGATAGTCCATGGCGCGCATCGTAGCAGCGGGAATTTGATTCAAAAAGAATATTGGGTTAGATTGTTATACCCATCGGTTATTAAGTCTGCCCATGAAACTTCAACAACTGCGTTACATCGTCGAGATCCAGCGCCAAGGTCTCAACGTTTCCGAGGCGGCCGAGGCGCTCTTCACCTCGCAGCCCGGGATTTCCAAGCAGGTCAGACTGCTCGAGGACGAACTCGGGGTGACGATCTTCGAGCGCAGCGGCAAGCGTTTCAGCGGGCTGACCGAGCCGGGCAAGGCGGTGCTGGCGATCGCCGAGCGCATCCTGCGCGAGGCGGACAACCTCAAGCGGGCCAGTTCCGACTTCGCCAGCGGCACGACGGGGCGACTGGTGCTGGCGGCTACCCATACCCAGGCGCGCTATGCGCTGCCCGTGGTCGTACGTGATTTCGTCGCCCGGCACCCGACCGTCAAGCTCGAAATGCACCAGGGCAGCCCGACGCAGATCGCCGAATGGGTGGTCGCCGGCGATGCCGATATCGGCATCGCCACCGAGGCACTCGATCAGTATCCGCAACTGATCACCCTGCCGGTACGCCAGTGGAGCCATTGCGTGATCGCGCCGGAAGGGCATCCGATAACCAGATCGGTTCCGCTGGCGCTCGACGAACTGGCGCGCTGGCCGCTGATTACCTATGACACCGCCTTTACCGGCCGCTCGCGGATCAACCGCGCCTTCGAGCGCATCGGTGCCGCCCCGAACATCGTTCTCACGGCGCTCGATTCCGACGTGATCAAGACCTACGTCAGCCTCGGTCTCGGCCTCGGGATCATTTCGGCGCTGGCGTTCGACGCCCAGCGCGATTCCGGGCTGGTTGCGGTAGACGCCGCCCACCTGTTCGAATCCAACACGACACGTCTGGCGCTGCGCCGTGGGACCTACCTGCGCCGCCACGACTACGACCTGATTGCGCTGTTCGCCCCGCACCTCTCGCGGCGTGTCGTGGACATGGCGATGCAGGGCGGCGGCGCCGAGTATCAGTTGTAGATTCTGGCCGGCTGCACTGCGCGTCCTGGGGCCATGCGCGGCGCGGGATCGCGCAGGATCAGCGCCGGTGCGGCGAACGGCGCCAGACGTTCGAGAAAATCGAGCAGTTCGAGGACCGGCGAATTGCGGAAGAAACGGGCCGCCGGGGTTTCGATCCAGATGCGGTCGGCGTAGGCGAGCAGTTCGTAGGGGCGGTCGCCGAAGCCGTCGTGGTCGCGGTCGAAACCTTCGTATTCATCCCAGTAATTGCCCCACCAGGTATCGTTCATCGGGTCGCCGTCGCCGATGATCGTCACCGGCCACAGGTTGCCGCGGAAGGTGTTGCCGATGGCGATGTGGCCGCCCTTGGCGCCGTAGAAATAGACGCCGGTGATGTTGTGGGCGACCAGGTTGCCGATGAAGACGATGCGGTTGATCGGGTCCATCGGCGAGTCGGCCATGATGCCGTGGGCGCAATGGACGATCTCGTTGTTCTCGACCAGCGCCGCCGAGGTTTCCTTGAGCGCGATGCCGGCCCCCGAGGCATCCATGGCGTGCAGCACGCGGTTGTTGCGGATGATCAGGCCGTCGGAATTGAGGGCGATGATGCCGGTCGAGTTGTTTTCCAGATGGTTGCGGTTGACCAGGCTGCGATGCGAAAAAAGGAAATTGAAGGCGCGCCGGCTGTCCTTGATCGTGTTGCCGGTGAAGCGGTTGAGCGGCGAATTGGTGACCGTGACGTCGCGGATCCGCGCGATATCGTTGTCCTCGATGCGGTTGCCGGTGCTGTACCAGAGGCGCAGGCCGTCGCCGCGGTCGGCCGGATCGACCGCGCGCGAGCGGATGCGGTTGCCGCGCACGACGCTGTCGGTTGCCCTGTGCAGCGAGATGCCGAACAGCACGTCCTCGATCACGTTGTTTTCGATCAGCAGTTCGACGGCCTTCGGCCATGATGCCGCCGTCGAGCGCGTCATGCGAATCGCCGCTGCCGCGCAGGGTCAGGCCGCGCAGGGTCACGTTGTCGGCCTTGACGGTGAGGACGGTGCCGTGACCGCCGGCATCGATGATGACCTTGCCGTCGCCGTCGAGGGTCAGCGGCTTGGAAATGACCGCCGGCCCCGCGTAGGTTCCCGGCGGCAGGCGGATGCTGGCGCCGGGCAGCGCCGTGTCGAGCCAGGGCTGGAGCGGCAATGCGGCCAACGCCGGCAGGGCGGCGTTCAGGCAGGCGTGAAAGGCGAGACGGAGCAGGCTCATCAGGCCGCAATTTAGCGGGCAAGACGTTGATCGGGCGTGAACCTGCATCAAGTTTTGCCGATATCCGCCGCTTCATGCTGCCGGACGGCCGCAGCAGAAACAAAAATGCCCGCCGGGTGGCGGGCATTCCTCAGATGCGCCGGGGATGCTCAGTTGATCTTGGCGCTCTCGCGCAGCTTCTTGACCAGTTGCTCGACCTGCTGCTGCTGCGCCCGCTGCTGCAGTTGCGGCTTGACCTGGTCGAACGGCGGCGGGGTCAGCGGACGGGTGTCCTCGAGCATGATGACGTGATAGCCGAAGTCGGTCTTGACCGGCGTCTTGGTGTATTCACCCTTCTTGAGCTTGGTCAGCCCGTCGGAGAACGGCTTGACGAAGGTGCTCGGCGAGCTCCAGCCGAGGTCGCCGCCATTGTCCTTGGAACCCGGGTCCTTGGACTGCTTGGCCAGTTCGGAGAACTTTTCGCCCTTGTCCAGTTTGACGATGATGGCCTTGGCCTCATCCTCGTTGGCGACCAGAATGTGCTTGGTCTTGTACTCGGTTGAGCCGAGGTTGGTCTTGATTGCCTCGTAATCCTTCTTCAGCTGGTCTCGTCGCTGACCGGGTTGGCGCGCACGTAGTCGGAGAGATACGCCTGAATCAGGACGGCCTGGCGGGCGAGTTCCATCTGACCCTGAATTTCGGACTTCTTGTCGAGGCCCTTCTTCTTGGCTTCCTGGACCAGCAGTTCGCGGCGGATCAGTTCTTCCTTGACGGCGTTCTGCAATTGCGGCGAATCCGGCGCGCCCTGGGCCTTTTGCTGGGCGACGAAGGCGTTGTAGGTGTTCTGTGAAATGGCCTGGCCATTGACGGTGGCAACGGCGCCGGCGCTCGTGCCGCCCTTGTCGGCAGCGAAGACCGGGGCGGATGCGAGGGCGCCAGCCACGAGCAGAGCGGCCAGAGGGGAGACTTTGATCATTCGATTTTCCTTGAGTGTGGGGTAAAAACCCGACGATTATACTTCGTCGGGTGAAAAAGCGCGGATGCTGAGCGCGTGAATTCGACCGCGCATCAAGTCACCGGCCGCGGCATAAACGGCCCGGTGGCGCTTGACGATATTCTGGCCGATGAAGGTGGCGGCGACTATGGTGATTTTGTAATGGCCACCGTCCCTGGCACCGGCATGGCCGGCGTGGCGATGCGATTCATCGTCGATGGCGATGGAAAGTGGTTCCAGGACAGCCAGTCGCTGGCGCAGCAGTTCGACGGTGTCACCGCTCACGCGGGAAGGACCTTCCTGAAGGGTTTGACGGTGACCCTGGCGTAGACGCCGGCGCCGACATAGGGGTCGGTACCGGCCCAGGACTCGGCCGCTTCGAGAGACTCGAATTCGGCGACGATGATGCTCCCCGAGAAGCCGGCCGGGCCGGGGTCGGGCGAGTCGATGGCCGGGCAGGGGCCGGCGAGGATCAGGCGGCCGTCGGCCTGCAGGGCCTGCAGGCGTTCGACGTGGGCGGGGCGGGCCGCGAGGCGCTGGTCGAGCGTCCCGGGATGGTCTTCACCGATGATGACGTAGAGCATCTAGTGTTTGTCCTCGACGTATTTCGACAGCATCAGGCCCTGCCCGAGCACGAACAGGAGCAGCAGGCCCATGCCGCCGAAGAGTTTGAAACTGACCCAGGTATCGGTCGCGAAGTTGAACGCGACGAACAGGTTGAGCGCGCCCATGAACGCAAAGAAAGCGATCCACGACAGGTTGACCTTGCCCCAGACCGGATCGGGGAGAGTCAGTTGCTCGCCGAGCATCGCCTTGATCGGATTCTTTTTCAGAACCATGGCCGCGAAGGCCATGCTGCCGGCGAACACCCAGTAGAGGATGGTCGGCTTCCACTTGATGAAGGTTTCGTCCTGAAAGATCAGGGTCATGCCGCCGAAGACCGTGACCAGGGCCAGGCTGACCCACAGCATCTTGTTGACCTTGCCGTGGCGGAAATGCACCCAGGCGATCTGCGCCATCGTGGCGACGATGACGACGACGGTCGCCAGCAGGATCGGCGCCTGCTTGACGTCGAGCACGGCGCTGCCGAGCAGGCTGCCGACCAGGCCGGCCGCGCCTTCCGGATTGCTGCCGTAGTACTTGAAGGTCGCGAAAAAAAGGATGACGGGGAAGAGGTCGAATAGCAGTTTCATGGCGGGGGATTATAACCGGCGCCGGTTTTTCGGGCGCAAGTCGTCAAACGCCGGGTGGCAGGTCGAGGCAGGCGACGGCGTCGGCCGGCTGGCCGCCGGTGATGCGCGGCACGCTGCCAAGCAGCGGCGCGCCGAGGTGCTCGCGCAGAGTGTCGATGTTGTCATCGGCGCGGGCCATGTCGGGATCGATCCGGTTGGCGACCCAGCCGGCCAGCGTCAGGCCACGGGCGGCGATGGCTTCCGCAGTCAGCAAGAGCGTGATTGATGCAGCCGAGCCGGAGGCCGACGACCAGGATGACCGGCAGCGCGAGGGTGACGGCAAGATCGGCGCTGTCGCGCTCGACCCCCAGCGGCACGCGAAATCCGCCGACGCCTTCGACGATGACGAGGTCGGCTTGTTGCCGGGCCACGGCACAGGCGGCGGCGATGCGGGCGAAGTCGATGCTGACGCCGGCCTCGGCGGCGGCCAGGTGGGGAGCGATGGCCGGCGCGAAGCGGTAGGGGTTGATGACATCCGCCGGCAGCTCGACGTTGCTGGCGGCGCGGATGCGCTCGACGTCCTCGTTGCGGCCGGCGGCGTCGGTGCCGGCCGCCACCGGCTTGATTCCGGCAGCGGTCAGGCCAAGCTGGCGGGCGCGGAGCAGCAGGGCGCAGGTGACGAAGGTCTTGCCGATCTCGGTATCGGTGCCGGTCAGGAAGTAGGCGTGGCTCATGTGCGGGCGTGGAGGGTGATGACGTCGTAGGTCAGTGGCAGGCCGTCGGGTGTGCGCAGCGCTTCGGCGGCCAGTTCGGCGCGGGCGAAGGCGTCGCGGCTCAAGAGACCGGTGCGCCGGCCGGCGCCGAGCTGGTTGGCGCCGATCGCCTTGACTGCGCGCAACAGGCTCCGGAAGTCGGCGTAATGGGCGATTTCCCTGTGTTTTTCGACGTTGACCGCGACAAAGCCGGCTTGCGACGCCAGAAGGTTGATCTCGTCGGGCGTTTGGAAGGCGAGCGTATGGCGATGCGCGTCGATGCCGGCGAATGCCGTGCGCAGTTCATGGAAAGTGCCGGGGCCGAGACTGGCGATGGCGAGCGCGCCGCCGTCCGCCAGCACGCGCCGCGCTTCGGCCAGCGCGCGGGCCAGGTCGCACCATTGCACGGCCAGGCTGGACCAGTAGAGGTCGATGCTGGCCGGTCCCAGCGGCAGATGCTCGAGGTCGGCGGCCAGCAGCCAGCACGGTTCGCCGATGTGCCGCAGCATGGCGGGCGCGAAGTCGAGGGCGATCGAGCGGGCCGCCGGGTAGCGCTGGTGCAGCAGCGGCAGCGCGAAGCCGGTGCCGCAGCCGGCGTCGAGTATCCGGCGGGCCGAGATGGCGGCGGGCAAGCCGGCGGCCAGACGGGTGCAGACGCGACGCTGGACGACGGCGGCAGCGTCGTAGGTCGGCGCGGCGCGCTCGAAGGAATCGCGGATGCGCGCCCGGGAAGGTTCTACTCATTCAGGAATGCTTGTACCCGTTCCAGGAACTCTTCAGGTCTGGAAATGAACGGGGCGTGAGCACAATCGGCGAAGGTTGCGAGGCGTGCGCCGGGAATCAGCGCCGCCAGCGCCTCGGCGGCGGCCAAGGGCATCAGCGGATCGTTCGCGCCGTGGACCAGCAGGGTCGGTGCCGTGACCAGCGGCGCGAGCGGGCGCAGATCCACGTCGCGCAACCAGCCCAGGCCGGTCGCCAGCGTGGCGGCGGGCGGCAGCGGGTCGGCGAGGTCGAGCAGGATGCGGGTGACCTCCTTGGCGCGCGCGTCGCCGCGGTTGAAACCGCCGACGAAGCGCGGCAGGATGGCCTCGATATCGGTGGCGACGTTGGCGGCGAACTCGGCCAGCATTTCCGGCGGCATCGCGTGCGGCCAGCCGGCGCGCTGGACGAAGGAGACCGTACCGGCGATCAGCACCAGCTTGCCAACCTTTTCCGGCGCGCGGGCGGCAATGGCCAGCGCCATCTGGGCGCCGAGCGACCAGCCGCAGAGATGGGTGCGCGGCTGCAGGCGGGCGGCGATGTCATCGGCCGCGGCGTAGAAGTCGGCGATCAGGGGCGCGTCGCGGTAGCCGGGCAGGTCAAGAATGATGCCTTTCAGTGCGTTGACCGCAGCGAGTTCCGGGCCGCGGCCAACGCACCAGCCGGGAAGGAATACCAAGGGAGCGGTCATGCCAGTTCCTTGAGGGCGTGAATCAGTTGGTCGATGTCGGCCGCCGTGTGCGCCGCCGAGACCGAGATGCGCAGCCGCGCCGTGCCTTTCGGCACCGTCGGCGGGCGGATCGCCGGCACCCACAGGCCGCGCTGCCATAGCGCCTGGGCGAGGGCGACGGTGGCATCGTTCTCGCCGACGATCAGCGGCTGGATCGCGGTGGCCGATGGCAGCAGGCGCCACGGCAGGCCGGCCAGCCCGTCGCGCAACTGGCCGATGCGGGCGACCAGGCGGCGCGCAGGCGCGTCGCCGTGCTCGATGAGTCTGCAGGCTCCTGCTCAGTGCGCAGGCGATGGCAGGCGGCGCGGCGGTGGTGAAGATGTAGGTGCGCGCCCTTCTGCAGCAGGTATTCGATGGCCGTTTGCGACCCGGCGACGAAAGCGCCGCCGACGCCGGCCGCCTTGCCCAGCGTGCCCATCAGCAGCAGGCGCGGGGATGCGGCAGGTTGAAATGGGCGAGGCTGCCCTTGCCTTGCGGCCCGAGCACGCCGAAGCCGTGCGCATCGTCGATCACCAGCCAGGCGTCGTAACGCTCGGCAAGTTCGAACAGGAGCGGCAGCGGCGCGAGGTCGCCGTCCATGCTGAAGACGGCATCACTGACGATGATTTTGTTCGGCGCGTCGCTCGCGGCCAGCAATTTCTCCAGCGCCGCCATGTCGCAATGCGCGTAGCGCTGGGTTTCGGCGCCCTGCGCCTTGGCCAGTTGCATGGCGTCGATCAGCGACGCGTGGTTCAGCTTGTCCGAGAAGATCATGCTGCCGCGGGTCGCCAGCGTCGGGATGATGGCGAGGTTGGCGAGATAGCCGGTGGAGAAGGTCAGCGCGCGCGGGAAGCCGACGAAGGCGGCGATTTCCGTTTCCAGCGTCTCGTGCGGCGCCAGGTGGCCGCTGACCAGATGCGAGGCGCCGCTGCCGGCACCCCACTGCGTTGCGCCTGCGGCCAGCGCGGCGGCGATCTCGGCATTGCCGGCCAGCCCGAGGTAATCGTTGCTGGCGAAATTGAGCATTTCCCGGCCGTTGACCGTGGCAATGCGCCCGCACGGAGATTCCAGCACGCGGCGGCGGCGCGTCAGTCCGGCGGCGGCTATTTCCTGCAACTGCGCGGCGAGTTCGGAGGTCAGGCGGTCTTCAAACGGGAGCGTGGTCATTTGTTATCTTGATTAGCAATGAACGTCAGCCACGCGAATCGAGCGCAGAGGCTGGGGTGTTGTTCCGACGGCGGCGATCAAGAGGCGCTGGTGGAGCGAGCGCAGATCGAAGCGCCGGTTGAAGCGATAACAAAACGCGGCAAGGTAGCGTGTCGCGTACTTTCGAAAGTCGAACGCATGGTAGCAACCCGACAAAGTGGTCTTGAGATTACCGAGGACGGTGTTGATCCACTTGAACTCCGGCACCTCCTTCGGCTTGCGCCCGGCAATGACGGTCGGCTGGTGACTGCAACCTGCCTCTGTGACAGCCCCAAAGCAGGCCAGTCCATCGGAGAACACCGCGCTCCCCGGTGCCAAATGTTCTTTCGCCCAGGCGGCCACCGCCTTGAGCGTAAAGCCGGGAACCGGTGTCAGCCGGACGCGCAGCGGACGATCCGCTTCGTTCAGCGAAACGGCCGCAACGAAGGCCACCTTGTTCTCGGAGCCGCGTCCGACCTTGCCACCGGTACGCTCGCCGCCGAGGTAGGCGTCATCGACTTGGATTTTCCCTTCAAGCAGATAACGGGCTTCGCGGTCGGCCATCACCTGCATGAGCTTGTGGTGGATCAACCAGGCGGTGGGGTAACTCACGCCCAGTTGGCGCTTGAGGGCCAGGGCCGACAACCCGGTCTTGGCCTGGCTGATCAGGTAGATCGCCAGGAACCAGGTGGTCAGCGGCAACTTGGTGCCCTGAAACACGGTGCCGGCAATCAGCGAGGCTTGATGACGACACGCGTTGCACTGAAAGACCTTGCGGACACCATCGCGCAGAACGTAGTGCGCCGCTTGACCGCAACGCGGACAGCAAAACCCGTTCGGCCAGCGAACCGCTTCCAGCACCCGCTCACATTGCGCCTCGGTTCCGTAGTCCTTCAGAAATTCCGGCATCGACAGTCCGTGTTGAAATTGAATCCGGTTCATCGCCATTTCGTACCCCTCCAAGTGTCCTGTGGGGGTCACTCTACGGTCAGCCAAGCTCACCAGATGAGCCTAGCTGACGTTCGTTGCTAATCAGGTTTGTTATTGTCGTCCTGCAGCCAGGCGGGAATGTCGCGTTTCCCGTGCAGCACCCGCCAGACATCGATATGGCATTCGTGTTCGACGTAGAAGACGAGGTAAGGGAAGCGCTTTAGCGGCCAGAAACGCAGGCCGGGAAGGTTCAGTTCGTGTGCGTAATGAATGGATCCCGTGGCCGGGTGACGGGCGATATGCGCGCAAGCCTGTTCCAGCATGTCGATGAAGCCGAGAGCTGCCGCTTCGGCGCCTTCGCTCAGGTGATGGTCCAGTGCTTCGTCAATGTCCCGGTTGGCTTGTTCGCGCGGGATTACCGGTTTTGCCTTCACCGCCCGGCGCGTTGGCCAACGCGAGCCCGCAAGTCCGCAAAGTAGGCGGCATCGGCGGGTGTTGACGGTGGCGAGGCGGCGCCGGCCAGCAACAGCCCGCGTAACTGCAGACGGTCCTGATCCTTGCGAATCAACTCGCGCACATACTCGCTGCTGGTGCCGTAACCGCGCTGGCTGACCTGATCGTCAACAAATGATTTCAGCGAGTCGGGCAAGGAAATGTTCATCGTGCTCATGGGCTTATCGTAGAGTGCTTGGCAAAATTTGGCAACATCTTTTGACGCCTCAATCGCCGTTTCATACCCAGTTTTCAATCTGCAAACCTGGCACCCGGACGAATTCCCACTCGTTGTTGGACACCAGAATCCACCCTTCGGCACGGGCATGGGCGGCGAGCCAGAGGTCGTTGTTGCCGATAGGTTGCCCCAGGCTGTTCAGGCAGGCGCGAATTTGCCCGTAATGCTCGCCGGCGGCTTTGGGCAGGGCATGCACCGGGATCAATTGTTCCAGGCGGGCGATGCCGACCAGCGAGCGTTCGCGGGACAGGCTCTTCTCGGCGCCGAAGCGCAACTCGCCCAGTGTGATCACCGACATCGCCAGCTCGCGGCTGCTATGCCGGGCAAAACGTTCGCGGACAGCCGGCGGGTTGTGCTTGGCAATGTAGATGCAGATGTTGGTGTCCAGCAGGTAGCGTGCACTCATCAGAGTGCTTCCCGCTCCTGCGGCGGCGTATCGTCACGGCCATCGGCCATGAAGTCGGCCGGCAGGCTGGCCAGCGCATCGAAGATCGCCGTGGCGTCTACCGGCGCTTCGCGCAACACGATTTCATCGCCGCGCCGGAAAATCTCCACCTGTTCGACATTCAGGCGAAATTCCTTGGGCAAACGAACGGCCTGGCTATTGCCGGACTGAAAGACGCGAGCGTAGGTCATGGGAACTCCCTGGGTGTATGTACGTCGAGTGTATACATTGTGACCGAGGCAATCAAGCGGCGGGGCTTATCTATCGGAGATAGTGTTTTCGTGAGTTGCTCAGGCAATTGGGGGTGGCCACGGGCTTTCGCAACGCTTCTGCAATCTCGCCTGTGTCTTGAAATCGTGGGGTGAAATCGCCGCCTGGCAAAATCACCACGTCTGTACGGTGGTGCCTTGGCCGAAAACTCAAATCGAAGCGCCGTGGCACTTCTTGAATTTACGGCCGCTGCCGCAATGGCAAGGATCGTTGCGACCGATCTTCGGCGCATCACGCACAATGGTTGCCGGCTTGGCGGCCAAACCCTGGTGCGGCGCCTTGGCAATCGCCGAGTTCCGGTCAACAACATCGGTAAGCATGGCATTCCCGGGCTTGGGCGTGGAGGGCGCTTTTTCTTCCCTGAAACAGTACCACCAGGACATTTCCCTGGCGGCATCCGAAAGGTAGCTGTTGTTGTCACTGCGCAACCTGGCCAGGCAGTCCTCGGGGCTAAGTACAATATGCGCTGCAACCCACCGTTCGCCGGCAATTGTTTCGTCGAGAAGCTTGTCGGCAAACCACTGGCGAATCGCCGGCAGCATCGAAACTGCGCCGATATCGGTGGCGTTGCTGACGATCCCGTCGATCAGCTCGAATTCTTCAGCATTGTCTGCCAACGTCCTGAGGCGCAGGGCTTCACGCTCGCCGTGGGCGGTAAAAAAAGCGATAACCGATTCACGGTCAGCATCGCCTTCCAGAGCGCGCACGGTCATCGCGGTCAGCGCCGCATGGCGCGCCCAGATGCCGGCGCCAACATCCTCGACCAGAACCTCGAGCGGGCGCATGTCGCCATCGCATACCGAGGCCAGCGCGCGGCCATAGCTTTCGGTAACACTGTCGCCCAATATTTGTTCAATGACGTCATCCGGATAATGGCCGAGTTTGACCAGCGGCCGATAGGCGCGCGTATCCCGCCAGGCGGCCAGCAAGTGCATGGCGTAAAGCGGCAGCATGTAGTCCGGATTTTGCGTCGGCGCCGGATCGCTGCCGATGGCCTCCAGGCAGGCGATCAGGTACGGCGCGACTTCCTCGCGATGGGCATTGGCGAGATCGATCGCCGCCTGTGGAAAGGGTTTGGAGAACATCTCCAGTTGTGGCTTTAACTGCGCCCAGATTTCGCTCATGAGATTTCGGGAATTCCTGTTTCGTGATTGGTTTTGCGATGTGTGACGCGATAAAGAAGAAACCCGTCAAGTTTGTGGATTTTAGTGCCTCAGTACGGTCAGGAGCTGAATCCGGATCCTACATTGCCGTTGCCTGCTGCAGGCTGATTGCAAGCATTCGGTTTTTCCGAGTGACTGACGGCAGACGACCCAAAACGGACTGATGACATCAGCAATCAGTCTGGCTGCCTTCTGATCGCTATGCCGACATTCAGATTTTTGGACTGACCATCGCAGACTCGGCCATTTCAACCCATGTCAGACCGTTATTCGCTCACCATGTACTGCCCGTGCCAGTAGCACGGTCAGAGATCACGTGCAGGATGACCGCGGCCAAAGGAGTAGGCTCTGTTCGCGAAAGCTGTGGAGTGGCTCATTTGGTGAGCCCGGAGAGCCGGATACTGGATGCTCAGGCGCAGATGCGCCGAGCCATCGAGGAGCCAAGAATGCGAAAGCCCAACCTGAACCGGATCGTTGCCGCGCTGCGGGAGCTGACGCCGAGCCAACTCAAGGCGGTTTCCACCGAAGTGGCTGCATTGGAGGCCCGGTCGGGAGCAACGGCTGTT
>CAWEMU010000009.1:0-3759 GCA_963810175.1 uncultured beta proteobacterium | reverse complement strand
CCCCTTGCCCGTGGCGCTGTCATAGGAAGTGGCGGGGTCAACCTGTCGCAACTGTTCATTTCGCCGTCGCTGGCCTTCAAGGTCACCGAAAACCACGCGCTGGGCATCGCCGTGAACTTTGCCTACCAGCGCTTCAAGATCGAAGGCATCCAGCCGTTTGCCAACAGTAATCCCGCCATGGGTCCTGTAGTTTCAGAGTCACCCAGCGATATGACCAACAAAGGGTACGACTCCTCGGTCGGCTGGGGCGCTCGTCTCGGCTATACCGGCAAGATCACCCCCGAACTCACCTTGGGCGCGACCTGGGCCTCAAAGACCTACATGGGCAAGTTCGACAAGTACAAGGGACTCTTTGCCGAGCAGGGCGACTTCGACATCCCGTCCAACTTTGGTGTCGGTGTGGCCTGGCAGGCGATGCCCAGCCTGACCTTGGCCGCAGACGTCCAGCGCATTCTCTATAGCGACGTCGCGTCTATCGGCAACCCGATTCAAAATCTGACGGTTAAAGGCCAGAAATTCGGCAGTGATAATGGCCCCGGCTTCGGCTGGAAGGACGTCACGGTGACCAAACTCGGTGGCGCCTACACGACCGGCGACTGGACCTTCCGCGGCGGTTACATCTATGTTACCCAGCCGATTCCGGACGACCAGACCTTCCTGAACATCTACGCTCCGGGCGTCGTCCAGCACCACCTGACTTTGGGTGCAACCTGGGCCGTCAGCAAGACCGGCGAGCTGAGCATGTCCTACATGCACGCCTTCAAGGAAACGGTCAAGGGTTCCGGCTCGATCCCCGGTATCCCGTATTCGACGAACCCGATGACGGCCGGTTTTGGCGGCGGCGAAGCCAACATCGACATGTACCAGAACAGCTTCGGTATTGCCTACGGCTGGAAGTTCTAAGCGGCGGAACCCGCCTCGGGCCGCAACGGGAAAGGCCCGCTCCGTCCGGAGCGGGCCTCGTTTTTTGCCCTTCAATCGACGTCAACCGCAACAGTCAGAATTTCACACGATCCGGTCGAGGTAGCGGGCCCGGTAGAGCAGGCGCGGTCGCGCCGGGTCGTCGCGGAAGGCGGCGCGGTCGTGCAGCACGTTGTTGCACAGCAGACCCATGCCCGGCGCGAGATGGGCATGCAGCACGGGGCCGGCATCGCCGGCCAGCACGCGCTCCAGCGCGGCGACGGCGGCCTGCGTGGCGGCATCCTGCTTCCAGGCGATGCTGCGGGTCCGTGCCGTGTAGCGCATGTGCAGGTGCCCGTCCGGGTCGAGCGAGAAGACCGGGCCGCCCTGCGCCGGGCGCACGCCATCCTGTTCGTCCACCCGCTCCGGGATGAGCATCGCGTCCGGCTGCGTCAGCGCCCGGACATGCCCGGGGTCTTCCTCGCGCAACAGCAGGTAGGCCATCTCGTGATCGAGCAGCCGGTTGTCGCCGCCTGACGCGGCATCGCGGACGCAGTGCAGGACCATGCCGCGGATCTGCCATTCAGGAGCGTTGTAATAACCATCCGTATGCCACTTGATCGGCCGGTCGGTGTAGGGGATGTAGAGCTTCCGCGTACCATCGTCGAATACGCGGATCTCGGAAACCCCATCCTCGCCGGCCAGCCAGTTGGCATCGAGACGCTGCAGCCCGAAGTGCGCGCCGAGGCGGCGCGGAATGTCGGGATCCTCGTCGAGCATCCGGCCCGCATAGATCGCCATGTTGCAGCGCCGGATGCGCTCCATCAGGGCGTCATGCTCGGCTGCCGACAGCGCACGCGGATCGCTCACCTCGACGATCAGGTCTTCGGCTTTCGCCGGCGCATCGGCAAGCTTCCGCTCGCGCCAGCGCTGATATGTTGCGGCGTCGTCGAGGTCGAAGGGGTTGCCGTTCATTCAGTCACCGCTCGTTGACGTTCCGCGGCGAGGCGGGCGCCGAGTTTCCTCCAGCAGGTTGCGCATGGTCTTCTCGATCATTTCCACCGCCTGCGGTGCCTGAATGCTCATGATCTGATCGATGACCCAGGCGCTGTCCTTTTCGTCCATGATCTCGCTCAGGCTGTGGGCAAGATAGCGAGTGAACCTGAACGTGGGGCCGTCTTCACCGTAGTCGAATTCGGCATAGCCATCGGCACGCCGGTTGAGCCGGTCGATGAATTCCTGCTTGTGGGCGGCGGCGGTACCACCCAGCAGACGGCTCTGGTTTTCAGCCTGGGTCTCCGCCACGCGATTCGCCAGAGTGCTCGTAAATGCGACGCGCTCGTCGTTGTCGAGCCGGCGAAAGGCTATGCGGTCGGCGACCTGGACCAGAAAGATCAGGAATTCGTTGAAGAAGGCGAAATACTGAGGGCCGACGGCAACGTCGAAACTGGCCTTGCGCGTACTCTTCAGGGCGTCATCAGCGATCTTCCAGGCGATGAACGATACGGCGCCCGCAAGTTCCTGCGGGGTGTGTTTTCGCCCCTCCTTGAACCACTGGCTCTTGATCCGCATGGCGCTCTTGCTCCCTGATTGATCGGTATTGCAAACGACGCCGTGGCCGAACAGACCCCCGGGCGCCGCCTTAACCCTTGCGAATGTAGAACTCGAATACCCCGGGGGAGACCTCGGCTGTATCGAGCAAGGTCATGCCGGTAGCTTCTGCCCAGCCACCGATGTCGGCGGGAACCCCCGGACAGTCGCTGGTCAGTTTGAGCACCTCGCCGGACAGCATGCCGTTCAGCAATTTTTTCGCCTCGACGATGGGGCCGGGGCAGGTCGCGCCGCGAATATCCAGCGCGACATGCGCGACCGGAAACTGCCTGGTGGTCTCGCCCTTCTGGATGTAATAGCCGACGCCGCCGTCCGGCCTGCGCTCGTGCCTGACGATATGGTTGCCGGTCAATCCCGCCCAGGCGAACAGGTCGTCCTGCGTGCCAGGGCAATCCGATATCAGGAGCAAGACCTGTCCCGCGGCAAGTTCGTCCACCATGCGCTTGGCGCCGATCAGTGGCTTGGGGCAGGAGAGCCCCTTCATGTCGAGCACTACGTTGACCATGTCCATTTCCATCTCCTCAGTAGCCACCCTTGCCGTAAGGTTGCGGCAATCCGGCAATCTTCGCCCCCTGTTTGGCGGGGCCGAGCGGGAACAGATCGTACAACGCCTTGCTGTCGACGTCGGGCCAGAATTCGCTGACGCCTTTCAGCATGTTTCTGAAATTAGGCGTGTGACCTTGTTCGCGGTACTCGTCGCGCAGGTAGTTGATGATCTCCCAGTGTCTCGGGGTCAGCTCGATATTGTCGGCTGCAGCGATCACGTGAACCGCCTCCTCGCTGTAATCCGGTTCCAGCAAATAGCCATCCGCATCAGTCTCAAGTTCAACTCCGCCTACTGCGTATCCCATCTTTCTCTCCTCATGAACAGAAAACGATTCCCGAAATGGTCAGTACAGTCCGGAGATGACCTTGTACGGGACAAAAACGCCGCAGCCATATTTACGGTGGCTGCCCAAGCCTGCGTAAAGCAAATCAAGCGAATCCTCGGGCTTGAGGTCGTGAATCACCAGGCTGAAGCCATCGATGCGCCGGTCGCCATCGACCAGGCTGTTCTGCCTGCCGCAGATCAGATTTGCGGCAATGCCGAGATCCGACAAGGTGGCTGCCACATCATCGACGAAGGCCACCTCATCCGCGGCGCCAACCACCAGGTGCGCATGGACATTCGGATAGGGCTGAATTTCGCGCAGCCCTGCCATTGCGTCAGCCGCAGCGCGAGGCCGTCGAGTTCCAGTTCCTGACCGA
>CAWEMU010000008.1:0-16427 GCA_963810175.1 uncultured beta proteobacterium | reverse complement strand
CGCTCGCGCCGGGCTGCCTTATACCCGCTCGCACCTGCTGCGCCACACGATGGCCAACCGGCTGCTCGCCGAAGGATCGTCCCTCAAGGAGGTGGCTGACGTTCTCCGCCACCGCTCCCTGAACACCACCATGATTTACGCCAAACTCGACAGCCGCAAGCTCATCGAGGTTGCTCTGCCATGGCCCGGGAGTAAGCCATGAGCACGATCTCACTGGCAACCCGGGTCGAGCAATATTTGGTCGAGCGACGTCGGCTTGGTTTCTCCGGCCGCTCCGAGAAATATTCCCTACGCAGCTTCGCGAAACATGTTCAGGCGATCCGCTATCGTGGGCCACTGACCGTGGAAGTCATGGCCGACTGGGCACGGCGCGACAGTCACGGCAGCACATGACCCGCTCACCTGGGCACGCCGACTGCAACTGCTGCGTACCTTTCCTGCGTTGGCTACAGCAATTTGAACCGCGCACTGAGGTGCCTGACGACGCCATCTTCGGACCGCTGCCGGAACGACTGGCACCCCATATCTACAGCGAGCAGGAGATCGTCGACCTGCTGGCTGCCGCCCGGCGGCTTGGGCCTGCGCCCGGTCTGCGGGGCGCCGTTTATGAAACGCTGTTTGGTCTGATCGCGAGTACCGGCATGCGGATCTCCGAGGCCCTGGCGCTGCGCAACGAAGATGTCGATCTGAAATACGGCTTGCTCGTCATCCATCAAACCAAGTTCGGTAAGTCGCGCCAGGTTCCCCTGCATCCCAGCGCCGTTGAAGCATTGCGCCGCTATCTATGGATTCGCGATCTCGCCGGCGACTTCGCACAGGAGGATGGCGCCGCTCTTCATCGGCACTCGCGGGCGACGACTCGGCCTCCACATGGATAGCCATCAGGTCCACCGCGTCTTTACCTCGTTGCGTGAGCACTTGGGCTGGGTCAACCGCGGCGCGCATCACGCCCTCGCGTCCATGATCTGCGCCATACCTTTATTGTCCGCCGCCTGGTGTTGTGGCAGGCCCAAGGCGTCGACATCGATCAAGCGATGCTGGCCTTGTCGACCTATGTCGGCCATGCCATGGTGAGCAATACCTACTGGTATCTCTCCGCCGTGCCCGAACTGATGGCACTGGCCGGCCAGCGCTTCGAGTCGCTGCCTGCGACGGTCGGAGGTGCCCGATGCCTGAGGCCAAGGCACCGACCCCGTCGTTCCCGTCGCTGGTTCAGCAGTTCTTCACCGTGTACCTCGTCAACCACGTGCCCTAGCCCGCATACCGTCGCCTGCTATCGCGATGCCTTGGTGCTGTTTCTGGACTTCGCCAGCCAACGTTTGGGGAAAGCGCCGACCGCGCTGCAGCTGACCGACATCCAGCCTGATCTGATCCTGGCGTTTCTCGATCATCTGGAGCAGGAGCGCCACAATCCGTGCATACCCGCAATCTGCGGCTCGTGGCGTTGCGTGCCTTTCTGAAATTCGCCGGCCGTCGCGACGTGGCCGTCTCTGCAGTGATCGAGCACGCGCTGGCGGTACCCTGAAACGCTTCGAGCGGCCCATGCTCGGGTTCCTCACGCGCGAGGAGATGCTGGCGGTGATCGGCGAGCCGGGTGAGACCTGGACCTCGCAGCGCGACCATCTCTTGCTGACCATGCTCTACAACACCGGGGCACGGGTCTCGGAGATGACGGGTGTGCAGGTCGGCGATGTCGTGCTCGACGGCTCGCCTTGTGTTCATTTGCATGGCAAAGGCCGTAAGCGACGCTCCGTCCCCCTCTGGCACAGCACGGTCCAGGCGGTTCGCGCCTGGCTGCGGCAAATCCGTCACTGGGGAGCGACGGCGCCCCTGCTGCCCAACCGCAACGGACGGGCGATGACGCGCTCCAATGTCAATAAGCGCCTGGAGATCGCCGTGGCGCGCGCCGCCAGCTCAATCCCAGCCTCATCACGCGCACATCTCGCCTCACTCGGTGCGGCACTCCACCGCCATGCACATGCTGCAATCCGGCGTCGCCTTCAACGTGATCGCGCTGTGGCTGGGGCACGAGAGCACCGACCACGCATCGCTACGTCGAGGCCGATCTGGCGATGAAGGAGAAAGCACTCGCGACGGCTGGAGGCCCCCGATACCACTTTGCGTCGATTCAAGGCGCCGGACTCGACTCATGCGATTCCTCCAGACGCTATAACTATGTGCACCAGCGTCGGCCATAACAGCGGCCAGCGCTGGGATTCCCGACAGAACTGTGCATAGTTTCAAACTGTGCATAGTGGCCGAACGGAGACGTTCAAGTTTTCCGAGCCGGAAATGATGTGATTTCGCCGCAGCCATCTCGCAGACCCAGCCATGCAGCCGCAGTCGCCCGGTCTTCATGGCCGCCGCGACGAAGGGGTAGTCCTGCAGGTGCTCGAGTTGGAGCCGCACGTTTTCATCGACGATCAGTCGGTGACAGGCTTCCGGGTCGATCTGCGGGATGCTTGCCCCCGGCTTGCGTTCCACCCGTGTCACCGCCTTGTGGGCATTGATCAGCCAGATCGGGATCTGGCGGTCGTCGCTGTTGTCCTCGTCGAGGGCGCGGATGCCGCCACCCGTAATGGCCGCAGACGACTATATCGGGGATGTGCGGGCGATTGATCGAGAATTCGGGCACCGCCGAGAGGTTCCAGTCGTTGGTTGCGACGATGTTGCCGACATTGCGGTGGGCAAAGACCTCGCCGGCCCTGGTCTGGGTGATGGTGTTCACCGGTACCCGCGAGTCGGAGCAGCCGATCTGCAGCACGGTCGGGTTCTGCTCGTGGCCGAGGTCGGTGAAGTAGTCCCGGTCCTTCCCGAAAACCTCGGTGACGAAGCGCCGGTTGCCGTCGAGCAGCGTTCTGATCATTGTCCCCTCCAGCATTCAGTTCTTATGGCCGGTATCGTGGCACGGTAAAATCGCAATTCCCATCCATCGCGAGCAGTCATGTCCTCACGCCTGATCTACGGCTTTCACGCCATCACCGCCAAGCTTCGTCACGACCCCGATGCCGTCAAGGAAATCTTTGTCGATGCTGCCCGTCACGATGCGCGCGCCCGCGACCTGCTCGCGCATGCCGAGTTGCAGGGCGTCAAGGTCGTTGCCGGCGACAGCAGGCGCCTCGACGGCATGGCGCCGGGCGCGCGGCATCAGGGCGTCATCGCCCGCGTCGAGGGCGGGCGCCAGGTCGCGCATCTCGACGACGTTCTCGACACGCTCGACGAACCGGCCTTCCTGCTCATCCTCGACGGCGTCACCGATCCGCGCAACCTCGGCGCCTGCCTGCGCGTCGCCGATGCCGCGGGCGCTCATGCCGTCATCGCACCCAGGGACCGCTCGGCGGGATTGACCGACGTCGCGCTGAAGGCGGCCAGCGGCGCCGCCGAAACCATCCCCTACGTGCTGGTCACCAACCTCGCGCGGACGTTGCGCGAACTGAAGGAACGCGACATCCATGTGATCGGCACCAGCGGCGAGGCGGAATCCGATCTCTACGCCGCCGAGTGGCCGCAGGCGACGGCCTGGGTACTCGGCGCCGAAGGCGAGGGCATGCGCCGCCTGACGCGCGAGAATTGCGACCAGCTGGTGCGCATCCCGATGCATGGGACCGTGGAAAGTCTCAATGTTTCGGTCGCGGCCGGCGTTTGCCTGTTCGAGGCCGGACGTCGCCGCTCCCGAGGCGTCGCCCGCCAATGATGACCGCCCGGTTTCCGGCATTCTCCCCGTGCGCCCCAGCCTGACCATCCCCGTCGAGGAAGTCGAAATCACCGCGATCCGTGCGCAGGGCGCCGGCGGGCAGAATGTGAACAAGGTGTCCAATGCGGTGCATCTGCGCTTCGACATCGCCGCTTCGTCGCTGCCGGAGGAGATTCGCGAGCGGCTCCTGAAGCTTGGCGACCAGCGCATCAGCAAGGACGGCGTGGTCATCATCAAGGCGCAGAAATTCAGCAGCCTCGAGAAGAATCGCGGCGAAGCGTTGCGCCGGCTGCATGAGATGGTTGCCGGTGTCGCCGAGTTGCCGAGAAGACGCCGGCCGACCCGGCCGACCCGAAGTTCCGTTGCGAAACGTCTGGAAAGCAAGGCGCGACACGCTTTGTTGAAGGCCGCGCGGCGGAAGGGTGGCGAGTAGGCCATGATTGGCCATGGCGGTCGCCCTTTCAGATTGGAACTCCAGCCCGTGACCTTTGCCCGCCTCGGCCTGATCGATCCATTGCTGCGGGCGCTCGTCGCCCTTGGCTACAAGGTTCCGACACCGGTTCAGGTGCAGGCGATTCCCGCTGTCCTCGGCGGGCGCGACCTGCTGGCAGCGGCACAGACGGGCACCGGCAAGACAGCCGGCTTTGCCCTGCCACTCCTGCAGCGGTTGGCTGAAGAACGAACGCCGGTCGCCGGGAACTCCGTGCGCGCGCTGGTGCTGGTGCCCACCCGCGAACTGGCCGAGCAGGTGTGCGGAAGCATCCGTGCTTATGGCCAGTATCTCCCGCTGCGCATCTGTGCGGTGTATGGCGGGGTCAGCATCAATCCGCAGATGATGCAGTTGCGCAAGGGAATGGATGTCGTGGTCGCCACGCCCGGCCGCCTGCTCGACCTGCATCGCCAGAACGCGCTCAAGTTCGGACAGGTCCGGATCCTGGTGCTGGACGAGGCCGACCGCATGCTCGACCTCGGTTTTTCCCGGGAACTCGACGCGGTCTTCGCCGCCGTGCCGCCGCGCCGGCAGACCGTGCTGTTCTCGGCGACATTCGCCGACGCCGTCCGCGACATGGCAGCCGCCATTCTGAACGATCCGGTCAGTGTCGAGGCCAGTCCGCGCAACACCCCGGCGAGGCGTGTCAGGCACTGGGCGGTGCCGGTCGACAAGCGGCGCAAGCCGGAGCTGTTCTGTCATCTGCTGGGGAAGAGGGGCTGGCGCCAGGTGCTGGTTTTCGTGAAAACCCGCAGAGGCGTCGAGCAACTGGTCGCAACTATTCTCGGGCAAGGAATCGGTGCCGACTCGATCCACGGCGACAAGCCGCAACCGGCCCGCCTGCGGGCACTCGAGCGTTTCCGGGCGGGCGAAGTGCAGGTTCTGGTGGCCACCGATGTCGCGGCGCGCGGGCTCGATATCGACGATCTGCCGCTGGTGGTCAACTTCGATCTGCCGATCGTCGCCCAGGACTACATCCACCGCATCGGCCGCACCGGTCGCGCCGGCGCCAGCGGTGAGGCGATTTCCCTGGTCTGCGCCGACGAGGTTGCCCAGTTGGCGGCGATCGAGGCACTGCTCGGGGAAACCCTCAGGCGAATCGAGGAGCCGGATTTCGAGCCCGACCATCGGGTGCCGATCACCGGCCGCGCAACTGCGCCGCCGGTCAGGAAGCCGAGGAAGCCTGGCAAACCGAAGGTTGCCGGAAACGGGCTGGCCAACGCGCGGCCGGAGACGAAGGGCAGCCCCGTGGCGCCAAGCGCCCGCCCGGGCGCCCGGAAGCCGGCCAGGCGGGGACCTTCCCGGCGGTCGCCATGAGTCGGGCAAATCCATGAATGCAGGAATCAGTCCTTGGCTGGCAGCACGTTTCGGCGTGAACGTCCCGGTGCGGCCGGGGGACTGCACCGTTCGTGGCGGTCGAATGTCCGGTCGGGCCTGGTGAAGCCGCCCATGAATGGCTTGCTGAGCTGGCTGCCCACCCTGGCACTTTCGCCGCTGCTCTTCGCGCAGGGCGTGTATGTCCGGCGCGTGACGCCCAGGTTGCCGGAAGCGCCGGGAAACCGGTCCGGCGTGAGCGGTGGCGGACCGGCGCTCAACTTGCTGATCCTTGGTGACTCCGCCGCTGCGGGGGTTGGCGCCTCATCGCAGGCGACCGCTCTGTCAGGTCGCCTCGTCGCGGAACTGGTGCCC
The DNA here is from genome assembly GCA_963810175.1 of uncultured beta proteobacterium. Classification (GTDB taxonomy): domain Bacteria; phylum Pseudomonadota; class Gammaproteobacteria; order Burkholderiales; family Rhodocyclaceae; genus Azonexus. The sequence goes on along the minus strand of CAWEMU010000008.1, from coordinate 10,554 downwards.
GATTTCAAGGTGAGCTGGCAGCTTCGTGCGGAATCGGGCCTCACGACCCGCGACCTTATCGCACGACTCGATGGGGTCGCCGGCGGGCGCTTCGACGTGGCGATCGTGTCGATAGGAGTCAATGACGTCATCACTGGTCGGCGAACCCGGCAATGGACAGCCGCATTGGCCAGCTTGCTCGATCTGCTGGAATCCGGCTTTGGCGTGCGGCACGTCCTGCTGTCGGCGTTGCCGCCGATGCACCGCTTCACTGCCTTGCCGCAGCCCTTGAGATGGTGCGTCGGCCTGCGTGCCCGGCGTTTCAACGATGAACTCCTGCGCTTTGCCGGCCGCGATGGGCGGTGCGCCGTGGTCTCCCTGAACTATCCCCGGGATCCGTCTTATCTTGCTCCCGACGGATTCCATCCGGGCGAGCCGGCCTACCGCCACTGGGCCGCCGTGGTGGCAGCCAGCATCCGGCAATTGCCATCAGGCCCAGCCAGCGAAGATCTCCCGGCCTGATCGTCCCCCGGGCGTTGCCATCGATGCCGCCGGCGTGCCCGGCCTATTCCTCCCAGACGACAGGTGCATGGCGGTTGCCCCAGGTCTCGATGCGCGCCGCGAAATGTTTTTCGATGCTCGCTCGCTTGGCCTTGAGGGTCGGCGTCAGCATGCCGTTCTCCGGGGTCCACGCCTTGGTGGTGATGACGAGGTAGTCCAGCTTTTCGTGCGGATCCAGCGTTGCATTGACCGCCCGCAGGTGGCCCGCGAGGTCCGTCTCGATCGCGGCGCGGGCGGCGGGCAGACGGGCGATGGCCGCCTCGTTGAGAACGACGATGCCGACCGGCTGGTTCAGGCCGGCACCGATCACCAGGCAGGCATCGAGCGACAGGTTCTGGATCAATTTGTGCTCGATCGGCGCCGGGGCGACGTACTTGCCCTTGCTGCTCTTGAAGTTGTCCTTGATCCGGCCGACCAGGCGCAGGCGGCCCGCGGCGTCGATCTCGCCCTTGTCGCCGGTGCGCAGCCAGCCGTCTGCGGTGAACAGCTCGGCCGTCAGTTCCGGCGCCTTGTAGTAACCCAGGGTCGCGCCGGGGCTGAGCACCTGCACCTCGCCGGTCTGCGGGTCGATGCGCTGATCGACGCCATCCCCCGGCCTGCCGACCGTGCCCCACCAGTCCGGGCCGGTCTCGGTCATGTGCGAGGCGCTCGCCAGTTCGGTCATGCCGTAACCTTCGATAAGCCTGATGCCCAGCCGGTCGTACCAGCGCAGAAGGTCCACCGACAGCGGCGCGCTACCGCTGCCACAGACACGAACGGCGTCAAGGCCCAGCCCCTTCTGTATCTTGCGGCGGACGAAATGGCACAGCACAGGAATTGCCAGCAGCCGGTCGAGCTTGGGCGCCGGCATCTTGGCCAGGACACCCTGCTGAAACTTCAGCAGCAGGCGCGGCACGGAAATAAACACTGTCGGGCGCGCCCGTTGCAGATCCTTCACGAAGGAATCGAGTGATTCGGCGAAGTACAGGTGGCAGCCACCGTCGAGCGAGCCCAGTTCGAGCCCCGAGCGTTCCATGATGTGCGCCAGCGGCAAATAGGAGAGTGCCCGGTCGGCCGGGGAAAAGTCCAGTTGCCGCCTGACTGTCAGCCAGCCGGAAGTCAGGCTGTCGAAACTGTGCATCACCCCCTTTGCCTGTCCGGTCGTGCCCGACGTGTAGACGATGGTGGCGAGGTCGCCGCCTGCGCGCAGCGGACTGCCGGCGATTGGTGGCGTCGTGGCGACGATGTCATCCCAGCGCGGCGCCACCGCTTCGACCGAGGCTGGCGCCAGCGGCAAGGCCAGCCGAACGATTCCGGGTGTCAGTCCATCGAGCAGGTTGACCGTATCGAGCTTGCCGACGAAGCAGGCGACAAGTTCGCTGTGCGCGGCAATCTGCCGGACATTGTCGGCCGACTGCAGCGGATAGAGCGGCACCGACACATGGCCTGCCATCCAGATTGCCAGGTCGGCCATGATCCAGCCGGCGCTGTTCTTGCCGAGAATGCCGATCCGCGTACCCGGCGGCCAGCCTTGCGCCTCGAGATGGGCGGCCATGCGCCGCGCTTCATCGGCCGTCTGGCGCCAGGTGTAATCGCGCAACTGTCCGCCACCAAACGGCTGCGTCATATAGACGCGGTCAGGTGCTTCAGCTTCCTGGCGATAGAGACTCTGTAACGGCAGACGGGCCGGATCGACGGTCGGCGGCCGGGCTCCTGGAGAACGAATGTCCATGATCACCTCCTGGTGAAGCGGCAGTCAAATACAGCGGAACGCTTTTGCGGACCTTCGCAGCCGAGGACACGCGTATCAGGCGAAAGTTCTGACCAGAATACGGTGCCACCCGCTGACCGTCAATCCGGGATTGACACCGGTGATTTGCAGGAGGCTGTTCATGCGCTTCACGCATGTCCATAATTGCTGCATCTGCAATGGAGTTCGCACGCCGTGGATACACTCGCCGCCATCGATCGCATCTCCCGCCATCTTGCCTCGGCGCGCCGGGTGTTGTTCATCACCGGCGCGGGAATCTCGGCGGATTCCGGTTTGCCCACCTATCGCGGGGTCGGCGGGTTGTACAACGACGACGCGACGGAAGATGGGCTGCCGATCGAGACGGCGCTGTCCGGAGACGTGTTCGCGGTCCGGCCGGATATCACCTGGAAATATCTGGCCCAGATCGAGCAGAATTGTCGCGGGGCGATGCCGAATTCCGCCCATCGCGCCATCGCCGTGCTGGAGCGGGTGATGTCCAGGGTCGTCGTGTTCACCCAGAACGTCGATGGCCTGCACCGCAAGGCCGGCAGTTCCGACCTCATCGAGATTCACGGGAATCTCCAGGAATTGATCTGTACTGCATGCGACCATGGCGAGACGGTCGACGATCTGGCGGGGCGCGAACTGCCGCCGCGTTGCCCGGCCTGCGGCGGCGTCCTGCGGCCGAACGTCGTGCTCTTCGGGGAAGCCCTGCCGGCCGGAGCGATGACGCGATTCGCGGACGCCCTGGAGGAGGGCGTCGACATGGTGTTCACCATCGGCACCTCGGGCGTCTTCCCCTACATTGCCGAACCGGTGGTCTGGGCGGCACGCGCCGGGATACCGACGGTCGAGATCAATCCCGTGCAAACGCGGCTGACGCGGTTCGTCGAATACCACCTGCCGCTCGGCGCGGCCGAGGCCATGACGGCAATCATGGCCTCGCTCGACCGTCACGGTCTCCAGGGCGTTCCGCGTTTCTAGAAGCGCGGCGCGGGGTCGTCCCGAACGCTGCCTGAGCGGCCATCGCCTCTCCCGCCATTTCTAGCGCGAACGTGCAAGATCGAGGTCCGCGCGGTTCTTCTCGTCGATGTAAATGCCGGTTGCCGCAGGACGGCTGCTGGCGAAGCAGGCGACCTCGACATTGGCCAATGCCTGTGCCTTGTGCAGGACTTCGACCGCGCAACGCCCGAAGACGCTGTCGATGGTGGCCAGCAGGTTGCGCGCATAGGGCGTTTCCAGTTTGCCGTCGAGGATCAGGTTGGCGAGCACGACGCCGTCGGGTTTCAGCACGCGGCGCGTGTCCTCCCAGAATTCGCGGGTGACGAGATGGCCGGGGATGGACGTGTGTGAGCTATAGACATCGACGATGACGGCATCGAAGCGGCGCCCGGTGGTGGCGACGAAACGGCGGGCGTCGTCGGCGATGAACTCGCCGCGCGCCGGTTCGCGCAGGAAGTGTTTCTCGGCAATGTCACGGATCGCCGGATCGATGTCGACGTAGGTGTAACGGTTGGCCGGCTCGCGGTGTGAGAGGGTGAAGCCGCCGGCGCCGAGGACCAGGATCTCGCGCTCGCGAAATTCGAGTTCTTCGAGAAGAATGTGGCGCAAGTGATTGATGTAACGTGTGTAGTTGGGCGGATCTGAATCGTCGATCAGCGAAGCGGTCGAACTTGTTGACCCAGAAGGCGCGCGGGTCCTGCTGGCCGGGCAGGGCGGCCGGGCCGACGATGTATTCGGCGTAGGCGGTGTCGGCCGTGACCTCGTGATGCAGGTTGAAGCCGATGGCGACTGTTGCGGTTGACGCGCAAAAAAGGGCCGTTTTCACGTCGCGGCCGCGCAAGCAGCAGCGTCCCGGCGATCAGCAGCAGGCTGCAGGCAACCACCGCCGCCGAGACGCCGAGCCACTGCATGACCAGCAGCGACAGGCTGAGCGACCCGAGGAAGGAGCCGAGCGTGGACCAGTAGAGCGCCATGCCGCTCGCCTCGCCGGTGCGCGCGTGCTTCATCAGATTGGTCAGGATCGGCACCGTCTGGCCGAGCAGCCAGGCGAGCGGGCAGAGGACGCCGCCGATGAAGAACAGATACGCCAGCAGCGCCGGCTGCAGGTGGGCGAACATCCAGTTGACGGTGACGCCGGCCAGCCCGAAGCCGGCCAGCGCCGCCGCGATCAGGAAGTTGCGGGCGACGACGGCGGTGTAGTTGGTCGTGACCTTGGCGCCGGCGGCATAGCCGAGGGCCAGCGCGAGCAGGAAGAAGGCGATGGTCGGCGCGGTGACGACGATCGAGCTGCCGACGTGCGGCACCAGGCGGCGCAGCGCGATGATCTCGGCGCCGAGCGAGCAGAAGCCCTCGATGAAGACGATGGCGTAGATGAGCGTGCGCGACATCCTGCCGTCAGCCCGCCGGCAGGGTCGTCGCCAGCCGCGTGACCAGCAACTGGTCGATGCGGTGGTTGTCGACGTCGATGACCTCGAACCTGAAGCCGCCGTGGTCGACGCTTTCGGTCGGTCGCGGCACCTTGCGCAGCACGTACATCAGGAAGCCGGCGATGGTTTCGAACTGGTCGTCGTGCGGGAACGGCGGGATCTCGAGCACGGTCTCGAGGTCGCCGACCGCCGTCTGGCCATCGACCAGCCAGGAGTTCTCGTCGCGGCGAATGATCTGCGCATCGTCGGACGGGCCAGGCGCTTCGCCGACCAGCATGCCGGTCAGGTCGTTGAGCGTGATCAATCCGACGATCAGCGCGTATTCGTTGATGATCAGCGCGAAATCCTCGCGTGTCGCCTTGAATTGCCTGAGGACTTCTGCCAGTGTCAGCTTCTCCGGCAGGATCGGCAGGCTGTTGATCAGCCCTTCGGCATCCAGCTGCAGTGATTCGCCGTTGAGGACGCGGTTCAGAATGTCCTTGGAATCGACATAGCCGATGACCTGGTCGATGCCGCCGGCGCACACCGGGAACTTGCTATGCGGATGGGCGCCGAGCTTGGCGCGGGTCTCGGCGTCGCTCTCCAGCGTATCGAGCCAGACGATGCTCTCGCGCGTCGTCATCGCCGAGGGGGCGGTGCGGGTTTCCAGTTCGAAGACGTTCTCGATCAGTTGCTGTTCCTGTTCGGCGACCACCCCGGCGTTCGCGCCGGCCTGGGTCAGGGCGACGATGTCCGCCGGCGTGACGTCGTCGGGGCGGCTGTCGGGCAGGCCGAGCCCGGCCATGATCCGGTTGGCGATGCCGTTGAAGGCCCAGATCAGCGGTGACAGCACCCGGATGCACAGCATCATCGGCCCGGCGATGCGCAGCGCGATGGCTTCCGGCGCGACGATGGCGATGCGCTTGGGAACGAGGTCGGCGAACAGGATGAAGGCGGTGGTCACCAGCACGAAGGAGAAGACCGAAGCCAGCGTCGTCGCCGTCCCGGCATCACTGAAATGGGGCAGAAGCACTGCGGCGACGAAGGGTGCATAGGCTCCTTCGCCGAGGATGCCGGCCAGGATGGCGACGGCGTTGAGACCGATCTGCACGGTCGTGAAGAAGTGCCCGGGTCGTGCTTGCAGTTGCAGCACCGTGACGGCCCGCGCGTCGCCGTCCTGGGCGAGTTGCTCGAGCTTGAGCTTGCGCGCGGCGGCCAGCGCGATCTCGGAGATGGCGCAGAAGGCGCTGACGGCGATCAGCGCCAGAATGACCAGGGTATTTTCGAACAATCCCATCAACCGCTCCGCGGGACAGCAGGGGCCGCCATTATCCCCGATTCCGGTACTTGCCCCACATGCTCCAGCTGAACACGAAGAGGCCGATCCAGATCAGCGCGAAGCTGACCAGCCGCGCCGTCTGCAGCGGCTCGCCGAAGATCCAGACGGCGGTGAGGAATTGCAGCGTCGGGTTGATGTACATCAGCATGCCGACGGTGGCGAGGTCGAGGCGCTGGGTGGCGGCGGCGAAGGCCATCAGCGGCAGCGCGGTGATGATGCCGGCGCCGACCAGCAGCGTTGCGGTCAACAGGTCGTGGCCGGCAAAAACGGCGTGGCCGGCCTGCGCCTGCCATAGCGCGTAGAGGCCGCAGACCGGCAGCATCGCCAGTGTTTCCAGCCACAGGCCGGTCAGCGCATCGACCGGCACCTGCTTGCGCACCAGCCCGTAGGTGCCGAAGGTGACAGCGAGAAACAGCGAAACCCAGGGCAGGCTGCCCAGCGTGATGACCTCGTTGGCGATGGCGGCGACGGCGAGGCCGACGGCAACCCATTCGAGCCGGTTCAGGCGTTCCTTGAGCACGACGAGGCCGAGCAGCACATTGACCAGCGGCGTCAGGAAGTAGCCGAGGCTCGACGCGACAACCTGCTGGTTGGCGACCGCCCACAGGAACATCAGCCAGTTGCTGCCGACCAGCATGGCGGCCAGCGCCAGCATGGCGAACTGGCGCGGCGCGCGGAAGGCGGCGGCGACCTTGCTCCAGCCGCCGCGCAGCGTCAGCAGCAGGCCGACGAAGACGCAGGCCCAGACGGCGCGGTTGGACAACACGTCCATCGGCGAAACGTGGGCAAGCTGGCGGAAATAAAGGGGGAAGAAGCCCCAGATGCCGTAGGCCAGCAGGCCGAAGCCGATGCCGGCAAGGTGGGGATTCGCTTTCATGGCCGCATCTTGCCATATCCTGTTGCCCGGCGTAGCCGGCATGGGGTGCGGCGAGCGGCTTGCCGGATCGGTCAGCGGCGGGCGATCCCGATGCGCGGCCCGGCACGCCCCTTTTATACAGGTCGGTCGCCGTCCTTGCGAAAATGTCACGATTTTCTGCAAGAATCCCGGCCTTGTACAACCGCAACGACTCCGGATCAACCATGACCCACAAAGTTTTTGTCGACGGCCAGGAAGGCACGACCGGCCTGCAGATCAACGAATACCTCGGCAAGCGCGCCGACATCGAACTGCTCAGGATCGCTTCCGCCCAGCGCAAGGACCTCGCCGAGAGGAAGCGCCTGATCAACGAATCGGATGTTTGTTTCCTCTGCCTCCCCGACGACGCCGCCAGGGAATCCGTCACGCTGGTCAACAACCCGGACACCTGCGTCATCGACGCCTCGACCGCGCACCGTGTCAATCCGGCGTGGACCTTCGGCCTGCCCGAACTCGCGCCGGACCAGCGCGCCAGGATCCGCGCCAGCAAACGCATCGCCAACCCCGGCTGTCACGCCACCGCCTTCATCCTCGCCCTCAAGCCGCTGGTCGCCGGCGGCCTTGTCGCGGTCGACACCCAGATTGCCGCCAATTCCATCACCGGCTATTCCGGCGGTGGCAAATCCATGATCGCCCACTACGAAAGCCCGGCCCGCATCGAGGCGCCGCGCCCCTACGCCCTCGGCCTCGCGCACAAGCACCTGCCCGAAATGCAGGCCTACACCGGCCTCACCGTCGCCCCCATCTTCCAGCCCATCGTCGGGCCGTTCTACAAGGGACTGGCCGTCACCGCCTTCCTGCACCCGCGGCAATTCACCCGCCAGGCCGGCCCGGCCGACGTGCGGCAACTGCTCGCCGACTACTACGCGGGCGAGCCCTTCATCCGCGTTGCGCCACTCGATCTCGAAGCCAGCACCGACGGCGGCTTCTTCAATGTCGAAGCCAGCAACGACAGCAACCGCGTGGACCTCTTCGTCTTCGGCAACGACGAGCGCATGCTGTTGATCGCCCGCCTCGACAACCTCGGCAAGGGCGCCTCGGGTGCCGCCGTGCAGGCGATGAACGTGCACCTCGGGGTCGAGGAGAGCCTCGGGCTGGTCTGACGGGTTCTGGAATCACGGCGCCGATTGCCTCTGTTGCAGGGCTTTTTTTGGAGATCAACCATGGAACCGCCCTTTGGTCGCACACGCCAATGCCCGGGAATCTCATGTTGTGCCCGTCGCGGTCAACCGGAAATTCCGGGCAGATCGGCAGTGGCGCTGCCATGGATTTCTGCGGCGCCTCGAAAGAAATTGCGTTCACATTCATGGCAGTTTAGTGAATCATGCGGCTGTCGATGACAGCGAGTTCCCCGAGTATGTCCAAGCCGATGATGGCGCAGCTTCATCCCCTGACGCTGAGCTTTCGCAACCCCGAGGTCGAGCGCGCCTTTGCTCGTAACCTGCTTTCGCGCCTGCGCGTGCAGGGGCGCGCGGCGATTCTGGTCGGCACGCTCATCTATCTGATGTCAGGGTTTCTCGATAGCTGGCTAGTGCCGCCGGAACATCGAGTTACCGTGTGGGTGTTTCGCCTGTCAGCCCTCGCCTACGTGGGCCTCATCTTCCTGCTGACCTTTCGGCCGGCCTTCGAGCGCTTCAACCAGCTGCCGCTCGGGTCCACCGGGCTGGTCGTCGCCGGCAGCCTGATCGGGATTCTCTACTACCTGCCGCTTGAGGCAACGCCTTACTTCTACCCCTGCCTCATCCTGTTCAACCTTCTACACCTACAACTTCATCGGTACCCGCTTCATCTACGCGCTGGTCATCGATATCGTCGTGGTGATCTCCTACAACCTGATTCTCGGCGGCCTGCGCGAGTTTCCCGTATCGATGCTGCTGAGCCACAATTTCTTCATCATCTCGGCCAACCTGATCGGCGGCGGCGCCGGCTATCTGGCCGAATATCAGCGCCGCCAGCTTTTCATTCGCGAGACCGAGCTCGACCAGGAACGGCAGCACCACCTCGAACGTTCGCTGCACGACCGGCTGACCGGCCTGCCCAACCGCGAACTGCTCGAGGACCGCATCGCCCAGTTGCTCGTCCGGACCAGGCGCGACAAGGCCTGCCATGCGGCGCTGTTCGTAGACCTCGACGGGTTCAAGGACATCAACGATAACTTCGGCCACGACCATGGCGACGCGGTCCTGTGCACCGTCGCCCGCCGCCTGGTGGCGGCGGTGCGCCAGACCGACACCGTCTCGCGCCTCGGCGGCGACGAGTTCTTCGTTCTGGCGCACGATGTCGGCAGCGAAGTCGATGCGGGACAATTGGCCGAGAAGCTGTTGTCGGCCATCGTGGCGCCTTTCCCCGGCCTGAAGGGCACGGCACGCCTGGGGGCCAGCATCGGCATCTGCATCTTCTGCGGCGGAACTCATGGCGACAGCGGGCCCGAGGAGATCATCCGCGAGGCTGACCGGGCGATGTATGTCGCCAAGGGCGGCGGCAAGCACTGCTACGCGTTCGCCCCGCGCTGAGCACCTGCAGCGTTCGACAGGCCGGTCCCCAGCCATTATCCTTGGCGGCATTGCAGCGAAGGGAGAGGGACATGGGACAGGCAAAGCGGCGCGGCACGCTGGACGATCGCATCGCCCAGGCAAACGCCAGGATCGAGGCAACCCGTCCGGAGAAGCTGGTGTGCAACGGTTGTGGCGCCGACGTGACGACGATCCACCCGGTCAGCACGCGAGGCCTCCCGGGGATCGACGCGATATGGGTCGGTCAGTGCGACTGCGGCCAGACGACTTTTGCCGCTTCGGGTGATCCCGGGGCGGTTCAGGCTTTTTTCGATGCACTCGGTTCGGACGCCGAGTTGACACTGGGCAGCCAGAGCCGCGACGGCTTGCGGCACGACAGGGCCTAGCTTCCCTTCCGGCGTCTAGCGATTGCGCGGGGCGTTCGGTACCTTGTAGAGATCGACCGGCTTGGCCGTCGGCTTGTCCTTGGGCGGCGGGGGCGGATACGGCGGCCGCGGGCGCGGCGGGTAGGGGTAGGCGGGGTAGTAGACGCCGCCGTAGTAGGGCTGCTGGTAGGTCTCGTTGTAGACGGGCGCTATCTGGCCGGTCACGGTGCACTCCGATTCAAGCTCGGCGCGCCGGGACGAATCGATGTTCATGCGCCCGACCGTGCTCAGGCACTGCTGGACCGCAGCCGGCGACGGCAGGCCGGTAGCCTTGCGTTGCGCTTCGGCTTCGCGGCGCTCCTGCACCTCGTCCGCCTTGCGTTCCGCCTTGAGCTGATCGGCGCGCTGGCGCTGGCGATCGACATCGCGCTGAGCCCTGGCGCGCACGTCATCCGGAATCACGTCCTCGTCGACTTCCTTGAGCGTACGGGCGCCGCCGGCACATGGTTCGCTGGAAATCTGCGTGCTGCCGTCCGGCTGGCGGCACTTGTAGGCCTGGCCGTGAGCGGGCAGTGCGACGGTGAGGAAGGTCAGCAGGAGGAATGGAGCAGGTCTCATGGCTGCTTTATAGCGCAACCGGGGACAAATGGGGAGTGCTCAATGAACAAACGCCCCGAGGGGCGTTTCGTCTTCATGCCGGATCGATGCATCTGCGTCAGAGAATCATCCCCGCCCCGACGG
>CAWEMU010000007.1:0-14997 GCA_963810175.1 uncultured beta proteobacterium | reverse complement strand
CAGTTCCTCGAACAGCTCCTCGATGCTGCGGCTGCCGGCGTTGTAGCTCTCGATCAGCGCCTCGAACTTCTCGGCAAAGTCGGCGCGGGTGCGGTTGAGCTGGATCATCTTCTCCAGTTGGGCGCGGATGGCCGCCTTGAGCACTTCGAGGTCGGTGTTCTTGTGCTTCGACTCCTTGAAGCGCTGCGCCAGCGCCTCGAAGTTGATCTTGGACAGGTCGAGCGCCGGCGGCCCTGCTCGCGGATTTCGTGGCCGGTGATGGATTCGTCCAGCAGGTCGTTGATCTGCCCCATCACCTGCGAGATGTCCGGCGGGTTCGGGTTCAGCTTGGCGCGGATGGCCTCGGCCAGCGTGGTCAGGCAGGCGACACGGCTGGCGAATTCCAGCGCCGCCGGGTCGGGCTTCACGGCACGGTAGAGCGTGCTGACCAGCCGCTCATGGGCGAAGAAGTCGCGGCGCAGCGGGTCGGGCGAGATCAGCGCGTTCATGCCGTCCTGGATGCGCGACAGGCGCTCCATGCTGCCGGCGGCCAGCGCCTCGATCTCGGCCAGCATCACGCCGTGCGCGGCGCAGAAGGCCGTCGCATCGACCACCGCCTTGCGCAGTTCCTCGACCAGTTGCTGCTTGTCCCTGACCGGGCTCTTGCCGTCCTTGCCCGCGCCGTAGATCGCCAGCGCCTTTTCCAGCGAGGCGAAGACGTTGGCGTAATCGACGATGACGCCGCTGTGCTTGCCGGGGAACACCCGGTTGGCGCGGGCGATGGTCTGCATCAGCGTGTGGTTGCGCATCGGCTTGTCGAGATACACCGTCGAGCAGCTCGGCGCGTCGAAGCCGGTCAGCCACATGGCGCAGACGAAGACCAGGCGCAGCGGGTCGTCGGTGTCCTTGAACTTCTCGTCCAGCCCCGGCTGCGATTCGTTCATGCGCTTGCGGTGCGGCTCGATGTCGAGGCCCAGCGCCTGCATCTGCTGGATTTCGTTCTGCCCCGGCGAGACGATCACCGCCATGTCGGTGCTGGTCAGCACCTCCAGCCGCTGTTTCAGCTCGGCCATGCGCAGATCGCGCCGCGCCTGTTCGGGCGTCATCTCGCCGCCGCGTGGCTGATAGGCCAGCTCGCCCAGTTCCTTCTGCACCCGTGCGGTTTCCGCCGCCCAATGCACCTTCACCTTGTCGTGCATGCGCAGCGCGGTGGCCTTGTCGATGGACACCACCATCGCCTTGCCGACGAAGCCCCGCCCGAGGAAGTGCCGCACGATGTCCTGCGCCACGGTTTCCAGCCGGTCGTCGCGGGTGATCAGGTGGTATTGCCGCCCCAGCACCTTCTCCAGCTTGGCCTCCTGGTCGGCGTCGAGTTCGGCGTCCTCGATCAGGCGGTAGATGTCTTCGTTCAGGTCGGGATTGACGAGCTGCAATTCCGGCGTGCGGTTCTCGTAGAACAGCGGCACGGTGGCGCCGTCCTCGATGGACTGCTGGAAGTCGTAGATCGAGACGTAGTCGCCGAAGACTTCCTTGGTGCGCTCCTCGCCGGCGATCAGCGGCGTGCCGGTAAAGGCCAGGAACATCGCCCTGGGCAGCGCGGCGCGCATGTTGAGCGCCAGCGTGTCGTACTGGCTGCGGTGCGCCTCGTCGGTCAGCACGATCACGTCGGAGCGGTCGCAGAGCAGCTCCGGCGTCTGGAACTTGTGCACCAGCGTGAAGACGTAGCGGTGGTTGCCGCGCAGCAGTTCGCGCAGGTGGGCGCCGCTGGCGGCGTGGCATTCGTCGCCCTCGGCCTCGCTCACCGCGCCGGTGGTCTTGAAGGTCTTGGCGATCTGCTCGTCCAGTTCGACGCGGTCGGTGACGACGACGAAGGTCCAGTTGCCGGCCAGCTTCCTCAGCACCTTCTGCGCGAAGAACACCATCGAGAAGCTCTTGCCGCTGCCCTGCGTCTGCCAGAACACGCCGCCGCGCCCGTGGCCCAGCTTGCGGGCTTCGAGCATCGAGGCGATGGCGTTATTGACGCCGAGGAACTGGTGGTTCTGGCCGATGATCTTGACCAGCCCGGCCTTGTGCTCGGAAAACAGCGTGAAGTTCTCGACCAGATCGAGCAGGCGGGTGGGGTCGCAGGTGCCGCGCAGCATCACTTCCAGCGACACGCGGCGCGGTTCGTCCTCGCGCTCGATGCGCTTCCACTCCACCCAGCGCCCCCAGTCGGCGGTGAGCGAGCCGACGCGGCTGTCGGTGCCGTTGCTGGCGATGAGCAGCGCGTTGCTCCAGAACAGCGCCGGAATCTGCTGCTTGTAGTGGGTGAGGTTCTCGTCGAAGGCGGCGCGCGCCGGCACGCCGGGCTTCTTGAGTTCGATCACCACCCAGGGCAGGCCATTGACGAAGCCGACCAGGTCGGGCCGGCAGGTGTAGAGCGGGCCGGTCACGGTGAACTGGCTGACCAGCAGGAAATCGTTGTTCGCCGGGTGCTCCCAATCCACCACGCGCAGGCGTTCGGTCTTCTGCCCGCCGTGCTCGCGGTCGGGAACCGACACCGTGATGCCTTCCTTGAGCAGCCGATAGACCTCGCGGTTGGCCGCCTCCAGGCTCATCGCCGAGCGGTCGCGGGTCAGTTCGTCGATGGCGTTGGCAATCGCCTCCGGCGGCAGGGTCGGGTTGAACTTGCCCAGCGCGGCGCGCAGGCGCTCGACCAGCACCACCTCGCCCTTGGTTTCGCGGCCCAGCAAGCCGCCCGCGCCGAAGGTTTCTTCCAGCGCCGACACCGTCTGCCAGCCGAGCTCGGCAAACAGCCCGATGGCGGGCTGCTCGACGAGCTGGTCTTCGGAGTAGGCGTGGGCGCTCATGGCCTTACGTCAGCCACAGCGTGGAAAGCGGCACCGCCCACAGCGGCTTGCCCGCTGCCTCGCCCATCGGCAGGGTTTGGTGCCGTCGTAGAGCAACACCCCGCCGAGAAAGCGTTCGCCCGCCAGCGCCGCCAGCTTTTTCAGGCCGGAAAAATCCCCCGCCTGGAAGCTTGCCGCCGCCTTGACCTCGACGCCGACGATGTCGCCGCGCCGGTTCTCCAGCACGAAATCCACTTCCGCCTGGGTGCTCGTGCGGAATGTCAGCACCCGGTAATCCTGCCCCGCCCACCCGGCCAGTTTCAGGAGTTCGCCGTACACATGGCTTTCCAGCACGGGGCCGATCTGGTGGCGCTGGCGCAACATCAGATCTTCGTTCACCCCCAGCAAGCCGGACAACAGTCCGGAATCGATGAACTGAATCTTCGGGCTCTTGACGATGCGCGACAAGCCGTTGCCCGACCATTGCCGGACCCGGCGCAGCAGGAACATCTGCTCGAAAATTCCCAGATACTTTTCCGCGGTCTTGTTGTCCAGTCCGATCTGGCCGGCCAACTGCGCAAAATTGCACAATTGCCCCGACATATGCGCCAATGCCGTCAGCAGACGCGGCAACTGGTCCAGCTTTTCCACCGCCGCAATATCGAGCACATCGCGCTGGATCAATGTATCCACATACTGGGTCAGCCAGGCCTCGCGCCGGCGGGGCGTCGTCCGCGCCAGGGCTTGCGGATAGCCGCCGCGCAGCACCCGTTTCACCAGGGCCGGCCCCACTTCGCGCAGGCGCCTGGTCGGCTGGCGGCCGCGGCATCGCGCCGGCAAACACCGCATCCAGCCACTGACCGGGGCTGCCCGCGATCTCGCAGCCCGCCAGGGGCAGCAGCGTATGGGTTTCGATACGCCCGGCCAGCGAGTCCGCCACGCGCGGCAAGGTCATCACATTGGCCGATCCCGTGAGCAAAAAACGCCCCGGGCGCCGATCACTATCCACCGATTGCTTGATCGACAACAGCAATTCCGGCGCCCGCTGCACCTCGTCGATCACCGCGGCATCCAGATCGCGCACGAAACCCACCGGATCGTGCCGCACCACCGCCAGCGTGGCGGCATCATCCAGCGTCACGTAGGTGCGCGCCGAATCGGCAAACTGCCGCACCAGCGTCGTCTTGCCCGCCTGCCGGGGGCCGTTGACCAGCACCACCGGCGTGTCCTGCATGGCCTCCTCGATGCTCGGCAGCAGGTAACGGCGAATCAGCGGAGGCGTCATGTCAGGCGGCTGTAAAAATTGGATTCACTTCTGTGAATAATTGGAATATACAGAATGGGAAACTGGATTGTCAAAGCCGGAATAAATCCTGCGAACGCAGAACAGCTCGCGGGCCGAACTTCGAGCAGGACGATGAAAGACCCCTTCATTCGCTATTCGCGAATAGCGAATACAGGCACATGGAAAGCTGCTGGCAATGCCGATGGGTTGGCTGCGCCGCGCAGATGTTTACTAAAGGTTAAGCAGATTAGTAGAAATGTCACTGCGGCGGGCCGGCAGGCGAATCGGAAATCGCCCCGGAAATCGCGTTCAACCGCAACCTGCCCGGAAAGCAGGCGCGGCAGCAGCAGGTCGCGGGTGCGGCGGAGGTTTTGGATTTGGCGTTGGAGCGTATGCACTTGCTCGAACATGGCGTCGACATTGCGCGCGAAAGCTTGTCGATCAAGTCGTGAGGCGGCTACGACTATCTGCATTCGTCGGAAGATGTCGACGACGTGGTGTCGAACGTCGCGCCGCCGGTATTGGTTCTCAGATACGCGACGCTGCTGAAGCGTCATCGGCAACAGGAAACGCTGTGAACGATCTCCAGCGTTGCCGCGCAGTCGCAGAACGATGGATCGGTTCATCCGCCATCGGCATCTGAGCGGGAGAGCAACTTGTCCAAGCCGTTCCTGCGGGCGGTCGATGCAAGCCGTGTGCCGGGGATAGAGCTGGCTTGCGCACTTGGAAAGCTCCGCGTTTCGTGACGTGCGTTGTCAGCGTCTTCAATGTAGAAAGCGTCTGGACGGCAGTCGCGTGGCGGTGAAGAATGGAATGTCGCCCCTCGCAGTATTCGGGACGTCGGTCTTGGGCGTCCGACTCGCAGTCTGCGATTTCGTCAAAGCTTCTTCACCTCCCACCCCTGCGGAATCTCGCCGAGGGGGGAAGCGACGCGGGGGTGGTTTTCGTGGCCGGGGAAGCGGAAGTGGACGAACCACTCGCGGTAGAGGGCGCGGGCCATCGACTCCAGAATCTTGATGCGCCGCTGGCTGTTCTCGATGAGTTCGTCGTAGGCCGACAGGATGCCCGCGATGCGTTGCTGGACGGGGAGCGGGGGAAGCGTGAACTCGACAGCTCGCGAATGTCTCAGTGATCGAAGTTGTCGGCTGTGCTGCGCCAGCTGCGAAGCGCTTCATGCTGACCAGGTAGTCGGTGCTCGAAGAAGCAGTACAGTAAGAAGTCGGCATCAAGCTTAGTCGGGTCTGCACCGGATGATACGAACGCTGTCCGAGGATCAGCATTGATCATCCGGAACGCAGTTTCAACTGACGACCAGCGGCCGACTCCTCGTCGTCAAGACGATGTCATCGCCGTCTCGGCAACTATGCGCTCTAGTCGCTCTGACGTCTCTGTCGGTCACGTGCGAACGATTGCTCAGGCGTCAACGTAGTCCGTCGAACGTCTCGTTGGCCACGCAATGAATGGCGATGTCCGATTGACGAACTGCGGCAGTCGCGTTGCCAGTCGACATCAGCCTCGCATGAAGCCGACGATCGCCAAGCGTGCCAGCGTTCTGATTCAGCACGCCATCCTCACGCCTCCAGAATCCCCGCCACATTCGCGGCGATGGTCTGCTCCAGTTCCCGCGCCTGGGCGTTCAGCGATTCCAGTTCCTCGTTCAGGGTTTCGAGCTGTTCCTTGAAGTCCTCGTCGCTGACCTCCTCGCCCGGCGCGACGCCGACGTAGCGGCCGGGGTTGAGCGACCAGCCCTGGGCTTCGATCTCGGCCAGCGTCGCCGCCTTGCACAGGCCGGGAATGTCGCGGTAGACCGGCGTTGTCACCGAAGATTTCCCCGAGCTTGGCCGCCGTCTCGTCGCCGCCGACGGTGGTGTCGAGCGCCTCGCCGCGATAGAGGCGGACGAGGTTGGCGATGAAGCCGATCTGCGCCGGCGTCCAGTCGCGGTGGGCGCGATCGACCTGGCGGTAGATGTGGCGGGCGTCGATGAAGAGCACGGTGTCGGCGCGCTTGGTCTTGGCCTTGCCCTTGTCGAGGAACCACAGCGTGCAGGGCAGCGTGACGGTGTAGAACATGTTGGGGCCGACGGCGACCATGACATCCACCGCCCGCGCTTCGATCAGCTTCTGCCGCAGTTCCTGCTCGCTGGAGCGGGCATCGGAGGCCGAGTTGGCCATGACGAAGCCGGCGCGGCCGTTGGCGTTGAGCGCCGAGTAGAAGAGCTGAATCCACAGGTAGTTGGCGTTGTCGGTGCGCGGCAGGCCGAAGGGGAAGCGGCGGCCGGCGCCGACCATGTCCTTGAGCCGTTCCTTGTCCACCGCATTGACGTTGAAGGGCGGATTGGCGAGGACGAAGTCGAACTGGCCGGTGGCGGTGTGCGGGTCGTCGTAGTAGCTGTTGATGTTGCCGCCGTGGCTGATGTCGCCTTCCAGCCCATGCACGGCGAGGTTGAGGCGGCACAGGCGGCCGGTTTCGTCGGTCTTTTCGACGCCGCAGATGGCGAGTTCGGCGGCGGGGTTCTTCTGGTGCTCGGCGACGAAGCGCGCCGACTGCACGAACATGCCGCCGGAGCCGCAGGCGGGGTCGAGGATGCGGCCGTGGAAGGGTTCGATGATTTCGGCCAGCAGCTTGACGATGCTGGCTGGGCGTGTAGAACTCGCCGCCACCCTGGCCCTCGGTCATGGCGAAGGCGCCGAGGAAGTATTCGTAGATGCGGCCGAAGGCGTCGTAGTCGAGCGTGGCCGGAATCTCGGAGACCTTCTTCAGCAGTTCCTTGAGCAGGGTGCTGGTGAAGAGGTTGTAGGTCTTGGGCAGCACGCCGGCGAGCTGCGGGTTGTGCTTCTCGATCTCGCGCATCGCGGCGTTGACCTTGGCGCCGATGTCGGCGACCTCGGGCAGGGTCAGCAGGTAGTCGAAGCGCGCCTCGGGGGCGAGGTAGAGGATGCCTTCGGCGTGGTAGGCGGCGGGTTCATCGACGCGGCTGCCGCGCCGGGACGATGCTCCGGCGGCTTCGAGCTTGGTGCGCTGGATGGCGAAGCGGACTTCGGCAAAGCGCAGGAAGATCAGGCCGAGGATGGGGCCGGAGTATTCCTGCGCCTTGAGGCCGGAATTGGCGCGGAACTGGTCGGCGGCATCCCACAGGCGCTTTTCGAGCGTGGTGGCGGCGGCGTCTTTTTCGGAGGGGGCGATCCAGAGCATGGGCGGTCGGGCCGGTGGTGCGGGAAAGGCCGTATTCTCCGCCAACGCCGGGCGGGCGTCACCCGCTCATCGCTCCCTCGCCGCCGGGTCAGCCGCCGCGGGCGAGCCGCAGCGCCGCTTCCAGATCCGCCACCAGCCCGTCGCAGTCTTCGGCGCGGACGGGCGCGCCCTCGTTGTAGCCGTAGGGCACGCAATACACCGGGCAGCCGGCGGCGCGGGCGGCCTCGATGTCGTTCTGCGAATCGCCGATGTGCAGGTTGCGTTCGGGGTGCACGTCGAACAGGCGGCAGGCATGCAGGATGGGTTCCGGGTGCGGTTTCTTGTACGCCGTCGTGTCGCCGGAGACGATGACATCGAAGTAGTCGGTCATGCCCATGCGCTCGAGCAGGGCTTCGGTGAACATGCCCGGCTTGTTGGTGACGACGCCCATTTTCAGGCCGGCCCCCTTCCATGCCTTGAGTCCAGCGAGCACCCCCGGGTAAATCTGGGTAAGTTTGCCGTTGACCGCGGCATAGTGGCGCTTGAACGATTCGATCGCCTCATGCAGCGCTTCGGCGGTCGGTGGCTCATCGTGGGTCAGGCAGCGCTCGACCAGCACCGCCATGCCCTTGCCGACGAAGGTGTGCACCTCGGCCTGCGTGCGCGGCGGCTCGCCGATTTCCGCGAGCATCAGGCGGCAGGCTTCGGCGAGGTCGGCGATCGTGTCGAGCAGCGTGCCGTCGAGATCGAAGGTAACGGAGTGGAAGATCATTTCAGGATCGAGGATCGCTTAGACGACTTTCGCCAGTTCCCCGCGCAGCGCGGCGATGATCGAGTCGTAGCGGTTGGGGTCGCTGTCCTTGCCGGCGCCGTAGACGGCCGAGCCGGCGACGAAGGCATCGACGCCGGCGCGGGCGATGTCGGCGATGTTGGCGGTGTTCACGCCGCCATCGATTTCAAGGCGGATGCGGCGGCCGCTTTCCCTTTCATAGGCATCGAGCCTGGCCCTGTGCCTGCCGCGCCTTGGCCAGCGTGCCCTGGATGAATTTCTGGCCGCCGAAGCCGGGGTTGACGCTCATCAGCAGGACGAGGTCGACCTTGTCCAGCACGTGCTCCATGTAATCGAGCGGCGTCGCCGGGTTGAAGACGAGGCCGGCCTGGCAGCCTGCTTCGCGGATCAGCGACAGGCTGCGGTCGACGTGCTCGGAGGCCTCCGGGTGGAAGGTGATGATGTTGGCCCCGGCCCTGGCGAAATCGGGAATGATGCGGTCGACCGGCTTGACCATCAGGTGCACGTCGATCGGCGCCGTGGTGCACGGGCGGATCGCCTCGCAGACGAGCGGGCCGATGGTCAGGTTGGGGACGTAATGGTTGTCCATCACGTCGAAGTGGATCCAGTCGGCGCCCGCGGCGATGACGTTGGCGACTTCCTCGCCCAGCCTGGCGAAATTGGCCGAGAGGATGCTCGGGGCGATGACGTAGTCGAGTTGGCTCATGGCGCTCTCCAAAAAAGCGGCCCCGGACTTCGGGGCCGTAAACGCAAGGTACTGCAGAGTCGATCCTGTTGCGGTCAACGGCAGGTTGCGGCCATTTTCTCCGGCAGCGGCCTGCCCTGCGCGGCGGGGTCGAACCGCTCGCTCATGGAGACCAAGGCCCGCGAATCCTTTCAGCGCGCCATGTGCTGCGCGAAGCGCATCATGTTGCAGGTGTAGCCGTACTCGTTGTCGTACCACGCAACCACCTTGACGAAGGTCGGGTCGAGCGCGATGCCGGCGTCGGCGTCGAAGATCGACGGCAGGGTACAACCGCGGAAGTCGGTCGATACCACCTTGTCGCCGGTGTAGCCGAGCACACCCTTGAGCGGCCCGGCTGCCGCAGCCGCCTGCATGGCCGCGCAGATCTCCTCGTAGGATGCCGCCTTCTCCAGTTCGACCGTCAGGTTGACCACCGAGACATCGGAGGTCGGCACGCGGAAGGCCATGCCGGTGAGTTTCTTGTTCAACTCGGGCAGGACCACCCCAACCGCCTTGGCAGCGCCGGTGGAAGAAGGAATGATGTTTTCCAGAATGCCGCGGCCGCCGCGCCAGTCCTTGGTTGACGGGCCGTTGACCGTCTTCTGGGTGGCGGTGGCGGCATGCACCGTGGTCATCAGGCCGCGCTTGATGCCGAAATTGTCGTGCAGGACCTTGGCCACCGGCGCCAGTGCGTTGGTGGTGCACGAGGCGGCCGAGACGATCGCCTCGCCGGCATACTTCTGATGATTGACGCCATAGACGAACATCGGCGTGGCGTCCTTCGACGGGGCCGACTGGACGACCTTGCGGGCGCCGGCGGCGAGGTGCTTCTCGCAGCTCTCGGTGGTCAGGAAAAACCCGGTGCAGTCGATGACGATTTCGGCGCCGACTTCGCCCCAGCGCAGTTCGGCCGGATCCTTGACCGCGCTGAGGCGGATGCTCTTGCCGTTGACGACCAGGTTGCCGCCTGCGACGGCGATATCGCCGGGGAAGTTGCCATGCACCGAGTCGTACTTGAGCATGTAGGCGAGATAGTCGGGATCGAGCAGATCATTGATCGCGACGACCTCGATGTCCGAAAACTCGGCCTCCTTCGCCACTGCCCGAAATACCATCCTGCCGATGCGGCCGAAGCCGTTGATGCCAATCTTGATCGCCACTGCCAGTCTCCTAGTTATTGGCGCACACGCGCCTAGAAATCGCCGTCGTTGCCGCCGAAGCTGGCAATCGTGCGCAAAACGGTCTGCACCAGATGCTCGGCGGTCAGGCCGAAACGCTCGAACAGTGCCGGTGCCGGCGCCGATTCGCCGAACTCGTCGATGCCGAGGACTTCGCCGTCGGTACCGACATACTTGTGCCAGAAGTCGGTCTGCCCGGCTTCCACCGAAATGCGGCAGACTTCGGGCGGCAACACCTGCTTGCGCCAGCCCGACGACTGCTGGTCGAAGTGCCGCGTGCAGGGCATCGACACCACGCGCACCGCGATCCCCTGCTCCTTGAGCGTCGCCTGCGCAACCATCGCCAGCGACACTTCCGAGCCGGTGGCGATGATCACCGCCTGCGGGGCGCCGTCGGCTTCCGACAGGATGTAGCCGCCGCGCCGGATGCCATCCGCCCGGCCCTCGGGATTGCCGTACTGGGCGAGGTTCTGGCGTGACAGGAACAGCACCGAAGGGCCGTCGCGGCGCTCGAGCGCCTCGCTCCAGGCAACCGCCGTTTCCAGTTCGTCGCACGGACGCCAGACATCGAGCCCGGGAATGATGCGCAGGCTGCTGACATGTTCGACCGGCTGGTGCGTCGGCCCGTCTTCGCCGAGGCCGATCGAGTCATGCGTCAGGACATGGACGACGCGCTGCTTCATCAGCGAACTCATGCGGATGGCGTTGCGGGAATAGTCCGAGAAGACGGCGAAGGTGCCGCCGTAGGGAATCATGCCGCCATGCAGCGCAACCCCGTTCATGATCGCCGTCATGCCGAATTCGCGCACGCCGTAGGAAATGTAGTTCGGCGCCGCGTCCGGCCCGCAGTCGTGCCAGGCGACGCTGCCCTTGCCGGCAGTCAGGTTGGAGCCGGTCAGGTCGGCCGAGCCGCCGAGCAGTTCGGGGACGCGGTCGACGAGGAAATCGAGGCAATTTTGCGACGACTTGCGCGTTGCCACCGTACCCTGGCGCTCGCCGGCCTTCGCCAGCAGTTCGCCGCGGGCGGCCAACCAGTCGGCCGGCAGGTCACCGGCCTGGGTCCGCTCGAATTCGGCGGCCAGCGCCGGATGCTGCGCCTGCCAGGCGGCGAATTTCGCCCGCCAGGCGTCTTCGGCGGCGGCTCCGGCCGGGCGACCGTCCCAGGCGCCGCGGATCGCCGCCGGCACCTCGAACGGGGCATGCGGCCAGCCCAGGGCGACGCGCGTCGCCACCGCTTCGTCGGCACCGAGCGGGGCACCATGAACGTCATGCGAGCCGACCTTGTTCGGCGAACCCCAGCCGATCTGCGTCCGGCAGACGATCAGCGTCGGCTTGCCGCTGCCCGCTTGCACCGCGGCGATCGCCGCCTCGACCGCGGCGGCGTCATGGCCGTCGATCGGGCCGATGACGTTCCAGCCATAGGCGCGGAAACGGGCCGGGGTATCGTCACGGAACCAGCCCTCGACATGGCCGTCTATGGAGATCCCGTTGTCGTCGTAGAAGCAGACCAGCTTGTCGAGGCCCCAGACACCGGCCAGCGAACAGGCTTCGTGGCTGATGCCTTCCATCAGGCAGCCGTCGCCGAGGAAAGCCCAGGTGCGGTGATCGACGACATCGAAGCCGGGACGGTTGTAGCGGCGTGCCAGCAGCGTTTCGGCAAGCGCCATGCCGACCGCATTGGCCAGGCCCTGGCCGAGCGGGCCGGTGGTCGTCTCGACGCCCGGCGTGTGGCCGACTTCAGGGTGCCCGGCGGTCTTGCTGCCGAGCTGGCGGAAATTCTTCAACTGGTCGAGCGGCAGGTCATAGCCGGTCAGGTGCAGCAAGGCATAGAGCAGCATCGACCCGTGCCCGTTGGAGAGCACGAAGCGGTCGCGGTCGGGCCACGCCGGGTTGGCCGGGTTGTGCTTCAGGTGGCCGCGCCAGAGCACTTCGGCAATGTCGGCCATGCCCATCGGCGCGCCGGGATGGCCCGATTTGGCTTTTTCGACGGCGTCGATCGCCAGGAAGCGAACGGCATTGGCGAGTTCCCGGCGGGAAACGGTTTCACTCATGTTCTTCTCCGAAATTTTTCAGGCGCGACGCTTCTTGTCCATCAGGCGCAGCACCATGGGCGTAAACAGCATCTGCATGGCCAGCCCCATCTTACCGCCCGGGATGACCAAGGTGTTGGGACGGGTGAGCATGGCACCGTGCAGGATATTCAGCAAGTACTGGAAGTCGATCCCCTTGGGGTTGGCAAAGCGGATCACCACCATGCTCTCGTCGGCGGTCGGGATTTCGCGGGCGATGAACGGGTTCGACGTATCGACGATCGGCACGCGCTGGAAATTGACATGGGTACGCGAGAACTGCGGGCAGATGTGGCTGACGTAGTCCGGCATCCGGCGCAGGATGGTGTCGGTCACCGCCTCCTGCGTGTAGCCGCGCATCTTCTGGTCGCGATGCAGTTTCTGGATCCACTCCAGGTTGATCGTGGGCACGACCCCAACACAGAGGTTGACCTGCTTCGCAATGTCGATCTTGTCATCGGCGTAGGCGCCGTGCAGCCCCTCGTAGAACATCAGGTCGGTGCCTTCCGGAACGTCCTGCCAGGGAATGAAGGTGCCGGGTTCCTGGCCGTAGGGTTCGGCTTCGCCGGCATCGTGCAGGTACTTGCGCACCTTGCCGGTGCCGCTCTTGCCGTAGGAAACGAACAGTTGCTGCAGTTCCTCGAGCAGGTTCGCTTCCGGTCCGAAATGGCTGAAATGGCGGTTGCTCTTTTCTTCCTGCTCCTTCATGACCGCCCGCATGCTCTTGCGGTCATGGCGATGAAAGGAATCGCCCTCGACGACCTGCGCGTTGAGGCCCTCGCGGCGGAAAATGTGCTGGAAGCTCTGCATCACCGTGCTGGTGCCGGCGCCGGACGAGCCGGTGATGGCGATGATGGGGTGTTTGACGGACATCTTGTTCTCCCTTGAAGTGTGAAATCCGGTAGCGTCTGCCGCTTACTCGCTGAACATCGAACGTTCGGCGAAGAGCGGCGAGACGAAGGGGCGGTCAGTGCCCGAGTCGTATTCGTGGTGGTAGCGCTCGACCCGCTCGACCTCGTTCTTCGAACCGAGGATGACCGGCACGCGCTGGTGCAGGGTCTCCGGCGCGACATCGAGAATACGGCCGCGCCCGGTGCTCGCCGCACCGCCCGCCTGCTCCATCAGCATAGCCATCGGGTTGGCCTCGTAGAGGAGACGCAGGCGGCCGGGCTTGCCGGGATCCTTGCTGTCCTTGGGATACATGAAGATGCCGCCGCGCAACAGGATGCGATGCACCTCGGCAACCATCGACGCGATCCAGCGCATGTTGAAGTCGGCGCCGCGCACGCCCGTCTTGCCGGCCTTGCATTCGGCGACGTAGCGCTGCACCGGCGGCTCCCAGAAGCGCTCGTTGGAGGTGTTGATGGCGAATTCGCTGGTGTCTTCCGGCACCCGGATGTCGGGATGGGTCAGGATGAAGTTGCCGTTCTCGCGGTCGAGCGTGAAGCCATGCGTGCCGGTGCCGACGGTCAGCACCAGCATGGTCGCCGGGCCATAGACGGCATAGCCGGCAGCAACCTGCTCGTGGCCAGGCTTGAGGTAGTCGGAGGTTTCGGCATCGCCGGCGGTCGGCCGCTGCAATATCGAGAAAATGGTGCCGACCGAGACATTGACGTCGCTGTTCGACGAGCCGTCGAGCGGATCGAAGACCAGCATGTAACGGCCGCGCGGATACTGGTCGGGAATGCGATAGGGCTCGTCCATTTCCTCCGAGGCCATGCCGGCGAGCTGGCCGCCCCATTCGCAATGGCGCAGGATGGCGTCGTTGGTCAGCACATCCAGCTTCTTCTGCACTTCGCCCTGCACGTTGGTCGAATCCAGTGCTCCGGAAAAGCCGGAAAGCGCGCCTTTGCCGACCAGCGCCGCAATGGTCTTGACCGCCGCCGCGACGTCGATGAGCAAGGCGCCCATCTCGCTGTGCTGGCCCCGCGTCTGTTCGATCACGAACTTGGAGAGGGTGGTACGTCCGAATTGCATGGTGTCTCCCGTCATTGTTTTGTTGCCGCAATGGCAGCAAAGATAAGGGTGTTCTTAATTAAGAAAAAGTCAATCTTTCTTAACTTCGACTAACATATCACTTAATTAAGACCTCCTTAAGTCGGGCATCAGCAATCGTGACTGGGCCTGACACGTCCTGCCCGTTATCTTTGCACGCATGAACACGTTACACGCCCTGATTTTTGATGTCGATGGCACGCTCGCCGATACCGAGCGCGACGGCCATCGCCTCGCCTTCAACGCCGCCTTCGCCGAGCACGGCCTGGACTGGCACTGGGACGAGGCCCTCTATGGCGAACTGCTGGCGGTAACCGGCGGCAAGGAGCGCATCCGCTTCTATGCCGAACGCCATGCCCCGGAAATGCTGGCCCGCGCCGACTTTCCCGAACTGGTCAGGCGCCTGCACCTGGCCAAGACCGCCCATTACGTGCGCATCGTCGAACAGGGCGGCCTGCCGCTGCGCCCCGGCGTCGCGCGGCTGATCGCCGAGGCGCGAGCGGCCGGCGTGCGCCTGGCGATCGCCACGACGACCTCGCCGGAGAATGTCACGACGCTGCTCAGGGCCAGCCTGGCGGCAGCTGCGACCGACTGGTTCGAGGTCATCGGTGCCGGCGACATGGTCCCCGCACAAGAAGCCGGCGCCCGACATCTACCACTGGGTACTCGAGCGCCTCGGCTTGCCGGCGACGGCCTGCCTGGCCATCGAGGATTCGGAGAATGGCCTGCAGTCCAGCTTGGCGGCGGGCATTCCGACCGTGGTGACGATCAGCGAATACACCGCCGGCCACGATTTCCGCGGCGCCCGGGCCGTGCTGCCCGACCTGTCGGCGACCGGCCTCGCCGATTTGCGGCAGTTATTCAGCAATGACTTAACTGTCTGATAAAAATACGTGACTTTTATTTATCGTTAGCAATTCCTAATATCCAGTCCAGCGTCACACGCTTTCCGCATACCCGCCAACAGGAGACAAACA
>CAWEMU010000006.1:0-59627 GCA_963810175.1 uncultured beta proteobacterium | reverse complement strand
GGTCATCGGCCAGGACTGGCCGCCGGGCAGGAACGACGACGTGCGCGTCGTGCTTTTCGTCAAGCTGCAGGTGGGGCTGACCCTCGATGCCGGGCTGATCGAACGCGTCAAGAAGCAGATCCGGGACAACACGACGCCGCGCCATGTGCCGGCCAAGGTCGTGCAGGTGCCGGACATCCCGCGCACCAAGTCGGGCAAGATCGTCGAACTGGCGGTGCGCAATGTCGTGCACGAGCAGCCGGTGAAGAATGTCGAGGCACTGGCCAACCCGGAAGCGCTGGACTACTTCCGGCGGCGCGCCGAACTGGGGGATTAGGTCTGGCGGGCGAGCAGGGTGGCCAGTCCTGGCAGCTTGCGTGCCAACTCGATGGTCTTGCCGAACAGCCAGCCGAGCGCGGCAGTGATCCGCTGACTGGCGGCCGGGCTTTCGATCCAGTGGTAAAACAGCATGCCACCGGCGACGCTTGCGGTCCACGCTGCCAAAATGCCGAAAATGGCGGCGCTCGGCGACGTAAAGCCGAACTTCACGAACAGCGCATTGGCGACAAGGTAGATCGGGAAGTGCACCAGGAAAACCGAGTAGGAAATCCGGCCGAGGAAGGCGATTGGCTTTGCGTTCGGCCATTTTTCCAGCAGGCCGCTGCGGCGACTGAAGCCAAGCACCAGGGCAACCGCCAGGGCGAGGGCGATGCGCAGGCGGAAATCGAGAACCAGCGCGGCGATCGCGACGGTGGTGATGACGCCGAGCCAGGCCGACAACTGCTTGCGGTCCGAGGCCCACCAAGCGGCGGCGCCCAGCCCGTAGGAGCCGAAGAAATACAGCGCCCAGT
Source organism: uncultured beta proteobacterium (assembly GCA_963810175.1). Taxonomy (GTDB): domain Bacteria; phylum Pseudomonadota; class Gammaproteobacteria; order Burkholderiales; family Rhodocyclaceae; genus Azonexus. Next base: position 58,797 of record CAWEMU010000006.1, on the reverse strand, counting down.
TGTCCCAGGCGGCATCGCGGTTGAACCAGAACAGCGAGGCGGTCGCCACGCCCAGCACCAGCGCCGGCGCGCCGTGGCGGAAGCGGCCGAGCCACAGCAGGCCGGCCATCAGCACGAAAAGCTGGAAGTCGATGGCGATGTACCAGAGGCCGGCCGACAGCGAGTCGAAGCCGAGCAGACCCTGCAGCAGGAAGACGTGCGCCAGCCATTGAGTGAACGTGGCGCGGGCCGGGATGGCGTCGTCGTCCATCCAGTGGTCGGCAATGGCTGCGCAGACGATGGCGATGGCGATCGCCGCGAGATAGGGAATGACGAGGCGCACATAGCGCTTCCAGATCAGCGGCAGCGGGGACCCGGTGAGCGCCTGGCCATTGGCCGACAATCCGCGCGCCGCCAGAAAGCCGCCGATCACCAGAAAGACCTGGACCGCCATCCGCGCATAGTCGTACAACCAGTTGACCGTCGCCGGCGCCACCTGCCGCGCCGCCACCGACAGCGGCCCATAGGTCGCCAGATGGTGGAGAACGATAAGCTGCGAGGCGATCGGCCTTGAAGGCGTCGATCAGCGGCATGCGGTTGGGGAATTGACTCATCTTGTTGATTCTACACGATATTGCTGCGGTGCACAAGGTTTTATCGCCTTGTTCTAATGGACATACCTGCTAAACGAAGCGGGCGACGAAAGCGTTGACACGGTTTTCCGGCAAGTCGATCCAGACCCGGTGTCCGCTGCCCGGCGCGACGTCGACGGCTTGGCCGGCCGCGTTTTCCATGCGGTTCAGCGTCCATGTGTGGTTGCCGGCCGGATGCACGCATTCGAGGCGGTCGCCGACGGCAAACTTGTTTTTCACCTCGATTTCCATCAAGCCGCGCGCCGCATCGAAACGCACGGCGTCGCCGACGTAGAGGCTGCGGTCGGATTCCGAGTGGCCTTTCAGGTAATTCTGGTACTCGGCATCGTGGTGGCGCTGGTAGAAACCGTCGGTGTAGCCGCGGTTGGCCAGGCCTTCGAGTTCGCGCAGCAATTCCGGGTCGAGCGGCTTGCCGGCTACCGCATCGTCGATCGCCTGGCGGTAGGACTGGCATGGTGCGGGCGACGTAGTAGGGGCTCTTGGTGCGGCCTTCGATCTTCAGCGAATCGATGCCGATTTCAACCAGGCGATGGACGTGCTCGATGGCGCGCAGGTCCTTCGAGTTGAGGATGTAGGTGCCGTGCTCGTCTTCCTCGATCGGCATCAGTTCGCCCGGGCGCTGCTTTTCCTCGAGCAGGATTTCCTGCTCCTGCTTGAGCAATTGCGCCGGTTGACCGTCCGAGGTCGACACCTTGTAGTCCCAGCGGCAGGAGTTGGTGCAACTGCCCTGATTGGGGTCGCGATGGTTGAAATAGCCGGAGAGCAGGCAGCGGCCCGAGTAGGCGATGCACAGCGCGCCGTGGACGAAGACTTCGAGCTCGATATCCGGGCATTGCTGGCGGATTTCGGCGACTTCGTCGAGCGACAGTTCGCGCGACAGGATGATGCGGTTGACGCCGATTTTTTGCCAAAAACGCACGGCCGCCCAGTTCACCGTGTTGGCTTGAACCGACAGGTGGATCACCTGCTCGGGCCAGGTTTCGCGCACCATGTCGATCAGGCCGGGGTCGGACATGATCAGCGCATCCGGCTTGAGGGCGATGACCGGCGCCATGTCGGCGAGGTAGGTGGTCAGCTTGGCGTTGTGCGGAAAGATGTTGCTGACCACGAAAAACTGCTTGCCGCGCGCGTGCGCCTCGTCGATTCCTTCACGCAGCGTGGCGAGCGTGCCGAACGCGTTATTGCGCACGCGCAGGCTGTAACGCGGCTGTCCGGCGTAGATCGCGTCGGCGCCGAAAGCGAAGGCGGTGCGCATCATTTCGAGCGAACCTGCCGGGGCGAGAAGTTCAGGCGCCTTGCGCATAGTAGAATCGACCAAAAACCGCGAATTGTAGAGTGTATGTCTGAAGAAATACTGATCAATTTCACCCCGCAGGAAACCCGCGTTGCCGTCATGCAACAGGGTGTCGTCCAGGAACTGCACATCGAGCGCACCGCCAGCCGCGGCCTGGTCGGCAATGTCTACCTCGGGCGTGTCAGCCGCATTCTCCCCGGCATGCAGTCGGCCTTCATCGATGTCGGACTCGAGCGCACCGCCTTCCTGCACGTGGCGGATATCTGGCAGCCGCGCGAAACGGCGACCGAACGGCCGATCGAACGCATTCTTGCGGAAGGCCAGAGCATCGTCGTCCAGGTCGTCAAGGACCCGATCGGCACCAAGGGCGCCCGGCTGTTGACGCAGATTTCCATCGCCGGCCGCATGCTGGTCTATCTGCCGCAGGAAAAACATATCGGCATCTCGCAGCGCATCGAGGCCGAGGCCGAGCGCGAGGCGCTGCGCGAAAAGATCACGCGCCTGGTGCCGGCCGACGAACCCGGCGGCTTCATCGTCCGCACCATGGCCGAGAATGCCAGCGACGAGGAATTCGCCACCGACATCGCCTACCTGCGCAAGATTTGCGCCGACATCCGCGACAAGTCACGCGTTTGCGCGCCGCCGACCGTCCTCTATCAGGAACTTTCGCTCGGCCAGCGCGTGCTGCGCGATTTCGTTAACCCGGACATCGCCCGCATCACCATCGACTCCCGCGAAAACTTTCAGCGCCTGACCGGTTTTGCCGAGGAATTCACGCCCGCCGTGCTGCCGCTGCTCGATCACTACACCGGCGAGCGCCCGCTGTTCGACCTGCACGGCGTCGAGGAAGAGATCCAGAAAGCACTGGCGCGCCGCGTCGATCTCAAATCCGGCGGCTACCTGATCATCGACCAGACCGAGGCGATGACGACTGTCGATGTGAATACCGGCGGCTTCGTCGGCGTGCGCAATTTCGACGACACCATCTTCAAGACCAACCTCGAGGCCGCCGTCACCATCGCCCGCCAACTGCGCTTGCGGAACCTTGGCGGCATCATCATTGTCGATTTCATCGACATGGAAAACGAGGAGCACCGGCGCGCCGTGCTGGAAGAATTCAACAAGGCATTGGCCCGCGACCACACGCGGCTGACGGTCAACGGCTTCACCGCGCTCGGGCTGGTCGAGATGACGCGCAAGCGCACCCGCGAGTCGCTGGCGCACGTGCTCTGCCAGCCATGCCCGACCTGCGGCGGGCGCGGCGAGGTCAAGACGGCGCGCACCGTCGCCTACGAAATCCTGCGCGAGCTGCTGCGCGAGGCGCGCCAGTTCAATGCCCGCGAATACCGCGTGCTGGCCGGGCCGGCCGTGGTCGACCTCTTCCTCGACGAAGAATCGCAGGCGCTGGCCATGTTGTCCGATTTCATCGAAAAGCCCGTTTCGTTGCAGTCCGAGCCGAGCTATTCGCCCGAGCAATACGACATCGTTCTGATGTAATCACAACAAAGGAGACAATCCATGACCCCCGATCCGGAATTCGAAAGCCTTGTTCCAGCGCAGTCCTTCAACCGCCGCAATTTCCTCGTGACCAGCCTGGGTGCGGGTTTTGCCCTTGCCGTACAGCCGGTGATGGCGCAGACGGCGATCAGGACCGACGACACAGGTCTGCTGGCCGGCGAAGTCAAGGTACCGGTCAAGGATGGCGAAATGGTCGCCTATCGCGCCGCGCCCAAGGGGGCTGCGAAGCCGCCGGTCATTCTGGTCGTTTCCGAAATTTTCGGGGCGCATGAATACATCCAGGGATGTCTGCCGCCGCCTCGCCAAGCTCGGCTACTGCGCCATCGCGCCGGAGCTCTTCGCCCGCCAGGGTGACCCGCGTCAGATTTCAAGCATTGCCGATATTCTGGCCAAGATCACCAGCAAGACACCGGATGCGCAAGTGATGAGCGACTTCGACGCGACCGTCGCCTGGGCAGCCAGACAGGGTGCCGATACGGATCGTCTGGGAATTACCGGCTTCTGCTGGGGTGGCCGCATCACCTGGCTGTACTGCGCGCACAATCCACAGGTAAAGGCCGGTGTGGCCTGGTACGGGCGGCTGGTCGGGGACGTTAACGAGTTCACGCCGAGGCATCCGATCAACGTCGTCGGGGAGTTGAAGGCGCCGGTGCTTGGGTTGTACGGTGGTCTTGATACCGAAATTCCGCTGGAGACTGTCGAGGCGATGGAAAAGGCTCTGAAAACAGGCAGCGCTGCCGCGCGACTGTCGGAGATTCATGTTTACGATAACGCCCCGCATGCCTTCCACGCTGATTACCGCCCCAGTTTCAGCAAGGCGGAGGCGGAGGATGGCTGGAAGCGGATGCAGGCCTGGTTCAACAAGATGAAAGCGTAAGGCTTGTCGGCGAAGCGTCGCCTTGTGCTACGCTTCGCTGCTCCCAAAGATAACGCCAGAACATGACTGCTGCCGACCAGAAACCCGAACCGCTCGTCGATGCGCGCGCGCTGTTGAAAGACATCCAGGCCAGCCACGATGTATTTCGCAATTTCAGCCCGCTGGCGATTGGCATCGACAAGCAGCTCCTGACGCAACAACCCGAACTGAACCGCAAGGCGCTGCGCATGGCACTGCGCAGTCACACCATGTTGACGCGCTACCTGAAGGAAATGCAGACCGGGACCATTCGCCTGAACCTCGACGGAACACCCGCCGGCGAAGTCACCGAGGATGCACGTACCCATTCCGCGGAATTGCTGCGCGAACGTTTCAAGAAGCAGGCCGAGCAACGCAAGGCCGAGCAGGAGGCAGCGCGAGCCGTGCAGGAAGCTGCCAGAGACGAGCAGCGCCGCCTGGAAAAACTCAACCAGCTCACCGAGAAATTCGGCCGCAAAGCGAATTGAAGAGCGTCGTCGGTTGCCCTGAAGCTGAAAAGGCCCGCGCCTAAGCGCAAGCCCTTGAGTTGTACGACAGCCATGAGTGGCTGATTACTGATCGGTAAGCAGTCTTCCAGGCTCGGATTCTTTCGAGTTGTTAGATGGCCGGATTTGGCCGATTGCCGCTGTAGCCCAAGGGCCAATCTGGGGCGTCTCAGCAAAACGCCATGGCCAGAATCGCGGGATCGTCAAACATTGTCGTCATGAAATACGCCGCTACTCGGTAGACGTACGGTTCAAAGTGGATGATCAATGCGCGAATTGTGCGATCTCCAGAATTCAGTAGGACGCCGGATAACCTGCATCCTCAATTGCTTGCACAATGTCACCCGGCTCGATCAGCCGCCCCTGCCGTCGCCGCCGCGTCTGCGGCTACAGGTTTGACCTGACAGGAGACTGTGGTCCGGCCAAAAAACATGTCCGCGAAATCATGGTCGGACATTTGAACGACATCGACCTCTGGCATACGGCGTTCTGCAGACTTTCGCCGATCGGACCAACCCGGCGGCGGTCCATCATCCCCATGACGCCGGTCAGACCTTGTTCGACGTTCCATGGCGGCTCCCCCTTTCGCACATCATATTCTTGCTCTTTTTAATGTGCTTTTGAGGTAGATCAATTAACTTGTTGATCGTATGGCTATTTCGCCATGCCGTGAACAAGAAAAAACGGCGTCGAGCTAATTGAAACAAGGTGATTATGCAAAGCGTATTGGTTCCGGTAGAGTTCGCCTGTTTCGATCATCCAGGACAAATACAATGACATTCGTGGAATCCATCAAGACCTGTTTCTCAAAGTACGCAGACTTTTCCGGGCGGGCGTCGCGCTCTGAATATTGGTGGTGGTTCCTATTCGTGCTCCTGGCGACGGTGGCGACCAGCATCGTAAGCGACAAATTGTCTGCGCTATTCTCTCTGGCGGTAATGTTGCCTGGCCTTGCGGTTGGCACTCGCAGGCTTCACGATATCGATAAGAGCGGCTGGTTTCAGTTGCTCTACCTCGTCCCGGTGATTGGCTGGATCATCGTTATCTATTGGGCTATCCAGGAAGGCAAGGAGCCAAACCGATTTTGATCCGGTTCCCGCTACTCCTGCTCCTGACATTCTCGGCTACCCCCACTGACGAGTCGCATTTGTGACGTCGCAATATCGACTAGGACAGACGAGCGTTAAGTTCGTCTATAACGCCGGCCCAATCTGCGTCTCCGATTATCTCCTCTTTGAGGAAGGCTCTCTGGGCCGCCGTCCAGAACGGAGCGCGGTATAGCGCAACGCTGTTGCCGAGGGGCCGGTGGGCGGCGATAAAGTCGTGAACTGCCGTCGGATCAGCAGGCAATCCAAGCTGGGCGAACAAGTTGCTCATGGTGTGTAGTTGGGCTTCCATAGGGACTCCTTTTCTGTGCCGCCATTTGTATGGCTACCCCAACTTCGATGCAAGCGAACCCGAACAGTTCCATCGGTTAGCTGACATCAGGGCGATGGCTGCCCGCTGTGGTCAAGCTGAGCAAAGCCGGTTTGGAGAGCAGGTTCGAAGGCAGCTCATCACGACGTCAGGTGGAAATAATCAACCAGCGCTTCCGTTGCGCTGGCCGGATCGGGTAAGCAGTCCATGCGCTGCATCCTCGATCAGATCGAGAACACGCTCGAACCCTTCGGGGCCGCCATAGTACGGGTCGGGCACTTCGTCCTCCGCGTGATTGGAAGAGAATTCCAGGAGCAGTCCCAGTTTGCCTTGATGCTCTGTCGGACAGGCCCGCTTCAGCAGGTCAAGATTGTCCCGATCCATTGCCAGGATGCGATCGAAACGCACGAAATCGTTGTCATTGACCTGCCGCGCCTTGAGGGAGGATAAATCGTAGCCACGCAATGCCGCAGCCTTCGACGCACGGGCATCCGGTGCTTTGCCTATGTGGTAGCCGTGGGTGCCAGCGGAATCAAATTCGAACCCCGTTGCCACCCCGCTGCGTTCAGCCAATGTCCGCGTCACGCCCTCTGCTGTCGGAGAGCGACAAATATTGCCCATGCAGACGAAAAGAATGCGTTGACGCATTGCAAACGACCTCAGAACGGCAGTTTCATTCCGGGAGGCAACGGCAAACCGGCGGTCAATGAAGGATAGGGGTTTCAAGCGCCACTTTTACCAGTATCCCGTGCCTTTCGGTCATCGTCAATCCGGGACTTCGTGTCGAAAAACTCTAAGATCTGGTCAGGATTGCCCGTGGTCTGTACCTGTGGCCCGGTGAGTGACGGAATTTTGCCGATCGCGGAGGGCGGCTTTGTTATGCGAGACCTGCAGTTCCGAGAGGCGCTTCCCGCTGACTTTCGGTGACCGGTTGTGGCCTAAAGCGCCAGTACAGGGATGTTGCTACATTGCAGCCATTGGAAAACCTACCCGGCGCGGCGGATAATTGCCTGAAACTGGTAACTGCCACGGTTGGAAATGGTTGCTATCGCTCGTGCTCCCGAAAGAGAGGCATAACGACGCCGCAGCGAAAATCGCAGCAGAGTGCAGAAAATGCAGCAAATAATCGACAAAGCAAAAAGCCCGCTGAGAAAGCGGGCTAAGTGCTTGATTATTATGGTGGGGCGTGACAGATTCGAACTGTTGACCTACGGATTAAGAGACGCACTAGCTATTAGCTAACTTATTATAAATCAGTACCTTGCAATGCTCGCCACATTGATAGGCAGTCACAATAAGGCTCAAAAAGCCTAAAGATGAGTGCCTGTAGCTACGAATTGGCTACACTCAGAATCGGCCGAGTCCGTTCTCGGTTGCTTGCATCGCAAAGCAGAGGTTAAATTTCCCCTGAGCTTAAGATTGCCGGATATGGGTCAGAACGGTATCCTTAGCCCATGCCGCTGACCGACTACCTGCCTGCTGACTTCCTCGAACTTTACGAAGTTCACAACTACCGTCATGCAGCAGAGGTTCTCGCTACCGGTTGTCCAGAAGAGTTCGCGGAACTGATTGGCGCGCTTGGTCAGTTCCGTATCACAACCGCCGATATTCTAGCCAAGGGCGGGAACGAATCGCAGATTCCAAAACGGCTGTCTTCCTTGCTTCGTCCGTTGCACTGGTTTGAAACGCGCATTCGTGGCGATCTTGTCGTCACCATCGAAACCCATACTGACATCGGAAAGAAAGTAACAGAGTCTCGCTTGGACGACTTCATGGATGGGCACAAAGTTGATTATGTGAAAGACCGCGTGGCTTTCGATTTAGAGTGGAACAGCAAGGACCAAACCTTTGACCGCGATCTGTATGCCTTCCGCGCGTTTCACGAGGCAGGCGTCATTAGTGCCGCCGTCCTCCTCACGCGGAGCGCAGAACTCAATGAAGTTTTCAAGACCCTGGAATATCATGCCGAAGTACGGCGCAAGCACGACATGGATGGGAAAACTGCTTTACCGCATGAAAGCGGGAAGGAGCGGCGGTTGTCCTGTGCTAGTGCTTGGCATCACGAAAAAACTGATCGAGGACTGGCCGCAATGAACCCATCACAAGACCTCTTGAGTAAAACCAAGGGTAAGAAGTTCGCTACCGTGCTGGCCGATCCACCGTGGCAGTTTCAAAACAAAACCGGAAAAGTTGCGCCGGAGCACAAGCGTCTCAATCGCTACAACACCATGACGCTTGATGACATATGCGCTCTGCCCGTGGCGAGCGTCTGTGCCGATACGGCGCACTTGTATCTGTGGGTGCCGAATGCTCTGTTGCCAGAAGGCTTGAGCGTCTTGGCAAATTGGGGGTTTCAATACAAGGCCAATCTCGTGTGGCACAAGGTTCGCAAGGATGGTGGCCCGGACGGGCGAGGCGTTGGTTTTTACTTCCGCAATACCACTGAGATTATTTTGTTTGGTGTACGCGGTAAGAATGCGCGCACACTTGCTCCCGGTAGAAGCCAAGTAAACATTATTCGCACAATGAAGCGCGAGCATTCGCGCAAGCCTGACGAGCAATACGGAATTATCGAGGCATGCAGCCCCGGCCCCTTCCTTGAGCTTTTCGGCCGAGGCCCGCGCGAAGGATGGACAACGTGGGGTAATCAGGCCGAGGACTACACGCCCACCTGGCCCACCTATTCCAATCATTCGCAGTCTCATTTGGTTCTACCAAATCCCTAACTCGGCAGGCTACCGAACTTGCCAGAAATGCTGGGCGAGCCGGTTACTTTGCGTTGAGGGTTCGCTTCCAAAAGTTCGCGCAAGATTGATGGTGCATGGCATTAGAATAATGTGCTATGCACCAACAGATCGGAATCCCCCGCAGGCTGGTCGATAAGTTCCTTCGCAAGATGACTCCATTGGTGGCGGAGACAATCGAACTGTTGAAGGAATGGCGTTAGAATATTTCGCCATGCCCCAGCAACTTGCAATCCCTCGCCGCCTTGTAGATAAATTCCTCCGCAAGATGACCCCGCTGGTCGAAGAGACGGTCGAACTCTTCAAAGAAAACGCCGACCAAGACGGCCTGACCCCGAAGCTCAAAGATTGGATTTCCCGCTTCCAGATCGAAGGTTGGGCGGACGCCTACGAAGATTTCAACAACTTCCTTGCCGCCCATCTTGCGGCAATGCCAGCCTTGGGAATTTCCGTCGAATCCATCACCCCGCCACAAGCGTTTGAATCCTGGGAGGATGCCCAGCGTTGGCTCGACTCGGTCTGGGAATCTTTGCGAAAAGTTCCTGGATGACGACAGCGAAGACTGGCTCGACGAGCTCACCGAGGGACCGCCGCAGCCTCTGCCCGAATTCGGCAACGGACGACCAGGAAAAGCCGTTACCCGGCAAGCCGTGTTCCTCACCGTCGCCATAGATCATCTGCCACAACTACTTCGCTTGCATGGTGCATCGGAAATCCCTGTTCCAGTTGGTCGCGGAAGCCAAGGATGGGGATGACGAATCCTTCCTCAAGGCTGTTCAGACCGACAAGCGCTGCCTGGTCGACATTCCCTATTTCCGCGAACGTATCCTCCAGGCGGTCAGTCGCCGGTGAAGACAACTTTGTCCGCCGCGTTCTGCAGTACAGAAAAAAACCAGCCGTTCCAATCGGCAACGACGCTGCAGCCGCTTTACCTGATCTTCAGCCTGCTCGATGCCATGGGCATGCTCGAAGCCTATGCCGAAGACCTCGAACGCTTTGCCGATCTTTGCCAGGAACTCGGCGCCTATGGCCCGGAAAATGACGTGGCGGACGTCGACAGCTTCGCCAAGATGCTACGCCGCTTCAAGGCCAAATACCGCACTCTGGGGCCGCCCAGAGAAAAATGGCTGATTGTCAAGGACACGGATTAGCCGAATCCCTGTCCGTGCCTCACCCCCATGCTGTGCTTAATAGTTCGTGCTGCCCATTTTTCATGGACGGTACCGGGCAGCCGTCCTCCTGGTTTTGGAGGCATATATGCATGGCTTTTCAAAAAAGAACTCCCCCTCCCTCGGGCTGGCCGGGCGGATTGCCGCGCGAGCGGCAACCGCACGGACAAACGAGGGAGGAACTACGCTGCCGGAACACGCGCAGGTGCTCGACGAAGCCGGGGGCGGCGCAGCCGCCCCTAGACTTGAAAAAAGGACACATCTCAACGAAGGTCATTACCGCATCAACCTGACCGATTACGGGAACGGCCTGGCTGAAATTGGCTGGTCCTTTGTCTCGGTTGTTCGACCCCTCGCGGTTGGCAAGGGCAATTCCGACTTCAGAGACCTGAACGAGCAGCGGGCCGTTCGTCGCGCGCGCAGCAGGCTCCGGAAACTGATTCTGACCACCAAAGCCGATCACCTGCTTACGCTAACCTACCGCAGCAATCAAACCGACTTTGCTCAGGCGTCGTCCGACCTGACCAGGTTCATTCGCTACGTGCGGCAGCATCACCCCGAGTGGCTCTACATCGCGGTTGCCGAAAGACAAAAGCGGGGTGCGTGGCATTGGCATCTGGCGGTTCCTGGTCGGCAGGATGTGAATCTGCTCCGGGCCTGCTGGCGCAAGGTCGTGGGCGAAGGAAACATCGACGTATCGGCGCCGAAGGGTAACGAGATGCAGCGCCAACTCAGGCTGGTCGCCTATCTCGGCAAGTACCTGGCGAAGGGATTCGATAACGCCGACACACGGCAACTGAATGCTCGGCGCTTTCGTAGTTCGCTTGGAATCGCCGTACCGTTTGAAGCGATCGATCTTCCTGAGGCGTATAGGCAGGATGTGATTAATTTCATGTTCGATTCTCTGAAGCATGTCGCCGGGAAGGTCGGTTTCGTTTGGCGTAGCAAGGATGATCGAGCCGGCTGGGCCTGTTCCTGGAGTTAAGCCGTGGAAACGCTCACCCTGCAACAGGCTGCCGCCTTCCTGAAGATTCATCCGGTCACGCTGCAAGAGAAGGCGCGGGCGGGAGAAATCCCCGGCGCCAAGATCGGCAAGTGCTGGGTCTTCCTGGAAATTGACCTGGTCGAACATATCCGGTCACAATACCCGCGGCGAGCGTTGCAGGGTGAGCATGAAAGGAACATCACATGTCACTCTTCAAACGCAAAGACTCGTCCTGCTGGTGGGTCAAGATCATCATCGACGGACGAAAGGTACAACGCAGTACTGGGACTGACGACAAAATCAAAGCCCAGGAATTCCACGACCGGCTAAAAGCCCAGATGTGGGAGCAGAACCGCCTCGGGGTCAAAGCCCGGCGGTCCTGGAAGGAAGCGGTAGTTCGCTGGCTGGAGGAAACTTCGGAGAAGGCCACCCACGAAGAGGACAGGCGCAAGCTGATCTGGCTGAATGCCTACCTCGGGGAACGGTTGCTGGACGAGATCAATCTGGACGTGATCGACAGCATTCGGGCAGCCAAGCTCAAGGAAGCCTCCAAGGCAACGACCAACCGTTATTTGGCGCTGATTCGCTCCATCCTGATTCGCTCCAGGGATGAATGGGAATGGATCGACAAGGCGCCGAAGGTTCGGCTCTTTAAAGAATTCGCAAGCCGTGAACGTTCTCTGACCCAAGAGCAGGCGGGGCGTCTGTTGGCTGAGTTGCCGGAACACCAGCGCGATGTGGTTCTATTCGCCCTGGCGACCGGACTCCGGCAAAGCAACGTCCTCAAGCTCGAATGGTCGCAGATCAACCTGGAACAGCGACACGCCTGGATTCATGCGGCGCAGTCGAAGAACCGGCGGCCGATTGCCATTCCGTTGAACGAGGCGGCTTACGCCGTACTCATGCGACAGAAGGGCAAGCACCTGGAGCGGGTCTTTACGTTCCGGGGGAAGCCGTTGAACTCAGCCAATACCCGCGCCTGGCAACAGGCGCTGAAACGGGCGGGGATCGATGACTTCCGCTGGCATGATCTGCGGCATACCTGGGCGACGTGGCAGCGCCAGGCGGGGACGCCTACGCATGAGCTGCAGCGCTTGGGGGGATGGCGAACCGGGGCGATGGTGGAGCGCTATGCTCACCTGGCGCCGGATCATCTGGCGGTGGCGGCTTCGCGGCTGGATTCTGTGTTCGCTGGCTACGATCTGGCTACGTAGCACCGGAAATGAAAACGGCTCTCCATCGCTGGAGAGCCGCTTGAATACTGGTGGCCAATCGCGGAATCGAACCACGGACACGCGGATTTTCAATCCGCTGCTCTACCAACTGAGCTAATTGGCCACAGGGAGGGCGAATTATAGCGATGTGTCCGGACAGCCGCAATACGGGTGGCAAAAATACGGGGTGCCAAAAACGTGGGCTCAGGTTCCGATCGGCGGTGACTGCCGGTAGAGTTCGGAGAAGTCATCGGGAATCGGCATCGGTGGCGGTGGCGGCTGCCACGTATGGAATACCACGCGGGCAACGGTTCCCTGGCCCGAAGGATTGGGACGCAGCCGGGCGGTGGCATCATGCTGCACGGCAATTTCCCGCACGATGGCCAGCCCCAGTCCGCTGCCTTCGCCCGCGCGCATTGTCGACCCGGAAGAAGCGCTCGAACGCCATCTCGCCCTGTTCCTCGGTAATCCCGACGCCGTCGTCCTCCACCTCGAGAACAGTCACATTCCCCGTCGCCAAGACCCTGCAGGTCACGTGACCGCCTTCCGGGGTATATCTCAGCGCGTTGTCCACGAGATTCTTGGCCAGTTCCTGCAGCAGGAGAGGGTTGCCGCTGACCATCGCTGCATCCTGCGCCTCGAAGCCAAGGTCGATCCGCTTCTCGAGCGCGACGGCGACCCACTCCTCGACAACCTGCCGCATCAGGCGCGCAAGATCGAGCGGTGCATGGTTCTTCTGCGCTGTCTCCCGGCCTTCGGTCCGGGCCAGGGTAAGCAACTGGTTGACAAGACGCGCGGCCCGGTCAACACCTACAGCTATCTGACGCAGGGCGTGACGTTGCGCAACCGGATCCGCCTCGCGAATGGCAAACTGGGCCTGCGTCTTGAGCCCGGTGAGAGGTGTGCGCATCTGGTGGGCAGCATCGGCAACGAAGCGCTGCTGAACCTCGACGTTGTGCTTCATGCGCTCCAGCATGCCGTTGAAGGCTTCGACCAGCGGCTCGAGCTCGTCGGGAACGCGGTGCGTGGCAATCGGCGAGAGATCGGCCGCATCGCGCGCTTCGATCGTCTTGCGCAGGCGGTTCAAGGGACGCAAGCCCCGCGACAGTCCGAACCACACCAGCATGACCGCAAGCGGAATGATGACGAACTGCGGAAGGATGACGCTGGCGACGATCTTGTTGGTCAGTTGCGTGCGCTTCTCCATCGTCTCGCCGACCTCGACCAGCACCCAGCGGTCGCGCGGCATACGCCCGTCAGCGACATAGGAGTACGCAACCCGGACATCCTGCCCCTTCAGTTCCAGGTCCCGAAAGTAGATTTCCCCGGGCAGCGCGGCCGGGTCGTCCCTCGCATCAGGTGCCGGCAGCTCGCCGTCGCCCGCCAGCAGTTTGCCATCGCGGGTGATGACGTGGAAATATACAGTATCCGTTTCGTCCGCGCGCAACACCGCCCGCGCCGAAGCGGGCAGGCTCAGCACCGGCTTGCCATCGACCAGCTTGACCTGACGGGCAATGGCATTCACGTGCTCGCGCAGCGCCTGATCATAGGGGAAATTGGCAACGTTGCTGGCGAAATAGTGGGTGAACGCAATGCTCAGCGGCCAGACAAACAGCAGGGGCGCCAGCATCCAGTCGAGAATCTCGCCAAAAAGCGAGCGCTCGCTCTCGGAAGTCGGCGGGCTATTCGGGCTGGGGGCGCTCAAGGCAGTAGCCCAGCCCGCGCACTGTCGCTATCTTGACACCGCCTGCCTCCAGTTTCTTGCGCAGCCGGTGAACATAAACCTCGATGGCGTTGTGACTGACTTCTTCCCCCCAGCCACACAGCTTGTCGACCAGTTGATCCTTGCTGACGAGGCGGCCCATGCGCGTCAGAAGAACCTCGAGGAGACCTATTTCCCGCGCCGAGAGATCGACTGTCTGACCATCGATCTGCGCGACCCGGCCAATCTGGTCGTAAACCAGCGAACCGCACTGGATGGTTGGCGCCGTGCCGGCCGAGCGCCGGCACAGGGCGCGAACCCGCGCCTCGAGTTCGGCCAGGTCGAAGGGCTTGACCATGTAGTCGTCGGCCCCGAGATCGAGTCCCTTGACGCGGTCGCCGGTACCGTCGACAGCGGTCAGGATCAGCACCGGCAGCGAGGAATTGCGCGCGCGCAGACGCTTCAGCACGTCCAGTCCTGACAGCCTGGGCAGCCCGAGGTCGAGGATCAGCAGGTCATAGGCCGCGGTCAACAGCGCTGAGTCCGCATCGAGCCCGTTGGGCGCCCAGTCGACCGCACAGCCACCCTGACGCAGCGACCGGGAAAGGCCATCGGCGATGATGGCGTCGTCTTCAGCAATAAGAATTCGCATTTGAGGCTAAACGTCCATACCAGCGTAAGAATTCTGTAAGGCACGCACCCTATTCTACGCGTGCTGTTCTCCTTTTATGGTCTTTGGAGCCCGTGGCTTCCGCCGCGACTCAGGGGGTTAGCCCGATCCTGCACTGGGCGCCCCCTACCATTTTTCCCCCAAAACCCGGCCAGTCTAGCAAAAACGTGGCGTCGTGATCGGCGCGATGGACGAACACGTCCGTGGCGAGCAGGCAGCCTGTTGCGCCCCCGGGGTGCCCCGGAGTGGCTTCGCTGCTCAATACGGATGCGGTCGACGGCGAAAATCACCCGAAAAAGGGACGAAAAAAAGCCCGGGCTGTAACCCGGGCTTCTTGTTGAGACTGCGCTGTCTGCTTAGTGGCCGGAAGCGCCGGCGGCACCGAGACCGGTTTCCGAACGCAACTGCTGCGCCGGGAACAGGGCACGCTCCTTCTTGGCCTGCGCCGAGTTGTCCAGAATGGAAACCAGCCAGATCGTGAAGAACGCGGCAGTCATCGAGAAGATGGCAGCGGAGTTGTACGGGAACCAGGCGGAACCCTTCGGATTCTTCATGACGGCTTCCCAGACGCTCGCCGAACCGATGGTCAGGACCACCGCCAGGAAGAGACCGACCATGCCACCCACGACGGCGCCGCGGGTCGTGCAGTTCCGCCACAGCACCGACATGAAGAGCACCGGGAAGTTGCCCGAGCAGGCGATGACGAAGGCCAGCATCACCATGTAGGCGACGTTTTCCTTCTCGAAGGCGATACCGAGAACGACCGCCAGGACGCCGAGACAGACCGTGGTGATCTTGGAAACGCGCAGTTCGGCGTCCGAGGTGACCTGGCCACGCTTGATGACGGAGGCGTACAGGTCATGCGACACGGCGGAAGCGCCGGACAGGGTCAGACCGGCAACGACGGCGAGGATGGTGGCGAAGGCAACGGCCGAGATGAAGCCGAGGAAGAGGTTGCCACCGACCGCCTGCGACAGATGCACGGCGGCCATGTTGCCACCGCCCCGCAGTCCGTCCCACACCGGCTTACCATCGGCACCGATCGCCTGGATACCGTCGACCATCTTCGGCACATAGAAAGCGGCCGGATCCTGAATCAGGTTGGTAATGGCGCCGAAGCCGATGATGAAGGTCAGGATGTAGAAGTAGCCGATCCAGGTGGTCGCCCAGGCAACCGACTTGCGGGCCTCCTTGGCGTTCGGCACGGTGAAGAAGCGCATCAGGATGTGCGGCAGGCCGGCGGTACCGAACATCAGGGCCATGCCGACCGAGATGGCGGAGATCGGATCCTTGATCAGGGCGCCCGGCGCCATGATGGCGTCGTGCTTGGAGTGCACCTCGACCGCCTTGGTGAACAGCGCCTCCGGCGAGAAGCCGAACTGCATGAGCACGGCCAGCGCCATGAAGGTCGCGCCACCGAGCAGCATGCAGGCCTTGATGATCTGCACCCAGGTGGTGGCGGTCATGCCGCCGAACAGCACGTACATCATCATGATCGTGCCGACCATGATCTCGGCGTAGAGATACTCCATGCCGAACAGCACCTTGATCAACTGACCGGCGCCGACCATCTGCGCGATCATGTAGAACGCGACGACGACCAGCGTCGAGATCGCGGCAAAGATGCGCATCGGGGTCTGGGCAAAGCGGTAGGAGGCGACGTCGGCGAAGGTGAACTTGCCCAGGTTGCGCAGCCGCTCGGCCATCAGGAAGGTGATGACGGGCCAGCCGACCAGCCAGCCGATCGAGAAGATCAGGCCGTCAAAGCCGTTGGCGAACACCAGGCCGGAAATACCGAGGAAGGACGCGGCGGACATGTAGTCGCCGGCGATCGCCAGGCCGTTCTGGAAACCGGTGATGCCGCCGCCGGCGTTGTAGAAGTCGGCTGCGGTCTTGGTCTTGGAAGCCGCCCACTTGGTGATCCACAGGGTGGCAAAGACGAAGATGCCGAACATCGCGATGGCCGTCCAGTTGGTGGCCTGCTTCTGGGTATTGCCCGAGGTCGGCGCCGGCGGCGATGGCGCCCCCGGCAACGGCCAGCGCGGCGACCGCCGCGAGAAGATGTTTGCTGTTCATGTTATTTCTGCGCCTCCGCAATGAGTCTCGCGTTTGTTTCGTCGAATTCGCCATTGGCGCGACGCACGTAGATCCAGGTCAGGATGATGGTGAAGACGATGACGCCGACGCCGATCGGCACGCCGATGCTGGTGGTCATGCCCGCCGCCAGCTTGGTGCCCAGCCAGGGACCCTGGAAGGCGACCAGGAGGATGAAGCCGTAGTAGGCGGACGCGCTGATGATGGTCATGATGATCGAGTAGCGGTTGCGCACGGCAACGAACTCGAGGAATTTCGGGTTCGCTGTAACCCGGTCGATGATGTCTTGCATTAGATTTGCTCCTCAAATAATGGTTATAGAGGCATTGCTGCGGAGCGTACTGTAGGTCGGACTACTTACAGCCAACTTACACGGCGTTACAAAAGTCATACGCAAGGCCGACCTTGAAATCCGGGGATTTTTCCGGGTTGACCGCAGAAAGCAAAAAGCCCCGCCAAGGCGGGGCTCTTTTCAAGCGGTGAAGCCTGGACGGGGCAATTACATGCCCATGCCGCCCATCCCACCCATGCCGCCCATGCCACCCATGTCGGGCATGCCGCCGGCCGGCTTGTCTTCGGCCAGTTCGGCGACCATGCACTCGGTGGTCAGCATCAGGCCGGCGACCGAAGCCGCATTCTGCAGCGCGGTACGGGTGACCTTGGTCGGGTCGAGCACGCCCATGTTGACCAGGTCGCCGTATTCGCCGGTAGAAGCGTTGTAACCGTAGTTACCCTTGCCACGCTGCACCTTGTTGACCACGACCGACGGCTCGTCACCGGCGTTGGCGACGATTTCACGCAGCGGCTGCTCCAAGGCACGGAGGACGATCTTGATCCCGGCATCCTGGTCGTGGTTGTCACCCTTCAGCTTGCCAACGGCCACACGGGCGCGGATCAGGGCAACGCCGCCGCCGGCAACGATGCCTTCTTCCACGGCAGCGCGGGTCGCATGCAGGGCATCCTCGACGCGGGCCTTCTTTTCCTTCATTTCGACTTCGGTGGCGGCGCCGACCTTGATGACGGCAACGCCGCCAGCCAGCTTGGCGACACGCTCCTGCAGCTTCTCCTTGTCGTAATCGGAGGTGGCTTCCTCGATCTGGATGCGGATCTGCTTGACGCGGGCTTCGATCGAAGCCGCTTCGCCGGCGCCGTCGATGATGATGGTGTTTTCCTTGGAAACCTCGATGCGCTTGGCCTGGCCGAGGTCCTTGAGGACAGCCTTCTCGAGGGTGAGACCGGTTTCTTCGGCAATCACGGTACCGCCCGTCAGGATGGCGATGTCTTCGAGCATGGCCTTGCGCCGGTCACCGAAGCCCGGGGCCTTGACGGCAACGGTCTTCAGGATGCCGCGAATGTTGTTCACCACCAGGGTCGCCAAGGCTTCGCCATCGACATCTTCAGCGATGATCAGCAGCGGGCGGCCGGCCTTGGCAACCTGCTCGAGGATCGGCAGCAGGTCGCGGATGTTGGAGATCTTCTTGTCGAAGAGCAGGACCAGCGGGTTTTCCATCAGCGCCTGCTGCTTGTCGCCGTTGTTGATGAAGTACGGAGACAGGTAGCCGCGGTCAAATTGCATGCCTTCGACGACGTCGAGTTCGTTGGCCAGCGACTTGCCATCTTCAACCGTGATGACGCCTTCCTTGCCAACCTTCTCCATGGCACGCGCAATGATGTCGCCGATGTCGAAATCGGAGTTGGCGGAAATGGCGCCCACCTGGGCGATTTCCTTGGTCGTTGTGCACGGCCTGGAAAACGCCTGCAGTTCGCTGACGGTGGCGGTGACCGCCTTGTCGATACCGCGCTTGAGATCCATCGGGTTCATGCCGGCGGCAACGTACTTCATGCCTTCGCGAACGATCGCCTGGGCGAGGACGGTGGCGGTCGTCGTGCCGTCACCGGCGATGTCGGAGGTCTTGGAAGCGACTTCCTTGACCATCTGGGCGCCCATGTTGGCGAACTTGTCCTTCAGTTCGATTTCCTTGGCGACGGAAACGCCGTCCTTGGTGACGGTCGGGGCGCCGTAGGAGCGCTCGAGCACGACGTTGCGGCCCTTGGGGCCAAGGGTGATCTTGACCGCGTCGGCCAGGATGTTGATGCCCTCGACCATGCGGGCGCGGGCGGAATCACCGAATTTGACTTCTTTTGCAGCCATTGAATTCTCCTAATTTGAACAGGTTTTGGGGGCGGTCCGCACTTAAGCGACCACAACACCCATGATGTCGTCTTCACGCATGACCAGGACTTCCTCGCCATCGACCTTGACCGCCTGGCCGGCGTACTTGCCGAACAGGACGCGGTCGCCGACCTTGACGTCGGGGGCGTTCAATTTGCCGCTGTCGTCGCGCTTGCCCGGGCCGACCGCCAGGACTTCGCCCTGATCGGGCTTTTCGCCGGCGGTATCGGGGATGACGATGCCGGCCGCAGTGGTGCGCTCGGCTTCAACGCGCTTGACGATCACGCGGTCGTGCAAAGGACGGATATTCATGGAAATGACTCCTTGTAGTTCAGAAAAAAATGGGAATTGGCCGGGCTGGGCCCGGGAGCGGGCAAGGCTATTATTAGCACTCGTCTCCGTTGAGTGCTAATAATAGGGGCAGATCATCGGGATTTCAAGTCTCCTGTTCAAAGATTGTCGCGGCCACGAACCGGAGCAGGAACTGCCGGTTCCGACAGGGCACGGGGCATCCCATCCGGCGGGCCGTTCAAGGCTTCGCGGATAGGGGGTCGCTGATGGCACCCCGATTGACGGCGGCATCACCTTCCGGCGACACTGATGCCTTCGATATCCAGTCTTGGCCGCCATGACCGCCGCTTCCCCTCACCATGACCTGGTCGTTTTCGGCGCGACGAGCTTTGTCGGAAAGATACTGGCCCGCCACCTCTTCGAGCAGTTCGGCACCCACGGCGATCTCAATTGGGCGGTGGCCGGTCGCTCCGTCTCGCGGCTCGAGGAACTGCGCAGGTCGCTCGGTTCGCAGGCGGCGAAATTGCCGCTCGTCGTCGCCGACGCCGCCGACGAGGCTGCGCTCCGCAAGATGTGCCTCGGGACGAAGGCCGTGGTGTTGACCGTCGGTCCGTACGCGCTGTATGGCGAACCCCTGGTCAAGGTCTGCGCCGAGACCGGGACGGATTACTGCGACCTGACCGGGGAAGCGCAGTGGATCCGGCGCATGCTGAGCCGCTATGAAGACGCGGCGCGCAAATCCGGCGCGCGCATCGTCCATTGCTGCGGCTTCGATTCGATACCCTCCGACCTCGGCGTGTTTTTCCTGCAGCGGGAGTCGATGCGGCGCTTCGGCGAGCCATGCACGCGCGTGAAGATGCGCGTCAAGGCTATCCGTGGCGGCGTCTCGGGAGGCACCGTCGCCAGCATCATGAACATCGTCAAGGAGGCTGCCACTGATCCGCAACTGCGCAAGGAACTCGCCAACCCCTACTCGCTTTGTCCGGGCGGCTACGCGCCGTTAGCCCGCCAGCCCGACGTCAGATTCGCCGAATACGACAGCGATTTCGAGGCCTGGGTGGCGCCGTTCATCATGAGCGCAATCAACACGCGTATCGTGCAGCGCACCAACGCCCTGACGAAGCAAGCCTACGGCGCCGGGTTCCGCTACGATGAAGCGATGTTGGCGGGCCGCGGCCTGCGGGGCCGGATGATTGCCCTCGGGATTGCCGCCGGACTTGCCGGCTTCATGGTCGCCGGCGCCATCGGCCCGGCGCGCCGGGCCCTGGAGCGCTTCGTGCTGCCGGCGCCGGGCTCGGGCCCGAGCCCGGAAGCACAGCAGCAAGGCTTCTACGATCTGCGCTTCCTCGGCCGCACGGACGATGGCCGCAGCATCATGGTCAAGGTCACCGGCGATCGCGACGCCGGTTATGGTTCGACGTCGAAGATGCTCGCGCAGGCCGCGACCTTCCTCGCCCGCGACCTGCCCAAGGCGGAGAAGCCCGGCGGGTTCTGGACGCCGGCGACCATCTTTGGCGACCGCCTGATCGAACGTCTGGAGAAGCATTCCGGGATCGCCTTCTCGGTGATCGACGGCGGAAACTGAACCCTCCGGCCGATTCGATACGCCGCGCGGAACGCCCGGCACCTTTCCGGCGGCATCGGGTGAAGTGACTGGCCGCGGCGGCCGGCAATGAACCCGGCCCCGGGAAGCCTCAGCACTCCTTGCGCGGACCGCAGATTTCCGGACGCCCCCCGCAACAGTCATCGGTCAGGAAACCGATCAGCGCGTTGATCCTGCTCATCTCTGCCCGGCAGCGGACGAAGCGGCCTTCCTGCGTGGTCGAGACGAGTCCGGCGTGGCTCAATGTCTTCAGGTGGAAGGACAGCGTCGGCGCGGGCAAATCGAGTTGCTCGCCGATCAGGCCGACAGTCAGTCCTGCAGGCGCGTTCTGGATGAGCAGCCGGACAATGGCGAGGCGGCTGTCTTGCGCCAGCGCGGCCAGCGCAGTGACGGCATCGGTGTTGTTCATGTTTCCAAAGATACCGAAATATTCGCTTCCCTGCAAAGGATCCGGACTCCAGCCCGGCAATCACGATTCTCCAGCGACACATGCAGACAAGGAGCGGCAACCTTCTCCCGCCGCCGGCGAGTTCCGGGGTTTACATATTTCTAGAATTCTAGCAATATGGAACCGTTCGTCGGGCAAGTCGCCGGCGTTGTTCAAGCAATCAGGCTCGCCGGGCATCCGGTCGAGCGCCACTCACCGGATGGAGGAACGAGAAATGACTGTCAGAGTAGGCATCAACGGTTTCGGTCGCATGGGCAGATTGGCGCTGCGCGCCGGATGGAACTGCCCGGATATCGAGTTCGTGCATATCAACGAACCGGCCGGCCCGGTGGAGGCCGCCGCGCATCTGCTCGAATTCGACTCGGTGCATGGCCGCTGGCGGCACGAGATCGGGACGAGTGACGGGCGCCTTCTGGTCGACGGCAAGGCAATCGGCTACAGCTCCTCCCGGGATGTGGGCGAAGCGACGTGGCGTGATGCCGGGGTGGACATCGTTCTCGAAGCCAGCGGCAAGTGGAGGACGGTCGGGGAACTGTCGCCCTACCTGGCGGCGGGGGTGAAAAAGGTGATCGTCGCCGCACCGGTCAAGGGTGGCGACACGCTGAACATCGTCATGGGAGTGAACGACCACCTTTACGACCCGGCCCGGCATCACATCGTGACCGCGGCATCGTGCACGACCAACTGCCTGGCGCCGGTGGTCAAGGTTGTCCATGAGGCGATCGGCATCGCGCACGGCCAGATCACGACCATCCACAGTTCGACCAACACGCAGAGCGTGCACGACCAGATGCACAAGGATCTGCGCCGCGCGCGTGCGTCGAGCCTCTCGCTGGTGCCGACGACGACCGGCTCGGCAACCGCAATCGCGCTGATCTTCCCGGAACTGAAAGGCAAGCTCGACGGCCACGCGGTGCGTGTGCCCCTGCTCAACGCCTCGCTTACCGACTGCGTATTCGAGATGCAGCGTCCGACGACGGTCGACGAGGTCAATGGTTTGCTCAAGGCTGCGGCCGCAGGGCCGCTCAAGGGAATCCTCGGTTACGAGGAGCGGCCGCTGGTGTCGATCGACTACTCCGGAGATCCGCGCTCGGCCATCGTTGACGCCGCGCACACCCTGGTGACCAACGGCACGATGGTCAAGATCTACGCCTGGTACGACAACGAGTGGGGCTACGTGAACCGCTACGTCGAACTCGCGCGCAAGGTCGCGGCGTCGCTCTAGGGCGGGGCTTCCCCGAAATGCCGCCTTTCTGGCCGTCGACCGCAACCAGCGGGCGATGGCCTTCGCTGCAGCGACATCCCATTGGAGGGACAGCATGAGTGATCCATCAGCAGCCGGGAAAAGTTCCTCACGGGCCGGTCTGCGCAACTACGTCCTGGTTACCGCGGCCTACTGGTCCGATACCGTTACCGACGGCGCCACCCGCATGCTGGTGCTGTTCTACTTCTACAACCTCGGCTACACCCCGCTTGCGGTGGCTTCGCTGTTCATCTTCTACGAAGTCTTCGGCATCATCACCAATCTCTTCGGCGGCTACATCGGCGCCCGCTTCGGGCTGAAGACCACGCTCTTCATCGGCCTCGGCACCCAGCTCGTGGCGCTGTCGATGCTCGCCTTCGCCCCGCCGGGCTGGCTGGTCGTCGCCTGGGTCATGGTCTCGCAGGCCTTGAGCGGAATCGCCAAGGACATGACGAAGATGAGTTCGAAGAGCGCGGTCAAGCTGATCGTTCCCGAAGATGCCTCGGCGACGCTCTACCGCTGGGTATCGATCCTTACCGGGTCGAAGAATGCCCTCAAGGGAGTCGGCTTCTTCCTCGGCGGCCTGCTGCTCACCGTGCTCGATTTCCAGACCGCGCTCAAACTGCTCGTCGCGCTGGTCGGCATCACCCTGATCCTCGCCATGCTCCTGATGCGCGGCGGCCTCGGGCAATCCAACAAGAAGGCCAAGTTCGGCCAGATGTTCTCCCGCAACGGCGCGGTCAACAAGCTCGCCGCGGCGCGCATCTTCCTGTTCGGCGCGCGCGACGTCTGGTTCGTCGTCGGCCTGCCGGTCTTCCTGTCGAGCGTGCTCGGCTGGACCTTCTGGCAGTCGGGCGGCTTTCTCGCCGTCTGGGTCATTGGCTACGGCATCGTCCAGGCAGCGACGCCCGGCCTGCTGCGCAGCCGCGTCGAGGGACGACACGAACCCGACGGCAGGACGGCGACGATCCTCGCCTTCGTCCTCGCCGCGCTGCCCGCCGGCATCGCCCTGGCCCTTGGCGCCGCCGTTGCGCCGGGCATCGTCGTGGTCGCCGGCCTGATCATCTTCGGGGTTGTTTTTGCACTGAATTCGGCGGTGCATTCCTACCTGATCCTGGCTTATACCGACAGCGACAAGGTGGCGATGAACGTCGGCTTCTACTACATGGCGAACGCCGCCGGCCGTCTTGCCGGCACGGTTCTCTCGGGCGCGCTCTATCAGTGGGGCGCGCAAAGCGGACCGAACAACGGCCTGATCGCCTGCCTCTGGGCGTCCACGGCCTTCATCCTGGTCGCCGGCCTGCTGTCGCTGCTCTTGCCGCGCAACCTCGGCCCGCGCACCAGGCCGATCAAGCTCGACGATATGGGCGACTAGCTTCTATCCGGCTGGCCGGTTTCCGGCAGCGCGGACAGATAGTCCTGATGGACGTCAAGGCTCAACGCATTCGGACGCAGCGCCTTGACGGCCGCCTTGGCCTCATCCTTCGAGCGGCCGCGTTCGACCAGGATCTGCGCGGCCATCAGTCCCGTGCGGCCGGAACCGCCCTTGCAATGTATCGCGATCTTCCCGCCGGAATCGAGCAGCCGGTGAATCGCCGACCGCTGCGCCTGCCAGGCGGCAGCAAAATCGGCCTCGGGCGGATGATCGTCTGCGACCGGGAGATGAAACCATTGCAGACCGGCTGCCGCACAAAGCTCCGCCAGGTTCGATACCTCGTTGCTCGCCATCTCGCTTTCCGGCATCAGCGTGATCACCGCGCCGGCGCCGGCCGCTTTCAACTGCTCCAGGGCGACGCCTGGCGGCACGCCTTTGGTTCCCGGGCAGGGCGTCAGAATCAGCCCCGCGCCCTCCCGGTCGAGAGGCAACAAATCGGATGGATGTGTGTTCATGGTCGTGTCTGTCATGGGTTGCAAATGGTCCCGGCGCGATCGCAGCGGCGCGAGCCGCCGCCATTGTTGCCGGTGCGTTCGCCTCCAATTCTAACCGACCCGGACAGCGATCGGGATGCAGGATCGTGACACACGCTTGACCCCCGGGGGGGCCGGGAGTAAAAGATTCCATGCACGCAGCAATGCCCGCCAGATATCCTATCTGCATGACCGGAGAGAGCCCGCTCCGGCGGCGTCTTGATCCGGTATGACAGCAATGAACAAGGTTGACCGCCACCTCTGGCAGCGCTTCTGGCTTCTTGCGTCGCCCTACTGGCGCTCGGACGAGAAATGGAAGGCCTGGGGTCTGCTGGCCCTGCTGGTGATCCTGCTGCTGGCACAGACACGGTTCGCGGTGCGTTTCATCGAGCAGACCGGCGAGTTCACGTCGGCCCTTGCCGCCCGCAATGAAGAACGTTTCTGGGACGCCATCCAGCTCTACCTGATCCTGCTGATCGCGGCGGTTCCCGTCTACGCCCTTTACTATTTCGTCCGCGACAAGCTCGGCATCCACTGGCGGCGCTGGCTGACCAACCGTTTTCTCGACAGCTATTTCAGCCACCGGCACTTCTACGAGCTGAATGGTGATCCCGCCATCGACAATCCCGACCAGCGTGTCGCCGAGGACATTGCCACCTTTACCCAGCGTTCGCTGTTCTTCCTGCTGGTCATCATCGCGTCGGTCCTGCAGCTGGTCGCCTTCAGCAGCGTCCTCTGGTCGATTTCCCGCGAGCTTGTCTATTTCCTCGTGATCTACGCCAGCGCCGGCACGCTGATGGTGGTGTTCGTCTTCGGGCAGAAGCTCATGGGCCTGAATTTTAACCAGTTGCGCCGCGAAGCGGATTTCCGCTTCAGCCTCGTGCGGGTCCGCGAGAATGCCGAATCCATCGCCTTCTATCGCGGCGAGGCCCAGGAGCTGAAACAGGTGCAGCGCCGCTTCGGCAAGGCTTTCGACAATTTCAACCGGCTCATCCGCAATCAGCTTGCGCTCAATCTCTTCCAGCACGCCTACAGCCTGCTGACCCTCGTCATTCCAAGTGCCATCATCGCCTCGCGCGTACTGTCGGGAGAACTGGAAGTGGGCCGCGCCGTCCAGGCGGCAGGCTCCTTTGCGGCGGTGCTCAGCGCCATCTCGCTGATCGTCGAGAATTTCGAAGGCCTCAGCCGCTTCGCGGCCGGCGTCGATCGCCTCGACACCCTGGCGAAGGTCCTCCCCGAACAATCCGGCAGCCAGGCGCAAGGCAAGAGCACCATCGAGTCCGTGGATGGCGCTGACATCACCCTCGCCAGCGTCACCCTGCACACGCCGAACTATGACCGCATCCTGGTCAAGGATCTGTCGGTCACCGTCAAGCCCGGCGAAGGGCTGATGATCGTCGGCGAGAGCGGCAGCGGCAAGAGCTCGCTGCTGCGCGCAATCGCCGGCCTCTGGCGCTCGGGCACCGGCACCATCTACCGCCCGCCGGAAGACGACATCCTGTTCCTGCCGCAGCAACCGTACATGCTGCTGGGCACCCTGCGCAGCCAGTTGCTGTACCCGAACCACGGCCCGGCGGTCTCCGATGCGGAACTCATGAACCTGCTGGAAAGGGTCAACCTTCCGGATCTCGCAGCCAGGTTCGGCGGCCTCGACGTCGAGATGGACTGGCACAAGGTTCTCTCCGTCGGTGAGCAGCAGCGCCTTGCCTTCGCGCGCCTGCTTCTGACCAAGCCGCTGTTCGCCATCCTCGACGAGGCGACCAGCGCGCTGGACAGCGTCAACGAGGCAAGCCTCTACCGGCAACTGGCGGAAACGCAGACAACCCTGATCAGCGTCGGCCACCGTTCGACCATCCTGAAGTACCACAAACAGGTGCTGGAACTCACCGGGGACAGCGACTGGCGCTCCCACCCGGCGGAGAGTTTCCGCTTCAGCAAGTAAGAAGCTGCTGCATCGCGTGCCTTCCGGACAGGAGGCTCTGCGCGCTTCCTGACACCCCTCTATCGTGATCCTGCAATAAGCAGCCTGAAACTGATCATCACGACCGTTCGCGCCTCACCGGTGCGCAAGAATTCCTGTCATGGTCTTGCTGACGTCATTTGTTGCACCGGCTCACCAGTTCGGCTCACGCTCGGGCGTAAACGTGATCTTGTGGATGCTCAGGTCGGCGCCCTGGTACTCCTCTTCCTGATCGAGGCGCAGGCCGACGACGGCTTTCAGGATCCCGTAGACGATCAGACTGCCGGTCACGGCGACGACAATTGCCAGGCAGGTCATGATCAGTTGCGGCATGAAGGCGACACCGCCGGCGCCGCCGAGCGCCTTGCTGCCGAATATGCCGGCGGCAATGCCGCCCCAGGCGCCGCACAGGCCATGCAGCGGCCAGACGCCGAGCACGTCGTCGATCTTCCAGCGGTTCTGCGTCAGCGTGAACATGACGACGAAGAGGCCTCCGGCGACACCGCCGACGGCAAGCGCACCAATCGGGTGCATCAGATCGGAGCCCGCGCAAACCGCCACCAGGCCCGCCAGCGGACCGTTATGCACGAAGCCCGGGTCATTCCTGCCGACGAGCAGCGCCACCAGCGTTCCGCCGACCATCGCCATCAGCGAGTTGATCGCGACGAGGCCGGAGATCTTGTCGAGCGTCTGTGCGCTCATGACGTTGAAGCCGAACCAGCCGACGGTCAGGATCCACGCTCCCAGCGCCAGGAAAGGAATCGATGACGGCGGGTGGGCGGAAATGCGCCCGTCCTTCGTGTAACGGCCGTAGCGGGCGCCGAGCAGGAGCACGGCGGGCAAGGCGATCCAGCCGCCCATGGCATGGACGACGACGGAGCCGGCGAAGTCATGGAATTCCTCGCCGAAGGTCGCCTTGAGCCAGCCCTGGATGCCGAACGCCTGGTTCCAGGCGATGCCCTCGAAGAAGGGATAGACGAAGCCGACGAGAACGAAGGTGGCGATCAACTGCGGGTTGAACCTGGCACGCTCGGCGATGCCGCCCGAGATGATGGCGGGAATTGCCGCGGCAAAAGTCAGGAGAAAGAAGAACTTGGTCAACTCGAAGCCATTCTTGTCCATCAGCGTTTCGACCCCGGAGAAGAAGTTCACGCCGTAGGCAAGGCTGTAGCCGATGAAGAAGTAAGCCACGGTTGACATCGCAAAATCGGCCAGAATCTTGACCAGCGCATTGACCTGATTCTTCTTGCGTACTGTCCCCACCTCGAGGAAGGCGAAGCCGGCATGCATGGCGAGCACCATGATGGCGCCCAGCAGGATGAAGAGAACGTTGCCGCCCGATTGAAAAGCTTCCATGAGACCCCCTTAACGAATGATCAGGGAGCGGAAGCAAGCACCATTCCAGTGCGCAAATCCTGTTACAAATCAGTGCATTGTATTCCCAAGCACAGGCCGAGGCGCACCGGATTGGTGCGCCTCGGCTTTCTCCGCTTCGGAACGGTGCGGTTTTTTCTATTTCGCGGCTGCCTCGGGCGGCAGCAGAACCCACATTCGCCCCGACTGCTTCATCCTTCCCGCCTGCTCCCCGGCCTCCTTGCCGAAACCCCAGAAGAAGTCGGCACGCACGGCGCCCGTGATCGCGCTGCCGGTATCCTGCGCCAGCATCAGTCGATTGAGGGGTTTCGTCGAATTCGGGCGCGTCGTCGCCAGAAAGACCGGCGCGCCAAGCGGCACCGAACGGGGGTTGACGGCAATGCTGCGCCCGGCGGTCAGCGGAACGCCCAGGGCGCCCACCGGTCCGCCATTGCCGTTCGGCGCTTCGCGGAAAAAGACGTAGCTCGGGTTGCTGTTGAGCAGTTCGTCGAGACGCCCGGGGTTGGCCCGCGCCCACGCCTGTATGCCCTGCATCGACGCATCCTCGAGTTTCAGTTCTCCGCGGTTGACCAGCACACGGCCAATCGATTGATATGGATAGCCGTTCTGGTCAGCGTAGTTGAGGCGGACCGTCGTGCCGTCCGGCAGGTTGACACGCCCGGAGCCCTGCACCTGCAGGAAGAAGAGTTCGACGGCATCGTCCACGTAAAGCAGCGTGCGTGACGGCACTTTGTCACCGCGCGCGGCGATCTCGGCGCGCGACCAGTAGGGCACGACCTTGTTGCCTTCGAGCCGGCCGCGGACCCGTTTGTCTTTCAGTTCCGGAAAGACGGTCCCGAGATCGATGGTCAGCAGATCGTCCGGCACGCCGCGCACCGGCTGCTCATAGCCCTTGACACGCGTCCGGCTGCCGCGCAGCAATGGTTCGTAGTAGCCGGTGACGAGGCCCGTCGCATTGCCGTCGGCCGCGAGGACCGCATAGGGCTTGAGTTGATTCTCGAAGAAGCGACGCGGATCATGGCCCGGCTTGCCGTCGGCGGCCCGCGCCAGATCGCAGGTGCGCTTCCAGCTCGCACCATGCGGCTTGCTGGCGACGCCACGACAACTCGCGATGAAGGCAGGCCAGGCGGCAGCCTGATCATCTTCGTTCCAGCCGGGAAGATCGGACCACTTCGCCGGCTGCAGCTTGCGCGAGAAGGGGCCCGCCGGAGGCGGAGGCGGAGTTGGCGCCGGACGGGACGGGACCGAGGTCGATGCCGCAGGCGGCAAAGCCGGACCGGCGGGGCACGGTTTGCAGTCCGGAGCCGTCTCGCCGGGCGGCATGCCCGTGCATGCGGCAAGAAATAGCAAGGCAATAAGCGCTGCGGCTTGGATTTTTCCCATGGCTTTCGTTAGAGTTGGCAAATTTGCCGCGAAGTATAACCGCCACCATGCCCAACACCCCGCAACTCGAACGCCTCCTGAGCCGGGCCGAAGCCGTCCTCGGCCGGTTCGAAGCCAGCCTCCCGCCGCTCGTGCCGCCACCCGACTGGAAGGTCGCGATCGCCTTGCGCTGGCGCACGCGCAACGGGCGCGGCTGGTTGCAGGCGGTGCGCCATCCGCACCCGATCCGCCTCGCCGACCTCACCAACATCGACGACCAGAAGGCGCGCATCGTTGCCAACACACGCCAGTTCGTCGCCGGCCAGCCGGCCAACAACGTATTGCTCACCGGCACGCGCGGCTCGGGCAAGTCTTCGCTGGTCAAGGCCGTGCTCAACGAATTCTCGGGCAAGGGGCTGCGCCTGATCGAAGTCGACAAGGATGATCTCATCGACCTGCCGGACATTGTCGATCTGCTCGAAGGGCGCCCCGAGCGCTTCATCATCTTCTGCGACGATCTATCGTTCGAGGCCGGCGAATCGGCGTACAAGGCGCTCAAGTCGATCCTCGACGGGTCGATCGCCGCACCGCCGGACAACATCCTGATCTACGCGACGTCGAACCGCCGCCACCTGATGCCCGAGTACTTTGCCGAAAACCTCGATACCAGGCGCGTCGATGACGAGATTCATCCGGGCGAGGCGATCGAGGAGAAGATTTCGCTCTCCGAGCGCTTCGGCCTGTGGATCTCATTCTATCCGTTCAGCCAGGACGACTACCTCGACATCGTCAGGCACTGGCTGCGCCATTTCGGAGTCAGCGCGGCGAAGATCGCCGGTTGCGAGCGCGACGCGTTGAACTGGGCGCTCGGCCGCGGCTCGCGCAGCGGCCGCGTCGCCTGGCAATTCGCCCGCGACATCGCCGGCCACGGGAATTCCGCACGGAAAAGGTCGAAGTGAGCGAGGTCATCGAGGTTGCCGCCGCTGTCATATTGCGTGCGGACGACAGCGAGTTTCTCCTCGCCCAGCGCCCGGCGGGCAAGGTTTACGCGGGTTACTGGGAGTTCCCAGGCGGCAAGGTCGAGCCTGGCGAAACCCTGCGCGCGGCGCTGGTCCGCGAACTGCGCGAGGAACTCGGCATTTCGGTCATCA
Source organism: uncultured beta proteobacterium (assembly GCA_963810175.1). Classification (GTDB taxonomy): domain Bacteria; phylum Pseudomonadota; class Gammaproteobacteria; order Burkholderiales; family Rhodocyclaceae; genus Azonexus. Next base: position 28,445 of record CAWEMU010000006.1, on the reverse strand, counting down.
CCTGTTCCCCATGGCTGACCCGCGTTTTCACCTACCCGCACGCGACCGTGCGCCTCAACTTCTGGCGCGTCACCGCCTGGGCCGGCGAGATCGGCATCAGCGCCCCCCTCGAGCATGACGCGGTCGACTGGCAGAAATGCGGCAAATCCGCGAGCGTGACGCCGATCCTGCCGGCCAATGCGCCGATCCTCAAGGCGCTGGCGCTGCCGGCGACGATGGCGATCACCATGGGCGAGAGCGAGGGGGTCGAGCGCCAGCTCGAGCGGCTGGAAGAGGCTCTGGAGACCGGCCTGCGCCTGATCCAGGTGCGCGACAAGGGCTGGCCTTTCGCCCAGCGCCTGTGGTTTGCCGAGGCGGTCAGGCGTATTGCCGGGCAACGCGGCGCGCTGGTGCTGATCAACGATGACGAAGACATCGCCCGGCGCATCGGCGCAGACGGGCTGCACCTGTCGGCGGCAGGGCTGGCCGCATGCCTGCAGCGACCTGACTTCGCCTGGGTCGGCGCTTCCTGCCACGGCGCGGACGAACTGCGCCGCGCCGCCGAACTGGGCCTCGACTACGCGCTGCTCGGCCCGGTGCTGCCGACGCCGACACACCCCGCAGCAACAGGTCTTGGCTGGGCCGAGTTTGCGCGGCTGATCGCCGGCACGCCGCTACCGGTATTCGCGCTCGGCGGGATGAGAAGCGGGATGCTTGCCTTCGCCCAGGAGCATGGCGCGCACGGCATCGCGCTCATGCGCGGCTGGTAGCGCCGCCGCGTCAGGCGCTGCCAGCCGCGTCGGCCACCTCACAGCCCGGTTCGTTCTTCTCGTCCTGAACCGGAATCCGGTAGGAATCGGATGCCCAGCAGCCGAGGTCGATCTGCTTGCAGCGTTCCGAACAGAAGGGCCGCCACGGGTTTTCCGGTGCCCAGGGAGACTCGTTGCCACATTGCGGGCAGCGAACCTTGCGTACCGCCATCAGAGATTGCAGAAGGTCAGCGCAAAGGGCACGTCGCGCTCTGCCACCTTGGCCTTGAGCTCGCCGGCGGGCGGGTTGGTGAAGCGGATATTGAGGAAATACTTGTTGGCGCTCACTTCCGGCACCGCCGGCTCCTCGACACCGACCTCGACGCGCACCATCTGCGCCGCCGTACCGCCGAGATTGAGCTGGAACTGCCCGCTGGCCGCCGTGTGGTGTTTAGGCCGCCCGCTGGAGCGCAGCAGGCGCAACACGATCGCCGCCGCATCGCGCAGCGGCAGCAAGGGCCTGGTCCAGCTCGGAGATCGCCTCGCGCCTGATTCCGGGCGCCCGGTGCAACCACCAGTGATAGGAAGGCAGATCGAACTCGCAGACCCCGCCGGGAATCGCGGCGCGGCTCTTGATGCTCATCAGCCAGTCATTGTCGCGCAGGTACTGGCCGATCTTGCCTGCCATGGCAAGCAGCGCGGCCGAAGAAGACTCGATCTCGTACAGCGCTCCCGAGAGCGCCTCTTCGGAAATTTCCGGATTGTTGCGAAAGGCCAGCAGGGTCTGGCGCTGGCGCTCGAGTTCCTGGATCAGGTCCATCTTGAGGTCGGCACGACCCGCCGTCTCGAGAATTTCGAACAGGGTGACGAGCGCCGTGTGATGTTCCAGTTGCCCGTCGCTCTCGGCGAAGTATGCCGTCTTCTCGAATAAATCTTCGAGTCGCAGCAGCGTGCGGATGCGCTCATTGAAGGGATATTCGTAGGTAATCACTCGGCTATGGGCTTTGAAGAACGAAAAATTGCTCTAATTCTGAGCCATTTGCAGGCAAATCTCAACACAATGCTTTAGCTTTCTGTGCCGCAAAGCGGAGATAGCGCTGGTGCAGATCGGCAATCTGCGCCTTGAGGGTCGCGAGATCGCTGTCGTTCGCGAGCACGTCGTCAGCCTCTGCCAGACGCTGCTCACGCGTTGCCTGGGTCGCCAGAATGGCGCGGACATCCGTCTCGCGCGAGCCCGTTGCGCGCCATGACACGGCTGATTTGCAGGCTTTCCGGGCAGTCAACCACGACGACGCGGTCGCAGCGTTCGCGATAGGTTCCGGACTCGACCAGAAGCGGCACGGCCAGAATCACGTAGGGGGAAACGGCCTTGCGACAGCGTTCGCCGGCAAGTTCGCGAATCATCGGGTGCAGGATTCCCTCCAGCCGCCGCCGCACCGCCGGGTCGGCAAAGGCCAGCCGGCGCATCCGGCTCCGGTCGAGGGCTCCGTCGGCCGCCGCAACGTCCCGACCGAACTCGGCGCGCAACGCCGGCATTGCCGCCCCGTCGGCGGCGGTCAGTTCGTGGGCGATGGCATCGGTATCGACGACACTGACACCATGGGCGGCGAAGCAATCGGCGGCGGCGCTCTTGCCGCTGCCGATTCCCCCGGTCAGCCCGACGACGAAATTGCTCACTTGCAGTTCCGCGCCGTTGATTTCGCGACGATGCCCGCAACGAAGTCCTGGACCTCCGCCTTGTTCGCCAGCGGCCCGCGCACCTCGACCTGAAACTGCCGTTCCTTGCCCGGACGCGGCATGAGCCTCGCCGACTTGACCCCCTTGGCCTTCAGTTCGGCAAGACGGTCCTGCCCGCCTTTCTCGGTCGAGAATACACCCAGTGAAATGGCATACTGGTTGGAACCGGCTTCCTGGATAATGAGCAGGTCCTTGACGCCGAGTTCCTTCAGTTCGGCGACCTTCCGCTCCGCTTCGGCCTTGCTCCCCTGAGGTGGCACCATCACCCACACGCCGGCCCCCTCGGCGGCCACGGCGCGGCGTTCGACCCGGACGCCGGCGAACTTCTCCGCCAACGTCGACGCCAGCCGGTCGGCATCGGCGGCCGGCAGATGATCCCAGAGCAGGCACAACTCATCGGGCTCCGCACGCGCCGCTTCAGCAGACTGCCTTTCGCCATTTCCCTTGGCCGGCGGCTTCTCGCCATACCCGACAATGCGTATGCGATCGGCCGCCAACTGCTGCCCGACACGACCGGCATCCGGGCTTTCGGGGCGGCCGAAATACCCGCCGGCAAACGCATAGAGCAGCAGGTTGGCGAGAATCAGCAGGAAGACAACGACTCTCAAGCGTTCAACCGACCTTGGGCAGATGCTTCAGCGATTCGGCGATGGCTTCGGCCGGGTACTCGTAATCCTCGAGCTTGCCGGACAGATAGCGATCGTAGGAGGCCATGTCGAAGTGGCCATGGCCGGTCAGGTTGAACAGGATGGTCTTGGCCTCGCCCGTCGCCTTGCAGCGCAAAGCCTCGTCGATGGCGGCGCGGATGGCCATGGCAGGATTCCGGCGCCGGAATGATGCCCTCGGCGCGCGCGAACTGCACGCCGGCTTCGAAGGTGGCGACCTGCGGCACCGCCAGCGCCTCGATCAGCCCTTCGTGCAGCAGTTGCGAGACGAGCGGCGAATCGCCGTGGTAGCGCAGGCCGCCGGCATGGATGCCGGGCGGCATGAAGTCGTGGCCCAGCGTGTACATGCGCATGATCGGCGTGTAGCCGGAGACGTCGCCGTAATCGTAGGCGTAGGCGCCCTTGGTCAGCGTCGGGCAGGAAGTCGGCTCGACCGCAACGCAGCGCAGGTTGGCGGCGCGCTTGTCGCCGGCCGCCTTGTCGGCGAGGAAGGGGAAGGCGATGCCGCCGAAGCTGGAACCGCCGCCGCAGGGCCCGAAAATCACGTCCGGGTAGAGGCCGATCTTGTCGAACGCCTTCCTGGCTTCGAGTCCGATCACCGTCTGGTGCAGCAGCACGTGGTTGAGTACCGAGCCGAGCGTGTAGCAGGTGCCGGGATCGCCGGCGGCTTCCTCGACGGCCTCGGAAATCGCCAGACCGAGCGAGCCCTGGTTGTCCGGGTCGGCGGCGAGCGCGGCGCGCCCGGCGTTGGTCAGATTGCTCGGGCTGGCGAAGACCTCGGCGCCCCAGGTCTGCATCATCGAGCGGCGGAAGGGCTTCTGCTCGTAGCTGACCCTGACCATGAAGACGCGCACGGGCAGGCCGAACATCTGGCCGGCGAAGGCGATCGACGAACCCCACTGGCCGGCGCCGGTTTCGGTGGTCAGCCGCTTGGTGCCGACCATCTTGTTGTAGAAGGCTTGCGGCACGGCGGAGTTCGGCTTGTGCGAACCGGCCGGCGAAACGCCTTCGTACTTGTAGAAAAGCTTGGCCGGCGTACCGAGCGCCTGCTCCAGACGCAGCGCGCGACAGAGCGGGGACGGGCGCCACAGCGCGTAGATCTGGCGCACTTCCTCGGGAATGGCGATCCAGCGCTCGGCCGACATTTCCTGTTCGAGGATCGGCATCGGGAAGATGGCGCCCATCTGCTCCGGCGAAACCGGGTTGCCATCCGGAGCGAGCGGCGGCGCCGGCGGATTGGTCAGGTCGGCCGCCACGTTGTACCAGTGGGTCGGAATATCTTCCGGTTCGAGGTTGATGCGTAGCGGTATCATTTTTTCTCTCCCTGAGCTGTGTTCCGCAAAGGAGCTAAATTACCGCAAAAGGCCGCGGCATCCAAGGACAAGCCACCGATTCGGCCGGTCTTGACGGGACAACCGCGCCCGATGGCTGGGCTCTCCGGGTGCAGCAGCCGGCGGCCCGAACAGGTAAAGTACCGCCTGCGATGCCCACCTGCTCCGAACCATCTTTGCCCGTCACCCTGAAACACTCGCTGTGTTGCCATCCTGGCAGCCCGTGCGCGTCCGTCCGGGCCGTCGAAGCCAGCGCGCGCCTGGCCGAAGGCGGTGGCCTGGCAGTCAGCTATCGCCTGTATGGTGACCCGGGAAATATCCGGATTCCCGAAACGATGTTTCCCTCCACCGCCGATGGCCTGTGGCACCACACCTGTCTCGAAGCCTTCGTCGCTGCGGTCGACAGCCCGGAATACCGTGAATTCAACTTCTCGCCTTCCGGCCAGTGGGCCAGCTATCGCTTCTCCGCCAGCCGCCAGCGCGATTACGGCTTCATTCCGCCAGTCGCGCCGCAAATCGCTTTCCACCGCCGCGCCGACGGATTCCGCCTTGACGCCGTGATCGCACAGGAACTGTTGCCGGCGGGCGCCATTCTGAACATCGGCCTGACCGCCGTCATCGAGGCCCGCGACGGCAGCAAGAGCTATTGGGCACTCGCTCATTGCGCCCCCCAACCCGATTTCCATCTCCGCCAGAGCTTTTCGCTGACGCTACAAAGACCGACACCATGACCCGTCCCATCCAGTTCGGCATCGACCGCCTGCTCGCCGACCCCGCCCTGCGCCGCCCGCTGGCCGGCCGCCGCGTCGCCCTGCTCGCCCACCCGGCTTCGGTGACGCGCCGACCTGACGCATTCGCTCGACGCGCTGGCCGCCCTGCCCGAACTCAAGCTGACCGCCGCCTTCGGCCCGCAGCACGGCCTGCGCGGCGACAAGCAGGACAACATGGTCGAATCGCCGGATTTCCTCGATCCGCTGCTCGGCATCCCGGTCTTCAGCCTCTACGGCGAAGTGCGCCGGCCGACCGCCGCGATGATGGACACCTTCGACGTCCTGCTCGTCGACCTGCAGGACCTCGGCTGCCGCATCTACACCTTCATCACCACGCTGCGCTACGTGCTCGAAGCGGCGGCCAAGCACGGCAAGGCGGTCTGGGTGCTCGACCGCCCCAACCCGGCCGGCCGCCCGGTTGAAGGCCTGACCCTGCGCGACGGCTGGGAAAGCTTCGTCGGCGCCGGCGCGATGCCGATGCGCCACGGCCTGACCATGGGCGAACTCGGCCACTGGTTCATCGCCACGCTGAAGCTCGATGTCGATTACCGCGTCGTCGAAATGGCTGGCTGGCAGCCCGATGCCGCCCCCGGCTACGGCTGGCCGCTCGGCGAGCGCACCTGGATCAACCCCAGCCCGAACGCCCCCAACCTGTGGATGGCGCGCGCCTACGCCGGCACGGTCATGCTCGAAGGCACGACGCTCTGAGCGAAGGACGCGGCACGACGCGCCCGCTGGAAATTTTCGGCGCGCCGGACATCGACGCCCGCGCCATTCTCGGCGAAATGCGCGCCTTCGCGCCGCACTGGCTGGCCGGCTGCCAGCTGCGCGAAATCTGGTTCGAGCCGACCTTCCACAAGCACGCCGGCAAGTTGTGCAACGGCCTGCAGATCCACGTCGAAGGCCCGCACTACGACCACGCCGCCTTCCGCCCCTGGCGCCTGCAGGCGCTCGCCTTCAAGGCGATCCGCCGGCTTTATCCCGATTACCCGCTGTGGCGCGACTTCGCCTACGAATACGAACACGACCGGCTGGCCATCGACCTGATCAACGGCTCGCCACTGCTGCGCGAATGGGTGGACGATCCTTCGTCGACGCCGGCGCAACTCGACGCGCTGACGACCGCCGACGAAGCCGCGTGGCAAGCAGCCAGCGCGGAATTTCTCCTCTACCGCTGAGCGATCGACGACCATGACCGAGGTACTGAAACCCTGCGCCGATCCGGCGGCCGCCGACGAAGTTCTGATCGCCACCGAACGCTGGCTGGAACGCGCCGTCATCGGCCTCAACCTCTGCCCCTTCGCCAAGAGCGTCTTCGTCAAAAAGCAGGTTCGCTACGCGTTGACCGCAGCCGGCGACGCCGACGAACTGCTGGCCGAACTGGAACACGAACTGAACCTGCTGGCGGCCACCGATCCCACCGAACTCGACACCACCCTGCTGATCCACCCGCAGGCGATGACCGACTTCCTCGATTACCACTTCTTCCTCGCCGAAGCCGACGCGCTATTGAAGAACCTCGGCTACGAAGGCGTCTTCCAGATCGCCAGCCTGCACCCGCAATACGAATTCGCCGGCAGCAGCCCGGACGACATCGCCAACTTCACCAACCGCTCGCCCTACCCGACCCTGCACCTGCTGCGCGAAAGCAGCATCGACCGTGCCGTCGCCGCCTTCCCGGATGCGGCCGACATCTTCGAACGCAACATCGAGACCATGGAAAAGCTCGGCCACGAAGGCTGGCGCAAGCTCTGGCTGGCGTGATGCGCAATGCACGCAAGCATTTCCCGAAATACCAGTCGCAGATCCTGCAGCTAACGTCGAAAATCCTGCACGGCAATAAAGGCGGATTCAAAGTTGCACGTCGAAGTTGAACTCGCGTTGCCTAAACTTTGGTTCGGGCGAACGAAACCGCATCTGCAATACCCGCTCCGCCGCCACCACACCACGATACTGCGCCTCCTCGAACAGCGAGAAACCCGACAGGTCGGCGTGCGCCAGCGCGATGCGCGGGTGGCGGAAATTGGCCAGTCTTTCGCGTTGACCGTCGAAGAGGCTGCCCGGCACCGGGCGGCGCATGGCGTGGCCGTTGCGGAAGATGTCGAGGCGTGTGGTCAGTCTGCGGATGTCGGGATGCACGCGTTCGAGTTCGGCGAGGATGCCTTCGGCCCAGGCTTCGCGCGGGGTTTCGAGGAGCAGGCGGCGCCCTTCGGCGGGCGTGACTTCGTGCAGGGCGCGATAGTAGGTAAATACCGTGCCGGGCAGGTGGCGGCGAATCAACTGGTGGGTCGCCGTCACGTAGCCGAGGCCGGGGCTGTCGTAGAACACGTTGTCCCAGGCTGGGGGCGCGCCGTGGCGCTCTTCCGGAAAATCGGCGAGGTGCAGGTTGGCGGTCAGCCACGGCGCGTAATCACCGGCCAGCGCGGCGGCCTTCAGCTCGCCCGGCATGGCCGGCCAGACGCGCGGCAGCAGGAAGGCGGGGGCGGCCCAGATCACTTGCCGGGCTTCGATGCGCATGGTTTCTGCCCCGTGCAGCACGTCGACCGCAACAGACGACTTCCCTTCCTCGATACGCCAGGCCAGCGCATCGGTGAGGATGCGCCCCGTCGCCTGCCGCGCCAGCCCGCGCGCCAGCCAGGCGTTGCCATCGGGCGCGGTGAGCACGGAATCGGGCGCGGCGTTGGCGGCCTCGCCGGTGCGGCAGGCGAAGTAGTGCAGGCCGGCCCAGGCCGAGGTCTGCTCGTGGGCGGTGCCGTAGTCGTCGCGCGTCGCGTAGTTGGCCAGCCAGTGCAGGCTGGGGGCGGTGAAGCCGTTTTCGTTCAGCCAGCGGCTGAAGGAGATGCGATCGAGCGCCCGCCATTCGGGATCGCGGCTGGACAGTTCCATCGGGATGGCGAAGGCGCGCCGGTTGTCCCGGCCGCGCATTTCTTTCAGTTCCTCCATGCGCTCGTGGAAACGCCGCTGCTGTTCTCGCTCGCCGGCGTTGACCCCGCGATGCGGCAGCAGTCCTTCCTCCCACAGGCCGTTGCGATAGACGCGCTCCTGCGGCGTTGCGCACAGGTAGCGCTCTTCGTAGACCGGCTTTACGGCGGCCGGATCCCCATGCAGGACCCCGAGTTCGGCAAGCAGTTCGCGCACGGCGGTCGACTCGCGGGTCGGCAACGGCAGATAGTGGGCGCCCCAGGGATAGGCGACGAGGGGCGATTGCCCGGCGCGTGAATTGCCGCCAGGTTCGCCTTCCATTTCGAGCAGCAGGAAGTCGTCGACCCCGGCCTTGGCCAGTTTCCAGGCGGCCGCCAGGCCGGAGATGCCGGCGCCGACGATCACGACACCGGTCCGGCGGAATTCCGATGGCGCCGGAAAGGCGCCATCGCGCAGGCGGTGGCCGAGCGCATGCGACATGCCGAGCAGTTCGCCGGGGGGCAGCGGGGGCTTCCCGACGGGGGCGCAACCGGCGAGAGCGGCTGCCCCCACCGTACGCAGAAAATCGCGGCGGCTGATGCCAGCCTTCGGGTTGATGGTGCTAGTCAAACTTCCGCAGCGAGAGACTGACCGAAAGCTGCGCCCCGAGCCAGCCAAGGAAGGCGCCGATGCCGGCCAGCGCGGCAACCTCGATGACGCCCGGCGAACGCAGGCTGAAGCCGCGCGCCGTACAGTTCCGCCAGTTCGCCGACCGGCTCCGCCAGCAGCGCCAGCGCGCCGAGAACGAGCCCGGCGGCGAGCAGCCCGCCGAGCGCACCCTGCAGCGCGCCGAAGTAATAGAAGGGACGGCGGATGAAGGAATCGGTCGCGCCGATCAGGCGCGCCACCTCGATCTCGGCGGCCAGCGCCATGACCTGCAGGCGGATGGTGTTGAAGGTCACGGCGATCAGGCCGGCGGCGAAGATGCCGGCGAGCATCCACAGGGCGAGCCTGGCGAGCCGCAGGAAGGCATCGAAGCGCTTGACCCAGGCCGAATCGAGCTGGACATGCGCGACCTTGGGCCAGCCGGCGATTTCCTTGCGCAGGATTTCCAGCGCTTCCGGCGCGGTATTGGTCGGCTCGACGATGAAGGCATCGGGCAGCGGATTGCGCGGCAGGCTGGCGACGATTTCGGCCATGCCTTCGCTGGTCTGCATGCGCTTCAGCGCCTCTTCGTTCGGCACGAAACGCCATTTTCCGTTTGCCGCCTGCTTCAGCCGGTTCTCGATTTCTCCGACCTCCTTCTTGCCCGGCATCGAGGCTCATGAACAGGCTGATCTGTTGCACGCCCGAGACGTTGCGCCCGAGGTCGCGCAGGTTGTCGAGCAGCACGTAACCGAAAGCGGGCAGGGTCAGGACGATGCCGATCACCAGCAACGACAGCAGGGTGTTGAGCGGCGCCGACCACAGGCGGCGCACGGCCGAGGCGAGCGCCGCCCGGTGTTGGGCGAACCAGGCGCTCATGGGGCCACCCCGAGCAGCAAACGGGGCCCCGGCTGGCGAAGCCGGACGGGGATGCGCACGCCCGCGAGCGGGGGGCACTGGTCGCCTGCGCGGTCGGCATGTCCGACAGATGGCAAGTCATGCGGCCATCCTCCCGTGATCGAGGCACAGGACATTCGGGTGGTAACGTTGGATCCAGTGCTGGTCGTGGGTAGCGACGACGACCGTGACGCCGACCTGGTGAAAGTCGGCGAAAATCCCGAGGATCTCGTCCGCCGATTCGATGTCGAGGTTGCCGGTCGGCTCGTCGGCGAGCAAGACGGCCGGGCGATTGACGACGGCGCGGGCGATGGCCAGGCGCTGCTGCTCGCCGCCGGAGAGCGCGATCGGCGTCGCCTTCTCGCGCGCCAGCAGGCCCACCTTGTCGAGCGCCGCCTGGGCGCGGCGGATCGCCTCGCGCCGCGACAGGCCGACGATCTGCAGGGGCAGCAGCACGTTGTCGAGAACGCTGCGGTCGAACAGCAGTTTCTGGTCCTGGAAGACCATGCCGAAGTTGCGCCGCAGGTAGGGAATGGCGCTGCGCCGCAGCGCCGCCAGGTTCTGGCCGTTGACCACCAGGCTGCCCGAGGTCGGGCGCTCGATGGCGGCGATCAGCTTGACCAGCGTCGATTTGCCGGCACCCGAGTGGCCGGTGATGAAGACCATCTCCCCGGCCTCGATCGCGAAGCTGACATCCTTGATGGCTTCGTAGCCGCCCGGATAGCGCTTGCTCAGGTTGCTGGCGACGATCATTCGAACAGCGCGTCGACGAAGTCCCGGGCGGAGAACGGCCGCAGATCGTCGATCTGCTCGCCGACGCCGATGAAGCGGATCGGCTTCGGGCACTGGCGGGCGATTGCCATGACGACGCCGCCCTTGGCCGTGCCGTCGAGCTTGGTCAGGACCAGCCCGCTGACCTGGATGGCCTTGTCGAACGCCTTGACCTGCTGCAGTGCGTTCTGGCCGATGTTGGCGTCGAGCACCAGCAGGGTCTCGTGCGGGCCGGTCGGATCGACCTTCTGGATGACGCGGCGGACCTTGGCGATTTCTTCCATCAGGTGCAACTGGGTCGGCAGGCGGCCGGCGGTATCGGCCAGGACGATGTCGATGCCGCGCGCCTTGGCGGCCAGGATGGCATCGAAGATGACGGCCGCCGGATCGCCCTTGTCCTGCGCGATCACCGTCACGTTGTTGCGTTGGCCCCAGGTCTCCAGCTGCTCGCGGGCGGCAGCGCGGAAGGTGTCGCCGGCGGCGAGCAGCACGCTCTTGCCGTGGCTCTGGAAATACTTGGCCAGCTTGCCGATCGAGGTCGTCTTGCCGGCGCCGTTGACGCCGGCGATCATGATGACGAAAGGTTTGTGGCCACTGACATCGAGCGGCTTCTCGAGCGGCTGCAGGGTCGCGCAGAGGATACGGGCGAGCGCCCTCTGGATGCCCTCCGGGGTATCGAGCCTTTCGAACTCGGCGGCGACCTTCAGATCGTCGAGCAGGCGCGTGGTTGCCTCGATCCCGACGTCGCTGGTGAGCAGCAGGGTTTCGAGTTCCTCGAGAAACTCGTCGTCAACCTTGCCGCGCGAGAAGATGGTCTTGAGCTTGCCGCCCCATTGGGCACGCGTCTTGGCCAGGCCCTTGAACAGGCGCTCGCGCCACCTGGGCGTGGCAGCGGCATCGCTGGGCGCAACGGGTGCCGCTTCGCTGCCGGATTTCTTGACGAAACCAAACATGAGGATTGTGGTCTGAAGCCGTGCTGACAGGCAGGCGGCAAACCGATAAGATGCCGCCCGAATGAACTTGATTTTTCGCCGCTGATTCTAGCAGAAAGCCCGATTCCCCATGCGCATGCGACACCTTCTTCCCCTTTTCCTGCTTCCCGGATTGTTCACCGCAGCACTGGCCAATCCCTACGAAACCACCCTCAAGAACGGCCTGCGCGTCATCGTCAAGGAGGACCGTCGCGCGCCGACCGCCGCGCAGATGGTCTGGTACCGCGTCGGCAGCATGGACGAGATCGATGGCACCTCGGGTGTCGCGCACGTGCTCGAACACATGATGTTCAAGGGAACGCCGAGCGTCGGCCCCGGCGAATTCAACAAGCGCGTCGCCGCCGCCGGCGGGCGCGACAACGCCTTCACCAGCCGCGACTACACCGCCTACTTCCAGCAGGTGCCGAAGGAAAAGCTGCCCGAGATGATGCAGCTCGAGGCCGACCGCATGCGCCACCTGAACGTTGACGCCAAGGAATTCGCGCAGGAGATCAAGGTCGTCATGGAAGAGCGCCGCATGCGCACCGACGACAATCCGCAGTCCAGGCTGTTCGAGCAGATGAACGCCACCGCCTTCCAGGCCCACCCCTACCGCCGGCCGATCATCGGCTGGATGAACGATCTCGAAAACATGAGCGCCGCCGACGCCAAGGCCTGGTACGACACCTGGTACGCGCCGAACAACGCCTACGTGGTGATCGCCGGCGACGTCGACCACCAGGCGGTGTTCGCGCTGGCCGAGAAATATTATGGCGCGCTGGAAGGGCGCCCGCTGCCGGCGCGCAAGCCGCAGGACGAGCCGGCCCAGGACGGCACGCGCCGGGTGACCGTCAAGGCCCCGGCCGAGCTGCCGGTGCTGATCATGGGCTACAAGGCGCCGGTGCTGCGCGACGCCGACAAGGACAGCGACCCCTATGCGCTGGAAATGCTCGCCGCCATCCTCGACGGCCATGACGCGGCGCGCTTCACCAAGAAGCTGGTGCGCGAGGACAAGGTGGCGCTGTCGGTCGGCATCGACTACGACTCGACGGCGCGCGGCCCGGGCATGATCTACCTGCATGGCAGCCCGTCGGAGGGGCGCACGGTGGCCGACCTCGAAGCCGCTCTGCGCGCCGAGATCACGCGCATCCAGCAGGATGGCGTCAGCGAGAAGGAACTCAAGCGCGCCAAGGCGCAACTGGTCGCCGGGCAGGTCTACAAGCTCGACTCGATGTTCGGCCAGGCGATGGAAATCGGCCAGACCGAATCGGCCGGCATCCCCTACCAGAAGATCGACCGCATGCTGGAAAAGCTGCAGCAGGTCAGCGCCGCCGAGGTACAGGCGGTGGCGAAGAAATATTTCAGCGACGACACGCTGACCATCGGCGTCCTCGACCCGCAGCCGCTCGACGGCAAGCCGCGCCGCCCGACCGTCGCCTCGCGTCACTGAGACAATGACCATGAAAAAGCTGTTGACCGCAATCATCGCCGTCCTCGCCACCCATTCGGCACTCGCCGGGGTCAAGATCGAGAACTGGGTGTCGCCGGGCGGCACCCGCGTGTTCTTCGTCGAGAGCCGCGTCCTGCCCATCCTCGACGTCCAGGTCGATTTTGCCGCCGGTTCGATGTTCGACCCGCCGGGGAAATCCGGTACCGCGGCGCTGACCCGCTCCGTCCTCGGCCTGGGCGCGGGGAAGCTCGATGAAACGGCCATCGCCGAGCAGATGGCCGATATCGGTGCCACCCTCGGCGGCGGTGCCGACACCGACCGCGCCAGCGTCGCCGTGCGCACGCTGGCCGCCGCCGAGAAGCGCAATGCCGCGCTCGACGTGCTGCGCACCGTGCTGCATGCGCCCCGCTTCGAGGCGGCGATCTTCGAGCGCGAAAAGGCGCGCACCGTAGCCGGACTCAAGGAAGCGATGACCCGCCCCGACAGCATCGCCGGCAAGGCCTTCTGGGCCGCCATGTACCCTGACCACCCCTACGGCCGGACAGCGACTCCGGAATCCGTCGCCGCCCTGACCCGCGACGAACTCGTGGCGTATCATGCCCGCTACTACACTGCGGCCAATGCCAGCATCACGCTGGTGGGCGACATCAGCCGCGCCGAGGCCGAGAAGATCGCCGAGGCAATTGCCGCCGGGCTGCCCAAGGGGGCGCCGGCAACCCTGCCGCCGGCGCCCAACGTCGCCCCGGGCAAGGCCGTCAAGCTCGAACACCCGGCCAGCCAGGCGCACATCCATATCGGCATGCCGGCGATCGAGCGCGGCAACCCCGACTTCTTTCCGCTGATCGTCGGCAACTACACGCTGGGGGGCGGTGGCTTCGTATCTCGCCTGATGAAGGAAGTGCGTGACAAGCGCGGCTACGCCTACAGTGTTTCCAGCTATTTCAATCCCTTGCGGCAGGCGGGGCCCTTCCAGATCGGCCTGCAGACCAAGCGCGCGCAGGCGAAAGACGCGATCGCGCTGAGCCGCGACGTACTCGACGGCTTCCTGAAGGACGGGCCGAGTCCGGAGGAACTGGCTGCGGCCAAGGCCAACCTGACCGGCAGCTTCCCGCTGCGCCTCGACAGCAACAAGAAAATTCTCGACAACGTCGCCGTAATTGGCTTCTACGGCCTGCCGCTCGACTATCTCGACAATTACCAGCAGAAGGTGCGGGCGGTTACGGTCGACGACGTGAAGCGGGCCTTTTCCCGCTACGTGCGTCCCGCCGACCTGATGACGGTGACCGTGGCTGCCGATTGAACTCGCTGCGCATCATCGGCGGCCGCTATCGCCGCCGCATCCTGCGCTTTCCCGACAGCGAAGGCCTGCGTCCGACGCCGGACCGGGTGCGCGAAACCCTGTTCAACTGGCTGGGGCAGGATCTCGCCGGCGAGCACTGCCTCGACCTGTTCGCCGGCAGCGGCGCGCTGGGTTTCGAGGCGCTGTCGCGCGGTGCGGCGAGGGTCGTCATGGTCGAACCGGCATCGAAGGTAATCGCGGCGCTGCACGAAAATGCCAAAATGCTGGAGAACCCGCCCGGAATGGAGATCATCCGCGGGGATGCGCTACAATATCTGGCCTCGACGAAGTCGAAATTCGACCTCATCTTCCTCGATCCGCCCTTCGACAAGGGCTGGATTCCGCGCCTGGAGCCGCTTCTTGCCGGCGTCGCGAACGAAGGTGCAGCGGTCTACATCGAGGCGGAACATGAAATCGGGGCCTTGGGCAACTGGCGCGCGGTGCGTCACGGCAAGGCTGGCGAAGTCCATTTTCAGTTGATGCGGCGGGAAACAGGTTGACCAAACTCAATCATCGCGTAGCGATCTATCCGGGAACCTTCGACCCGATCACCCGCGGCCACGAAGACCTGGTCCGCCGGGCGGCCACGCTGTTCGACAGGCTGGTCCTGGCGATCGCCGAGAGCCCGTCGAAGCAGCCGCGCTTTCCGCTTGCCGACCGCGTCGAAATGGCGCAGGAAATCCTCGGCGACGTTAACAACGTCGAGATCATCGGCTTCAACACGCTGCTGATGGACTTTGTCCACGAACAGGGCGCCAAGGTCATCGTCCGCGGCCTGCGCGCGGTCTCGGACTTCGAATACGAATTCCAGATGGCCGGAATGAACCGCAGCGTCTATCCGGAGGTCGAAACGGTGTTCCTGACCCCGGGCGAGCAGTACATGTTCATCTCGGCGACGATGGTGCGTGAAATCGCGCGCCTCGGCGGCGACGTCAGCAAATTTGTGCAACCTTGTGTAGATAAACGCCTGCGGGCAACAGCTTCAGCTAACTGAGAGGAAGAACGGCAATGTCCCTGATCATCACCGACGAATGCATCAACTGCGACGTCTGCGAACCCGAATGCCCGAACGAGGCGATTTCCCAGGGTGCGGAAATCTATGAGATCGACCCCAACAAGTGCACCGAGTGCGTCGGGCACTACGATGAACCGCAGTGCGTGCAGGTCTGCCCGGTCGATTGCATCCCCAAGGATCCGGCGCATGTCGAAAGCGAAGAAATGCTCTGGGTCAAGTACGAAAAACTGACCGGCAACAAGCGTCCGTAAGTTTGCCGGCCCGGCAAAAAACCCGCGAATTTCGCGGGTTTTTTGCTGTTGACGACACCCGCCGGGTGACCGGGCTCATTGCCCGGGAAACCGGCTGATCAGGCGGCGCGACGCCGGGCTTCGGGCGGCATCAGCAATTCGCGCACCCGTCCGACCACATCTTCCAGGGCATGGATCTGCTGCAGCAGATCCTTGTCGACGCTTTCCAGCTCGCGGATGCGGTCTTCCAGCGTATCGGTCGCCTGGTGAATTCGCTTGATGCTTTCAAGACGGCGCTTGAGCTGGATCTGGTGCTCGCGGACCTGGGTTTCCATCGGCGCCATGATTGCCCGCAGCCAGGTTTCGGCATCCTTGTTGGCCCGCTCGAAGGCGCGTCGCACCTGCACCGCGACCTCCTCGAAAAATTTTTGCGTGAGGTTCTTCTTGTCGGTGGTGAGCAGGCTGCGCATCGAGTTGAGGTGGGTGTTGCACCAGGCTTCGAGGCGATCCAGTTCCTTTTCGTAGCGCAGCAGCGAGAAGGCGGCGGGCGTTCCCAGCTTGAGGCCATGCTCGACCGAGAACTTCTTGTAAACCGCTTCCATCATGTTCCGGATCTCGCCGATCTCGCCCGCCGACCTGGCCAGCGCGTAACGCGAGCGACCGAAGAAATTGCCCATTGCGTCGGACAGCGTTCGCGAGAAATTCGCCTCGACCATCGCGGTCCGGGTTTCGTGGGTCAACTGGCGCAGCGCATCGAGACCGAGATGGCCGAACAGGTTGTTGGTCAGCGACGAGAAGACGCTGCGTACCGCGTAGTAGCGCTGCAGACCGGACTCGAATTCGGCCTTCTCGGCGCGCACCTTGCCCATCATGTACTCGACGACGCCCTTGTTCTTGCCGCGCAGTTCGGTCAGTTCGGTCAGCTGCTCGCGCAGTCCCGGCAAGGCGCGACTCGAGCAGGCCGCGCACGCGCACGCTGACTTCGCCGAATTCGCTCTCGGTATTGTCGCGGACAATGTCCTGCTTGGCCGGAATCAGCTCCCCGGAGAGTGAGGCCTCGAGGATCGGCAGGCGACTCCTTTCAAGCAGGGCCTCGTCACCGTTGATCTTGGCCACCAGGCCCTTCTGCGCCGAAACCGGAAAGATCTGACGGTCCGGCAGGCCGAGAATGGAAGCGCAGGAAGCAACCTGACGGTCGATCTCGCTTTCGATTTCCGCGAGTGTCTTGAGTTCGTCCCACTGGCCGTCGATCTTGTTCAGCACGACCACCCGCCCGCGCCTGCCAGCGCCGCCGGCGCCGATATGTTCCTTCCAGATGGTGAGGTCCGACTGCGTCACCCCGGTATCGGCGGCAAGGATGAAGAGGATGGCATGTGCGTTGGGCAGGAGCGAAAGCGTCAGTTCCGGTTCGGCGCCGATGGCGTTGAGGCCAGGTGTATCAAGGATGACCAGACCCTGCTTGAGCAGCGGATGGGGAAAGTTGATCACCGCGTGGCGCCAGCGCGGCACCTCGACCAGGCCGTCCTCGCCAATCCGGTACAGTTCGCTCGTCGCGCCGCCAACCTCGAAGCCGAGACGTCCGGCCTCCTCCGGTGCAACCCGGATCGTCTCGCTGACATGACGCAGCCCCTCCTGCATCACCTCGGCCGACTCGACATCGAGCGGCACCATGAACCACTCCTCCGGGTAACGCCGGTACTCGCTGACGCTGGCATTGCCGGCTCGCGTCTGGATCGGCAGCAACTCGATGCGCGACGTCTTTTGCGCGTCGTAGAGCAGTTCGGTCGGGCACATGGTCGTGCGCCCGGCCGACGACGGCAGGATGCGGTTGCCGAAGTCGGCGAAGAAGATGGCGTTGATCAGTTCCGACTTGCCACGCGAGAACTCGGCGACGAAGGCCACGTTCAGGCGATCCTCGCGCAGGCGCTCGAGAAGCTGCGAAAGCCGCAGATCGGTCTGCGCGTCCGACAGGTCATTTTCCGACAACCAGCCCTGAAACTCGCCAATGTTGGCAGACAGGCGCGAGCGCCACTCGGTATAAGCGGCAATCTGGAGGGCAAGTGTCATGGTGGTCACCGATAGCGGTCGATGGTGCAATCTATCACAAAAACATGGACTTGCGCGCCTTTTTCAATGTTGGCAGGAAGGACAGTAGAAGGTCAACCTGCCGCCCTGGCGAACCTGACGGACGACACCCCCACAGCGGCGGCAGGACTCGCCGGCGCGACCATAAACCGCGCAATCGACCTGGAAGCAGCCGGCGCCGCCATCGCTGTGCACATAGTCGCGAATGCTGCTGCCGCCTGCCGCAATGGCATCCGCCAGCGTCTGGCGGATCGCCGGCACCAGCCGCCGGTATCGCTCCCGGCTGATCCGGTTGGCCGCGCGCAATGGCGAGATGCCGGCGCGGAACAGGCTCTCGGCGGCATAGATGTTGCCGATGCCGACCACCAGGTGGCTGTCCATCAGCACCGGCTTGATCGGCCCAGCCCGGCCCCGCGTTGCAGCGAACAGCCAGTCGCCGGTGAATTCGTCGGCCAGCGGCTCGATGCCGAGCGCCGCCAGCAGCGGATGCGGTGCATCTCCCACTGCCTGCCACAGCACGACGCCGAAGCGCCTGGGGTCGGTCAGGCGCAGCGTCTGGCGTGCAAAGAGTATGTCAACGTGGTCGTGCTTTTCCGGAGTCTTGCCGTTCGCCACGAAACGCAGGCTTCCCGACATCCCGAGATGGATGATCAGGCAACCATCCTCGACGCCGCCGCGGCAGTCGAGCAACAGGTACTTGCCGCGCCGCCTCACCGCCACCACCTGTTGCCCCGCCAGAGTGTCGCCCAGCGTCGCCGGCAGCGGCAGGCGCAGGCGCGGCGAGCGCACCACGGCGCCGAGCATGCGCTCCCCGGTGACCTCCGGCTGGAGCCCGCGCCGACAGACCTCGACCTCCGGCAATTCCGGCATAGCTTGTTCCTCCGGGCAAACCCAAATAACATCGCAAACTTATCGGATTCTAAGCGCTCTAAAGCGCGACCCCTGACTGAAAGCAGCGCATGTCCAAGAAGTTGATTGTCGCAGCACTTGCCCTGGCCCTCGCCGGGCCGATTCATGCCGCCGGCGAAGAAACGGCCAGGGAGCCGGCCAAGGAACCCGCGAAGGCGCCGGCGAAAGCGCCGGCGAAAAAGCGGTTGACCGCTCAGTATGCCGGCGAGGATATCCTCGCCCGCACCGTCTTCCAGGCCCTGGTCGGCGAACTCGCGCTCAAGCGCGGTGACACCGAACTGGGCATCAGCGCCTGGGTCGATCTCGCCCGGCGCACCCGCGATCCGGCGGTAATCGCGCGCGCAATCGAGGTGGCAGCCGCAACCCGGCAGAACGAGCTGGCGCTTGACCTGGCCCGCCTCTGGTTGCAGGTCGAACCCGACTCGACCAGGGCGCGCCAGACCGAATCCTCGCTGCTGGTCCTTGCCAACCGCATCGACGACCTCGGGCCGCAACTCGCCAACCTGCTCGCTCAGGACCAGGCGAATCTCGCCAACAATCTGATGCACCTGAACAGCATGCTGAGCCGGCATGGCGACAAGAAGGCCGTGCAACGCCTGATCGACCGCGTCGCGACCCCCTACAGCGACCTCCCGGAAGCGCACTTCGCCATGGGCCTGGCCGCCGCCAATTCCGATGACCTGATGCACGCCCAAGGCGAATTCCAGAAAGCGCTGGAGCAGCGCCCCGACTGGGAGGCCGCCGAACTCGCCTACGCGCAGTTGCTGGCCAGGACGTCCGTGGCGAGCGCGGTCGAGAGTCTCAACGAGTTCCTCGTGCGCAAGCCGGATGCCCGCGACGCCCGCCTGGCACTCGCCCGTCTGCTGATCAGCGAACGGAAGTACGTCGAAGCGCGGGCGCAGTTCGACATCCTGCTCAAGGATGCACCGGAAAATCCCGACATCATCTATCCGGTGGCGATGCTGGCGCTGCAGCAGGGTGATATCAGCAGCGCCCGAACCCAGCTCACGCTGCTCCTGAATTCCGATTTTGCAGACAAGAGCACGGTCCATTTCTTCCTCGGCCAGATCGAAGAAGAGCAGAAGAATCCCGAGCTTGCCCTTGAACATTTCCGTCAGGTCACTGCCGGCAACCAGTACATTCCAGCGCGCGGGCGCGCGGCGCAGATACTGCTGCAGCAGGGCAGGCCGGAAGAAGCGCGCGCGCTGCTGCGGCTCACGCAGACCAGTTCCGATGCCGAGAAAACCCAGTTGATCCTGGCCGAAGCCCAACTTCTGCGCGAAGCGGGACGCGGCAACGAAAGTTACGCCTTGCTCGAAGCCGCGCTGGCAAAGCAGCCTGACAATCCGGAACTGCTCTACGAGACGGCGCTCTCCGCCGAACGCCAGGGCAAACCGCAGCTTCTCGAAAAGCACCTGCGCCACCTGCTCAAGCTGAAACCGGATCACGCCCATGCCCTCAACGCGCTGGGCTACTCGCTCGCCGATCGCAACGTGCGCCTCGACGAGGCGAAGAAGCTGATCACCCGCGCGCTCGCGCTCGCGCCCGAAGACCCGTTCATCATGGACAGCATG
The DNA here is from genome assembly GCA_963810175.1 of uncultured beta proteobacterium. Taxonomy (GTDB): domain Bacteria; phylum Pseudomonadota; class Gammaproteobacteria; order Burkholderiales; family Rhodocyclaceae; genus Azonexus. The sequence continues at coordinate 8,427 of CAWEMU010000006.1, read as the reverse complement.
GGCTGGGTTCTTTTCCGCCAGGGCAAGCTGCCGGAAGCGCTCAAGACCCTCGAGACCGCCTATGGCATCAAGGCCGACCCCGAAATCGCCGCGCATATCGGCGAGGTTCTGTGGACACTGGGGCGCAAGGATGAGGCATCGCGCGTCATGATGGAGGCGGTGAAGAAATTCCCCGACAGCGAGGTTCTCGCCAGCGCCCTGAAAAAATTCCAGCCTTGATGTGCCGCATCAGCGCGTTGCTGGCCTGCAGCCTGCTGGCCGCTTGCGCCAGCGCTCCCCAAGGACCGCTGGCGCCGCGCGACCAGATCGGTGACTTCGCGCTCGAGGCGCGCTTTGCGTTGCGTGTCAGCCTGCCGGACAAGCCGCCGGAAAGCTCCGGCGGTCGACTCGAATGGGAGCACAGAAATGGCAACGACCGCATCCTGATCTCCAGCCCGCTTGGTGTCGGCGTGGCCGAAATCGACGTCGGCCCGACTCGCGGGCGCCTGCGCACCGCCGACGGTCAACTCCGGGAATCCGCCGATGCCGATGCGCTGATGGCAGAAGTCACCGGCCAGCGCCTGCCGGTCCGCCAGCTGCCGGGCTGGCTGCTCGGTCGCGCCGGCAGCACTTCGGTTGTCACCAGCGACAGCGCCGGTCGCCCGGCGCGCCTGTACGAAGCCGGCTGGCAGATCGACTACTCCTACCCGGACGACACCCCGGGCGCGCTGCCCACGCTCGTCAGCCTGAGGCGCGACAGTGAAATTGACCTCCGCCTGCGCATCGAGGAGTGGAGGACGGCGCCGTGAGTCGCTGGAGCTGGGACAGTTCCTGGCCGGCGCCGGCCAAGCTCAACCTGTTCCTGCACGTGGTCGGCCGCCGTGCCGACGGATACCACCTGCTGCAGACCGTCTTTCGCTTCATCGACCGTGCCGACACCCTGCATTTCGTGCCGCGCGACGACGGCGATGTCGTCCTCGCGACGCCGACCCCGGGTGTCGAGGCGGCGAACGACCTCACCGTCCGCGCCGCCCGCCTGCTGCAGGAAGCGGCCGGCTGTCGCCAGGGAGCGACGATCCTCCTGAGCAAGAACCTGCCGCTGGGCGGCGGACTCGGGGGCGGCAGTTCCGATGCCGCGACCGTGCTGCTCGCGCTCAATCACCTGTGGCAAACCGGTCTTGCACGGACTGAACTGGAGAGGCTCGGGCTGCAACTTGGCGCCGACGTGCCGGTCTTCGTCCATGGCCGCAATACCTTCGCCGAAGGAGTCGGCGAAGCCTTCAGCGATGTCGAATTGCCGCCGGCGACCTATCTCGTGCTGCATCCCGCGGTCAACGTGGCCACCGGGGTCATTTTCGGCGCCCCGGAACTGCGCCGCGACACGCCGCCCATCCGCCCGGCGGACTGGCGGCACGGGACCGGCCACAACGATCTCGAACCCGTCGCCTGCGCAAGATTTCCGGAGGTTGCCGGACATCTGGAATGGCTCAGGCAGCACGCGCCCCACGCCATGATGACCGGGTCCGGCGCCTGCGTCTTCGCCGGGTTTGCCGACCGTGCGACGGCCGCAGCGGTCTTTCGCCAGATGCCGCCCGGCATGACGGGCTGGCTGGCTGCCGGTCTGACCGAACATCCATTGGCTTCGCTCTGACAAAGCGCTGGATTTTCGCCTGCGACTCCTGTAATATCCGCGCCTCGTTCGCACGCGAACCCGTGCAGACGACCCGCTGGGGAGTCGCCAAGTTGGTCAAGGCACCGGATTTTGATTCCGGCATTCGAAGGTTCGAATCCTTCTTCCCCAGCCAGTTTCCCTCGGGCAGGTCATGAGCCTGCCCGAATTTCATTGTGGCGGGCAGGCGCTTGCAGGAAATGCCCGAAGGGAAGTGAAGCAAATGGCCTACAACAGCTTGATGGTCTTCACCGGCAACGCCAACCCCAAACTGGCGGCCGCCGTTGCGCTCGAACTCAACATAGAGCTCGGGCGCGCCAATGTCGGCCGCTTCTCGGACGGGGAACTGAGCATCGAACTGCAGGAACACGTGCGTGGCCGCGATATCTTCGTCCTGCAATCGACCTGCGCACCGTGCAACGACAACCTGATGGAACTGCTGGTCATGGTCGACGCGCTGAAGCGCGCCTCGGCCGGCCGCATCACCGCCACCATCCCCTACTTCGGCTACGCCCGCCAGGACCGCCGGTCGCGCTCCTCGCGCGTCCCGATCGCTGCCAAGCTGGTCGCCAACATGCTCGTCGCATCCGGCATCGACCGCGTTCTGACCATGGACCTCCACGCCGAGCAGATTCAGGGCTTTTTCGACATCCCGGTCGACAACATCTACTCGCTGCCCATCCTGCTCGACGACATCCACAAGCAGACTTACGAGAATCCGATGGTCGTCTCCCCCGACCACGGTGGCGTCGTCCGCGCCCGTTCGCTGGCGAAGCGCCTCGAATGCGATCTGGCGATCATCGACAAGCGCCGCCCGAAGGCCAATGTCTCGGAGGTCATGAACATCATCGGCGAGGTCGACGGCCGCACCTGCATCATCATGGATGACATGGTCGACACCGCCGGCACGCTGTGCAAGGCCGCCACGGCGCTCAAGACCGAAGGCGCCAGACAGGTTGTCGCCTACTGCACGCACCCGGTGCTGTCCGGCGGCGCCGTCGATCGGGTCAACCGCTCCGACCTTGACGCACTGGTCGTTACCGACACCATTCCGCTGCGCGACGACGCCATCGCCTCGCCGCGCATCCGCCAGCTTTCCGTGGCCGAAATCATGGCCGAAACCATCCGTCGCATCAGCAACGACGACTCCGTCTCGTCGCTGTTCCTCGACTAAGTTTTTTTCAACCCTCCCGTTCTGGTCGCGGACCGGGAATACTCTGGAGTAACACAATGAAATTCGAACTCAACGCGCAAGCGCGCACGCTGCAGGGATCGGGTGCGAGCCGCCGCCTGCGTCGCGCTGGCAAGGTACCGGGCATCATCTACGGTGGCGACGCTGCCCCGCAGGCGATCGAACTCGATCACAACGACCTGCTGCTGGACATGAAGAAGGAAGCATTCCACGCCTCGATCCTGGTCATCTCCGTCGACGGCAAGAAGCAGCAAGCCCTGCTGCGCGACACCCAGATGCATGCCTACAAGCCGCAGATCCTGCACGTCGATTTCCAGCGCGTGAGCGCCACCGAGGAACTGCACATCATGGTGCCCCTGCACTTCATCAACGAGGACACCGCGCCCGGCGTCAAGCTGTCCGGCGGCCTGGTCAACCACGTGCTGAACGAAGTCGATGTCGAGTGCCTGCCGAAGGATCTGCCCGAGTTCATCGAGGTCGATGTCGGCGCCCTCGAGGTCGGCGAAAGCATTCACCTTTCCGAACTCAAGCTGCCGAAGGGTGTCAAGCTGACCCATGAAGACGACAACTCGCTCGTCGTCGGCATCGTCAGCAAGGGCGGCGGCGGTGAAGAAGGCGAAGAAGGCGAAGCGGAAGAAGGCGAAGCGGCCGCCTGACCGTTTCCCGCCCCCGCTGCAAATGGCCGCCGCAGGCAACATGCCCCCGGCGGCCATTTCATTTGGCAAGCCATGAACCCACCGCGCCTGATCGTCGGCCTCGGCAACCCGGGGCCGCAATACGAAGCCACCCGGCACAACGCCGGTTTCTGGTTTGTCAACCATCTGGCCGACAAGCTGAAGGTCGCGCTCGCGCCGCAGGCCCGCTTCTTCGGCAAGGCGGCGCGCGCCGGCGACCTCTGGCTGCTCGAACCGGCCACCTTCATGAACCGTTCCGGCCAGTCGGTGGCGGCGCTGGCCAATTTCTACAAGATTCCCGCAACCGAGATCCTCGTCATCCATGACGATCTCGACCTGCCGCCCGGCGGCATCCGCCTCAAGCAGGGCGGCGGCAACGGCGGCCACAACGGCCTCAGGGACATCCAGGCCCGGCTCGGCACGCCGGATTTCTGGCGCCTGCGCCTCGGCATCGGCCACCCGCGCACGCTGAATCTGGCGCAACAGGTCGTCAACTTCGTCCTGCACCCGCCGCGCAAGGAAGAACTGCCGGAAATCGAACACGCCCTCGCCCGCTGCCTGCTGGCCTGGCCACGAATTGCCGCCGGCGACTATGCCGGCGCCCAACAACAGTTGCACGGCAACGCCGTCTAAGGAAAACAAATGTCTTTGAAATGCGGCATCGTCGGCCTGCCCAACGTCGGCAAGTCCACCCTCTTCAACGCCCTGACCAAGGCCGGCATCGATGCCGCCAACTACCCGTTCTGCACCATCGAGCCGAACGTCGGCATCGTCGAGGTGCCCGATCCGCGCCTCGCCCAGCTGTCGGCCATCGTCAAGCCACAGAAGGTGCAACCGGCCATCGTCGAATTCGTCGACATCGCCGGCCTCGTCGCCGGCGCCTCGAAGGGCGAAGGTCTCGGCAACCAGTTCCTCGCCAACATCCGCGAGACCGATGCCGTGGTACATGTCGTGCGCTGCTTCGCCGACGACAACGTCGTGCACGTTTCCGGCGGCGTCGATCCGATTCGTGACATCGAGGTCATCGACACCGAACTGGCGCTCGCCGACATGGCCACCGTCGAAAAGGCGCTCAACCGCTACCGCCGCCCGGCCAGCGCCGGCGACAAGGACGCCAAAATCCTCGTCGCCGTCCTCGAGAAATGCTTCGCCCAGCTCGACCAGGCCAGACCGGTGCGCGCCCTCGACCTGTCGAAGGAAGAATGGGCCAGCCTCAAGCCCTTCTGCCTGATCACCGCCAAGCCGGTGCTCTACGTCGCCAACGTCGCCGAGAACGGCTTCGACAACAACCCGCTGGTCGACGCGGTGCGCGCCCACGCCGCCGCCGAGAAGGCCGAGGTGGTCACCGTCTGCGCCGCCATCGAATCCGAGATCGCCGACCTCGACGACGAGGAAAAGCAGATGTTCCTCGCCGACCTCGGCCTCGAGGAACCCGGACTCGACCGCCTGATCCACGCCGGCTACAAGCTGCTCGGCCTCGCCACCTATTTCACCGCCGGCGTCAAGGAAGTGCGCGCGTGGACCATCCACCAGGGCGACACCGCGCCGCAGGCCGCCGGGGTCATCCACACCGACTTCGAACGCGGCTTCATCCGCGCCCAGACCATCGCCTTCGACGACTTCATCGCCTGCAAGGGCGAAGCCGGCGCCAAGGAAGCCGGCAAGATGCGCGCCGAAGGCAAGGAATACGTGGTCAAGGACGGCGACGTGCTGAACTTCCTCTTCAACGTCTGACGCAAGCGCTGATGCCGCCGGAACCGGCCGGACGGCAAAGGCCGTTCAGCCGGCATATACCCCGGCGCCCCGCTCCGGGTAGCTTTCGTACACATGCTCGAACACCGCCGAGCATTTCTGGCTGGTAAAGCTCCGGCGTGTAGGCACGCGGCAGGCCGCTGTCGAGGGTGTCTTCGATGGCCAGCTTCAACTGTGAGCGGGCGGCGGATTTCTGCCGCCAGTTCAGCACCAGCAACCCCTTCAAGCCGCGCCAGCAGTTCGCGCGCGACCTTCTTCACTTCGGCGCGTTCCTCGCCCGACAGTTCCGGTGCCGGCCGCGTCAGGATGTCGAAGATGACCAGTTCTTCCTCGCTCATGTTCTCGCGCACATGGCGTTCCTGCTCGTCGTTCAGGCTGTTGGAGAGCTTCACCAGTTCCGCGAACAGTTCCTCGATGCTGCGGCTGCCGGCGTTGTAGCTTTCGATCAGCGCCTCGAACTTCTCGGCGAAGTCGGCGCGGGTGCGGTTCAGCCGGATCATCTTTTCCAGTTGGGCGCGGATCGCGGCCTTGAGCACTTCGAGGTCGGTGTTCTTGTGCTTCGATTCCTTGAAGCGCTGCGCCAGCGCCTCGAAGTTGATCTTCGACAGGTCGAGCGCCGGCGGCCCTGATTCGCGGATTGCGTGGCCGGTGATGGATTCGTCGAGCAGGCCGTTGATCTGGCCCATCACCTGCGAAATGTCCGGCGGGTTCGGGTTCAGCTTGGCGCGGATGGCTTCGGCCAGCGTCGTCAGGCAGGCGACGCGGCTGGCGAATTCCAGCGCCGCCGGATCGGGCTTCACGGCGCGGTAGAGCGTGCTCACCAGCCGTTCATGGGCAAAGAAGTCGCGGCGCAGCGGATCGGGCGAAATCAGCGCGTTCATGCCGTCCTGCGATGCGCGACAGGCGCTCCATGCTGCCGGCCGCCGTCGCCTCGATCTCGGCCAGCAGCACGCCGTGCGCAGCGCAGAAGGCCGTCGCATCGACCACCGACTGGCGCAGTTCCTCGACCAGTTGCTGCTTGTCCTTGACCGGGCTCTTGCCGTCCTTGCCCGCCCCGTAGATGGCCAGCGCCTTTTCCAGCGAGGCGAAGACGTTGGCGTAATCGACGATGACGCCGCTGTGCTTGCCGGGGAAAACCCGGTTGGCGCGGGCGATGGTCTGCATCAGCGTGTGGTTGCGCATCGGCTTGTCGAGGTAGATCGTCGAACAGCTCGGCGCGTCGAAGCCGGTCAGCCACATGGCGCAGACGAAGACCAGGCGCAGCGGATCGCCATCCTCCTTGAACTTCTCGTCCAGCCCGGGATTCGATTCATTCATGCGCTTGCGGTGCGGCTCGATGTCGAGGCCCAGCGTCTGCATCTGGGCGATTTCGTTCTGCCCCGGCGAGACGATCACCGCCATGTCGGTGCTGGTCAGCACCTCCAGCCGCTGCTTCAGCTCGGCCATGCGCAGATCGCGCCGCGCCTGTTCGGGCGTCATCTCGCCGCCGCGCGGCTGGTAATGCCAGTTCGCCCAGTTCCTTCTGCACCCGTGCGGTTTCCGCCGCCCAATGCACCTTCACCTTGTCGTGCATGCGCAGCGCGGTGGCCTTGTCGATCGACACCACCATCGCCTTGCCCACAAAGCCCCGGCCGAGGAAGTGCCGCACGATGTCCTGCGCCACGGTTTCCAGCCGGTCGTCGCGGGTGATCAGGTGGTATTGCCGCCCCAGCACCTGCTCCAGCTTGGCCTCCTGATCGGCGTCGAGGTCGGCATCCTCGATCAGGCGGTAGATGTCTTCGTTCAGGTCGGGATTGACGAGCTGCAATTCCGGCGTGCGGTTCTCGTAGAACAGCGGCACGGTGGCGCCGTCCTCGATGGACTGCTGGAAGTCGTAGATCGAGACGTAGTCGCCGAAGACTTCCTTGGTGCGCTCCTCGCCGGCAATCAGCGGCGTGCCGGTAAAGGCCAGGAACATCGCCCTGGGCAGCGCGGCGCGCATGTTGAGCGCCAGCGTGTCGTACTGGCTGCGGTGCGCCTCGTCGGTCAGCACGATCACGTCGGAACGCTCGCAGAGCAATTCCGGCGTCTGGAACTTGTGCACCAGCGTGAACACGTAGCGGTGGTTGCCGCGCAACAGTTCGCGCAGGTGGGCGCCGCTGGCGGCGTGGCATTCGTCGCCCTCGGCCTCGCTCACCGCGCCGGTGGTCTTGAAGGTCTTGGCGATCTGCTCGTCCAGTTCGACGCGGTCGGTGACGACCACGAAGGTCCAGTTGCCGGCCAGCTTGCGCAGCACCTTCTGCGCGAAGAAGACCATCGAAAAGCTCTTGCCGCTGCCCTGCGTCTGCCAGAACACGCCGCCGCGCCCGTGGCCCAGCTTGCGGGCTTCGAGCATCGAGGCGATGGCGTTATTGACGCCGAGGAACTGGTGGTTCTGGCCGATGAATCTTGACCAGCCCGGCCTTGTGCTCGGAAAACAGCGTGAAGTTCTCGACCAGATCGAGCAGGCGGGCGGGGTCGCAGGTGCCGCGCAGCATCACTTCCAGCGACACGCGGCGCGGTTCGTCCTCGCGCTCGATGCGCTTCCACTCCACCCAGCGGCCCCAGTCGGCGGTCAGCGAGCCGACGCGGCTGTCGGTACCGTTGCTGGCGATGAGCAGCGCGTTGCTCCAGAACAGCGCGGGAATCTGCTGCCTGTAGTGGGTGAGGTTCTCGTCGAAGGCGGCGCGCGCCGGGACGCCGGGCTTCTTGAGTTCGATCACCACCCACGGCAGGCCATTGACGAAGCCGACCAGGTCGGGCCGACAGGTGTAGAGCGGGCCTGTCACGGTCAACTGGCTGACGAGCAGGAAATCGTTGTTGGCCGGCGCTTCCCAATCGACCACGCGCAGGCGCTCGGTCTTCTGGCCGCCGTGCTCGCGGTCGGGCACCGACACCGTGATGCCTTCCTTGAGCAGCCGATAGACCTCGCGGTTGGCCGCCTCCAGGCTCATTGCCGAACGGTCGCGGGTCAGCTCGTCGATGGCGGTTGGCATCGCCTCCGGCGGCAGGGTCGGGTTGAATTTGCCCAGCGCGGCGCGCAGGCGTTCGACCAGCACCACCTCGCCCCTGGTTTCGCGCCCCAGCATCCCGCCCGCGCCGAAGGTTTCCTCCAGCGCCGACACCGTCTGCCAGCCGAGTTC
>CAWEMU010000005.1:0-17210 GCA_963810175.1 uncultured beta proteobacterium | reverse complement strand
TGCGAGCATGGATGCGGCGGGGCTGCAGAAGGGGGGCGCATGATGCGCAATCCGGGGCGAAAACGCAACCGGCGGCGCATCGCCGCAGCGGCAGGATGGCCCCGCGACAGCAATTACAGGGGGTTAAGCGTGTCCTTGTACCGCCGTGCGTTGGCGACGTAATGCGCGGCGGCGTGCTTGAGGTGGATGACGTCGTCGGCCGAGAGTTCGCGCACGACCTTGCCCGGCGAGCCGACGATCAGCACATGGTCGGGAAACACCTTGCCTTCGGGGATCAGGGTATTGGCGCCGACCACGCAGCCCTTGCCGATCACCGCGCGGTTGAGGATCACCGAGCCGATGCCGATCAGGCTGCCGTCGCCGACCGTGCAGCCATGCAGCATGACCAGATGGCCGACCGTGACATCGGCGCCGATGTGCATCGGGATGCCTTCGTCGGTGTGCAGCACCGAGCCGTCCTGGATGTTGCTGTTGTCGCCGATGTGAATCGGGTCGTTGTCGCCACGCAGCGTGGCGTTCCACCAGACCGAGGCGTTGGCGCCGAGATGGACGTCGCCGATCACCGTGGCGTTGGGGGCAACCCAGGCGTTTTCGCCGAGTTGGGGCGCCTTGTCTCCGAGACGGAAGAGGGACATAGTGACTCCTTCGCTAATCCTGAAAATCGCTCGTTTTGCGGCGTTGACCGCAACCGGCCGTCAATCTTACAAGGAAGGACCGGCCATGGAATCGTTCTGGCGAAACATTTCACTAACCGGGGTCGCGCTTGCCGTCCTGTGTGCCGCGCCGGCTGCCGCTGCCGGCCTTGCGCCGGCCGAGCAGGCCGCGGTGTTCAAGGCGGCCGGCTTCAAGAAGGCGCGCGCCGGTCAGTACATCCGCTGCAAGGAGGATGCGCCGACGGCGTCCTACATGCCAGGCCGCATCGAGCTCGAAGACTTGAACGGTGACGGCCGGCCCGAGGCCTGGGTGAAGGAGAGCAGCCTCTTCTGCTATGGCAATACAGCCGAGGCCTTCGTGCTTCTGACTCGGGATAACGGTGGCTGGCGCGTGCTGTTGGACGAGGTGGGTGTTCCCGTGGTGGGCAAAACGAAGCGCAGCGGGTGGCCGGACATCGAGGTCGGCGGCCCGGGATTCGGCAAATTCCCGATCTATCGCTGGGATGGAAAGGCCTATGGGGTGCGCCGCTGAGTCGGTCCAGCCCTTGGAATCGGGTCGATTTTGGGGGTCGACCGCGTCAGCCTGGGCGGGCACCGATAATGGCGCCAGCTTGCTTGGCGCATTGTGAGCGCAGGGGGGAACAATGAATTTTCGCAGGATAAAGTCATGGCAGTGGGCGCTGATCGTGCTCGCCCTGTTGGTCGCGCTGGATTGGGCGATCCGCCGGCCGGACGGTCGCACGCAGGGGCTCAACGAGGCGATAAAGGCGGCGGCCAGCCCGCAGCTGAAGAGCTATCCCTATCCCTTCCATGTGATGCGGGTCGAGGGCAATACCGCGATCATGGGCACGCCGCGCAATTTCGACATGCCGGCCTTCCGCTTCCTGGGGGCCATGTATCCCGACGTAAACGTCAAGGATCATGACAACCCGGCCTTCATCGCGCTCGAAAAGACGCTGGGCCAGGTGCAGGACGAGGCGAAGGCGATCGTGCTGGCCCAGCCCGGGATCACCGGCGTGAAATGGGAACTGGATCGCGAATGGCTGCAGCGGCACCATCTGCAGGTGCCGGACAAATTGCCCGCTAGGCGCTAGCCAGGCGCTTCCCCAGGCTACTGACCAGCTTGCACAGTTCGGGTTCGTCGAGGCGGTCTATCGCCTCCTGCGGGCTGACCCACTGGCGCTCGCGGTGGCTCTCCTCCCACTCGCCATCGGGCAGGCACTCGCTCACCGCCATCGGGAAGACGGCAACCCTGCAGGTGCCGCCCCACTTGGCGTACTCGTAGTGGCCGATCGGTTCCGCGTCAACTTCACCGCGCACCCCGGCCTCCTCGAATGCCTCCTTGCTCGCCGAATCGCGCAGCGACAGCTCGGGTTCCTTCACCCCCTTGGGCAGGACCCAGCGCTTTCCCTTGCGCGAGGTGATCAGCATGACTTCCGGCTTGCCGTCGGCGATGCGGTAGGGAATGACCGCCGACTGCGTGAAGAAATAGTCGGGCACCGGCTTCCGTTTCGGTTCGTCGCCGGCCTCGGCCGTTTGCTCCGTCTTGCTCTTCGCCTTGTCGGTCGCCTCGGTGTCGTCCGGCACCTCGGCCGGCCGGGTCACCGCGACGATCCGTGCGCAGCCGCGCTTGAGGCCTCTCCAGTCGCCGGTCATCTCCAGTTGCGCCAGCGCCGAGGTTGGCAGCAGCTTGCCGTCGGCGGGAATCTCGACCTCACCCACGGCGAGGTATTCGACCAGTTCTTCCAGCCCCGGATTGTGTCCGACCAGCATCACCAGTTGTGCCGTTTCCGGGCAGTCGGCCAGAGCGGCGAGATGGTCCTCGACGGAAGCCTCGTAGAGCCGCTCGTCCCAGCGCACCGTTTCCAGCGACACGCCCATCGCCTTGCAGGCGTGCACCGTGGTCATCCGCGCGCGCTCCGCCGGGGAACTCAATACCGTATCGGGAAGCAGGTCCTGGCAGCGGATCCACGCGCCCATCTTGCGGCTGCCGACGCGGCCGCGGCTGACCAGCGGCCGGTGGAAATCCTCCAGCCCGGTGCTCCAGTCGGATTTGCCGTGGCGCAGGACCAGCAGTGTCTTGTCCTTCATGTGAATGACTCTCCTCTTCGATAGACAGAAGGTTGGGGCCGCGATCAGAGCGGCTGCAGCATCTGCCGGTAGCGGCGGGCGTTCTCGACGTAATGCGCGGCGGCGTGCTTGAGGTGGATGACGTCGTCGGCCGAGAGTTCGCGCACGACCTTGCCCGGCGAGCCGACGATCAGCACATGGTCGGGAAACACCTTGCCTTCGGGGATCAGGGTATTGGCGCCGACCACGCAACCCTTGCCGATCACCGCACGGTTGAGGATCACCGAGCCGATGCCGATCAGGCTGCCGTCGCCGACCGTGCAGCCATGCAGCATGACCAGGTGGCCGACCGTGACATCGGCGCCGATGTGCATCGGAATGCCCTCGTCGGTATGCAGCACCGAGCCGTCCTGGATGTTGCTGTTTTCGCCGATGTAAATCGGATCGTTGTCGCCACGCAGCGTGGCGTTCCACCAGACCGAGGCGTTGGCGCCGAGATGGACGTCGCCGATCACCGTCGCGTTGGGGGCAACCCAGGCATTCTCGCCGAGTTGCGGCTGTTTTTCACCGAGGCGGAAGAGGGGCATGCTGACTCCTGCTGAGTTTGGAATTTGCCCATTTTACGACGTCGACCGCAACCGGCGTCCGCAAACTTGCAGTGGGGCGCTGCGGCGCCGCAGGTCGCGGCTTCGCCGGGGGAGGGCGCCTGTGCTATCGTTACGCCTAGACAATTTCACCGGTCCTGTCCCATGCACAACGTAGTCATCAGCGGTACCGGCCTCTGGGTCGCCCCCGAGGTCATCAGCAACGAAGAACTGGTCGTCGCCTTCAACGCCTATTCCCGGCGCTTCAACGAGGAAAACGCACTGGCCATCGCCGTCGGCGAAGTCAATGCGCTGCCGGAATCGAGCGTCGAGTTCATCGAAAAGGCCTCGGGCATCAAGCAGCGTTACGTAGTGGACAAGGCTGGCGTCCTCGACCCGGCGCGCATGCGCCCGCGCATCGCCGCGCGCCCGGACGACTCGCTTTCGCTGATGGCCGAGATGGCCGTGGCCGCTGCCACCGAGGCACTCGCCGCAGCCGGGCGCGACGCCGCCGACATCGACATGGTGCTCTGCGCCGCGTCCAACATGCAGCGCGCGTACCCGGCGATGGCCGTCGAGATCCAGGGCGCTCTCGGCGCCGGCGGCTACGCCTTCGACATGAACGTCGCCTGTTCCTCGGCAACCTTCGCCCTCGAACAGGCGATCAACGCGGTCAGGACAGGCTCGGCGCGCGCCGCGCTGGTCGTTAGCCCGGAAATCTGCTCGGCCCATCTCGCCTGGAAGGACCGCGACTGCCACTTCATCTTCGGCGACGTATGTACCGCGCTGGTGGTCGAACGCGCCGACACGGCGAAGGCCGCCGTGACCTGGGAAGTCCTCGGCAGCAAGCTGGCGACGAGCTTCTCCAACAACATCCGCAACAACGCCGGATTTCCTCTGGCGCTGCGAGGATCGCAACCCGGACGATCGCGACCAGTTGTTCCGCCAGGAAGGGCGCAAGGTATTCAAGGAAGTCTGTCCGCTGGCCGCCGAGCATATCGCCAGCCAGCTCGCGGGGCTTGGCATGACCGCCGCCGGCGTGCGCCGTTTCTGGCTGCACCAGGCGAATCTGGCGATGAATCAGTTGATCGGCAGGCGCCTGCTCGGCCATGATGCCAGTTCCGACGAGGCGCCGGTGATCCTCGACGAATTCGCCAACACGGCGTCGGCCGGTTCGATCATCGCCTTCCACCGCCACAGCCAGGATCTCAAGTCAGGCGACGTCGGTGTCATCTGCAGTTTCGGCGCCGGCTATTCGATCGGCAGCATCGTCGTCCGCAAGAACTGATCCGGTCAGGCGGCCGGAACGGTCGCGCCGGCATTCATCGGCGCGGTCGATTCCGGTTGCTGCAGTGGCGGTTGCGGATCGGGGCGATCCCAGTCCGTGTGTCGCGTGACGAAGTCGGCGATCCTTTCGAGCGCCGCCTTGCCGTGCGAAAGCACCTGGAGTCCCTGGAAAACGTGGGGGACGTTGGCCCACAACTCGACCTCGACACTGACGCCGGCGGCGTCCGCCCGTTCCGCGGCGCGCAGCGAGTCGTCGCGCAGCATCTCGCTTTCGCTGGACTGGAAGAACAGCGGCGGCAGGCCCGAGAAATCGCCGAACAGCGGTGACGCATCGGGCGACAGCATGTCTTCCGGCGTGATGTAGTGATGGCGCAGGCCAACCATCGCCGAGGTGGAGAAGATCGCGTCGCGCTTTTCGTTGGTCACCATGCTCGGGCTGCTCAGCGTGAAGTCAACGAAGGGCGAGAGCATTATGGCGCACGCCGGCATCGGCTGGCCGGTCGCCCTGATCCGGTGCAGCAGGACCAGGGTGAGGTTGCCGCCGGCCGAGTCGCCGGCAATGATGACGTCCCGCGCGGGAATGCCCTGGGCCATCAGCCATTGCCAGGCTGCCCAGACATCCTCGACGCCGGTCGGAAAGCGGAATTCGGGCGCCAGACGGTAGTCGACCATCAGCGCGCGCGCCCTGATCCGCCGGCACCAGCTCGCCACCATGGCATGGTGCAGGCGCGGAAACTTGAACATCCAGGCGCCGCCGTGAATGTAGAAGATGACCTTGGCGTTCCGTGATTCGGGCAGGGTGATCCATTCGGCCGCGGTGCCGTTGCATTCGATGGCCTGCGCCTTCATTTCCGGGTCGATCCTGGTCAGCTTGAGATCCAGCGCGGCCTGGCGGTCGCGCAGGAAGCGGATCTCGGCGTCGTACTTGAAGGCGCGCTTGACCGCTACGCGCAGCAGCTTGTCCATCCACCACAGCCGGAACCGCGACCCGGCGTGGCTGACGATTCTGACGTAGCGAGGCAGGGGGGCGGAGGGTGTGCTCATGAAACGTTCCTCGGATCAACCGGACCGACTATCCGTAAGGTTCGGAATGTTCGCACACTGCCCCGGATTTCGAGAATCATCTTCGGTGTCTCAGGGTCAACGGTGACGAAGCCGCCCAGATTGCCCGGCGGCGTGAATCTGCAATAATTCACGCCGTTGTACCCTTGGCGCGAAAGCTCGGGCCAGGCAATTCTGCAGTTTGCCTGGGGTCTGTTTGGGCTCGACGCCGTTACCATCCAATCACTCTGGAGAAAGTCAATGAACCGAACCCCATTCGCCCACGCCTCGATGACCGCCGCCGTGCTTGCGCTCGCGCTGGTCCCGACGCTGGCCGGCGCCCAGTCGCGTGTGCAGTACGGGCGGATCACCAACGTCGTCCGCCACCACGGTGAACAACTCGACCGCTCAGAATGTCGGCACGCTGGTCGGCGGCGGCGTCGGTCTGGCCACCGGCAGCGGACAGTCCGGCAGCAACCGCGCGCTGCGTGCCGTGGGCGGCGCCGCGGCCGGCCGTGGCGTCACCACCCTCGCCACCCGTTCGCAGGCGTTCGAGTACACTGTCCTCATCGGCGGCACGACAACAACCCGCATCATTTCCGACCAGGCAGGCAAGCGGGTCGGCGATTGCGTTGCGGTGGAGCAGGGGCAATTCAGCAACATCCGGCTGGTACCCGATGCCCGCTGCAACCCGGCGACCGTGCCAGCATCCGCTGCGGCCGCAGCGGCGCCGGCTGATGTGGAGGCGGCGAGCGCCTGCGAGCAGGCCAAGGCGCAAGTGCTGAGTGCCGACACCGACGAGGCCTTCACGCTCGCCGAACGCCGCATGCGCCTGTTGTGCGGCGAATGATGCCGCGAATCCCGGGGGGTTGAGAGCGGCGGCGGGAACGGTAGATCGGCGATGCGGGCGCTGGCAGCTCAACGGCCCCCATGAGTTCGACCGCTCCCGCCTTCTCAGTTCAACTCAGGCAACAGGAACTTGCCCGGCCACTGACCGGATTGTGTTTCGCGGCAATCATCTACCGTCATGACAAACTTTCGATTGACGGCGGCGGTTGCGGTCAACGATACTTTTGGCCAATTTCCCATGCTTGCTGATCCGGCTTCGCCGCCTGGGAGCCGGCCCGGCAGACGCGGGCGGGCTGAAGGTTGCGGAAATACAGTACCCCGCGAGAGGAACCCCATGACACAACCCAACCCGCCGACAGCAGATGTTCCGCTCACCGGACTCCACGATTTCCCCGCAACCATCGAGGAGCGGAAAGCGGCGGGCAACGCCGCCCGCCAGCGGGTAGCGCCCGGCGACCAGGGGCACTGGGACGAGAAGGGCCGTGGGCACGACGCGCTCGCCACAATCACCAGGCAGAACCTGGTTCGCGTGCCCGATCTGGTGCCCCTCCGGAACGGGCGCATGGCGGTGTCGCCGTGGAACTACTACCGCGGGGCCGCTGCGGTGATGGCCGCTGACCTGGCGTCTCAGCCGCACAGCGGCCTGGAGGTGCAGCTTTGCGGCGATGCCCACGTCCTCAATTTCGGCCTCTGGGCGACGCCGGAGCGGAACCTGCTGTTCGACCTGCGCGACTTCGACGAGACTCTGCCCGGCCCCTTCGAGTGGGATCTCAAGCGCCTGGCCGTGAGCCTGGTGGTGGCGGCCCGCGCAAGCGGGATCGAGTCACGCACCGCCGAGGCGGCGGTAGTGGCCGCCGCCTCGGCCTACCGCAACCGCATGAGCACTTATGTCAACGCGCCGGAGTTGGACATCTGGTACGACAGCATCCCGGTCGATAACCTGATCAAGTACTTCGAACCAGCCGACCGTGGTCGTGTGTCGACCCACATCGAGAAGCAGGCGGAGGTTCGCACGAGCCAGGGCGCGTTCGCCAAGCTCACCAGCATGGTCAACGGGCGGCCCCGGATCGACGAGGATCCCCCGATTCGCGTCACCATCGATGACGACGAGCAGGCCGACCTGGTCGACCAGCTCTTCGCCCAGTACCGCTTGACGCTGCAGGAGGACCGGCGGCTTCTGTTCGACCGCTTCACGCTTGTCGATGTCGTCCGTCAGGTCGTCGGTGTCGGCAGTGTCGGCATGCGTGTCTATCTGGTGTTGCTCGAGGGCCGCTGCGGCGACGATCCGCTGTTTCTTCAGGTCAAGCAGGCCGCTGCCTCGGTATACGAAGCACATGTCCGTCCAAGCCGCCACGAGAACCATGGCGAACGGGTGATCAGCGGCAAACGGGCCCTGCAGAGCGCCACCGACATCTTCGTCGGCTGGGGCTCCCTGCACGGGCGGGACTACTATGTGCGCCAGTTCCGCGACATGAAGATCATCCCGAGCATCGAACTCGTCGCTCCCTTCCTGGTCGAGTTCGCGAGCGCTTGCGGCGAGGCCCTCGCCAAGGCCCATGCACGCAGCGGAGACCCCGCCGCCATCAGCGCCTACATCGGCAAGGGCAGGAAGTTTGCGCAAGCAATCAACGACTTCGCCCGCCTGTACGCCGACCAGAACGACCGGGATCATGCCCAACTCGCCGCAGCCATCGCCGACGGCACCATCGAGAGCAGATCCGACCCGTAGCGCGCACAGACCGGTCAGCCAGTCCCCGGCCCGTCGGCGTGCGCAGAAAAGCCAGTGCTTCGTTCAGGAAAACGAAATGCACTGCCTGAAAACCAAACACAACGGCGCCCTTGGGCGCCGTTGTTGTGGGAAATGGACTGTCAGGCCCAGGAGCGTCTTTGGCGACGGCGGGGTAAAGTCAAGCGGAACAAGCTCCTTTCCGGATGCCGATGATGAGCGCGGTAAACGACTGAAAACTCAGCATCTTCGTCAGGTCCACAACTCGGCAAGCGTAATTCAGGCGAGGGCCTTTGCCTTGAGCTTGGCGAACTCTTCCGGAGTGATCGTGCCTTTTTCGAGCAGTGCCTTGGCATCAGAGATCTGTTCGGCGGGCGATTTTCCGGCCACTTGCCTGATGTAGGACTCCGCCTCGGAGCGCGACCGTTCGAACGCCGCTCGCTGCCGCTGCGCCATGCTCTTGCCGCGGGCTATCACATACACCAATGCCGTCAACATCGGCAGGAAGATCAGGCAGATCAGCCACAGCGCCTTGGAACCACCTCCCAGTTCGCTGTCCTGGAAGAGATCGGCAATGATCCGGAACAGGATCAGGAGATACGCCACAAAAAGGAAGGTTAACGCGATAAGCCAGATGAAGTCCCAAAAATTGCTCATTACAGATACCACCTTTCAATCAGAAGAAGAAAAAATCGACCATGACGGCGCTGCGTCATTCACCTTGGCGCATCGCGCCCTTGACCCAGCCGCGCAGCAAACCGAGCAACGCACTCCCCGTGACCATTCCGAGAGTGTACACGACAATGATCAGCAGGGACGTCGGCATCGTAATGCCCGCGCCAAATAGGGAGACCGTGACCGCGTCGAAGTTCTGGATCTTGAACAGCAACACGACCGCCGTTACCACGACGATCAACGAAATATAGACGTAACGCATATGCTTCCTTTCCGGGTGCTTTCTGTTTCCATCAACAATCGGTTGGGTCTCCGGCGCTTGGCATTCATCGAACTGGTACGGAACCTTCTTTGAGGTTTCTCTTCACCAGCATGTAACAAACAACGAATGCAGCAGCAGCGGCCGCAAGGTGCTTGAGCGTATGGCCGCTGACGAATTGAGCTGATCGCCAGCACCTCGTGATCGAAGGTCTCGAGGAGTTTGGCTGAGTACGTACCAGCCAAAAACCCAGTAGATGTCGCCGCCACGGGTGTAGCGCGATGGATTCAGTCTGGCCAGCAGGAGCAGGACAATGACGGAGTATCCTTGCAGAATTCCGTAGGGCAGGACATTGCCTGCCCCCATGCGTTCCGTCGCCCGCCAGTAGACGACCGACGCCACGCCGAGCAACAGCATCGGTAGCAGCAGCATGAGTCCCGCCCGCACATTGATCCGATCAACGATCTGGCTAGAAACCAGCCCCATGAAGGCGATGGTCATCGGCAGACGGTCCCAGAACAGGGTCTCGTTGTCCGGCGCGAGGTGATAATAGCCCGATCCGAGCGCGGTCAGCAGCACCCCAAGAAAGAAGACCACGAACGGCCAGCGCTCGCTGGCGAACTCGAACCGCGCGCGGCCGCCGATGACGATCACCAGGCCCGTGATCCCCGCGATCAGGAAAGCGAGGTTCGAGACGACATCGAGAAAGTTGTCGATCCCGAACGCGTGCCGGTGATCGGCGAAATCATGGTATTCAACGGGTTGCCGCATGGCGGGCAGCAGAAACGCCGCGGCGATGGCCAGCAGGGTTAACGCAACGATCCAACGCGTGCGGGTGTTCATGGGCACTGACACCTTCGACGACAACAGATGGTCTGAATCGGCTCCGGCATGGCTATCTGGCGACTGGATTCGCTGTCATCACCCGCTCGCCATCCGCGCGGTGCATGTCCAGCATGCCGTCCTGAACGGTCCACAAAGTCGCCGTTTCCAGCGCCGCCAGGAATTCCCGTTCCTGCTGCATGACACCATCGCCGGCACATGCCATGCGCGTCGCGGCCGCCGGCCCGATGACCAGACGATCCCCATCGCGCTTGAACGTGGCGCGGAAGGTGTTGCACCCGCTGTGGCCCTGTACGATGCCATCCTGAAACGATAGGTTCAGCCTGGTGCCGGACAACGTGCCCACCACCGCCTGCCGGCCATTGTTGAAGCCGGTGACTTCCCAGGTGACGCCCTCGAGCTTGGGTGCTGGCGCCATCTGGAATACCAGCGGCGCGCCGGACGCGGGCGTCAAGGTCAGGCGATCGTCGATGATCGCGAAACGGAAAGTGCCGGCCAACGCGCGCTGGAAAGCACTCTCGAGCACCATTTCAGGCTCCGGACAGGCCATCATCGTGCCGGCCAGCGTCCCGATGACCAGCTTGTCGCGGTCAACCGTGTAACCGCCCATGAAACGGTTGCACCCGGAGAAACCGCTGATGCGCCCCGCCTCGAAACGCGCCGTCACGGGACGCTTCGCACCGCCGAGCGCGCTCGAATCATGACCCGGCAGGCCGACAAGCTTCCAGGTCGATCCCTCGATCGTTGCCGCCGGGGCCGGCATGGCGTTCCGCGCGGCCGGAATGCGGCAACACCCGGCGAGGAAGCGTCCGTCAGGCAGCGAAACACGCGCCGTCATGGGATGCTGGACGTCGGACATGGTGTCGCTGCAGGCCGCTTCGCGCAGGAAGGCCACGAGGTTGCCGCCCCTGCCGCCCGCGACCTTTCCGCGCCAGGCCCGTTCCCTCAGGAAGTCGAGCCGCGTCTCGCTGCCCCGGTAGTACATGGGGCGCTGGTCCGGAAGGATCAGCCGCGCGGAACTTCGTCCAGCGAACTCGAGGCCCCACGATGGCTCGTTGCCGAAACAGATCAGTTGGGGATCCTCGGCGCTTGCGGGTAACGCACATGCCATGAGTGCAAATACCGCGATGCATTTCTTGATCATTTCGACGTTGGCTCCTTGTTCGGCGATGCCCGGCGTCCGGTGGCACGCAAGGTCATCAATACCCACGCGACAGCAGTTCTATTCCGCTGTTGCCGACACGCACGCGGTCGCCAATGCGCAACCCCGGGGAGGATGACTGCTGGACGGTCGCCAGCGAACCATCGTCGTAACGGATGCCGATGATCCACACCAGGGAACTTCCGCTGGTCATCCGGTTCCCTGCGTAGGCTCCACCGGCGGCGCCGATCACGGTCGCCGCGGTCCGACCGGAGCCGCCGCCGATCTGATTGCCGAGCAGGCCACCGACCAGCGCACCGCCGATCGTGCCGACGGCAGTGTTGGGATTCTGTACCGTCTGCGAACGGATGGATTCGACTGTCCCGACGCGGGAGGACGGTTGTGAAACCTGGAAGGCGGGCTGGGTTTCACAGCCCGACAGCACCGGCACGGCGAGAATGACGCAGAGCGCAAGGGCGCGCCCGAACTGGTTGAATTTCATTCCTTGATCCTCATTCGACATGGTGATGCACAATCATTCGGGAATCGAATACAGCAGGTACATCGCCGACAACAGGCCCGTCGGGCGGCCGAGCACGCCCAGCCAGCGCGCGAAAATGGTCTCGATATCGTCGCTCAGATACACCTGGGTCAGGGCACGATTGACTTCCAGGCGCAGCGCGGCATCGCCCCGCGGCAACGCCATCGCATAGGGCTCGAACGAAATTTCCTCGGCCAACAATACGAATTTGGCGGGATCCTTGGCCTGGGCCGCAAGGCCTACGAGTTTGATCTTGTCGCCGGCGTAGGCATCCACACCGCCGGATTCAAGCATCGCCAGGGCTTCGTTGGCATCGCCGACCTTGACGACGCGGGTATTCACCAAGTGCTTCTGGACGATGGCATTGAGGCGCGCCTCGGTCGTCGTGTCCTTCAATACCGCGATCTTCTTGCCATCCAGATCAGCCATGCTATTGAATGACGAGTCGGCCCTGATCATGACGCCGCCGGCGTCGATGAAGATCAGGCTGGAAAAATCGACATTGGCCAGCCGACCCAGCGTTTGCGTGGTATTGGCACAATCCAGATCGGCCTTGCCGGAACGCACCATTTGCAGCCGCTCGGCGGTGGAGCCGGCGATCCAGTTAACCTTGAGATCGGCATTGCCGACTACCTGGCCGATGCGCGCGATCACCCGTTTGCAGAGGTCGATCGAGTAGCCGGCAGGCGCCTTGTCCGGGCCAACGAACGAAAACGGCAATGAGTCCGCGGCATAGGCGACGTTGATGACTTTCGCCGCCTTGATCTTGCCGAGCGTGTTGGGAACGGATTCGGCGATGGCGCCGGTTGCGAACAAACTGCTCGCAACGAGTGCCCCGATGAGAAATCTTTTCATGACAAACCCTCTTGAAAGTGGATCCGGCAATAACGACCATGCCGATTGAAGGAATAGGGGGGAGAAGCTAACAAAAGCCTTTAGGTTGGTCAATAAGGGAAAACTCAAGGAAAACTTCCGGCCGGCTGCCCGCCCACGAATGAAGGGAGGGGTTGCCCTCAGGCCCCGCTTGCCTTCGGGCGCCGACAACGGGCCGCAAGCGGGAGACGGGCGCCGGGGAAACGCCGTCGGCGACTACTGGCCGCTGAAATGCCTGCGCAGGCAGTTCATGTGCTCTTCGCCACTCTTGCTCGAGCAAGCCACGTACGCACTCTGATTCAGTTCGCACTGCTGACGATCCCTTGCACGCAGCGTGCTGCAATCGACCTCCGGTATCATTCGCTGGGTGCATTGGCGGAAGTCCCAGCCGAACAGGCCCGCGCATTGTTGCGATGCCCGTTTGCGCGCTTCGCACTGCTGCCGGTTGCCGGCGTTGGAGCAGTCGAAGTTCCGCAGTTGCTGGTTCACGCAGATCTTGAAGGAGGAACCGGTCTGATCTGCACAGATCTTCTGCGCAAGTTCACGGTCCTGCGCGGTCTGCGCCATGGCCGGAAGGCAGAAAATGGACGCCATCAGCGCGCCGACGAAAATCATCAAGGTGGATTTCATGCATTTCTCCTTGCGGGTTTGACGTGGCGCATGCCAGCCGAACCTGCTGCCAGTGCGATGGGCCATTATAAATGCATGCCGGTCCGCAAATGAAGAAGCCGGCCGCACCTCATGGCCCAAGGCCGCGCCGGGCGCGCTGCCTTTGCGTCCCGACAGCGCCCGGGAGGTATCCCTTGCGGACGGGACGCGGTCAACCGGCCGGGAAGGGCAGAAATGGGGCGGCGGCTTTTTCAGAGAGCCGGGGTAACCTGGGTGGAAATCTCCGGTTGACGACGGGTAGCAAGAGCGTAAATACTCGCGGAACGGCGGTTGAAATCCCTATCCTTGGAAGCAGACAGCGAACGATGCCGCCGCAGAGATCCATCCGTCGCCGCGAGAGGGGCAAGCGCGGGTCATGAGGACAGCACAGCCCACCGGTACGGCAGCAGCGGCTGCCGACGTGCAGGCTGCCAATGCCTGCGACCAGGCCAAACAGCAAGCCTTGAATGCCGAGACCGACGAGGCATTCGCGCTTGCCGAGCGCCGCATTCGCCTGTTGTGCGGCGAGTGATGGCGGCAGGAGCAGAAGCCTGCCGCCATGCCCGGCAGCGGTGGTACTGAAAATCCTGGTGTCCGGGTTTTCCCTGGCTGTTTCGACTACCATAACGGGTCCAATGATGCGGACCCAAGCCATTACGGAGTAACGACATGACTGTTACAGCGAACGCCCCGAGTACCGCCGACAATACGCTCTGGCATGCACTGCCCACAGACGACGTAGTGGAACAGCTCGCCACCAGCATCGACAGGGGGCTCGAGGCAGGTGAAGCGCAGAACCGGCTGCGAAAATACGGGCCGAACCGCCTGCCCGAAGGCAAGAAACAAAGCGCGTTCATGCGCTTCGTGCAGCAGTTCAACAACATTCTGGTCTACGTGCTGCTTGGCGCCGGCTTCACCAAGCTCATGCTCGGCCTGTGGCTCGATGCGGGAATCATCTTCGCGGTCGTGATCCTCAACGGGCTGCTCGGGTTCTTTCAGGAAGGCAAGGCCGAGAAGGCGCTCGACTCGATCCGCAACATGCTGTCCGCCGAAGCGCGGACGACGCGCGGCGGCGAGACACGCATGATCCCGGCGGAAGACCTGGTCCCAGGCGATGTGGTGCTGCTCGAATCCGGAGACAAGGTGCCTGCCGACCTGCGCCTCGCTGATGCGAAGAACCTGCACACCGAGGAAGCAGCGCTCACGGGCGAATCGGTCCCGGCGGAGAAGAACACCGATCCGGTGCCCAGGAAGGCGACGGTCGGGGACCGCGAGTGCATGGCCTTCTCCGGGACGATGGTGGTGTCGGGCCGCGCTGCCGGAGTGGTCGTCGCCACCGGCAGCGAGACCGAACTCGGCAAGATCAACCAGTTGCTGGCAAGTGTCAGCGCCCTCGAAACGCCTCTGCTGCGCCAGATCAAGAATCTCGGCCACATGATCACCGGTGTCGTCGCCGTCGTCGCCGTCGCGGTATTCGCCTATGGCCACTGGGTCATGGACATGCCATTCGTCGAGCTCTTCCAGGCCATCGTCGGCATTGCTGTGTCGTTGATTCCGGAAGGCTTGCCAGCGCTGATCACGATCACCCTGGCCATCGGCGTGCAGCGCATGGCGCAGCGCAATGCGATCATCCGCCGCCTGCCCGCCGTCGAAACCCTGGGATCGGTCTCGCGTATCTGTTCCGACAAGACCGGCACGCTGACGCTGATGGAAATGATGGTGGTGTCGGCCGCCACGGCTGAATCCGCCTACCAGATCAGCGGCAACGGTTACGCCCCGGAGGGCGAAATCAAAAAGGACGGCCAGCCCGCCGGCAAGGATCGCGTCATGGACCTGATGGGCCGCGTGTCGATGCTCTGCAACGATGCCGAACTGTTCCAGGTTGAAGGCGTCTGGAAGGTCGAGGGCGACCCGACCGAAGGGGCGCTCTACCCCTTTGCCAACAAGCTCGGCCTGACGCGCGCCGGCGAACAGCAGGCGTATCCGCGCATTGATGCCATTCCGTTCGAATCCGAACACAAGTTCATGGCCACGCTGCACCGGGCCGCCGACGGCACGGAAGCGATCTACGTCAAGGGCGCGCCGGAAGTCATCATGGACGCCTGCGACCGCCAGCAGATGAGTGATGAACAGACGGCGCCGTTCAACCGCGAACATTTCATGCAGGTGGCGGACAAACTCGCGGCGCAGGGCGAGCGGGTGCTGGCGCTGGCGTGGCTGGAAAACCCCGGCCTGCAGGCGGGCAGCCTCGGCCCGGCCGATCTGCCGAAGAACCTGGTGCTGGTCGGCCTTATCGGCCTGCTCGACCCGCCGCGCCAGGAGGCCATCGAAGCCGTGAAGGAATGCCACAAGGGCGGCATTCGCGTCACCATGATCACCGGCGACCATCGCATCACCGCTGCCGCCATTGCCAAGATGCTCGGCATCGGCGACGGCAAGACGGCGATTACCGGCACCGAAATCGAGGAAATGAACGAGGCGGCGCTCCGGGAAGCTGTGCGCGATGTTGACGTCTTCGCCCGCGCCAGTCCCGAACACAAGTTGCGCCTGGTGAAGGCGATCCAGGCCAACAAGCAGATCGTTGCGATGACCGGCGACGGCGTCAATGACGCACCTTCGTTGAAGAAGGCCGACATCGGCGTGGCCATGGGCATCAAGGGCACCGAGGTAACCAAGGAGGCGGCGGAGATGATTCTCGCCGACGACAACTTTGCCTCGATCACCGCCGCCGTCAAGGAAGGGCGGACGGTTTATAACAATATCGAGAAGGCGATCCTGTTCCTCTTCCCGACCAACTTTGCGCAGGGACTGGTCATCGCCGTGGCGATTTTCCTCGGCTTCACGCTGCCGATCACCGCGCCGCAGGTGCTGTGGGTCAACATGGTCACCTCCGTGGCGCTCGGCCTGGTGATCTGCTTCGAGCCGCACGAGCACGATGTCATGACGCGCCCGCCACGCGCCGTGGATCGCCCGATTCTTACCGGCTTTGGCATCTGGCGCGTCATTTTCGTCGGTCTGGCGCTGGTGGTATTCACGCTCTGGGCGTTCTTCTGGATGAAGGGCCAGGGCGCATCGGACAACCTCGCCCGTACCGTTGCGGTCAATGCCATCACCATCGGGCAGATCTTCTATCTGCTCAACAGCCGCTTCCTGCTCGATTCTTCGCTGTCGATCGCCAGCCACCGAGGCAACAAATACCTGCCCATGGGCATTGGTGCGGTGATCGTTCTGCAACTGCTGTTCACCTATGCGCCGCCGCTGCAGGCGGTCTTCGGCAACGAGGCCATTCCGCTGCACGTGTGGCCCGTCCTGATCGCCGGCGGCGCCGTCTTCTTCCTGATTGTCGAACTCGAGAAATTCATCATTCGTTCGAGCGCTGCACTGAGACGGGCGGTCACTGCGGTCGAGGCGGGGACTTGACTCACCAGCACGGGCGCGCGGCGGAGCACAGCCGCCGCCATCGCCGAGGGCAAGATCGAGAGCCATGCCGACTGCTGGTGGCACGCCTCGCCGCGAACGGGAAACTGCGCAATCCGCGCAACCCGGGCACAGCGAGGCCGACGCCGCGACGAGCTGGCATGCCTGCGGCGGGTCGTCGAGGGGTTCCCCGGAACCCGGTCTCGAAGTAGATTCCAATCGAGGTTTGAGTCTGAGCGATCGGTTTTGACGTTGAATCCGAAATCAAAAAAGGGTTGGCTTTTGGCGGGGCTGTGGGTATGTGGGAAGGTCGCCGTCAGGCGAGCTATCCACATATCCATAGCCCCTTCGCTTTACGCTTTTTTCAGGTCAGGCAGCCGTTTTCGATCGGTTAAAAATGCTCTTGAAGAGGACTGAACGCGCCGCGTTCATTTGCTCTGCCGCGTCATTGTCGCTCATCGCCTTGGCCTGTGCGTCGAGTTGTTCGAAATCGACGCCAAGTTTCAGGAATGTCTCGGCCTGCGGCAACGACTTGAACTTCTCGTAGGGTGTCATCATTAGCCTGTATGGGCATCCTCGATATCAAATTGCTCGCCCCCTGCC
>CAWEMU010000004.1:0-117794 GCA_963810175.1 uncultured beta proteobacterium | reverse complement strand
CCCGCTGACAAAGCGACTGGCCAAACCAAGGCAGCGGCAAGCCTCAATGAAAAGCGTGGCGTAGTCGCGGCAAGATCCACTGCGCTGGGCCAGCGTCTTCGCGGGTGACTGGACACCGGGTTCTTCTCCACTTGATAGCGAAACTGGTTGCTGATCGCCTGATTCAACTTCACCAGCAAGCCCAAGGTCTCCATGCCGTATAACCCGAACTGCAGCAGCCAGTTGTTTATGATTTGTTGATCGTTGAAGAAGACCAGCCGCTGAAAAGCCGCCAGATCAACTTGCTCGCCCCCCGCATACAAGAATGGGTAATACACCGCATAGTCATCAACGAGGAAGTCAAAAGGCGCTTGCTCGAAATGCTGGATAACGACATCGCTGGCGATGATCAATTTGTCCCAGCGCCCCGGGAGTTTGACAACCGCCAGGGAGTTGTCGAACACATCACGTTGCCATTTGATATGGGGCGTAGGGTGATTTCCAACCTGGAAGTCTCGATACGCACGTCATGCCCTTCACGTGGACGCAGCAAGAGTCTGTGCTGGTTGAGCGTCACCTGAGTTGGGAACAGATATTCCGTCAGATGTTGAATGCGCAATCTCTGCATCGTCAAAAGCTCTAATCCGGTGCTGAATCCAGCATCTCAACGTGAACCGACATTTCCCGGGGAAACAAGGCCGGGCCAAACTGGTTGAATATGGCCACGTCGGCGGCATCGCGTCCATAGGCTACGGTGACGCGTCCGCCTCTGGGCTGAGGCTGGGTTGCATCGAAAATATACCAGCGCCCCCCGACGTAAGCTTCGAACCAGGCATGAAAATCCATAGGTTCGAGTTCATACAGTAACCAACAACCATGCGCGCCGGGATGCACAGGCCGCGGCATAACGCTATCCCAAGATGCGCCAAGTCACGGCACACCCCTTCGCGCTGCTGATTGACCTCTACTGCTGATAGCTGAAATTGGGTAGATTCCGAATTGAAATGAATGTTGTCACGTATCCAATTTACTATTGCAGCCACTTGATCATAGCCTGGCGCAACGCCGGCGACAATTTCCTGACCAAGCTCTATAAACCTTTCCGACTCGCAATAGCGTGAAGGCAAGAGATAGTTGAGAACCCCGTCAGGCAAGTTCTGCACATCCTCGAAAGGCGCGCCCGGACTGACGTTGACGCTATCAGCAGTCAGGATGTCGGCAGAGGTGTGTATCGAGAACTCGCCCGGCGGGGCGACGAGGCGCTGGCAGAGATTGCCATAATTGTCGGTATATTCCACAGCAAGTACGCTGGGCTTGAAGGTGTACGACTCGCGCGCTACCCATTGATGTAAGCCGCTACGCGGACGAAGCATGAGGATGAAAGGCGTGGCTATGCTCACGTCGAAGGTGATATTGCATCCAGTACGAAGCCACACAGCTGCTTTCCCTTTTGTTTGCCCATGTACCCTCGGCGCATCAACTGCGGGGCCATCCGCCATCCGCCATCCGAATCAGATTCTATCCGTTGGAGCGGCGGGTGGACTCAGTAATCTGCCGAACAAAGTGGCGCGCCTACAGTACCGCGAATGGCTCCACCCGCTGCATTGCGGACTGCCAAGCTGAAATCTGAGCATCCTCGGATCAATGACCGCTACAGAGCCAGCAAGAAAATGAATGGCCGCAATGGAGAAAAATTCTGAGCGGCGGCTGATGGCCGAACTGAGCCATTGTCCAAAAACCAAAAAAATGAACAAGAAAGCCGCCCAAAGGCGGCTGTTGCGGTCGACCGGAAAAAACGGCCTTATTTGACGATCTGGTTCAGTTCGCCCTTGGCGTAGCGCTCGGCCATCTTGTCCAGCGGGATGACCTTGATCTGGCTGGCGCGGCCGGCGCAGCCGAAAGCTTCGAAGCGGGCCAGGCAGATTTTCTTGGCGGCTTCGCGGGCCGGCTTGAGGTAGTCGCGCGGGTCGAACTTGCCGGGATTTTCAAACAGGTAGCGGCGGACGGCGCCGGTCATCGCGAGTCGGACGTCGGTGTCGATATTGACCTTGCGCACGCCGTGGGCGATGCCTTTGACGATTTCCTCGACCGGCACGCCGTAGGTTTCCTTCATGTCGCCACCGAATTCGCGGATCTCGGCAAGCAGTTCCTGCGGCACGCTGGAGGAGCCGTGCATGACGAGGTGGGTATTCGGGATGCGGGCGTGGATTTCCTTGATGCGGTCGATGGCGAGGATGTCGCCGGTAGGCTTCTTGGTGAACTTGTAGGCGCCGTGGCTGGTGCCGATGGCGATGGCCAGCGCATCGCAGTTGGTCTGCTTGACGAAGTCGGCGGCCTGATCCGGGTCGGTCAACAGTTGTTCGCGGGTCATGGTGCCTTCCGCGCCGTGGCCGTCTTCCTTGTCGCCTTTCATGGTTTCGAGCGAGCCGAGAACGCCGAGTTCGGCTTCGACGGAAACGCCGATGGCGTGGGCGAACTTGACGACTTCCTTGGAAACGTTGACGTTGTACTCGTAGGAGGCGGTGGTCTTGCCATCCGCCTCGAGCGAGCCGTCCATCATCACCGAGGTGAAGCCGGAACGGATGGCGCTCATGCAGACGGCCGGGCTCTGGCCGTGATCCTGGTGCATGACGATGGGCAGCTGCGGGTAGGCTTCGAGCGCGGCGAGGATCTGATGGCGGAGGAAGGGCTCGCCGGCATATTTGCGGGCGCCGGCCGAGGCCTGCATGATGACCGGGGCGTCGATCTGGCTGGCGGCTTCGCAGATGGCCCAGACCTGCTCCATGTTATTGACGTTGAAGGCGGGCAGACCGTAGCCGTTTTCGGCGGCGTGGTCGAGCAGTTGGCGCATGGAAACTAGTGGCATGGGAACTCCTGTTCAGTATGGAGGTGGTTGAATGACATTCTGCTTTGCCGGGGGGCTCAGGCCTCGCCGACGCGGACAATCTTCAGCGTATTTGTGCCGCCGGCGCTGCCGATCGGCTCGCCGATGGTGAGGACGATGAGGTCGCCCTTGACGACGACGCCGCGATCGATGAGCAGTTGCTCGGCGTCTGCCAGAAGCTGGTCGCGGTCGGTGTGCGCCTGCGCCATCATGAGCGGATAGACCGCTCGGTAGAGCACGATGCGGCTGCCCGTTTCGGTGTCGGGCGTCAGGGCGTAGATCGGAACGCCGCAATTCAGCCGGCTCATCCACAGCGCCGTTGACCCGGACTGGGTAAGGGCGGCGATGGCCTTGACTTCTAGGTGATGGGCCGTCCAGATCGCCGCCATGGCAACCGACTGGTCGATGCGGGTGAACACGCGATCGAGGAATTGGCTGTCCAGTGTCACTTCGGCCGAACGCTCGGCCTCGACGCAGATGCGCGCCATCGATTCGACGGTCTCGACCGGGTACTGGCCGCTGGCGGTTTCGGCCGACAGCATCACCGCATCGGTGCCGTCGAGCACCGCATTGGCGACATCCGAGACTTCGGCGCGGGTCGGTACCGGCGAGACGATCATCGATTCCATCATCTGCGTGGCGGTGATGGTCAGCTTGTTCTTGTCGCGCGCCATGCGGATCATTCTCTTCTGCAGGGCGGGAACGGCGGCGTCGCCGACTTCGACGGCGAGGTCGCCACGGGCCACCATGATGCCGTCCGAGGCATCAAGGATGTTGTCGAGATTGGTGATCGCCTCCACACGTTCGACTTTGGCGATCAGCACGGCCTGGCAGCCGGCGGCACGCAGCAACTGGCGGGCCATATACATGTCGGCCGAGCTTTTCGGGAAGGAGACGGCAACGAAATCGACGCCGATCTGCGCGGCGGTCTTGATGTCTTCCATGTCCTTGGCGGTCAGCGCCGGCGCGGACAGGCCACCGCCCTGGCGGTTGATCCCCTTGTTGTTGGAAAGATCGCCGCCGACCAGCACCTTGGTATGAATTTCGGGACCGCGCACCCCGGTGACTTCGAGCTTCAGGCGGCCGTCGTCGAGCAGCAGGATGTCGCCGGACTTGACGTCTTTCGGAAGATCCATGTAGTCGAGACCGACGCGCTCCTGGTCGCCCATGGCACACTTGGCGTCGAGGATGAAGCTCTCGCCGGCGACCAGCAGAATCTTGCCTTTCTCGAACTTGCCGACGCGAATCTTCGGCCCCTGCAGGTCGCCGAGGATGCCGACCGTGCGTCCCAGACGGCGGGCGATTTCGCGGACGGTGGTGGCGCGCTCGAGATGGTCCCCGGGGGTGCCGTGCGAGAAGTTCAGGCGCACGACGTTGACGCCGGCGTTCACCAGGCGTTCGAGCACCTCCGTTGACGATGAAGCGGGGCCCAGCGTGGCGACGATCTTGGTGTGGCGTGACATGTCTTGTTTCTCTCGTCATTGATAGATGCTTGCCTGTTCCAGGCCGTTGACCGCGGCAATGCCGCGGTCGACCTGCCTTACACGCCTATTTTGCCGCACGCGCCTCAAGTACGGCAATGGCCGGCAGGGTTTGGGTTCGAGAAATTTGAGGAAGGTGCCACCGCCGGTCGAGATGTAGCCGACATTGTCGTTTGTGTCAAACGTGGCGATGGTTACCGGCGTGCCGCCCGCGCCGCACCCGGCGGCACGGTGAGGCCGGCTTGGATCAAGACGCGATTGTCGGAAACATCGAGGTCGGTCAGTTTGGTGCCATTCATGGCCCTCTTCTTGACCGGGTCAGCAATGTCCTGCGGGTTCCTGGTCGAGTGGAAGGCGATTTTCTTCCCGCCGACCATGATGGTTCTTGTCAGGAAATGACTGATGGAAGTCAGGACACGAGCGCCCGGGCCGTAGCAATGACGTTGGCAACGTTGAAGCCGAACAACTCGAAAAGCTGGCCGGCCGGGGCGGATTCGCCGAAGCGGTCGATGCCGATCACGGCGCCATGCAGGCCGACATATTTGCGCCAGAAATCGGGATGCGCCGCCTCGATGGCGATGCGCTTCCCGCAAGCGCCGAGGACCGCCGCCTGGTAATCGGCGCTCTGCCGGTCAAAGACATTGGTGCAGGGCATCGAGACGACACGGGTGGCGATGCCCTGGCCGGCCAGGGCCGCCTGCGTGTCGAGCGCGAGCTTGACCTCGGAGCCGGTGGCGATGAAGGTGATTTGTGCTTCGCCGGTACAGTCGGACAGCACGTAGCCGCCCCTGGCGATGTCGTCGTCGGCGACATTCCCGGTGACCGTCGGCAGATTCTGGCGCGACAGGGCGAGCAAAGTTGGGCCATCTTTCCGGTCAACCGCGGCAGTCCAGGCAATCGCCGTTTCGGTCGCATCGGCCGGTCGCCAGACATCCAGATTCGGGATGATGCGCAGGCTCGGTATTTGTTCGACCGGCTGGTGCGTCGGGCCGTCCTCGCCGAGGCCGATCGAGTCATGGGTATAAACCATGATCTGGCGCTGCTTCATCAGCGCGGCCATGCGGATGCCGTTGCGGGCGTAATCGGAGAAGACGAGGAAGGTGGCGGTGTAGGGAATCAGGCCGCCATGCAGCGCGATGCCGTTGGCGATGGCGGTCATCCCGAATTCGCGGACACCGTAGTAGCAGTAGTTGCCGCCCTCGCTGCGGGTGACGCCCTTGCTGCCCTTGACCAGGGTCAGGTTGGAGCCGGCGAGGTCGGCCGAGCCGCCGAACAGTTCCGGCAGGGCCGGCGCAATGGCGGCGATGGCATTCTGCGAGGCCTTGCGGGTGGCGATGTTCTCGGCCTTTTCGCGGCAGGCGGCGATGTAGGCGGCCTTGGTCGCTTCCCAGTTGGCCGGCAGTTCGTCGCCTCATCACGCGGCGCTCGAATTCGGCGGCTTCGGCGGGAAAGGCGGCCTGATAGGCGTCGAGGCGGTTTCTCCAGTTCTCTTCGAAGAAGGCGCCGCGCGCCTTCCCGTTCCAGGCGGCATACACGTCGGACGGGATCTCGAACGGGGCGTGCGGCCAGCCGATGTATTCGCGGGCGTCGGCGACTTCGTCGCTGCCCAGCGGCGCGCCGTGGCAATCGTGGCTGCCCTGCTTGTTCGGCGAGCCGCGGCCGATCGTCGTCTTGCAGCAGATCAGGCTGGGCTTGTCGGTGACCGACTTGGCGGCGAGTATGGCAAGCTCGATGGCGTCGCCGTCATGGCCGTCTACGTGGGCGATGACGTGCCAGCCGTAGGACTTGAAACGCTTCGGGGTGTCGTCGGTGAACCAGCCTTCGACATGGCCGTCGATCGAAATGCCGTTGTCGTCCCAGAAGGCGATCAGCTTGCCCAGGCCGAGTGTGCCGGCGAGCGAGCAGACCTCGTGCGAGACGCCTTCCATCAGGCAGCCGTCGCCGAGAAATGCGTAGGTGTGGTGATCGATGATCTCGTGGCCGGGCCGGTTGAACTCGGCAGCGAGCACCTTCTCGGCCAGCGCCATGCCGACCGCATTGGCGATGCCCTGGCCGAGCGGGCCGGTGGTGGTTTCGACGCCGGCGGTGATGCCAAATTCCGGGTGCCCGGCGGTTTTCGAGTGGAGCTGGCGGAAGTTCTTCAGGTCGTCGATCGTGAGATCGTAGCCGGTCAGGTGCAGGAGGGCATAGAGCAGCATCGAACCGTGGCCATTCGACAGCACGAAGCGGTCGCGGTCGGGCCAGTGCGGGTTGGCCGGGTTGTGGCGCAGATGCCGGCGCCAGAGTACCTCGGCGATTTCGGCCATTCCCATCGGCGCCCCCGGGTGACCCGAGTTGGCCTGCTGCACGGCATCCATGGCCAAGGCGCGGATGGCGCTGGTGATGGGGGCGAAAATTTGCGACTGCTGGGAGGGATTTGAGCTCATGTCGGCGATCCGGCCCGCTCGCTTGGCAACTCAAGGCGAGGCACCCGGAAAAAAGTCGGATTATCGTTCAAAACGCGGGGTTCCGGATAGTCCGGCCGGCAATTTGGGTGATTCGCATTCGCCCGCCAGGTCCTGGACATGCAGCGATGTGGTCACTGGCAATGCCTTCCGGCGAGGCCCGTCTGTCGCGGCAGGCGGGTTTGCCACTGGTCAAGCCGCCGATTCGCGCGTAGGCTTGACGGCACCGGTCGCGTGCCGGTACTGGAGACTGGCCGATGGTCGAGAATGAAGGAAAGGCTTTTGGAATGCCGGCGTGGAGCGCCACGGCGACCAGCATCCTCAATGGCTGCATTGGCGACTACCTGACCCATCGCGACAACGGACTGGCGATCGACATGGCTTTCTACGGGCGCGGCAAACCCCTGGCCTTGACGCCGGACAGCCTGCGCACCGAGTGGGGCGCGCCGAAGCGCAAGCTGTGCGTGCTGCTTCATGGCCTGTGCTGTCACGAGGGCGTCTGGAATTATCCCGACGACCCGACGCGTTCTTACGGCAATGCATTGCGTGACGACCTTGGTTACACCCCTCTTTTTCTGCGCTACAACACCGGCTTGCCCATTCCGTATAACGGCAAGTCGCTGGACATCCTGCTCGAGGAACTGCTTCTCGCCTATCCCGAGCCGGTTGACGAGATCATCCTGGTCGGCCACAGCATGGGCGGACTGGTGCTCCGGGGCGCCTGCCATTATGGTGTCGAGCGCGATGCGCCATGGGTGCGCCTGGTCAGCAGGGCTTTCTATCTCGGCACTCCGCACGAAGGCGCGCTGCTGGAAAAGGTGGCGCACCTGATGACGTCCGTATTGCGGGCAGTGCCGCATCCGGTCACCGCGCTCGTCGGCGATGTCGCCGGGCGGCGCAGCCAGGGGGTCAAGGATCTGCGCGATGGCACGACGGTGCATGCCGATGACTTCACCGGCGCCGTGCCGTGGCTGGCGAGCGCGCAGCATTACCTGATTGCCGGCACGGTGACCGACGACCCCGAGCACCTTGCCGCGAGACTTTTCGGCGATGGCCTGGTGCACCCGCCGCAAGCCGGTGACAACGTACGCCTGTTTCCGGGCTTGGGACATATGGATCTGGCGCACGACGAAGCCGTTTATGGCCAGATCAGAACCTGGTGCGCGAGCACCTGAAAGGAGTTTGCATGGAACCCGAAACCGTGCGCCAGATCCGTGGCGCCAAGGAACTTGTCGAAGAAGCGATCGACGCGGCGACATTGCGCATCGGCGAGGCGCAGAGGGTAATGACCCGCAAGCCTTACGCAGTGCTCGCTCTGGTGCCGCCGATTGCAGTGCCCGTCCGCGCCATCGAGGACGCGCATCTGCATATGGTTGACGGCGTCTATTTCGCCATCCGCCTCGGCAACCGCTTGGCCGGCCTGATGGCGGGATATGCGCTCGACCGGCTGGAGGAACACGCGCGGGGCAAGCCGGCGCCGTAGTTCATCCGGCGTGCCGGGCGGTCAACCACCGCGATCCGGGAATGCTGCGGCCCGACGTCAGGCCTCGCGCCATTTGATCGAGCAGCCGATCGACGGTGTCTGCACCTCCGGACCGCGCCCGGTATCGGCAATCTGGCGCATGGCGGCAAAGAGTTCGCGCGGCGCGTCCGGAGGGCTTGAGTTGCGCCCCGAGGCGTCGAGGCGGCCGCGATATTGCAGCTCGAGCCGGCTGTTGTAGCCGAAGAAATCGGGTGTGCACACCGCGCCATAGGCGCGGGCCACGGACTGTGTTTCGTCATGCAGGTAGGGGAAGGGAAAGTCCAGTTGCCTGGCCAGTAGCACCATGTTTGCGAAAGAGTCCTCCGGGTAGGCGGTGGCATCGTTGCTCATGATCGCCACGCTGCCGACGCCCAGGGCAGCCAGTTCCCGGCAATCGCGCACGATGCGGTCGATGACCGCCTTGACAAAGGGACAGTGGTTGCAGATGAACATCACCAGCAGACCGTTCGGCCCCCGGCAATCGGTCAGCGTGTGGCGCCTGCCGTCGGTGCCCGGCAGGTCGAACGGAATCGCCGGAAGCCCGAAGTCGCAGGCGGGCGGGTTCAAGGCAACCATCTGTTTCCCCCGATGTTGTATTTCACCCATAATACCACCCCATGAGTCAGCCGCGTTTCTACTGCCGGGAGGCGCTTGCCCCGGGCGCCTACATCGATCTGCCGGAGCCTGTGGCACGCCATGCGGTGCGTGTCCTGCGACTCCCGCCGGGGGCGCCGGTCGTTCTTTTCGACGGTCGTGCCGGCGAGTATGAGGCGCGCATCGAGCGCATCGAGAAGGATCGCGTGGTTGCGGCGCTGGGCGCATGGCGTGATGTGGAGCGCGAGTCGGGGTTGGCGGTGACCCTGATCCAGGCCGTACAGTCCGGCGAAAAGATGGACTACACCGTGCAGAAGGCGGTGGAACTGGGCGTCTCGCTTATCGTTCCGGTGGATAGCCGGCGTAGCGTCACGCGTCTGGCGGGCGAGCGGGCGGGGCGGCGGGTGGCGCACTGGCAGGGGGTGGCAGCCGCGGCCTGCGAGCAATGCGGGCGCAATCAGGTGCCGCAGGTTGCACCCGTGGAGAAACTGGAGAACTGGCTGGCCCGGCCGCCTGGCGTGGCGCTGCGTCTCATGCTCGCGCCCGATGCCGAGCAGTCGCTCGTCGATCTGCCGTCGCCGAAGAGCGTGGAACTCCTGATCGGCGCCGAGGGCGGGCTTGACCCGCAGGAAATCGTTGCCGCGCGTCAGGTTGGTTTTCGGCCGGTACGCATGGGTCCGCGGATCCTGCGTACCGAAACGGCGGGCCTTGCCGCACTGGCGGCGATGCAGGCCCTGTGGGGTGATTTCAGAGGAGGATAACGGATGTTCGAATCAGCAGAGTTGGGCCACGTCATCGACAAGGAGACCTTCAAGAAGGAGGTCCCCAAGCTGCGCGCTGCACTGCTCGACGTTCAGTACGACATGCTGGAAAAGAAGGAATTTCCGGTCGTCATCCTGATCAGCGGCGTGGACGGCAGCGGCAAGGGTGAAACCATCAACCTGCTTTATTCATGGATGGACCCGCGGCACATCTCGACCCTGGCATTTTCCGCGCCGAGCGACGAGGAGCAGTCGCGTCCCTATATGTGGCGCTACTGGCGGGCGCTGCCGCCGCAGGGAAAGATCGGCATCTTCGCTGGTTCATGGTACTCGCAGCCGATTGCCGACAGCATCCTGGGCGCCATGAGGGACACCGATATGGACGACCGCCTCGACGATATCAACCGCTTCGAGGCGATGCTGGTCAATGAGGGTGCGCTGGTGCTGAAATTCTGGTTCCATCTGTCGAAAGAGGGTCAGAAACAGCGGCTGAAGGCGCTCGAGAAGAACCCGCGCACAGCCTGGCGCGTGACCAAGGCCAGCTACGAACGGCTCAAGACTTACGACAAGTTGCAGCAGGTCGCGGGGCATGTGCTGCGCGTGACCAATACGGCACATGCACCCTGGATCATCGTCGAGGGCACGAATGACGAATACCGTTCGCTGACTGTCGGGCGCATTGTCCTCGATGCACTGCAGCGCCGCCTGCAGCAGCAGGGTCGCCAGCAGGTGCCGGTGGCGCCGCCGATCACGCATGGGATCGACCAGAAAAACGTGCTGACCGAACTTGATCTCGGCAAGCACCTGCTCAAGAAGGACTATGAGCGCGAACTCACGAAATATCAGTCCCGGTTCTTCGAATTGATGCGTGACCCGCACTTTCTCGAAAAGCGCTCGCTGGTGGTGGTCTTCGAGGGTTCGGACGCAGCCGGGAAGGGCGGCGCCATCCGCCGGCTGGTCTCTGCAATCGACGCCCGGCAGTACCAGATCATCCCGATTGCCGCGCCAACGTCGGAAGAGCGCGTTCAGCCCTATCTGTGGCGCTTCTGGCGGCACTTGCCGCGCACCGGCCGGGTCGCGATCTTCGACCGATCCTGGTACGGGCGCGTCCTCGTCGAGCGGGTCGAGGGGTTCTGCACCGAGGCCGACTGGCTGCGGGCCTATGCCGAGATCAACGATTTCGAACATCAGTTAACCGATGCCGGTGTTGTGGTCATCAAGTTCTGGCTGCAGATCAGCGCCGACGAGCAGTTGCGCCGCTTCGAGGAGCGCCAGGCAATGGACTTCAAGCGCTTCAAGATCACCGACGAGGATTGGCGCAACCGGGAAAAATGGGACGACTACGTCACCGCCGTCTGCGACATGGTCGACCGTACCTCGACCGGGCTGGCGCCATGGACTCTGGTCGAGGCGAACGACAAGAATTTTGCTCGCGTCAAGGTCCTGCAGACAGTCTGCGAGAGTCTCG
This sequence comes from uncultured beta proteobacterium, assembly GCA_963810175.1. GTDB lineage: Bacteria > Pseudomonadota > Gammaproteobacteria > Burkholderiales > Rhodocyclaceae > Azonexus. Next base: position 106,661 of record CAWEMU010000004.1, on the reverse strand, counting down.
AGCAGGCGCTGAAACGTAACCAGAGCAAGAAGTAGCAGCCGCGATGAGCGAAACCGCGTACGACGAGCATTTCGTTTCCTGGTTCCGGGCGGTCACGCCCTACATCAATGCCTTTCGCGGGAGAACCTTCGTCGTCGCCTTTGGCGGCAAGGCGGTGGCGAGCGAGTCCGCGAAGACGCTGGCCTACGACGTCAATCTGCTGGTCAGCCTCGGCATCAGGCTGGTTCTGGTTCATGGCGCGCGGCCGCAGATCGAGGAGGAACTGCGCGAGAAGAACCTTGAGTCGAAATATCATCGTGGCTATCGCGTCACCGATGCGAAAACCCTGGAGTGCGTGCTCGATGCCGTCGGCAGCGTCTATCTGGAGATCGAGGCGCTGCTTTCGCAGGGCCTGCCCAACACGCCGATGGCCAACAGCCGTATCCGGGTCATTGGCGGCAACTTCATCACCGGGCAGCCGATCGGCGTGCTTGACGGGATCGACATGCATTACGCCGGCAAGGTGCGCAAGGTGGACGCCGAAGGCATCGACGCCCAGTTGAGCCTGGGCAACATCGTGCTGCTCAATTGCGAGGGACCATCGCCGACCGGTGAAATCTTCAACCTGCAGATGGAGGAGGCGGCCGAAGCAGTGGCCGTTGCGATCGGGGCCGACAAGCTGATTTTCCTGATCGACAGCCCGGGGGTAACCAATCCGGCCGGCGGCTTGATCGAAGAGATGACCGCCGACGGGATTGCTGACATCATCAAGGCGGGCGGCAACTGGCTGTCGTCGGATATGCGCCGTTGCCTGCCATGCGTTCTCAGGGCCAGTCGCGCCGGGGTTGGCCGGGTCCACCTGGTCGGTTTCGAACAGGATGGGTCGTTGCTGCGCGAGCTGTTTACCCATGATGGCGTCGGCACGGTGGTCACGCGCGAGTCGCTGGAGCATATCCGCGAGGCCAAGCCGGACGACATCGGCGCGCTCATCGCGTTGATCGCGCCGCTCGAGGCTGAAGGCGTTCTGGTTCACCGGCCGCGCGAACTGCTCGAACGCGAGATCGATCATTTCTCCATCATCGAGCACGACGGCATCATCGTCGGTTGCGCCGCGTTCTATAGCCATTCGGACGATTACGCCGAACTGGCCTGCCTGGCGGTCAGTGCCGAGCACCGCGAAGGCGGATATGGGGAGCAGTTGATGAAGCGTGTCGAGCGCCGCGCAAAGAAGGCAGGTGTCAAACGGCTCTTCGTGCTCACCACGCGCACGGAACACTGGTTTGTCGAGCGCGGCTTCAAGCTTGCTTCGGTTGACGATCTGCCGGCGCGGAAACGCGACATGTACAACTACCAGCGTCGTTCAAAGATCCTCTTCAAGAGCCTTTGAGGCTGGGCGGTTTCAAATTCGAGGTCGAACTGCGAATTGAACTCGCGCCTCTCTTATAATATCGTGTTCCGCCACTCCTCCCCCAGCTAGAATAGGTTGGCTGAAGGGCTTGCCGTTTTGCGTGAGCAGGGGGCGAGAAGCGATCAAGGTGCTACCTTGAGATGCGGTAATTGCGCCTGACCCGGAACTCGGCATGACGGCATTCCGGTTGTTCCCGCTCTGGGCGCGGGCCGGGACTTGAGGCAGGACAGTTGGCCGTCTTGGCGTCAACTGGGTCTTTTTGGGTGACTTGAAAGAGGAGACTGGTGATGTTCGAATCGGCCATGCTGGGACACAAGATCGACAAGGAAACGTTCAAGGTTGAGGTACCCAAGCTGCGCGCGGCGCTGCTCGAAGCACAGGAGAAATTGCGCGAGAACGGCAGCTTTCCGGTCATCATCCTGATCAGCGGCGTCGATGGGTCGGGCAAGGGTGACACCATCAACACCCTCTACGAGTGGATGGACCCGCGCTACATGTCTACGCGCACCTTTTCCGCGCCAACGCAGGAAGAGCGACAGCATCCGTCGATGTGGCGTTTCTGGCGAGCGCTGCCGAAGAAAGGGCGAATCGGGATTGCGGCCGGTTCGTGGTATTCGTGGCCGGTTGCCGATCGCATCGCCGGTAACCTTTCGCGATCCGATTTCGACCAGCGCATGGATGAACTCAACCGCTTCGAGGAGATGCTGGTCAACGAGGGTGCATTGGTGCTCAAGTTCTGGATACACCTCTCCAAGGACGCGCAACGCGAGCGCCTGGCGTCGATCGAAGCGAATCCGCTGACCCGCTGGCGGGTGACCAAGGCGAGTTGGGATCGGCTGAAGACCTACGACAAGATGCTCGAGGTAGCCGGGCATTTGCTGCGTACGACAAGCACGCCATGGGCGCCGTGGATCATCGTCGAGGGGACGGACGACCGCTATCGGTCGCTGACGGTTGGCAGGACGATCCTCGAATCGCTGCAGAAGCGGCTGGCCGACAAGCGGGCGCAGACTTCCCCGGTGGCGCCACCGTTCTCTCCACGGTTCGACAGTCTCGACGTGCTGAGTTCGCTGGACATGACGCAAAGTCTGCCGAAGAAGGACTACGAGACCGAACTCGCGACCTGGCAGGGGCGCCTGGCGGAACTGATGCGCCATCCCGAGTTCAAGAAGCGCGCGCTGATTCTGGCGTTTGAAGGTTCAGATGCGGCGGGCAAGGGCGGTGCCATCCGGCGGGTGATGTCGGCGATGGATGCGCGGCAATATCAGATCATCCCGATCGCCGCGCCGAACGAGGAGGAGCGTGCACGCCCGTATCTGTGGCGATTCTGGCGACACATGCCGCGCCTCGGGCGGGTGACCATTTTCGACCGTACGTGGTACGGCCGGGTGCTTGTCGAACGGGTCGAGGGATTCTGCAGCCAGGCCGACTGGCTGCGTGCCTACGCTGAAATCAACGATTTCGAGCATGACATCTGGCGTGCCGGCGGCATCATCGTCAAGTTCTGGCTGCAGATCAGTGACGAGGAGCAACTCAGGCGCTTCGAGGAGCGCGCCGAGGTCGAGCACAAGCGCTTCAAGATCACCGAGGAAGACTGGCGCAATCGGGAGAAGGCCGGGGCATATCATGAGGCGGTCTGTGACATGGTCGATCGCACCAGTACGGGCACCGCACCGTGGACGATTGTCGAGTCGAATGACAAGTACTTTGCCCGGGTCAAGGTCCTGCGAACGATCTGCGAACGCCTGGAGAAAGAACTCAAGATCGACCTGGCAAAGGAGCCGCGGACGGTGATCACGAGAGACGCAAAGGACACGCCAGCCAAGGACTCGAACGCCAAGGAAGCTTCACGGGCGACGATCGCCCAACCCAGACCGTCGAAGGCCCAGTTGGCCAAAGATCTGAGGGCGGAGAAGGCAAGGGCGGCAAAGGAAGCAAAGGCCAGAAAGGAGAGCGCAAGGGCCGGCAAGGTTAGCGCAAGGGCCAGCCACCCCGCTTGAGATTCCCGGCGGATTGAGTTCTGGTCAATTTGTCGCCCGGTTCCGATCGGTCGCGCGGCACGCAACCTCTTTCCCGGCAAGCCTCTTCTAATCGTATCCGGTGGCAAGGCGACTGCAGGGCCAGCCTCAAATGCTGGCCGGCCGCATGCCGCGTCGGTCAGTGTGCAGCTTTCCGGAGTTCGCGTTCTGAGACCTGGCGGATGCGTACCCGCCCGGGACAAAGGGCGACCGGGAGATGTCCCGGTCGCGGAGATGCGCGGTCAGAAGATTTCGGGTATGAAGGTCTGGTCCGACATCGGCGGGCGCACATAGCCCTGGTCTTCCTGACGCGGCGGGAGTTCGATGCGTTCCGGCGTCAGATCCTCGTAGTCGATCAGGCTCAGCAGGTGGGTCATGACGTTCAGGCGTGCGCGTTCCTTGTCATCCCCGTGCACCACATACCACGGCGCCTGCTTGATGTCGGTATGGGCGAACATCTCGTCCTTGGCCTTCGAATACTCGACCCAGCGCGCGCGCGACTGCAGGTCCATCGGACTCAGCTTCCAGTGCTTGGTCGGGTGGTAGATGCGCTTCCTGAACCGCCGTTCCTGCTCCTCGTTGCTGATCGAGAACCAGTACTTGATCAGGATGATGCCGCTACGCACCAGCATGCGCTCGAATTCCGGGCAGCTGCGCAGAAACTCGCTGTGCTCGTCAGGGCGTGCAGAAGCCCATCACCTTCTCGACCCCGGCGCGGTTGTACCAGCTGCGATCCATGAGGACCATTTCGCCCGCGGCCGGCAGATGCTGCACATAGCGCTGGAAATACCACTGGCCCTGCTCGCGCTCGGTCGGCGCCGGCAAGGCCACGACCTTCGTGACGCGCGGACTCAGGCTTTCGGTGATGCGCTTGATGCAGCCCCCCTTGCCGGCCGCATCGCGCCCTTCGAAAACCACGACGACCTTGAGCTTCTTGAACTTGATCCACTCCTGAAGCTTGACCATTTCGACCTGCAGACCCGCGATTGCCCTCTCGTATTCGTCCGCCTTCATGCGCTTCTGCTTCTGGGCGGCTTCTTCCGTTACCTCCTCGCCGCTGCCCCGGCTGGGAAATGCGCGTGCTTCCTTGCGGGATGCCTTGATCGCCTTCACCGCGTCCTCGGCTGCCTTCGTGAGCGCCACCTTGGCCTTCACGGCGCCATGCGAGGCTTTCGCAAGGGCTTCCTTGTCCTTTGCCGTTGGCGTGACTTTCTTCGGTGATGCGGATTTCGTTGCGGCCGTCGCCGCCGGCTTCGCAGCAGGCTTGGTCGCCTTCGCCGCCGCCGGCTGTTTCGTCACTGCCGCTGCTGGGGGTTTCGGGGTCGCGGTCGCCGTTTCATCCTTGGTGACCTCAGGGGTTTCTTTCTCGCTTTCATTTGCCATCTTTTTTCCCTCCATTGTCAGTTAGCGACCGAACATTATGCGGCAAATTCCGACCTGTGTATCCGAAAACTGTCCCCGGCCTTTATCAGGTCCATGCGGGGCCTTCGGTGTGGCGAGAAACACCGGTGGTGCGTTGGATTGTGGGGCAGAAGAAATGGCCGTATGACGTTGACCTGAATGCAGGTCTAGCCGGCCGGCCGGCTTTCGGTCAGAATGAATGCTGGTGGTCAGGTTCTCGTCTCGCAATGCGATCAGTCAAGCGCAGTTGACGAAGATGAACCCTTTACTGGTTGGGCAGGTGGCCGATTTGAGGAGCCTGTCAGCCAATTCATGATTCAACGCGCAATCAGCTATGGAGTTTCAGATGGCACGAACCGTCAATTGCATCAAGCTCGGCCGCGAGGCCGAAGGTCTCGATTTTCCTCCCTATCCGGGCGCACTCGGCCAGCGAATTTTCGAGAATGTCTCGAAAGAGGCATGGCAGCAATGGATCAAGCTGCAGACCATGCTCATCAACGAAAACCGGCTCAGTCTGGTGGATGCCCGTCACCGCAAGTACCTGGCGGAACAGGTGGAGAAGCACTTCTTCGGTGGTGGTGCCGACCAGATTCAGGGCTACGTTCCGCCGCCGGCCTGAGGGCGAAAGTTCTCGTCACGGCGTGAACCCGTGTCCTTGAAAATTGCCCTTTCCGGGCGGTCGACCGCAACAGGCTGCCCGGCGCTGGCTCAGAAAATGGTCTTGACTCCCTCGGCAGTGCCGAGCAGCAGCAGGTCGGCCGGGCGGATGGCGAAGAGGCCGTTGGTGACGACGCCGGCGATCTGGTTGATTCTCGCTTCCAGACCCTTGGGGTCGATGATGACGAGGCCCTTGACGTTGACAATGACGTTGCCATTGTCGGTGACGAAACCCTCGCGCAGCACCGGATTGCCCCCCAGTCTGGTCAATTCGCGGGCGACGTAAGCGCGCGCCATCGGAATGACCTCGACTGGCAGGGGAAACCTGCCCATCGTCGCCACCACCTTCGAGGCGTCGGCAATGCAGATGAACTTCCGCGCGACTGCCGCGACGATCTTCTCCCGCGTCAGTGCGCCGCCGCCGCCCTTGATCATGTTCAGGCCGGCATCGATCTCGTCAGCGCCGTCGACGTAGAACGGAAGATCGTTGACATCATTCAGATCGAATACGGTAATGCCATGGCTTTCGAGTCGCCTTTTCGTGGCTTCCGAACTGGCGACCGCGCCCTTGTAGCGGGCCCGGAATGGGGCGAGGGCATCGATGAAGCAGTTCGCCGTCGAGCCGGTCCCGACGCCGATGATGCATCCTTCCGGCGAATTTTCGGCCACATGATCGGCTGCCGCCTGGCCAACCGCAAACTTGAGTTCGTCCTGGGTCATGTCGTGTCTCATTTCTTGAAGGCATGGGCATTCTACCCGTCAATACTTCGCACCTATCGCATCCGAATTGCTAATATGCGCGTTGTGAATATTTCCTTGAGGAGAGAGACAGGTGTCTGAAGAACTGAAACCCGCAGCCCCCGCAGCCAAGCCCGCCGTTGCGGCCAAACCCGCCGTCGCAGCCAAACCCGCAGTCGCAGCCAAGTGCAGCCACCGCCGTTGCAGCCAAACCCGCCGTTGCAGCCAAACCCGCCGTTGCAGCCAAACCTGCAACACCGCAGCTGAAAGCGAGGGTCGCGAAAGCGCCAGTAGTTGCAAAATCGTCCACATCGACCGGCAGCAAGCTGGACGAGACGAAGGCGCAGAACAAGCAGGCGCTGTCTGACGCACTGGCAAAGGCCAAAGCCGCGAAAATCTCCCAGCCGCTTGGCAAGCCGGCGCTGGCTGGCGCTGCAAAGGCGGCCGAGGCTGCCGAGGCCAAGGTGAGCAAGAAGGCAGCCAAGCAAGCCGCGAAGCAGGCCGCGAAGCAGGCCAAGGTTGCCGCGAAGGTGGCAAGGAAGGAAGCCAAGCGGGCCGCGAAGCAGGCCAAGCAGGCCGCCAAGCTGGCAAAGAAGGAAGCCAAGCAGGCCGCCAAGCAGGCCAAGTAGGTTCCCGCTGACAATGCCTCCCGGAGTTCGCTGCTTGCCTGATGCAGGAGTACGGCGGGAACTCCCGGGGCAGTGTCAGGTTGATTGGTTTGTTGCGCGGTGCAATTGATCTTCCGGGTGACCTGGAAAGGGGATTGCGCCGACCGCAGGAGCGGCCCGCCTTGATACCTTCATGACTGGGGGCAGGGGCAGGGAGGAAGGGAAGCGCGGCTCCGGGCTTCCTTGCGGATGTCATTCAGTTGTGACGGGGTGGCGGGAACCTGCAATTCGTCGCCGATCCGGATGATGGGCGGGAGTCGCCCGCTCGAACCCGGCGTTTCGTTGCAGCGCCAATGCATTCGCCGCTCCTCATCCATCTATGCCAGCAAGTCCCGCAATACATAAGGCAGGATGCCGCCGTGCCTGAAGTAATCGACCTCGGCCGGCGTGTCTATTCTCAGTAGCAGGGCTACTTCTTCGACCCTGCCGTCGGCGCGGAAGATTCTCAGGCCGACGCTCTGTTGGGGTCGCAACTCTGCATCGATGCCAATGACATCGAAGCGCTCGTCGCCCAGGAGCTGCAGGGTCCGTGCGCTGGTGCCGGGATGGAACTGCAGTGGCATGACGCCCATGCCGACCAGATTCGAACGATGGATACGCTCGAAGCTCTGTGCGATGACCGCGCGAACGCCGAGCAGTTGGGTGCCCTTGGCCGCCCAGTCGCGGGAGGAGCCGGTGCCATATTCCTCGCCGGCGAATATCAAAGTAAACTCCCCGGCAGCCAGATAGCGCATGGCCGCATCGTAGATCGGCAGTCGCTCTCCACTTGGCTGATGGATGGTCATTCCGCCTTCCTCGCGTGAACCATCGGCGTTTGGCGGCAACATCAGGTTCCTCATCCGGACGTTGGCGAAAGTGCCGCGCACCATGACTTCGTACTGTCCGCGTCGTGCGCCATACGAGTTGAAATCTGCCCGCAGGACACCACGCGCTCCGAGCCAGATTGCCGCCGGAGAGTTTTCCGCGATGTTTCCGGCCGGCGAAATATGGTCCGTGGTGACCGAATCGCCGAGTATTGCCAGCGCCCGAGCCGAACCAATCTCGCCGGGCGGGGTCGCCTGCATCGAGAAGCGGTCGAAGAATGGTGGCCGCGAGATATAAGATGATTCTGGCCAGCCATAGACCTGCATGTCCTTGCCGGCAACCGACGGGATTGCATTCCAGAAGGCATTGCGCTGCGCAAAATCTGCGTAGAGCCGACGGTAGGTTGCGGGGTCGCTGGATGAACTCAGGCAGGCCCGGATCTCGTCACTGCTCGGCCAGATGTCACGCAGCCACACCTCCTGGCCGAGCCGGTCGATGCCGACCGGCTCGCTAGCCAGATCGCGCAGTACGCTGCCGGCCAGCGCGTAGGCCACCACCAGCGGCGGCGAAGCGAGATAATTGGCGCGCAGGGCGGGGTGGATGCGCGCTTCGAAATTCCTGTTCCCCGACAGCACCGAGGCGCAGACAAGATGGTGTTCGGCAATGGCTTCATTGATCTCGGCCGCAAGGTCTCCCGAATTGCCGATGCAGGTGGTGCAGCCGTAACCGGCAACGTAGAAACCGAGCTTTTCGAGATCGCCGAGGAGCCCGCTGCGGCTGAGGTAGTCGGTGACCACTCGCGAACCCGGTGCCAGCGAAGTCTTGATGTGCGGCTTGACGCTGAGTCCGCGCTCCACTGCCTTGCGGGCGAGCAGGCCGGCAGCAATCAGAACCTGAGGGTTGCTGGTATTGGTGCAGGAGGTGATGGCGGCGATCAGCACGTCACCGGAACCGATGTCGATGCCGTTGCGGGTGAGGTGGCGCTGCTTCAACGCCGGCGCGGGCCGCCCGAAGCCATCGCTGGAGACGGGCTGCGAAAACAGCGTAGTGAATCCTGACTGCACGGCGCCCAGGTCAATCCGGTCCTGCGGCCTTTTCGGCCCGGCCAGCGAGGGAGTGACGGTCGCAAGGTCGAGCCTGAGCATCGCCGAATAGTCGATCTCGCCAGCCAGCGGCACACCGAACATTTCCTGAGCGCGGAAGTAGGCTTCAAAAGCAGCAATCTCGTCTTCCGTCCGGCCGGTGCTGGCAAGGTAGTCGACTGTCTTGTTATCGACCGGAAAGTAGCCCATCGTCGCGCCGTATTCGGGCGCCATATTGGCGATGGTCGCCCGGTCAGGCACCTCGAGGCTCGCCGTGCCGTCTCCGAAGAATTCCACGAACTTGCCGACCACCTTGGCTTGCCGAAGCATTTCGGTCAGCGTCAGGACCAGATCGGTCGCCGTCACCCCGGCGCGCAGGCTGCCGGTCAGTTCGACACCGACCACGTCGGGCGAAAGAAGGTAGATCGGCTGGCCGAGCATGGCCGCCTCGGCTTCGATGCCGCCAACACCCCATCCGACCACGCCGATGCCGTTGATCATCGTGGTATGGCTGTCGGTGCCGACCAGCGTGTCGGGATAGATGACGTCATCCTTGCCACAGACGCCGCGCGCGAGAAATTCGAGATTGACCTGATGCACGATCCCAGTCCCAGGGGGCACCACACGAAATTTCCTGAAAGCCTGCATTCCCCACTTGATGAACTGGTAACGCTCGCGATTTCGCGAAAACTCGAGCTTCATATTGAGATCGAGTGCATCGCTGCTGCCATAATGATCGACTGCGATCGAGTGGTCGACCACCAGATCGACCGGTACCAGCGGTTCGATCCGCTCCGGATCGCGGCCCATTTCGGCAGCCACGTCGCGCATCGCGGCGAGGTCGGTGAGCAAGGGCACGCCGGTAAAGTCCTGTAAAACAACACGCGCCACCATGAACGGGATTTCCTCGCTGCGCCGCGCATTGGGCTGCCATTCAGCCATTTGCCGGACGTGCTCGGCGGTGATTCGCTTGCCGTCGGCGTTGCGCAATACCGATTCGAGCACCACGCGCAACGAGCGCGGCAGGCGGGTGATGGTCGGGAAATGTTGGGCGAGCGCAGGAAGCGACCAAAAACTGGCCTTGCTGTTGCTTCTTCCCGGCAAGGGCAGCGGGCTCAGACACTCGGCAAAGCTGGGCATGATCTACTCCGGAGAGTTCGACGGACAAACCAATTTGACAGCAACTTGACGGTCAAGGTCCAGACATCTTGCGCTCAGCGGTAACCCGGTGTCAGCCGAGAATAATCAGGTGCGAGATGGAGCGGCTGTCCAGGCCACAGCTACGAGCCTGATGCGACGAACCTGGCGACAATGCCGTAATGGCGCTCCGGCCAGTTGTGCAGCGCCTTGTCGCCGTCGCCGAACACGCTGCGAAAGAATGCGACCGAGAGCTCCTTTGTCGCCGCCTTCACCTGGGCGTTGAGCTCGAAACCTCCGGCGCCGGCACGATCGGTGAACATGCTGTGCGAGCCGCCCTCGAAAACCGCCAGGATCTTGCGCGCACCAGACATTGCCTCGTAAACGGCGATGCGATCCTCGGCGCCCGAGTAGTAGCCAGGAACGCGGATGATGTCCTCGGTGGAAGTGATGTGCAGCGTTGGCACCCTGATGCTCGCGACGATCTTCGCCATGTCGTCCGACTCGCCGTAGAAGGGAGGGGCCGAGAGCAGGATCGCCGCCGCAAGCCGCGGGTCGGCAAGATCCATTGCGCGGCCATTGCGCTCGACGCGAGCGCCAACCGCCAGCATGATCGTGTTGGCCCCGTAGGAATGCCCGGCGGCGACGATACGCGCGCCGTCGATCCGCTCCCCGAGTTGGGGATGCGCCAGTACCTGATCGAGCGCGAAGCGGAGGTCGCCGACCCGTGCGATGGCCTCCTTTTCGTGTGCCGCCTCCTGCAGGCGCCCGACCAGACTGAATATGTTGCCGGTCCACAATGAGCGGTCGCTTCCGACGTGCTGCAGGTGCAGGCTGGCGTAACCCTGGCTCGCCCAGTAGGCGCCAAGATAGCTGTAGCCCAGGCGCGACCCGCCAATTCCGTGTGAAAAGACCACCAACGGCAGAGGCGCCTCGTGCCCGGCCTGAACCGGCAGATATACCCGCACCGGCACCGCACGCTGGCGAGCGGTGTCGAACCAGTCGAAATCGAGCGTTGCGACCTCCGCAGCCTCGGTGTGAGATGAGGCCCCGGCAAATGCAGGAGCCGCCGGCGCGCGCAGCGGCAGTTCCAACTCCTGTGCAGCCAGATGAGCGGAAGCGAGAAAGACCAGTGCAAGTGCAGCGACGGTGGCGGTTGCGGCACGCAGCAGTCGTCTTCCGGAAAGGATGCCCAGGCCATCACGCGCTGCGTCGGGCCTGAGAATATTGAGAACGTTCATGTTTGAGCCATTGCCCCTACCTGATGCGATTGATTCGATTGACCGTTGCCCTGGCTTGAAGTTTCCGGCCATCGCATCGATCAGGCAGATGCGGGCCCGCTCGATTGAACGATATCCGCGCATCAATTTGCCATCACTCCGATGCCTCAAGCCAGCGGGTGGCGGCGAGCAGGTCACGCCCGGGAATGGTAAGGCGGCGCCGCGAGTATGACGAATCGATTTCCATCGACCCGATCCAGGCCTAATTCTCATCTCGCGTGTGCTCTACCCAGATCAGCTTGTCGACGTCCAGCCCAAGCTCTTTCGCCTGACCGAGCAACTGGACGCGAACATCCTCCGGCAATTGCCTGTCGCGGGCAAGTATCCAGAAGTAGTCGCGATCCGGCCCGACCACCATTGCCCAACGATAATTCTGCTGGTCCAGCGCCACCACGTGGTAGCCGCCGTAGAAAGGTCCGAAGAACGAAACCTTCAGCGAAGCGCGGTTTGTCTCGCCGGTAAACAACGCCCGCCCGACCGCCTGACGCCAGTCATTGCGCTTGACGTCGTAACCCCGGTTGATCACTTCAACGCTGCCATCTGGCTGAGCCCGATAGGTGGCGCTGACATCACTCAGGCCACGCTCGAACGAGTGGTCAAGGCGGGCCAGTTCGTACCATTTTCCTTCATATCGGGTCAGATCGAATGGGGTGACGGGACTCATGCCGTCCGGCGGCGTGGTCGAGCAGGCATTCAAGCCGAACAGGGAAACCAGCAACAGCGCCGCCAGCCGATAGGCAAGCGATGGAACGCGAAGGAATCCACTCATGATTGAGTACCTGAAATCAGTGGAGTTTTCATGCGTGTCCTAGACAATGAGTTTCAATTCTCAAATAATATCCAATATCCGCTATTGTGTGCTTATCTGTTTAAAATGTCCACGACAATGGAATTATTGCGGCCACCGCGAATCGTAGGCTGGTAGCGATTGAAATCGGGAGTCGGCATGAAACGGACAGCACTGATCACCGGCGCCGCCGGCGGACTTGGCCACCCCCGCCGCAGCCGGGATCATCGCCAGCGAAGTCGCGCGCGAGGCGGCGGTGCGTCAGTACCCCTTGCCCGGCTCGGCTCTCCTGACGAACTGGCTGATCTGATGGTGTGGCTGCGATCGACTGCTGCGGTCAACCCGCTGATTCGGCATATTTTCGACCGGCCGGCGCGGATGTCGAACCGGCCCGGCATTGCCGCAACCGCGGAATTCAGTGGCTCGCTGACCTTGGCTGCATGGACAGCCGCCAAAGAGGATAAAGGCCGACCAGCCCGAGCAGCGGCCCGGGCAAGAGAAGCCAGGCGATCCGGTTTCCCCAGTCGGCGATCCAGGCAGTTCCCAGATGGATGGAGATCATGGTGATGGCAAAGCCTATCGAGTTTTGAATGGCCAGCGCGCTGCCGACGATTTCGGGCGGACAGGCACGCGCCGACAGGGCGGAAAAATGCGGTGAGTCGGCAACGACACTGGTCCCCCAGAGCAACAACAGGCTGATCCTCGCCCAAGCCGGCCATGCCTCGCTGAACGGGAAGACGGCACAGCACAGAGCGGACAGGCCAAGCGCCGTCGCCGCCACGCGCGCGCTGCCGATGCGCTGGCTCCACCAGCCGCCGAACACGCAGCCGAGAGCGCCGATGCCGATAACGCCGAAGGCTAGCCCGGAAATGCCTGCTGTGCCGGTTGCCGCCAATCCGCTCAGGACCAGCAGTGACGGCACCAATGTCCAGAAGGCGTAGAGTTCCCACTGGTGGCCGAAATAACCGAGTGCCGAAGCGCGGAATCCGGACACTGAAAAAGCGTGGAACACCCGTCCGAGCCGCAAGGGCGGGGCATCGTGGCGGCGCTTGAGATGCGGTCCGTCGCCAAGCCCGAAGATCATCGCTGCCGCAATCAGTGCCAGGCCGGATGAGACGAGCATCGTCGCCTGCCAAGACCAGCCCGCACCGGCCAGCCGCACGCCATGCGGCAAGGCGGTGCCGAGTGTCAGCATGCCAACCAGTTGGGCCAGCGCCGACCCGGCCCGTTCCGGTACCCAACTGACCACCAGCTTCATGCCCAGCGGGTACACGCCGGCCAGACACAAGCCGACCGCGAAGCGCAGCGGGACACCGGTCGCCATGTCAGTCGCCAGAAGCGCGAACGCGGCATTGCAGAATGCGCCAAGCAAGGCGCAAACGGCAAAGATCCGGCTTGCCGCAAAACGGTCCGCCAGCCCGGAGACGGCGAAGCTCAAAGTGCCCAGGATGAAACCGAGCTGGACGGCGTTGGTCAGCGTGCCGATATCGGCCGGGAGGATTCCCCAGTTGCGAATCAGGTCATCGGCCGCGCTGTTGGCGGAAAACCATAACGAGGTGCCGAAAAGCTGTGCGAGGACGATGACGGGAACGGGGTTGTTCATGAAAGACGCCGGGTTTGGTCGCCCGCAACGATACGACGGCCGGTTGGACGACAAGAACCGGACACACCCCGGTTCGACCCCGGGGCGAAGCAGGTTCGACAACTGGATGAGGCAATGGCCGCATGGCGCGGCCATTGGCAGGTTAGTGAATGCTTACGGATCGGGCGTTGCCGGGGCGTTCAAACAGAGCTGGGTATCCGCGACGGCTGAGGATGTCTGTCCATTCCCGGCGATGGCGACGTGTCTGGTTACTTTACGAGCCTGGTGATCTTGTTGCCCTGGATTCCGACGCCAGCCATGAGTCCCGTCTGGCCGAAGATGAATGCGTAGATGTCGTTCTGTGCCGTGGTGGTCGTTACGGACTTGGCCATTCCTTCGTCTACCAACACCACGCTCGGGCCGACGCCAACTTCAAACCCTTCGGCCGTGGTCAGCGCGTTCAGCGCGTTCTCGTTCATGAGGAACATGGCGTAGCCGTATTTCTGCGCACCGGCCTGCAGGCCATACGATGCCCCGGCGGTGCTGTAATAGCCGACAGCCTTTCCGCCTCGCCAAAGCACTCCCTCGCCGTACTGGCCGCCAACCACGAAACCGGCCTTGGTAATGCTGGGGAAGACGAGTACGGCGACGGCCTTTCCATTCAGAGCCTTGGCGGCAGGAACTTTCGCGACCAGCTTGTTGAGCGCGGCCCTTGATGTCCGCTCAAGATCGGCCTTGCTATCAGCGGCAGCGGGAGCGGAGATGGCTGCGGACAGGATAACGGCAAGTGCCATGAACAGCGAACGGATGGCGGGAATGTGCATCACGGCTCCTTTGGGGTGTGGGGCATTATTGCCGGCCCATTGTGCTCCCGAATCCCGTTTCCCTCAATAGCAGCTCAGATAGCCTCAGATAGCCCAATCGGTCTGGCTACCCGGGCGCGACCGTTCCGCCATGGACGGCTTTCGCGCTACCATGTCCAACAATTGGACAGGGTGCATTCCGCCTCTGCTCTCGCCGAGCGTCCCGGCCATATCGCCGGCCTTCGCGAAACTTCTGTTGTCTGCCACGGGATGGAATTCATGCGCGAAAAGGTCGTCGTGTTTACTGGTGCCGGAGTCAGTGCCGAGAGCGGGCTGCGAACCTTCCGCGACATGGGCGGTTATTGGCATGAATACCCGATTGAATCCGTGGCCTCGCCCGAGGGATGGAAAGCCAATCCGCAAGCGGTGCTCGCGTTCTACAACGAACGCCGAAAGGCGGTGCTGCGCGCTTCGCCGAACGCCGCCCACATTGCAATTGCCGCGCTCGAGGCCAGGTTCGACGTCGTGGTCATAACCCAGAACATCGATGACCTGCATGAGCGTGCCGGCTCGACGAATGTCCTGCATGTCCATGGCGAGATTCTCAAGGCGCGGAGCTCGGCTGATCCCTCGCTGATCTATCCGCTGGCGACGGCCGTCATCGAGATGGGGCAACTGTGCGAACATGGAAGCCAATTGCGGCCGGACGTCGTCTGGTTTGGCGAGACGGTGCGGTTCATGGATGAAGCTGCAATCGAGTTCGGCCGCGCTTCGAGAATCCTGACGATCGGCACCTCCCTGTCGGTCTATCCGGCTGCAGGCCTTGTCAGCAAGGCGAAGCCTTCAGCGGAGAAGTATCTTGTGGCTCCCGAGATCGACTACCCGCCACCTGGTTACCATTTTTTCCAGGGCAAGGCAGCCGCGATCGTCCCGCATATTGCCAATTGCTGGCTGGACGGGCGGAAACCGTATTGAACTCCAGTCGGCCGCGGAAGCAACGAGGGGGGTCGTGGACCGGCGTTTCTGGATGGCGCCGAGTGGCAGGTGCCCGCCGGTCGCGCGGTGCCGCGTTCTCTGTGCATCGGTTCGAACCGTCCGGCGCGTATGATCAAGGCGATGAAGGTGGCGGGCATCGTTTCGACGGCCAGTGCGCTGACCGCGATAGGCTCTGGCGCCCGATGGCGGATGCGGCATTACCGCCTGCGGGACAAGGGAGCAAGAGGGTAAAGTGATGATCAGGTTACTGCAGCAGGCGCTCGACCGGGGCCTGGAAATAAATGAACGCCTCGCGGCAGCCGCCGCGAATGGTTTCGACTGGCTGTTCCGTCATGAGCATCTGGTCAAATCCGGACAAACCGAATTTGAACTGGTGCATGTTGGCGATCCGATGACGGTGCGCCACTACACGCTCGACGGCGAGCGCGCCATCGAGTTGGCCGATGGTGCTGTCCTGCCAATCCGGCGCCGTCGGCATGCAGTGCCGTTGGTGCTGGTGCCGCCTCTGGGTGTTACCACCGAGACCTTCGACCTGATGCCCAATCGCAGCCTCGTGCGTTACATGACCGCGCGTGGCTTCAAGGTCTATCTCATCTGCTGGGGCAAGCCGGGACGCCGCCACGCCAGGCTGGGCATCAAGGACTATGCTGACCGCATGATGGGAGAGGCGCTGGCTTCTGTTCGTGCGCACAGTGGCGTTGACGAGGTTTCGCTGATGGGGTGGTGCATGGGCGGCCTGCTGTCCCTGATCCACGCCGGACTGCAACGTGATTCGCGTATTCGCAACATCATCACCGTCGCCAGTCCCATCGACATGCGCGGTGGCGGCATGGTGGCAGGTGTGGCCCAGGCGCTCAATACACCGGCAATGTTGATCCGCAAGTACACGGATCTTCGTCTGCTGGCGATGAACCCGGAAAGGTTCCACACGCCAGGCTGGGTGACGACGCTGGCTTTCAAGCTCACGGACCCGATCGGCAGCGTGACGACCTATTGGGATCTGATTACCAATCTATGGGACCGCGAGTTTGTCGAGTCGCACAGCACGACCTCGAATTACCTGAACAACATGCTCTCCTACCCTGCAGGCGTGCTGCAGGATTTTCTGGTCAAGGTTGCTGTGGACAACAAGCTGGCCGATGGCGAGATCGACGTGGGCAGGAAGATTTCGCGTTTCCGCAACATTCGCTCCGCGATGCTGGTGTTTGCCGGCGAAGAGGACGTACTGGTGCCCGCGTCCACGGCGCGAGGCATTCTCGATCTTGTCGCCTCCAGGGACAAACATTTTGAGCTTGCTCCAGGCGGCCACATGGGTGTCATCCTCGGAAGCGGAGCGCAGCGGGCGGTCTGGGCCAGGTCAGCCGATTGGCTGGTGTCACGTTCGCTGGCACAGCCGAAATCGCCTGCCGGCACCAGCGCAAGCAAGGCCGCGCTCAAGGCTGTGGCTGGCGCTGGTGGCGTCCGATGAAGGTTCAGAATGCGCTGTTCGCATCGGCCAGTGGGACGCAAAAACTGAAAACGGAGCCTTTGCCCGGACGAGAGCGGCACGATATCTGACAGCCAAGGGTCTGTGCCAGTCGTTTGGCAATGGGAAGACCAAGTCCAAGACCTTTCGCATTGTCGCGCTCGGGGTTTCCAATCTGAAAATATTCATCAAAGATCGCGTCAAGGTGCTCCGGCGCGATGCCGATCCCGGTATCCCATACCTGGATCAGCGCATAGTTGTCTCGGCCCCGGATTCCGATCAGGATGCCTCCGGCCCGGGTGTACTTGAATGCATTGTCGATCAGATTTCGCAGCAGA
The DNA here is from genome assembly GCA_963810175.1 of uncultured beta proteobacterium. Classification (GTDB taxonomy): domain Bacteria; phylum Pseudomonadota; class Gammaproteobacteria; order Burkholderiales; family Rhodocyclaceae; genus Azonexus. The sequence continues at coordinate 89,518 of CAWEMU010000004.1, read as the reverse complement.
TTCAGAAGCAGCCGAAGGTCGGTAAGAAGCAGAAGCTCTTTCCGAGGAAAGAAGAATTTGAGGCGCAAGCGCTTTGCCATCGCCAGTGGCGCGAAATCCGTTTCGATGTTGCGAAATATTTCTTCAGCACGAAGTGGTGTCAGGCTTGGCTGAGTCACGCCGGAGTCAAGCCTTGAGAACTCGATCAACTCGGTCAGGATGTCCGAGAGGCTATGAGCCGACCTGGAAAGGTAGTCGGCAATTCGCTTCTGCTCCTTGCTCAGGTCGGTCTTGTTCAAGGCGTCCTGGAACAGGTTGATTGCCAGGATCGGTTGCCGCAAATCATGGCTGGCGGCAGCAAGAAAGCGCGATTTGGCACGGTTGGCTCTTTCTGATTCGTCGCGCGCTCGCGCAAGTTGCGTGAGCACCTTCTCCCTCTCGGTGAGATCGCGACCGATCGCCAGATAGCGGTCACCCGGCAGGCGCTGGACAACAAGATCGAGTGGAATTGTCGCGCCGTCGGAGCAGCGTAGCACCCAGCGTTGCTCCACGACTTCACCGGTGTCGCATTGGGCCAGTTCCGGCGCGATGCGCGGGGCCTCTTCCAGGGTAACGAGGTCCACGTTGCGCAAGCGCAGTATTTCGTCGCGAGTGTATTTGGCAAGGCGACACGCCTCCGAATTCACGTCAAGAAGATGGCCCTGCAGATCACTGACAAAAATGGCCTCGCCGGCGCTGTCGAAGATCTGCTGAGCCAATTGCATCCGCGCTTCAATAGCCTTTCTCTCGGTGACGTCCCGCACGATGGCCCACATCGCCTCTGGCTGGTTGTTTCTGTCCCGCAAGAGAAAGGTCCTCAATTCCACCGGAAACACGGTGCCATCCTTGCGGATGTATTCCTTCTCGTAAACGGCTGAATAGCCGTTGGGAATGATCTGCTCTGCGACAGTCCGCGCCTCCTCCTCGTGCCACCTTGCCGGCGTGATATCGACGTAAGTCAGATTCTTCAGTTCGTCTGAAGAATAGCCGAGCATTGCCTGGTAGGATGCATTGCAGTCCCTTATCCTGCCCGACATGTTGACCAGAACGAAGGCATCGAGCATGCTTTCATGGAGACGGCGGTAGCGCTCTTCGCTCGCCCTCAGGTCCTCCTCCACATTGTGACGGTCCGTGATGTCGGTGCCGACGCCAACCATGGCGATCGGCCTGCCGGCATCGTCGTGAACCAATGTCGTGCGCAGATCGATGAGGATGTGCGAGCCATCCGCCCGGGCGTTGACGACCTTTCCCCGCCAGGCGCCGAATTCGCGGGTTGCATCGGCGATTTCCTGTTGCGTTGCATCGGCTTCGGGGCTGTTTCCATAAACGGAGACATGCTGGCCGAGCCTTTTCCCTTTGGGCGAATCAAGGGCACGAATCTCGGCTTCGTTGACGTACGTCACAGTCCCGGCAAGATCGGTGACCGTCACGTGATCGTGAATCTGGTCGAGCACGAGCGCTTGTAGACGCAATCTGCCCTCGAGTTCCTTGCGCTCGGTAATGACGTCAAAAACGGCAACGAAGTGGTCGGGCTTTGGCGAATAGACCTGGACCCCGAACCAGGATTGGAGAGATTCGACGAAGGTCTCGAACCTCTCCGGTTTGCCGCCGGCAGCGACACGGCCGTAGATCTGGAGTAGCTGCGGATCTGCGTTCCGGATACCGGGAATGACCTCGCTGACGCGCTTGCCGCAGACGGGACCTAGCCCCGTTTGTTCGTGGAAGGCAGGATTCGTGTAGAGATAAATGAAGTCAGATGGCCCGCCATCCTCGAACAGCATCCGGCAATAGGCAACGCCATTGAGCATGTTCTCCACGATCCCGGCCAATGGATCGTCTTTGGGAAGTGCTTCGGAATCATGCATGGACGCGGGACCGGGAGTTATCGACAAAGTGCAAACGCAGGAATGTTGCGTCAATGCCCGGTTGCCGATTTCCCCGCCATATTAGGCGGCATCCTCAATCTTCACAACTTGAGGAAGAGGCGTGTCTTCCGGCTAAAAGGAAGCTGCGGCAGGCAGTTCCTGTTGCCTATGCCGCAATAGTGAGGCCGCGAATTTGATGCTGAAGACGGCGCATTTCTGCGGACAGGGCCACTTGCTGGCCAGCGGTGATCATGCGCAGTCCTGCGCGCCATTCAAACCTGACGTCGCTGGCGAGCACCCCCGCAAGGGAGAGCGCACAGGCCATCTCGTCAAGGTCGGCGTGTTTGATGCGTCGGCGATCACCCAACCTGGCCACGAATACATCGTTGATGAGCGATACGGTTGCATGATCCGCCATGATGGTTTTCCTTGAGCTCAAGTCTATTTCTGCCGGCCGGCCCACTTAGCTGAGGCGCTTCCCGGACTTCTCCAGCGCGGCACGGAATTCGGCGAACGAGAGCTCGCGCACGACCGTGGCGGCCAAGGTGTCGCGGAGGTCAAAGCGGCAGGTGGTGACTTCGCTCGGGCCGAACCCGTTCGTAGCCGCAGAGTTCGAGGCCTGATGCATCGGGGACTGCATCTTGAGGCTGGGTGACATGGCTTCTTCTCCGTACGTGTTTGGGTGTGGTCATAATGCCAAACGACCCCCAGAGCGGCTGTGAACGAAATCACGAACCGGGAGAAATATGTGTAATGCAATCCTGCGGATCAGGAGCCATCCAGTAACGCGTCAGGATTCAGCCCCGCCGTTTTCCCCGGGTGGTCACAAGGCAACTCTCGAACTGTGATCTTGTTCGTGCGCGCCTGGCCAGCAGCATGGAAATGCGGAAAGCAGCGCCGGGAAATGGCCTCCAGGGCGTGTCGGGCAGGATCCAGTCTTGCATTACCGGTAGGGAGGCAGCTACCCGTTTCTTCCGTTGACGCGGATGGGCTCAACCTTGCTGGCACCTGCAATCATGCCATCTCCCGATTCAGGCCCTGGTTTCAGCACTGCCCGGCCGGGTTCCAATACGGACGTGAATCGAGATCTCATGGCACTCCCTCCTGGAGTGTGATCATGGCCGGCCGGTAGACCCGATCGAATTCAGGGGGTATCCGTCGCGCGCGACCACTGCTGATTTCAATGCAGATCAATTCCCAGCGCCCCCGTAACACGGTTGTCTTGTCTCTGTCGCGAATCAGCTGAAAACGGCGCTCCATCTGGAGCTTGCCATCACGGGCAAGCAACCAGGTGCCCAAGGTGAGTTTGTCGTCAAGGAGCGTCGGCAGGAGGTAATCATATTCCCCGCGGCGTATCGCCATCGCTCGGTCAAGGCGCTGGTAGTCAGTCAGGTTCAGACCGAGTGCTTCGGAGTGCGCCCAGCCGATTTTCTCGCACCACTGCACGTAGACCGCGTTATTCGTGTGGTTCAAGCCATCGATGTCGATGACAGATGGTGACACTGGCAGGGTGAATGGCTGTGGAAAATCCCACGTCATGTTCACTCAGAGACCTCGCGTTGCTGTTTCGAGATGAATATATCCCGAACATATGGTACTGAACGGCGCGGCGATGCGGTGGAGACGCTCAGGCGAGCAACGAGAAACCCGGCACGCGTCAGGACTGCTGGCTGACGGTCATCGTGTGAATTTCAGCGCTGCCATTGCTGCCTGATTGTCACTGGCGAGAATCTGGGCGCAGAAGGGCGCCTAAGCCGTCCTGCACGGAGCGTGATGTTCGTTGTGTATTTCTGGATTTTTGCATCATCGATCCGGGAGGGCCGGCGAGCGGTTCTTGATAAATGACCTTCAGTCGTTCCTCGTTCGCCTTCTGGAGCAAGGCACCTACCTGTTTCCAGTGGTCCTCACTCATCGGTGTCCTGGCATGAAAAGGGCTGAAAGCCATGTTGCGCATATCGGGCTGTTCGACGCGATGGTCATCGTTTGATGCTGGCACGAATGCGCCGTTTGCGGGTGATACGCTTGCTTGGCTCGCCATGGTAATTCCTCCTGTTCGCATAGCCTAGCGCCGTGCCAATCCGCTTGTCCGTGGCGCATTTCACACTTGTCGAGAAAAAGCGGAAGTTGGCTCCGAATGGAGTCGGTGAGTTGCGATAACGCGACTGAGCACCGAGTCTTGTCGCCTTGCAGGTTACTGGCATTCCGCACGCACAAGCGGGCTGCCCTGGTGTTCGTTCCAAACGTCCTGCCGCCGGCAGCGCGTCGGACACACCCGGCGATCCTGCGCGGAACCCTTCAAGCCATGGCGAGAATGGCAACGCTGACAGCGAAGCCCGCAGCCCATACCAGTGAGCGAAGCGTGCCGAGATTCATCAGATAGACGATGACATAGACGATGCGAAGCGCCACAAACAGGAGCGCCAGGGAATCGATGCGGCCCTGATCCGCGTGCGCCTGCTGCGCCAGAATCACCGCCGCAATGAACAGTCGGCAGTGCTTCGAAGCCATTCACCTGGGCCGCATGCGCACGCTGCTGCCAGCCGGTCAGCCGAACCGCCCATTCGCGCGGGTGGTTGTTGTCATAAACTTCGCCATTCCTGCCTTTCGCCAGAACCGAGGCGGCCTTCGCCAGACCTATGGTCAGTACCGGCAAAAGACACGCCGCCAGGATGCACCAATGGGCTATCGGCATGAGCATTTCTCCTCTCGTCGTTGGCGGATGCGGGCAATTCCCGATTGCGATCCATGGGGCGCGTCAGAGTTGAATCCGCCAAGCCATATATCCGGGCCAGAGCCAGTTCAGGCCGGGAATTCAAAGCCATACGGTGTTTCCCTGGGTGTGCGGAATTCGATACCACGATGTCTCGCTGCCAGGCAGCAGGGCACCCAGCGCCAGGCTCAGGACAGCGATGAATATTCCGGCGAAGAACGCCGTCCAGAACCCGGAGATCTTGAAACCCGGAACCACAGCGGATACCAGCAGCAACATCATCGCATTGATCACCAGAAGGAACAGGCCGAGGGTGATCACAGTCAATGGCAGCGTGAGGACGATAAGAATGGGTCTTATGACTGCATTGACGAAACCGAGGAGCAGCGCGGAGACGATCAGCGATGATGTATTGGCGAAGCGCATACCGCCAAACACATGGCTTGCAACCCAGAGCGTGAGCGCCGAAAGGGCCCATTGCAGGAGGAAGGGCATCAAATTATCGAGCATGGCTTGGTCACCTGCCTTGAGGTTGTTCGGCGGATACGGAGCGGGGTGCCTGTCCTGATGATTCAGGTGAGCCGGATAATGTTAGCGCGAAAGGCGAACTGGCCGGTGACAATGTCACGTGATGCAATGGCGGACAATAAGAACGAAAGCCCCGCACCGGGGGAAGTGCGGGGCTTTCAAGACGGACCGTGTTGGGGGAGGGGGAGAGGTGGTCCGCCTAGGCTGATGGGGGTCAGCACATGAGCGCAAGATACCTGTGCGGCCTCGCCAACTCAAGTAACCGATTGCAACAATGTGTGTCTGCCTGTGTGGGCAGTCGCTGGATCAAGGTTGGCCCTGGAAGCGGGAGGCTGTCAAAATATGTGCCAGTTCTCAACGCCCTCCCGCACGGCCCATGGTGCTTTGCTGGCGGATGTTTCCGGAGCACCGTCCGATGAAGGCGAAAGGCTTCCTTGAAGAATGGCTCCAGCATGATTCACCGGTGCCACTGATTCTTGTCGACCGTGATCCATGTCACACATCGCCTGACATCTGAATGGGAGAATGCCTCCCATGAGTTCCTTTCGCACCGCTTTGTTCTGGATTGCTGCAGTTGTTCTTCCCGGCGGATTGTTGCTGCTTGCGCCCATGGCAATTCGGGCGGCCCGCCGGATCTGCGCCAAGCTGGCTTGAACCGACCAAGAAAGCAAAAAGCCACCCCGAAGGATGGCTTCATGCTGGCTCAACTTTTTGACCTCATCGGTTACGTAGTTGCCTTCGGAGTAACCCCGGGCTTCCTGCCGGGTGCGGGGCGCGGGATATACCCGGCAATCCGGCACTGGAAGCCTTCCACGGGCGTGCCGTTGGCGTAGCTGGTGACGCTGCACCGGGAGATGTCGCCCTGCGCCGACAGTTCCGAAAGGGAAATCCGTACCTCATCCAGGGAAATGCCGGTGGCCGCCGCAATCTCAAGGTCCAGCAGTTGGCCGTGTTTCTTAAGGTACTCATAAACCTCGGAAGTGTGCATTTGAAATCCTTTTCTGAAGGCGGTGGTGCGAGGAGCAAGAGGCCGATGAACTGGCCTGCCGCTTGTTTTACTGGTGGGCCCGCAGGGACTTGAACCCTGGACCAAAGGATTATGAGTCCTCTGCTCTGACCAACTGAGCTACAGGCCCGTCAAGTTAGCTGCCGCTGCTGTCGATGAAGCTGCGCAGTTTGTCCGAACGGCTCGGGTGGCGGAGCTTGCGCAGGGCCTTGGCTTCTATCTGGCGGATGCGCTCGCGGGTGACGTCAAACTGCTTGCCGACTTCCTCGAGCGTGTGATCAGTATTCATTTCGATGCCGAAGCGCATGCGCAGCACCTTGGCTTCCCGTGTTGTCAGGGTGTCGAGAATCTCCTTGGTGACGCCGCGCAGGCTGGAATACATGGCGGCATCGGCCGGTGCCAGCGTCGCCTGATCCTCGATGAAGTCGCCGAGATGGGAGTCGTCGTCGTCGCCGATCGGGGTTTCCATCGAGATCGGCTCCTTGGAGATCTTCATGATCTTGCGGATCTTCTCCTCGGGCATGTCCATCTTCTTGGCCAGCGTCGCGGGATCGGGCTCGGCCCCCGTTTCCTGCAGGATCTGGCGGCTGATCCGGTTCATCTTGTTGATCGTCTCGATCATGTGCACCGGGATGCGGATGGTGCGCGCCTGGTCGGCGATCGAGCGGGTGATGGCCTGGCGGATCCACCACGTGGCATAGGTCGAGAACTTGTAGCCGCGACGGTATTCGAATTTGTCCACCGCCTTCATCAGGCCGATGTTGCCTTCCTGGATCAGGTCGAGGAACTGCAGGCCGCGGTTCGTGTATTTCTTGGCGATCGAGATGACCAGCCGCAGATTGGCCTCGGTCATTTCGCGCTTGGCGCGGCGGGCCTTGGCTTCGCCCGTTGACATCTGCTTGTTGATGTCCTTGAGGTCCTTGAGCGGGATGCCGATGTGCTCCTGCAGGGCAAGCAGCTTTTTCTGTTCTTCCTTGATCGCGGGTGCGTTGCGGGTCAGGATGGCGACGTAGGTCTTGGGTGCCGCAGCGATCTCGGCATCGACCCAGATCAGATTCACTTCATTGCCCGGGAAAACCTGGATGAAGTGCGCGCGCGGCATCTTGACCTTGTTGACGCAGATCTGCTGAATCTTGCGCTCCGAACTGCGTACCAGTTCAACCATGCTCCGCACGCTGTCGCAGAGTCGCTCGATCGAACGCGAAGTGAAGCGGATGTTCATCAGTTCATCGGAAATCTGCTGGCGGACCTTGAGGTAGGTCTTGTCCTGCGAACCCTTGCCGGCGAGCGACCTCTGCATCCGTACGTGCAGTGCCTGGATGGTCGCAAAGCGCTCCAGGGCATCGTTCTTGAGCTGCAGCATCGAAGCGGATACGGCGCCGGCGCCGCCATCGCTGTCTTCGTCGCTCTCCTCTTCCTCCTCCTCGATATCTTCCGGCAACTCGGCATTGGGGGCGGCTACGGTGGCGTTGGGGTCGATCAGGCCGTCAACCAGTTCGTCGATGCGCATTTCATCGGCTTCGACCTTCGCCGCCATCTCGATGATGTTGGCGATCGTTGTCGGGCAGGCGGAGATTGCCTGCACCATGTGCTTCAGGCCATCCTCGATGCGTTTGGCGATCTCGATCTCGCCTTCGCGGGTCAGCAGTTCGACCGAACCCATCTCGCGCATGTACATGCGCACCGGATCGGTAGTGCGTCCGAATTCGGAGTTGACCGTGGACAAGGCCTGTTCCGCCTGTTCCTCGACCTCCTCGTCGTCGGCCGCCACGGTCGCCGTATCCGACATCAGCAGGTCTTCGGCCGCCGGGGCTTCATCGAAGACCTGGATGCTCATGTCACTGAAGGTGGAGATGATCGTTTCGATGCTCTCCGCGTTGACGACGTCATCCGGCAGGTGGTCGTTGATCTCGGCGTAGGTGAGGAAACCCCGCTCCTTGCCCAGCTTGATCAGGTTCTTCAGGCGCGTCTTGCGCGCTTCGGCGTCAAGGGGGGCGGGGGCTTCGGTCAGCGCGCCCTGGAGCAGCGCCTTTTCGGCGGCCTTCTCCTTGGCCTTGCTGATACGAGCCTTCGGGGCTTCCTTGACGGTGTCTGATGTCTTAACCATGACCACGATCCATACAATTGGAGAAAACCGGCGATTTTACCATAACTTAGCCGCGATTACCCTGGTTGCCGACAATGTCGATATAGGCCTGTTTTTCCTCGGGCGTCAGCCCGGAAACCCCGAGTTTCTGTACCCTGGCCTGCAACTCGGAAAAAGCGCGCTTCTGGTCGCCTTCCTGCAGTTTTTCGAGTATTGCGTGAAATTCTGCTTCTGCCTCACCTTCGTCAAACGGATGGTCAAGAAGTTCCGACGCGAAGGTCTCCACCAAAGCTGCTTCCGGCCGGTCGCGTATCAGCTCGCGCAGATACGCGTAACCCGGAACATCGGGGTGGGCAGCGACGAGATCGCGCAGAAGGATGAGAAGCGGGCGCTCGGCCGTGTCCGGCAGCCGGTCCACCGGCAACACGCCGGCCAGTGCCGGCTTGTGCAGGATGATGCGCAGCAGGTTGCGGGTCAGCGACGGGGCGGGGCGCCTGGCCCTGGCCGGCGCGGCGGGCGCGTAGGACTTCAGTTCGCACAGGCGTTCGACCTCGCTCTGGGCAAAGCCGCTGGCTTCGGCGAGGCGCTTTACGAGTTGCAGGCGCAGCAGCGGGGTCGGCAGCCTGAGCAGCAGCGGCTTGGCCTCGTAGATCAGTTGCGCCTTGCCTTCGGAACTGGTCAGGTCGCAGCGCTGGGCGAGTTCGCGCAGCAGGAAGTCGGAAAGCGGCATCGCCTGCTTGACCAGACGATCGAACTCATCCTTGCCATGGGTGCGGATATAGCTGTCCGGGTCGTCCCCCTGCGGCAGGAAGACGAAGCCAAGGCGCTTGTTGTCGGCGAGTGCTTCCAGCGAATTCTCCAGCGCGCGCCAGGCCGCCTTGCGCCCGGCGCTGTCGCCATCGAAACAGAAGACGATGCGGTTGACCTGGCGCAGGAGCTTGTTTACGTGGGTCGCCGTGGTCGCCGTGCCGAGCGTCGCGACGGCATTGCCGACCCCGTTCTGGGCGAGGGCGATGACATCCATGTAGCCTTCGGTGACGATGGCAGTATTGGTATCGCGCAGCGCCTGGCGGGCCTGCGGCAGGCCGAACAGCTCGCGGCCCTTCTCGAACAGCGGGGTTTCCGGCGAATTCAGGTATTTTGGCTCGCCCTGGTCGATGATGCGCCCGCCGAAAGCGATGATGTCGCCCTTGGGATTGACGATCGGAATCATCAGCCGTTCGCGGAAACGGTCGTAGCGCCGACCTGCCTCATTTTCGATGACCAGGCCGGCGAGCTTCAGTTCTTCTGCGTTGTAGTCGGAAAAAACGGCTTGTAGGTTCTGCCACCCGTCGGGCGCGTAGCCCATGCCGAAGCGGGCGGCGACTTCTCCGGTCAACCCGCGTTTTCGGCAATATTCGATGGCGCGCGGCGAGGCCTTGAGCTGGTCCTTGTAGTACTGCGCGGCGCGGGCCATGACATCGATCAGGGCGCGTGTCTGGCCCGGTTTCTCGTCGCTGAAGCCGCGCCCCTCGCTTTCCGGCACCTGCATGCCGGCGCGACTGGCCAGTTCCTTGACGGCATCGATGAAGCCGATTCCCTGGTATTCCATGACGAAGCCGATCGCCGTGCCGTGGGCGCCACAGCCGAAGCAGTGATAGAACTGCTTGGTCGGGCTGACCGTGAACGACGGCGACTTCTCGCTATGGAACGGGCAGCAGGCGGCGTAATTGGCACCCGACTTTTTCAGCGGGACGTAGCTGTCCACCAGGTTGACGATGTTGACCCGCGCCAGCAGATCCTCGATGAAGGAGTCCGGGATCACGCCCGCTCAGCCGGCAAGCGCGGCCTTGACCAGTTTCGATACTTCCGCCATGTCGGCTTTGCCGGCGAGACGCGGCTTGAGGACGGCCATCAGCTTGCCCATGTCGGCCGGGCCGGTGGCGCCGGTCTCGGCCACTGCTGCGGCGACTGCGGCGGCGGTATCGGCGGCGCTCATCTTTTCCGGCAGGTAGGCGGCGAGGACGGTGATCTCGAATTGTTCGGCATCGGCAAGCTCCTGACGGCCGGCGGCTTCGTACTGGGTGACGCTGTCCTTGCGCTGCTTGGTCAGTTTCTCGATGACGGCGACGACCGCGGCGTCGTCGAGTTCGCCGCGTTCATCGACCTCCTTCTGCTTGATGGCGGCCAGCAACAGGCGAATCGCGCCCAAGCGGGCCGATTCCCTGGCCTTCATGGCCGTTTTCATGTCTTCGGTAATGCGTGTCTTGAGGCTCATTGTGCTTTTCTCAAACAAAAAAGCCGCCTGCTGTGTGGCGGGCGGCTTCCATTTTCACTGAACAGTCTGGATCAGTACATTTTCGGCGGCAGGGTCAGACTGCGGAGGCGCTTGTGCTGGCGTTTGACGGCGGCGGCCGCCTTGCGCTTGCGCTCGGCGGTGGGCTTTTCGTAAAACTCGCGAGCGCGCAACTCGGTCAGGAGGCCCGTCTTTTCGACAGTGCGCTTGAAGCGGCGGATTGCCACCTCGAACGGCTCGTTTTCCTTGACACGAATGTTCGGCATATAAATCACCCCCTTCCGTCAGGCGCCTGCCAGGTCAAGTAAACGGCAGTGCGCGCAAATTAGCATCCGCATGGTTGCGGAAAGCCGAACAGTATAGGGCAAAAATCCCTGTTTTCTCAAGTGCTAAAATGCGTGCCGATGCTAGTCCTCGGTGTTGAATCCTCCTGCGACGAAACCGGTATTGCGCTCTACGACAGTGCTGCCGGGCTCTTGTCGCACGCGCTGCATTCGCAGGTGGCGATGCACGCCGAGTACGGTGGCGTCGTGCCGGAACTCGCGTCGCGTGATCATATCCGGCGCATCGTGCCGCTGTTGCGCGAGGCGCTGGCCCGTGCCGGGCGCCAGTTGAGTGACGTTGACGCCATCGCCTATACTCGCGGGCCGGGGCTGGCCGGCGCCTTGCTGGTCGGCTGCGCCTTCGCCGAAGCGCTGGCCGTGGCGCTGGACAAGCCGACGATTCCGGTGCACCACCTTGAAGGGCATCTGCTGTCGCCGTTACTGTCTTCCGATCCCCCTGCTTTTCCGTTCGTGGCGCTGCTGGTATCCGGCGGTCACACGCAATTGATGCGGGTGACCGGCGTCGGCGCCTACGAGTTGCTCGGCGAAACGGTTGACGACGCGGCCGGCGAGGCCTTCGACAAGAGCGCCAAGCTGCTTGGCCTGCCTTACCCCGGCGGCGCATTGCTGTCGAAGCTGGCTGAGCAGGGTAGCCCCGGAGTTTATCAACTGCCGCGCCCGATGCTGCATTCCGGCGACCTCGACTTCAGTTTTTCCGGGCTGAAGACGGCGGTGCTGACTCTGGTTCGCCATCAAGGTGCCGTCTTGACGGAAGAATTCAGGGCCAACGCTGCGCGCGCCTTTCAGGAGGCCATCGTCGAGGTGTTGGTGAGGAAGTCGCTGCAGGCAATGAAGCAGACCGGCCTGAAGCAACTGGTCGTGGCCGGCGGTGTCGGCGCCAACCGGCAGTTGCGGTCGACCCTCGACCAGGAGGCAAGACGCAAGCGCTTCCGGGTTTATTACCCCGAGCTCGAATTCTGCACCGACAATGGCGCGATGATCGCGCTCGCCGGTTGCCTGCGCCTTCAGGCCGGCACGCCGGGCAAGCAGGCGGGCGGCTTTGCGGTGCAACCGCGCTGGCCCTTGATGGACATGTCGGCCAGCGGCTCGAAGTAGAAAATCGCCCTTTTTTCCCGGTCGACCGCAGCAATCCCCTTCTTCTTCTTGCGCTTGCAACACTTCTTTCCCATCGCCGCCTCTTTCGATCCGCCTGGTTGCGCCGCGCCACCCAGTAGGTCGTGCGATCCTGGCCATAGCGCGCCGGTGCAAAAGAGTTGCCGGCGGCAAATGATGGACATCTTTCCCTGCCGGCCGGATTCGCTCAGCCGCCTCCTCGCCTCGGAAAACCGTTGCGAGGTCGCAGCTGAGCGTTACAAAACCTCCCCTTCGAGATCAGGCGAGGTCGTAGCGATCGAGGTTCATCACCTTGTTCCAGGCAGCCACGAAGTCGCGCACGAAGGTCTGCTGCGCGTCGTTGCTCGCATAGACTTCGGCGACGGCACGGAGCTGGGAGTTCGAGCCGAAGACGAGATCGACGACGGTGCCCGTCCATTTGAGCTCGCCCGTCGCGCGGTCGCGCCCTTCCAGCACGCCGTCGGCTGCGGCCGACTTTTGCCACTTCGTGCCCATGTCGAGCAGGTTCACGAAGAAGTCATTGGTCAGCGTCTCCGGCCGCTTGGTGAACACACCGTGCGCGGAATGGTCGAAGTTCGCATTCAGGGCGCGCAGGCCGCCGACCAGCACCGTCATCTCGGGGGCGGTCAGCGTCAGCAACTGGGCCTTGTCCACCAGCAGTTCTGCCGCCGATTCTCCCGAATCCCTTGCGGGCGTAGTTGCGGAACCCGTCCGCGACCGGCTCCAGCACGGCGAACGATTCGACGTCGGTCTGCTCTTGCGAAGCATCCGTGCGACCCGGCGAGAAGGGCACCTTGACGTCGTGGCCCGCCTTCTTGGCGGCGGCCTCGACCGCGGCGCAGCCGCCCAGCACGATCAGGTCGGCCAGCGACACCTTCTTGCCGCCTGACTGCGCGGCGTTGAAATCCGTGCGGATTGCTTCCAGGGCCTGCAGAACCTTGGCCAGTTCGGCCGGCTGGTTGACTTCCCAATCCCTCTGCGGCGCGAGGCGAATGCGCGCCCCGTTTGCTCCGCCGCGCTTGTCGCTGCCGCGGAAAGTGGCGGCGGCGGCCCAGGCGGTAGTGACCAGTTGCGCGATGCCGAGGCCGGAAGCGAGGATGCTCGCTTTCAGGGCGGCGATGTCCTGTTCGCCGACCAGCTCGTGATCCACGGCGGGGACGGGGTCTTGCCAGATCAGATCCTCCCTCGGCACCAGCGGGCCCAGGTAGCGTGCGCGCGGTCCCATGTCGCGGTGCGTCAGCTTGAACCAGGCGCGGGCAAAGGCGTCAGCGAACTGGTCCGGATTTTCCATGAAGCGCCGCGAGATCTTTTCGTAGGCCGGGTCGAAGCGCAGGGAAAGGTCCGTGGTCAGCATGGCGGGCGCGTGATGCCTGGTCGGGTCGTGGGCGTCCGGCACCGTGCCGGCGCCCATGCCATGCTTGGGCGTCCACTGATGCGCGCCGGCCGGACTCTTCGTCAGTTCCCATTCGTAGCCGAACAGGTTCCAGAAGAAGTTGTTGCTCCACTTCGTCGGCGTCGTGGTCCAGGTAACCTCGAGGCCGCTGGAGATCGTGTCGCCCCCCTTGCCGCTGCCGAAGCTGCTCCGCCAGCCCAGGCCCTGTTCCTCGATGCCGGCCGCTTCCGGCTCGGCGCCCGACAAGTGCCGCATCGCCGGCGCCGTGGGTTTTGCCGAAGGTATGACCGCCAGCGATGAGCGCCACCGTCTCTTCGTCATTCATCGCCATGCGGGCGAAGGTCTCGCGGATGTCCCGTGCCGCGGCGACCGGATCCGGGTTGCCCTCGGGGCCTTCCGGATTGACGTAAATCAGGCCCATCTGCACGGCAGCAAGCGGATTTTCGAGGTCGCGCTCTCCGGAGTAGCGTTTGTCACCCCCCTGCCAGGTGTTCTCGGCGCCCCAGTAGATGTCTTCTTCCGGTTCCCAGATGTCCGCACGGCCACCGCCAAAACCGAAGGTCTTGAAGCCCATCGATTCCAGCGCGACGTTGCCGGCGAGGATCATCAGGTCGGCCCAGGAGAGCTTGTTGCCATATTTCTGCTTGATCGGCCACAGCAGCCGGCGTGCCTTGTCGAGGTTGACGTTGTCCGGCCAGCTGTTGAGGGGTGCGAAGCGCTGGTTGCCGGTCCCGCCGCCGCCGCGGCCGTCGGAAACGCGGTAGGTGCCGGCGCTGTGCCAGGCCATGCGCACGAACAGCGGGCCGTAGTGGCCGAAGTCAGCCGGCCACCAGTCCTGCGAATCGGTCATCAGCGCATGCAGATCCTTGACCACGGCATCGAGGTCGAGGCTCTTGAACGCTTCGGCGTAATCGAACGCCTCGCCCATCGGGTCGGACTTCGCGGAGTGCTGGTGCAGGATGTTCAGTTTCAGCTGATTGGGCCACCAGTCCGCGTTCGACGGGGCTCCAGCCACTGTGTTCCTGCCGGCGGCGCCCGGGAACGGGCACTTTGTTTCGTTTGTCATGGTATTTCCTCCTGGGTCAGAAGTTGTCGGGGATGCCGGCCAGGATGTCGACGCAGCTGTCCCAGGCCTGTTCGTCCTGGATGAAACGCTGAATGATTCGAGCAATCATGATGGCCTCCACTGACTGAAGCAGGTCGTGCTGACCTGATGAATGCAGTCTAGCTGGCGGGTCTGAATTGATCCAATCGATTATCGGTATTTGTCGATTGTATTTGGCTATCAGGCCAACCGGACTCGCCGACGCTTGCCCGGGCCTGGAAAATCAGGACTTCTTCTTGCTGCCGATCCTGGCTTCCTGGCCGGCCAACAGGCGCTGGAAGTTCTGCCAGTGCTTGCCGATCAGGGCCATCGCAATAATGCCGATGACGAAGATCTGCGAGTTCGCCCCGTGCATCAACAGGAAATAGACCGGGGCCATCGCGGCGGCGAGAATGGCGGCCAGCGAGGAATAGCGGAAGGCGAGGGCGACGAACAGCCAGGTGCCGATTACGGCCAGGCCGAGCAGCGGATCGAGCCCGATCAGGACACCGGCGCCGGTGGCGACGCCCTTGCCGCCCTTGAACTTGAGAAAGACCGGATAGAGATGGCCGAAGAAGACGGCCAGCGCGACGAGGCCGATCATGTTGTCGCTGAGGCCCATGCGCTGGGCCACGTAAATCGCAACCCAGCCCTTCAGCGCATCGCCGAGCAGCGTGAACAGCGCTGCCTTCTTGTTGCCGCTGCGCAGCACGTTGGTTGCCCCGGGGTTGCCCGAGCCGTAACTGCGCGGGTCGGCCAGCCCGAATAGCCGCGAGGAAATCATGGCGAAGGGAACGGAGCCGAGGATGTAGGCGGCAAGGATGACGAGAGCCGTTTGCATGGGGGGCGGGTGTCACTGGGTTACAATCCGGGCCAATTTTACACTTTCACCACGGTCGACCGCCTAATGGACCTGATTTTCATCGACGAACTGCGCGCCGAAACCTGGATAGGCATCTATCCGCGCGAAAAGGCAATGGCACAGACGGTCGAAATTTCGCTGCAGATCGGCGTGTCGACCGCATCGGCCGGGGCGAGCGACGATATCCGCGATACGGTCGACTACGCGGTGGTGGTTGACCGCTTGCGGGCCGACCTTGCGGTCAGCCATTTCAACCTGCTCGAAAAACTGGCCGAACATATCTCGACCTGGCTGCTCAAGGAATTCGCTGTCCACTGGGTCCGCGTTTCGGTCGCCAAGCTGGGCATGATGGCGGGCGTCAAGCGCGTCGGGGTGATCATCGAGCGATCGATGTAGGATCGCAGGTGCCTCGCGTGCGAGCGGAGGCCTGCGGCAGTGAAATCCTTCATGCCTTGAGAGCTACCGTGACCGGCTTCGGGTTCAGCATGCGCAGAATGTCGTGCGGGTGCATTCCGACCAGAAAGCCGCGCCGGCCGCCGTTGATGTAGATCAGCGGCAGGTCGAGGATGGTCTTTTCGAGATAGACAGGAATCTGCTTTTTCGTTCCGAATGGGCTGGTGCCGCCGACCAGATAGCCGGTGTGGCGATTGGCGGCGGCGGGCGCGCATGGCTCGACCTTCTTGCAGCCGATCTGTCTGGCGAGTTCCCTGGTCGAGACCTTGCAGTCGCCATGCATCAGGACGATCAGCGGCCTGGCGTTTTCATCCTCGAAAACGAGGGTCTTGACGACGGCGTGTTCGTCGACGTTGAGTTCGCGTGCTGAAACACGGGTGCCGCCGTGTTCCTCGTAGGCGTAGAGATGGCTGGAAAACGGCACCCGGTGCGCCTTGAGAAATTTGGTCGCCTGGGTTTCCGGGGCATGTTCGGGCTTGGTCATGGCGATTGAGTGAAGGGGAGGTGCGCCATCTTACCGCGCCCCGCCGCTTTCCCCGGAACCGAGGAGGGCCGGAAAGGTGAGCGATGGCCGTTGCGCTCGATCAAGCCGCGCGTGTTGCACAGCTCACGCCCCGCCAGACACTCGACTGGCGCTGGCGGGAGACGACGGGCGCAGCACGAGGTCGTGCCGTCCCTGTGCGCTCGCTATTCGGGCGATTCGGGGTGCTCGGGGAGCAAATTCGCTTTGCAGGGAAGCGTCGTATTGAAGGCCGATGAATTGCCTGCAGGCCGACCGCCAGGCACACCGACCCCCTTCAACCGCGTGGGTGATGCGTTGCGTGCAGTGCCTTGAGGCGCTCGCGGGCGACGTGGGTGTAGATCTGGGTCGTCGAAATGTCGGCGTGGCCGAGCAGCAACTGCACGACGCGCAGGTCGGCGCCATGGTTGAGCAGATGGGTCGCGAAGGCGTGGCGCAGGACGTGCGGCGAGAGCTTTTCCGGGGCAATGCCCGCTCGCAGGGCGTAGCGTTTGATGAGTTGCCAGAAGGCCTGGCGCGTCATCGGGCCGCCGCGTGCGGTGACGAAGAGAGCATCGCTCAGCCGCCCATTGAGAATCTCCCGCCTGGCTTCTTTCAGGTAGCGGCCTAGCCAGTCGATGGCTTGTTCGCCGAGCGGCACCAGGCGTTCCTTGCTGCCCTTGCCGAGGGCGCGCAACACACCTTCGTTGAAGCTGACTTCGTGCATTCCGAGATTGACCAGTTCGGAAACGCGGAGCCCGCTGGCGTACAGGGTTTCGAGCATGGCACGATCGCGCAGGCCGAGCGAAGTGTCGAGATCCGGCGCGCTCAAGAGGCTGTCAACCTGCTTTTCCGACATGACCTTGGGGAGGCGCGAGGGGCGGGCCGGGTTGGCCAGCTTCAGCGTCGGATCGGCGACGATGCGGCCACGCCCGAGTTGCCAGCGGAAGAAGCGGCGCAGCGTCAACAGGTAGCGCGACTGCGAACTGGCGCGGGTCTGCCGGGAGAGGTGGGCGACGAACGCGGCGAGGGTCGTATCGCGGAGGTCGAGCAGCGCTTCGTGATCATGGTTGCCCAGCCACAGGGACAACTGCCCGAGATCGGAGCGGTAACTGTCGAGTGTCGTCTTGGCCAGGCCGTCTTCCAGCCAGAGGGCGTCGCAGAAGTTGTCGATCTCGGCGAGATCAGTTACCCGGGCTGACAAATTCGCGGTTTTCATGCTGCAACAGCCAGCGTTTGACGTCGAGCAGAAAGCCGCCGCGTTCGCGGGCAAAGCCGCCCAGCCCGCCGCCGGTGGCGACGACGCGATGGCAGGGGACGACGACCGGATACGGGTTGGCGCCGCAGGCCTGACCGACGGCACGCGGTGCGTTTTTGAGGCTTTTTGCCAGTTTGACCGTAGGTGTGCGTTTCCCCTGACGGGATGGTCGCGATCTCCGCCCACACCCGCCGCTGGAAGGTGGTGCCCGCCGGGCGCAGCGGCAGGTCGAATTCAAAGGTAGGGTCGTTCAGGTAGGCGTGCAGCTGGCGAACCGCTTCGGCGCCAAGGGGGGTTGACGGCGCCTGTTCCGGCTGCGGTTCGAGGAATTCGATCGCCGTGATTTCGTCGTCGGAGCAGCGCACGCCGAGCGCAAACCGGGGGGTGGCGACGATGGCCTGGTATTGAAGGATATTCATGACGATCCTCGGAAGAAACTTGAGCTAGATTATCATGGTGCCGGGACGATATCGACGCGAGGCTGGCCATGAGTGAGCAGGCGCAGGATTTGAAATCCGCCGGCGGGCCGGCACTGGCCGGTGTGCAGTTCTTCTTTACGCTGGCGTGGACGGTCTATGCGTTGCAACTGCCGGGCCTTCTGGCGACGGCAGGGATTGCCGCGAGTTGGCTGACACTCCTGCTGATGGCCGACCAACTGGTTTTTGCCGTGATGGATGTCGCTTTTGGCGTGATGGCCGACCGCATGGCCGAAGGCTATCGTCGCCTTGCCCGGTTGCTGGTCGTGCTGAGCAGCCTTTCCGCCGTCGCTTTCGTGCTGCTGCCACTGGTCGCTGGCGTCGCGCCCGGTGCATTGCTCGCTGTCCTGGCGATCTGGGTCGTTTCCGCTTCGGTGGTGCGAGCGCCGACCCTGATCCTGCTCGGCAAGCGCGCCAAAGCGGCGCAGCAAGCGGATCTCGTCGTTTGGTATGCCTCCGGGATGGCGCTGGCGTCAGCCCTCGCGCCGTTTGTCGGTCTCTGGCTGAAGGGCAGCGACCCGCGACTGTCCTTCTCGATGTCGGCGGTGACTCTGCTTGTGGCCGTGATCGTGCTGCTGCGGGTGGTTGGCAGGAACGTGCCAGTCGCCGAGCAAGAGCCACCGCGACCGGCCAGCTTTGCTGCTTATCTGCCGCTGTTGCTGGTGCTCGGGTTGGCCGGGTTCGGTTTTCAGATCCATGCCTTCGTCAATGCCTCGCCGCTGTATCAATTGCATGCCGGCAAGGAACAACTGCCCTGGCTGATGCCGCTCATGTGGCTCGGCTTCTATGCCATGCTGGTTGCGGTCAGGCCATTGCTCAAGCGTTTCGGTGCGATGCCCGTGGCCACAGGAGGCATCCTGCTGACCGCAGCAGCCAGCTATGCGGCAGGGGTCGTCGGCAGCCTCGGTATGCTGATCTTCCTGCAACTGATCTGCGGGGCCGGCTGGGCGATGGCCTTCGCCAGCCTGATGGAGAGAGCCTCGAGCGCCGGATTGCGGGGGTCCGAAGGCTTGTTCATCGGAAGTTTCCTTGCCGTGACTGCTGTTTGCACTTTTCTCCGGATCGCTTTTGCCAGCCACTGGCTGGCCGATTGGAAGGGCAGCCAGTTCTTGCTGCCGGCGGCCTTGTTGCTGGCCGCCGGTCTGATCGCCGCAACCCAGGCCCGCTTCATGCGGGCTGAGGTCGGCCGCAACAGAGGCGAGGACAGAGCCGGCCCTTAGCGCGCCTGTCCTTCCGGAGCCTGGCTTGGGCAAGCGCCATGCGAGATGCGCTGCTGCGGCGCGGGCGGCGTTCGTACGCTCTCGTCTTCAGCCCCTGACGTGTCCATCGCCGAGGACGATCCACTTCTGGCTGGTCAACCCTTCCAGGCCGACCGGGCCGCGGGCGTGGATCTTGTCGGTGGAAATGCCGATTTCCGCGCCGAGGCCATATTCGAAACCATCGGCGAAACGCGTCGAGGCGTTGATCATGACCGAGCTGGAGTCGACCTCGCGCAGGAAGCGCATCGCCTTCGGGTGGTTCTCGGTGACGATGGCATCGGTATGGTGCGAAGAGTACCGGTTGATGTGGGCGATCGCCTCGTCGATGCCGGACACCACCCTGACCGAAATGATCGGCGCCAGGAATTCGGTGTAGTAATCCTCTTCGGTGGCCGGCACCGCTTCCTTGACGATGGCACAGGTTTCCTCGCAGCCGCGGATCTCGACCCCCTTGCCGGTGAGCATCCGGGCGATCGGGGGCAGCAGCACGGGCGCGACTGCGCGGTCGACGAGCAGTGATTCGGCCGTGTTGCAGGTGCCGTAACGCTGGGTCTTGGCGTTCTCGACGATCTTCAGCGCCTTGGTCGGGTCGGCTTGCGCCTCCAGGTAGACGTGGCAGTTGCCGTCGAGGTGCTGGATCATCGGCACGCGCGATTCGGCCAGCAGGCGCGCAATCAGGCCCTTGCCGCCGCGCGGGACGATGACGTCGACGAACTCGCGCATGGTGATCAGTTCGCCGACCGCGGCGCGGTCGGTGGTATCGATGACCTGCACGCACTCGGCGGGCAGGCCGGCGGCCTGCAGGCCTTCCTGGACCAGCGCGGCGATGGCGCGGTTGGAGCGGATGGCTTCCGAACCGCCGCGCAGGATGGCGGCGTTGCCTGACTTCAGGCACAGCGCGGCAGCGTCGGCAGTGACGTTGGGACGCGCCTCGTAGATGATGCCGATGACGCCGAGCGGCACGCGCATCTTGCCGACCTGGATGCCCGATGGCTGGAACTTGAATTCTCCCATCTCGCCGATCGGATCGGGCAGGGTGGCGACCTGTTCGACGCCCTCGGCCATGCTGTCGACGCCCTTCTCGGAGAGGGTCAGGCGGTCGAGCATGGCGCTCTCGAGGCCGGCGGCGCGGGCGGCGGTGAGGTCTTCCTGGTTGGCGGCGACCAGCGCGGCCTTTTCGCGGCGGATGGCTGCGGCGATGTGCAGCAGCGCGGCGTTCTTCTCGGCGGTCGTCGCCGTCGCCAGGCGGCGCGAGGCGGTCCGGGCCTGACGGCCGACGGTCTGCATGTAGTCCTTGAGTTCCATATTGTTCCGGGGGTAACGCAAAAGTCCATTATAGCGAGCAAAATTGGAGGGAACTTCCGGAAGCGGGTAAACTCTTACCGCCAACTACAATATGGGCGTGCAACGGGGACAAGATGGCTGAAAAACTGATTTTGCCGGCTGAGGCCAAGGTTTGCGCAACGTGCAGCTACTGGGACGGCGAACGCCAGGTAGACACCGAGATGAAGCTGGTTGTGGTGGCCATGAATTGCCAGGGCGAGTGCCTGGTGCAGGCTGTGCACAAGCACGGGGTCACCGACGTGCGCAGCGAATGCGATTGCATGTGGGAAGATCTCGAACCAGACGACGCCGTCACGGCGAAGTAACTATTTCAGCGGGCCGAGGCTGAGGCCGAGGCGCAGAAACTCCTCCCAGATGTTGCCCTGACCGATGCCCTTGGCGAGCCGGTCGATCCTTCCCGCCTGTTGCAGCGCCGCTTCGAGGGTCGCGGTCGACAGCCTTTGCAGGGCCTTTTTCACCGGGTTCACGCGCGGGCCCCAGACCCTCGCTTCCTTGAGCAGCATTTCGAGCGGCCGGCCGCGATCGAGGCCGCAGCGGATCAGCGTCAGGGTCCGGATTTCCTCGCTCATTGCCCACAATACCAGCGGCGGCGCCTCGCCTTCATGCATCAGGCCGTCGAGTGTGCGGCACATCCGGTTAACGTCGCCGGCGAGCAGGGCCTCGCGCAGGCCGTCGATGTCATAGCGGGCGACATTGAGAACCGCCTCGCGGATCTGCGCCAGCGACAGCGCACCGGCCGGGTAGAGCAGGCCGAGTTTCTGGATCTCCTGATGGGCGGCGAGCAGATTGCCTTCGACACGTTCGGCGATGAACTTGAGGCCTTCGAGATCGGCGCTCTGCTGCTGGCGGCGCAGGCGGCCGGCGATCCAGCCCGGCAGTTCGGCGAGCGGCGGCGCCATCAGCTTGATCGCGACGCCGGCATTGACCAGTGTCGTGAACCAGACGGCTTTCTCCTCGCGCCAGTCGAGCTCGGGCAGGGTAACCAGCAGCAGCGTGTCGAGCGACAGGTTCCTGCACCAGTCCTGCAGCGCCGCACCGCCTTCCTTGCCTGGCTTGCCGGTCGGGATGCGCAGGTCGATCAGCTTGCGGTCGCCGAACAGGGACAGGTTGCCGCCGGCGGCGAGCAACTGGTTCCAGTCGAAATGCGGCAGGACGGTGAGGATCTCGCGCTCGTTGTAGCCCGCCTTGCGCGCCCTGGCGCGGATCGTGTCTGCCGCTTCGATGACCAGCAGCGGCTCGTCACCGTAGAGCACATACAGCGGACGCAACTCGCGTTCGAGGTGCGCGGCGAGTTGTTCGCCCTTGAGCAGCATCAGTCGTCTTCTTCGAGATCGGGGTTCTTCGGCTTGATGATCGAGAGGCGGCGGATGATCTGGTTGACCAGGTCGTTGTTCATGTCGCGCCAGAGCAGGCCTTCCTCGAGATCCTTCGCGAGCACCGTCGAGTCGTCGTAGGTGATGTCGCGCGACAGGTTGATCTCGTTGGGGCCGACGAGTTCCTGGCCCTTGGCGTTGACCACGCGGAACCTGTAATCGAGTTGCAGGCGGTACTCGCGGACGCGGCCCTGGGCATTGACGCTGAGGATGGTCTTGACCCGAGTGTCCTGAAGTTGTTCGAAGACCGCCTCGGCATCCCTGGCACTGTTGACGATCTTGGTCTGGTCGGTTGCCTTGATGTAGCGCTGCATCCAGATGCGCACGTCGGACGTCTCCGGCAGTGCGATATAGAGCGTCTTGTAGGGCAGGTTGCTGGTGAGCGTCCCCCGCAACTGGAAGCCGCAGCCGGCGACGACGGCTGCCAGAATCAGGGCGGAAACAAGGCGGAACGGGACGCGCATGGCGATTCCTTAAACGACGATATTGACGAGGCGGCCCGGGACGATGACGAGCTTCTTCGCCGCCTTGCCTTCCATGAACCTGAGGGCGCCCTCGGAGGCCAGCGCGGCGGCTTCGATGGCGGCCTTGTCGGCTTCCGCCGCAACGCGAATCGACCCGCGCAGCTTGCCGTTGACCTGCACCATCAGCTCGATCTCGTCCTGCTTCAACGCGGCCGGATCGGCCTTGGGGAAGGCGGCGAGGCCGGCATCGGCCCCCGGCTTTCAGTTCGGCGTAGAGCGCCTGGCCGATGTGCGGGACGATGGGGAAGAGCAGCAGGGCGATGCTTTCCAGGGTTTCCTGGGCGAGCGCGCGGCCGGCGGCATTGCTGAGGTCACACCTGTCGTAGGCGTTGAGCAATTCCATGACGGCGGCGATGGCGGTATTGAACTGCTTGCGCCGGCCGTAGTCGTCGGCCACCTTGCCCATGGTCTGGTGCAGCTTGCGACGCAAGTCAGCTTGCGCGGTCGACAGGGAATTTTGCTCGATTTTCGCATCGACGAGGCCAGCCTGCACGTGGTCGTAAGTCGTCTTCCACAGGCGGCGCAGGAAGCGGTAAGCCCCTTCGACGCCGGCATCGGACCATTCCAGCGACTGGTCGGGCGGCGAGGCGAACATGATGAAGAGGCGGGCCGTGTCGGCGCCGTACTGGTCGATCAGCGCCTGCGGGTCGACGCCGTTGTTCTTCGACTTCGACATCTTCTCGGTGCCGCCGATGACCACCGGCTGGCCGTCGGACTTCAGCGTGGCGCCGGTCGGACGGCCGCGTTTCGTCGGTGACGACATCGACGTCCGCCGGGTTGATCCACTGCTTCTTGCCGCCAGCAAGATCGCGGTAGAAGGTCGGGGCGACGACCATGCCCTGGGTCAGGAGGTTGGTGAAAGGCTCACCCAAACAGAATTCGTCAGTGCCCTCCACAAGCTTCGCGTGTGCCCATCCAGCTTCCGGCGAAGGGGCTTCAAACCCGCCAATCAGGCCGACGTCGCGCATCAGTTTGGTGAAGAAGCGCGAATAGAGCAAATGCAGGATGGCGTGCTCGATGCCGCCGATGTACTGGTCGATGCCGCCCTTGCACCAGTAGGCGACGCGCTCGTCGACCATGGCCGTGGTGTTGTCCGGGCAGGCGTAGCGCAGGAAGTACCAGGACGACTCGAAGAAAGTGTCCATCGTATCGGTTTCGCGCCGGGCGTCGCCGCCGCACTTCGGACAGGTGGTTTCGTAGAACTCGGGCATTTTTGCCAGCGGCGAACCGGCGCCGGTGATCTCGACGTTCTCGGGCAGGACGACCGGCAACTGCTCATCAGGCACCGGCACGTCGCCGCAGGTCTTGCAATGGATGATCGGAATCGGGCAGCCCCAGTAGCGCTGGCGGGAAATGCCCCAGTCGCGCAGGCGGAACTGCACCTTCTTGTCGCCGAGATCCATGGCGGCGAGGTCGGCGGCGATGGCGTCGACGGCGGCTTCGTAGCCGAGGCCGTCGTACTTGCCGGAATTGACCAGCATGCCGCGCTGCTTGTCGGCGTACCACTCGGCCCAGGCTTCATGGCTGAAAGAGGTTTCGCCGTCGACGGCGACGACCTGCCTGATCGGCAGGTTGTATTTCAGGGCAAAGGCGAAGTCGCGTTCGTCGTGGGCCGGCACGGCCATCACGGCACCATCGCCATAGCTCATCAGCACGTAATTGCCGACCCATACTTCGACCTCCTGGCCGGTCAGCGGATGGCTGACGTAGATGCCGGTCGGCATGCCCTTCTTTTCCATCGTCGCGATGTCGGCTTCGGCGACGCCGCCCTGCTTGCATTCCTCGATGAATTTCGCCAGTTGCGGGTTGTCAACCGCGGCACGCGTCGCCAGCGGGTGTTCGGCGGCGACGGCGACGAAGGTGACGCCCATGATGGTGTCGGCGCGGGTCGTGAAGACCCACAGCCTTTCCGGTTGACCATCGAGTTCGTACGGGAAGGCGAATCGCACGCCGGTACTCTTGCCGATCCAGTTCTTCTGCATCAGGCGGACCTGTTCCGGCCAGCCGGGCAGGTTGTCGAGCTCGGACAGCAGTTCCTCGGCGTAGGCGGTGATCTTCATGTAGTACATGGGGATCTCGCGCTTTTCGATCAGCGCGCCGGAACGCCAGCCGCGCCCGTCGATGACCTGCTCGTTGGCGAGTACGGTGTGGTCGACGGGATCCCAGTTCACGGTGCCGAGCTTCTTGTAGACCAGGCCCTTTTCGTAGAGGCGGGTGAACAGCCACTGCTCCCAGCGGTAGTACTCGGGCGTGCAGGTCGCCAGTTCGCGTTCCCAGTCGATGGCGAAGCCGAGCGACTTGAGCTGCTGTTTCATGTACCCGATGTTCTGGTAGGTCCACGCCGCCGGCGGCACATGGTTGGCCAGCGCGGCGTTCTCGGCCGGCATGCCGAAGGCGTCCCAGCCCATCGGCTGCATGACGTTGTAGCCGAGCATCGTGTGGAAACGCGAGAGGACGTCGCCGATCGTGTAATTGCGCACGTGCCCCATGTGCAGCTTGCCCGACGGGTAAGGGAACATCGACAGGCAGTAGTATTTCGGCTTGCCGGTGTCTTCGCCGGCACGCGCGGCACCGCTGCTGTCCCAGTGCTGCTGGGCGGCACGCTCGATGGCGGCCGGGGCGTATTTTTCCTGCATGGATGAGTCGCTGGTCGGTTGGCGGATAAACCGCCGATTATACCGGCGCTTCCCGTGTCAGCGGGGGCGCGGAGAAGGGCGCCGCGTTATCGCGGTTTTCCGGGTTTTTTCCCGGTCAACCGCAACGATTGCGTCGCTAGCAATCGAACGGCCCGGGAGCGCTACGCCAACTCCCGACCAGGTCGTCAGGGATTGGCCTGACCCGCCGACCGATACCAGACGCCGTTACTGGCGAGCCGACGCGGCGTCCCCGTCATCCCTCGTTGGCGCGTCCAGCGACCGCTCACGCCGCTTCTCGTGGTCCGCAGGCGCTTCCCCAGGTGATTTGCCAGAAACGGCAGGTATTCTGCGCGGCGATCAGAGAGAGGAGCGACATCCGCGACTGATGCCGCCACATCCATGACACCTTAGGCGCCGGCTTCAGGCCGTATTGCGGGGTCCGCCCGATTTCGTCCTCGACGATGTCGAGCAGGCGCTCGACGGCCAGACCCCAGTATTCGGAACCCTCGGCCTTGCCGGTCAGGTACTCGGCCTCGGAGATCGCCCGACGCCACAGTTTGAGGGCCAGTTCATCGCTGATGCCGGCCTTCCTGGCGATCCAGGGGAGTATCTTGGGTGCTTTCATTTTGTTTCTCCTTCTGCTGCGTGGGGGTAACCACTTGCTGCTTCGACTGCCTTGTGGGCAAAAAGTTTTGTGCACTGCAATATATTTGGAGAAAGTATACTGTGCCTGCAACAGTTGAGGGTAGGTTAATTCTACTAACTGGGTTGCTGCGTTGCACAATGGCAACTGGATGCTCCGGCCACCCTGCCGACGTGCCTCGCAACCTGCCGTTCCACCGTCGTTTCCGGACGAGATCCGCTTCATGTCTGACCTCCTGGCCAATCTGAACGTGCCGCAACTGCAGGCAGTGACGCTGCCGCCGGTGCATGCGCTGATCCTCGCCGGTGCCGGCAGCGGCAAGACGCGGGTGCTGACCACGCGCATCGCCTGGCTGATGTCGACCGGGCAGGTCGGCCCGCACGGCGTGCTGGCCGTGACCTTCACCAACAAGGCGGCCAAGGAGATGATCGCGCGCCTGTCGGCGCTGGTGCCGATCAATACGCGCGGCATGTGGATCGGCACCTTCCACGGCCTGTGCAACCGGCTGCTGCGCGCGCACTACCGCGAGGCCGGGCTGCCGCAGACGTTCCAGATCCTCGATTCGGCCGACCAGCTGGCGATGGTCAAGCGCCTGCTGAAGAACCTCAACGTCGATGACGAGAAATACCCGCCGCGCGAACTGTGCCACTTCATCAACGCCCACAAGGAGCAGGGCGTGCGCGCCGGTCAGGCCGAGGCCTGGGACAACTACACCCAGCAGCCGGGTCGAACTCTACGCCGAGTACGAAAACCAGTGCAATCGCGAGGGCGTCGTCGATTTCGCCGAACTGCTGCTGCGCTGTCATGAATTGCTGCAGCGCAACGAGCCGCTGCGCCGGCATTACCAGGAGCGCTTCCGCCACATCCTGGTTGACGAGTTCCAGGATACCAACAAGCTGCAATACGCCTGGCTGAAACTGCTCGCCGGCGGCGGCGCCAGGGTTTTCGCGGTCGGCGACGACGACCAGAGCATCTACGCCTTCCGCGGCGCCGAAGTCGGCAACATGCGCGAATTCGAGCGCGACTGGGCCGGCGACAACGTCATCCGCCTCGAGCAGAACTACCGTTCGCACGGCAACATCCTGGCCGCCGCCAATGCGCTGATCAAGCACAACCGCGAGCGCCTCGGCAAGAACCTGTGGACCGACGCCGGCGAGGGCGAGCCGATCCGCGCCTTCGAGGCCTGGTCCGACCTCGACGAGGCGCGCTTCGTCATCGACGAGATCCGCGAACTGGTGCGCGACGGGGTCGCGCCGACCCAGTGTGCCATCCTCTATCGCTCGAACGCGCAGTCGCGCGTCCTCGAGCATGAACTGTTCGCCAAGGGCGTGCCGTACAAGGTGTATGGCGGCCTGCGCTTCTTCGAACGGCAGGAAATCAAGCACGCGCTGGCCTACCTGCGACTGCTCGGCAACGCGGACGACGACACGGCCTTCCTGCGCGTCGTCAATTTCCCGACCCGCGGCATCGGCGCCCGTTCGCTGGAGAACCTGCAGGCGACCGCGCACCAGTTCAATTCCAGTCTCTACAACGCCGCCGCCTCGCTGACCGGCAAGGCCGGCCAGACGGTCGGCGCCTTCGTTCGGCTGATCGAGGCCCTGCGCCAGGAAACGGCGAATCTGCCGCTGCCCGAGATGGTCGAGCACGTCATCGAAAAATCCGGCCTCGCCCAGCACTACCGGACCGAGAAGGAAGGCCAGGAACGGCTGGAGAACCTCGACGAACTGATCAACGCCGCCGCCACCTTCGTCGACGACGAAGGTGCCATCGGCGAAGGCGGGGCGCTCGCCTCCTTCCTCGCCCATGCGTCGCTGGAGGCCGGCGAGCACCAGGCCGGCGAGGGCCAGGAGGCGGTGCAACTGATGTCGGTGCATGCCGCCAAGGGGCTGGAGTTCGACGTCGTCTTCATCACCGGCCTCGAGCAGGGGCTGTTCCCGCACGAGAACGCGGTCGTTCAGGGTCGCGAGGGGCTGGAGGAAGAGCGTCGCCTGATGTACGTCGCGGTGACCCGCGCCCGCAAGCGGCTCTACGTCTCCTGCGCGCAGACGCGGATGCTGCACGGGCAGACGCGCTACTGCATCCCTTCGGCATTCCTCGACGAAATACCGGAAGGCCTGCTGCTCAAGTTGAACAAGAAGGCGGAGGCGGCCGCAGCGCCGGCGTTCGGATCGACCGGCGGCGGCCATGGCTCCCGGCCACCGGGGGCAGAACCGGCGGCAGGTGGCCTGCGCATCGGGCAGACCGTCGAGCATGCACGGTTCGGCGTCGGCGTCATCGTCGCCACCGAGGGGCGGGGCGCCGATGCGCGGGTGCAGGTCAATTTCGGTGGCAGCGGGATGAAGTGGCTGGCGCTGGAATACGCCAAGCTGACGCCGGTCTGAGCGCTGCTGCGGTTGACGTGCCTTTTTGGGGCAAAATCGGCAGCGTTCGGTGGAATGCGGTGCGTCGCGGTGATACGCTCTCACTTCCGCCCGAATAACATGACAAGGAGACCGACATGAGCCACGCCATTCGCATTCACCGGACTGGCGGTCCGGAAGTCTTGAGCTGGGAGGAAGTCGACGTTCCGCCGCCCGCCGCCGGGGAAGCCACTGTGCGTCACGCCGCGGTCGGCCTCAACTTCATCGACACCTATCACCGCACCGGGCTCTACCCGCTACCCCTGCCTTCGGGGATCGGCCTCGAGGGTGCCGGGGTGGTCGACGCGGTCGGCGACGGCGTGACCGAGGTCACGGTCGGTGACCGCGTCGCCTATGCCGGCGGCCCCGTGGGCGCCTACGCCGAGGTGCGCAACCTGCCGGCACACCGGCTGCTCAGGTTGCCGGAAAGTATCGGCTTCAACACCGCTGCGGCGATGATGTTGCAGGGCCTGACCGCCGCCTATCTGCTGCGCCGCACCTATCGCGTTCAGGCCGGGGATGCCGTGCTGATCCATGCGGCGGCCGGCGGCGTCGGGCTGATTGCCTGCCAGTGGGCGAAGGCGCTGGGGGCGACGGTAATCGGCACCGTCGGTTCGGCGGCCAAGGGCGATCTGGCGAAGGCGCACGGCTGCGACCATGTGATCAACTACTCGACCGAGAATTTCACCCAACGCGTGCGCGAGATCACCGGCGGCGAGGGCGTCGCGGTGGTCTATGACGGTGTCGGCAAGGATGTCTTCATGGGCTCGCTCGACAGCCTGCGCACGCTTGGCATGCTGGTCACTTACGGCAACGCCTCGGGGCCGGTGCCGCCATTCGACCCGCTCCTGCTGGCGCAGAAGGGTTCGCTGTTCGTCACGCGGCCGACGCTGGCGCACTACACCGCGAAGCGCACGGATCTCGAAGCGCTGGGGAGCGAACTGTTCGAGATCGTCGGCTCGGGCAAGGTGCGCATCGAAGTCAATCAGTCCTACCCGCTGGCCGCAGCCGCCCAGGCGCATCGTGATCTCGAGGCGCGCAGGACCACCGGTTCGACCATCTTGCTTCCATGATGGCCAGGGTCAAGGCTGGGCTGCTTTCGCTGCGTGACCTGTTCGCCACTGCCTGGTGGATAGTCCTGATCGTCGGCATTGGCTTCGTCATCGCCTTCCAGTTCGTCCAGCCCGCCCCGCCCAAAAGGATAGTGATTACCACCGGCAGTGACGCGGGCGCCTACTATGCCTACGCCGGCCGCTACGCCAACATTCTGGCCCGGAACGGGGTCACGCTCGAGGTCCGGACCTCGGCCGGTTCGCTGCAGAACCTTGAGCGACTGGAGAATGACGAGGCCCAGGTCGGCTTTGTCCAGGGAGGCGTGATCGAGCCGAAGGGCGATCCCGACGAGGAGGACACGGATTCCGCGGCTGCTTTCGCTCGGCAGCGTCTTCTTCGAACCGGTCTGGGTCTTCTACCGCGGCGACCGGCGCTTCGATCGCTCTGACCGATCTCAAGGGCAAGCGCATCGCCATCGGCCAGGAAGGCTCCGGCGTGCGCCAGCTGGCGCAGCAATTGCTGAGCGCCAACGAGATCAAGCCCGGTGACCACCTGCTGCCGCTGTCCGGTCTCAAGGCTGCCGAGGAACTGCAACAGGGGCGTATCGACGCCGCCTTCATCATCGCCGCCGAGCATGCGCCGGTGGTCCAGGTCCTGTTGCGCTCGCCGGGCGTCAAGGTGATGAGTTTCGCGCAGGCCGAAGCCTACCAGCGCCGCTTCCCGTTTCTGACCAAGCTCGTGCTGCCGCAGGGCGTCGCCGATCTGGTCCGCGACTATCCGCCGCATGACGTCACCGTCCTGGCGCCGACGGCCAACCTGATCGTCCGCGACGATCTCCATCCCGCTCTGCAGAGCCTGCTGCTGCAGGCGGCCACCGAGGTGCACGGGCGCGCCGGATTCTTCCAGCGCGCCGGCGAATTTCCCGCTTACAAGGACCGCCTGCTGCCGCTGTCGCCCGAGGCGGCGAGGTATTTCAAGTCCGGCCCGCCCTTCCTCCAGCGCTACCTGCCGTTCTGGCTGGCGGTGCTGATCGACCGGCTGATCGTTCTTCTGATACCGATCTTCGCGTTGATGATTCCGCTGCTCAAGGTGGCGCCGGCGATCTATTCGTGGCGGGTGCGCTCCAAGGTCTTTCGCTGCTATGGCGAGCTGAAGTATCTCGAGGAAGACCTGAAACAACGCTTCGATGCTGCGAAGCTGCCGGAATACCGCAGCCGGCTCGATGTGCTGGATGAGGAGGCGAGGGGCCTCAAGGTTCCGCTGGCGTTCACCGATTTGGTCTACACCTTGCGCGAGCATGTTAACCTAGTGCGACAAACACTCAAGAATCTGGAGGACAGGACATGAAGGCCTTTCTCGTTGCCAACCCCAAGGGCGGTTGCGGCAAGAGCACGCTGGCGACCAACCTGGCGGGTTATTTCGCCAGCAAGCGCCATGAAGTGATGCTCGGTGACATCGATCGCCAGCAGTCATCGCGCGAATGGCTGGGCCTCCGCCCCTTCGCGCTGCCGACCATCGACACCTGGGAGATCGGGCTCGACGCCGTCGCCAGGCCGCCCAGGGGCACCAGTCATGTCATCCTGGATACCCCGGCAGGCCTCCACGGCAGGATGCTGGAACGGGTGCTCAAGCTGTCCACGCGGGTCATCGTGCCGGTCCAGCCTTCGATCTTCGACATGATGGCGACGCGCCATTTTCTTACCGAACTGCTCGCCGAGAAGGCTGTACGCCGGGGCAGGGCGGACGTTGCCGTGATCGGCATGCGCGTCGATGCACGGACACGTGCCGCGGGCGAACTCGAGCGTTTCTTCGCCACTTTCGATCTGCCCGTTCTGGCCTACCTGCGCGACACGCAGGTCTATGTGCAGGCGTCAGCCGCCGGCATGACCATTTTCGATCTGCCGCCCTCGCGCGCCGCGCGTGACGTGGAGCAGTGGCAGGCGATCATCGAATGGGCCGAGGCCGGCGACCGAGCCGCGGCTCACGAGCATCACGGGCATCACAAACACGACGAGGACGACGAAGGCGACGAAACCTGAGCCGCTTCTCCGTCACCGCGTGCACCCGGTAGCCCAGGGCCGCACATCGAGTCTGCTTGGGTCGGTGGCTCTTCAGCGACCAGGCACGGTTAACGCCGCGCAGGGGCCAAGTTTCACCACGCTGTCGCCGGGGAGTCCCGGCAGTCGCTCGCTCAGGGGGCGACACTCGGTGCCTGTGCAGATCTCGTATTCGGCTGCATGTGGGGAGTGGGTCAGCTCCAGGCTTTGCATGGGCGGTACGTCTGGCCGGTAGTGCCAGGCACCGTCGCGCAATTGCGCTCCTGGCGGCGGCTCCATCCCGGCGCCGGTGCCGCGGATGCGGGCGGCCACGAGTTCCAGTCGTTCGCCGACCCGCCAGTCCTCTTCCCAGCGGATCTTCTCGACAGAATGTGTCCATGCCAGCGTGAAGGCATTCGCCGCCACTGTTGCCGAGAGCAGGCCGGCGCTCAGGCAGAAAGGCATCAGCGCCGGCGGCTGCGGATGCCGTGCCAGAGGCCGAAGACAGCCGCCAGCGCGAAGCCGAGTTCGTCGGTGAGCGGCAGCGCCGCGACCAGCAGCCCGGCCGCCGTCGCCGCCACCAGTCGCTCGACCGGATTGAGCGGCGCCCGCAGGTAGCCGATCGCCGCGGCCGCCCCAGAGCACGATGGCGAGCACCGCCTTGGCGACGATGTAGGCGACAGCGAGGGCCGAGGGATCGCCCTGCAGCATCAGCGCCGGGTCGTAAACCGCCATGTAGGGAATGACGAAGCCGGCGATGGCGATCTGCACCGCCTTGAAGCCGATCTTCATCCCCGATTCCTTGGCGATCGAGCTGGCGGCGAAGGCGGCGAGCGCCACCGGCGGGGTCAGGTCGGCCATGATCCCGAAGTAGAAGACGAACATGTGGCTGACGATCAGCGGCACGCCGAGCTTCAACAGCGCCGGCGCGGCGATGGCGCTGGTGATGATGTAGTTGGGGATGGTCGGGATGCCCATGCCGAGGATCAGGCAGACGAGCATGGTCAGCGCCAGCGAGAGAAACAGGCTCTTCTCGCCGACGCCGAGGATGAAGCCGGCGAAGTTCGATGCGGCGCCGGTCAGCGTCAGCACGCCGATGATCACCCCGACCACGGCGCAGGCGACGCCGACCGGCAGCGCCTGGCGGGCGCCGTCGGCGAGGCTCATCTTGAGCAGGTGCAGGGTCTGCCGGCCGCCCTTGATGCCGGCGACGGCGGCGACCAGCAGCGCGATGACGGCAAGCAGCGGCACGATGCCCCAGCGGTCCATCTGCCTGACGAGGAGCGCGGCGGCCAGCCCGAGTCCCAGCCAGAACGCGTAGCGGAAGGCGGTGGCCGAGACGCGCGCGGCGAGCGCGGCGCCGAGGATGAGCACGGCGGTCAGCGCGAGGCCGACCATGCCCGAATACATCGGCGTGAAGCCGTTGAACAGCATCCAGACCAGCACTGCCAGCGGCAGAACCAGGTACCACTGCTCGCGGATGGCGCGCAGCGGGTTCGGGCACTGTTCCCTGGGCAGGCCGACCAGCCCCTTGCGCCCGGCTTCGAGATGGACCATCCAGAACGCGGTGACGTAGTAGAGGATGGCCGGGATCGCCGCCGCCGTCGCGATGTCGGCGTAGGGCACGTTGAGGTTCTCGGCCATGATGAAGGCGACCGCGCCCATCACCGGCGGCATGATCTGGCCGCCCATCGACGAGGTCGCCTCGACCGCGCCTGCGAAGACGCCGGAGTAGCCGAAGCGCTTCATCAGCGGGATGGTGAACTGGCCGGTGGTCAGCACGTTGGCGACGCCCGAGCCGGAAATGGTGCCCATCAGCGCCGACGAAATGACCGCCACCTTGGCCGGCCCGCCCTTGGTGTGGCCGACGGTGCCGAGCGCCAGCGAGTTGAACAGGTTGATCATGCCGGCGTGTTCGAGGAAGGAGCCGAACAGGATGAAGAGGAAAATGTAGGTCGCCGAGACCAGTGTCGGGATGCCGAAGATGCCCTCGCTGCCGAGCGCCAACTGGTTGACCATCTGGTCGAAGCCGTAGCCGCGGTGGGCGAGGATTCCGGCAGGTGCTGGCCGAACAGCCCGTAGGCCAGGAAGATGCCGCAGACGATGGGCAGCGCCCAGCCGAGGATGCGCCGCGCCGCCTCGAAGACGAGGACGACGAGAAGGGTGCCGACAATCAGGTCCGCCGTACTCGGATCACCGGAGCGCTGGATCAGATCGGCCTCGAACACCCAGTGGTAGGTGCCGAGGATGAATGTCCCGGCAGCCAGCAGCCAGTCACCGACGGAGATGCGCGACAGCTTGGGGGTATTCTTGAAGGCCGGGTAGATCAGGAAGGTCAGCGCCAGCAGGAAACCGACGTGCAGCGAGCGGATGACCAGGCTGGAGAGCGGATGGAAAGCGGCGACGACCAACTGGTAGGCGGAGAAGGCGAGCGCCACGCCGGTCACGAAGCGCAGCGACCAGCCGCCCAGCCGGCGCTGTACGCCGTGCTCGGAGAACTCCTCCACCCCCGGGTCGGGCGCCGCCGAACGATCGCTCATGAAAATCCCCCCTGTGGGCGGGTCAACCGCAATAGCCGGCCCGCGCCGTCGCCTACTTGAGCAGGCCGGCCTCGCGGTAATACTTCTCGGCACCCGGGTGCAGCGGCACCGGCATCCCCTTTGCCGCACCGTCTTTACTGATCGCCCTGGCGGCGGCGTGGGCGGCGGTCAGCTGGTCGAGGTTGTCGAACATCGACCTGGTCATGGCGTAGACCGTCTCGGCCGGTACGCCCTCGTGCGTGACGAGGAAGTTCTGCACGGCGACCGTTCTTCACCTCGGCGGCCTGGCCCTTGTAGGTGTCGGCCGGCATGGCCGCCGACTGGTAGGCTGCCTCGCCGATCCTCGTCACCACGTCGGCCGGGATCGGGACGATGACGATGGGCACCGCCGAGGCCAGGTCGCGTACGGCGGCGACGCCGAGGCCGGCGGAGATCAGCGTCGCGTCGAGCTGGCGGTTCTTCATCAGCTCGACCGATTCACCGAAGGGCAGGTACTCGACCTTGGCGAAATCCTTGTAGCTCATGCCGGCGCCCTTGAAGATGTCGCGCGCGTTGAGCTCCGTGCCCGACTTCGGCGCGCCGACCGCGACCCGCTTGCCCTTGAGGTCGGCCAGCGTCTTGATGCCCGAGTCGGCGCTGGCGACGATCTGGATGTAGTTCGGGTAGATGGCGGCGACGCCGCGCAGTTTCTTCAGCGGCGTCTTGAAGCCGGCCTCCTCGTTGCCCTTCCACGCCTCGTTCAGCGCGTCGCCGAGCGTGAAGGCGATCTCGCCGCGCCCGGCCTGCAGCAGGTTGAGGTTCTCGGCGCTGGCCTTGGTCGCCTGCACCGACGTCTTGGCATTGGGCAGCGCCTTGCCGTAGATCTGCGACAGCGCCACGCCGAGCGGGTAATAGACGCCGCTGGTGCCGCCGGTCAGGACATTGATGAATTCCGCGGCCTGGGCAGAAAGGGAAAGGCAGAGTGCGGCGGCACCGGCCGCCAGGGTGTGGCGAAGCTTCATGGATCTTGTCTCCTGTGTTCTTGATTTCGGCTCGGGGCCGTGAGGCGATTCTAGTGCTAGATGACTCCTTTTTGGCGCAAATCGGCGATGTTGGCGTCGCTGCGGCCGAGTTCGCGCAACACCGCGTCGGTATCCTGGCCCAGCGTCGGCGGCGCCCGCCGGTAGTCGACCGGCGTCGCCGACAGGCGGATCGGGTTGGCCACCTGCGGGGCGGTGCCGCCCGACGGGTGGGGCAGCGCGAACTGAACGCCCCGCGCCTGCACCTGCGGGTCGGCGAACACCGCGGCGAGGTCGTTGATCGGGCCGCAGGGCACGGCGGCGCTCTCGAGCGCGGCGATCCACTCGGCGGTGGTGCGCAGCACCGTCGCCTGGCGCAGCAGCGGGATCAGTTCCTTGCGGTGCTTGACGCGCGCCGCGTTGTCGGCGAAGCGCTCGTCGCCCGCCCATTCCGGGTGGCCGGCGATGGCGCAGAAGCGCGCGAACTGCCCGTCGTTGCCGATGGCCAGGATCATGTCGCCGTCGGCGGTGGGGAAATCCTGGTAGGGCACGATGTTGGGGTGGGCGTTGCCCATGCGCCGCGGCGCGCTGCCGGAAACGAGGTAGTTCAGCGCCTGGTTGCCGAGGCAGGCGACCTGCACGTCGAGCAGCGCCAGGTCGATATGCTGGCCCTCGCCGCTGCGGAAACCGTCGCGGTCGCGGTGGGCGAGGGCAGCGAGGATGGCGTTGCCGGCGTAGAGGCCGGTCAGGATGTCGGTCAGCGCGACGCCGACCTTCTGCGGCCCGGCGCCCGGCTCGCCGTCGGGCACGCCGGTCAGGCTCATCAGCCCGCCCATGCCCTGGATCAGGAAGTCGTAGCCGGCGCGCGCCGCATACGGGCCATCCTGGCCGAAGCCGGTGATCGAGCAATAGACGAGCCGCGGGTTGAGCGCGCGCAGGCTGGCGTAGTCGAGGCCGTAGGGGGCGAGCCCGCCGACCTTGAAGTTCTCCAGCACGACGTCGGCATCAACGGCCAGTTCGCGGATCAGCGCCTGGCCCTCCGGGGTCGTCATGTCGACGGTCAGCGAGCGCTTGTTGCGGTTGGTGCACAGGTAATAGGCGGCCTCGCGCGTCGGCTGCCCGTCGCCGTCGGCCAGCCAGGGCGGGCCCCAGTGGCGGGTGTCGTCGCCGCTGCCCGGCTTCTCGACCTTGATCACCTCGGCGCCGAGGTCGGCCAGCAACTGGCTGGCCCACGGCCCGGCCAGCACGCGGGAAAGGTCGAGCACCCTGAGGTGCGAGAGGGCGCCGCTCATCGCCGGTGCGTCAGAAGGCGGCGATGCCGGTCTGCGCCCGGCCGAGGATCAGCGCGTGGATGTCGTGCGTGCCTTCGTAGGTATTGACCACTTCCAGGTTCACGACGTGGCGGATGACGCCGAATTCGTCGGAGATGCCGTTGCCGCCGAGCATGTCGCGCGCCGTGCGGGCGATGTCGAGCGCCTTGCCGCAGGAGTTGCGCTTCATGATCGAGGTGATCTCGACCGACGCCGTGCCGTCGTCCTTCATCCGCCCGAGGCGCAGGCAGCCCTGCAGGCCGAGGGTGATCTCGGTCTGCATGTCGGCCAGCTTCTTCTGGACCAGCTGGTTGGCGG
Organism: uncultured beta proteobacterium; assembly: GCA_963810175.1. Classification (GTDB taxonomy): domain Bacteria; phylum Pseudomonadota; class Gammaproteobacteria; order Burkholderiales; family Rhodocyclaceae; genus Azonexus. Next base: position 53,115 of record CAWEMU010000004.1, on the reverse strand, counting down.
CGAGCGGGCGGCCGAACTGCTTGCGGTCGAGCGTGTATTGGCGCGCCGTGTGCCAGCAGAACTCGGCGGCGCCGAGCGCGCCCCAGGCGATGCCGTAGCGCGCCGAATCGAGGCAGGTGAACGGCCCCTTGAGCCCGCGCACTTCGGGGAAGGCGTTTTCCTCGGGCACGAAGACCTCGTCCATGACGATCTCGCCGGTGATCGAGGTGCGCAGCCCGACCTTGCCGTGGATGGCCGGCGCCGAGAGGCCGGCCATGCCCTTGTCGAGCACGAAGCCGCGGATCGCCCCGGCATCGTCCTTGGCCCAGACGACGAAGACGTCGGCGATCGGCGAATTGGTGATCCACATCTTGCTGCCCGATCAGCCGGTAGCCGCCGTCCGCTGCCCGCGCCCGCGTTTCCATGCTGCCCGGATCGGAACCGTGGTTCGGCTCGGTCAGGCCGAAGCAGCCGATCCATTCGCCGCTCGCCAGCTTCGGCAGGTATTTCCGCTTCTGCGCTTCGCTGCCGAACGCGAAGATCGGCACCATGACCAGCGACGACTGCACGCTCATCATCGAGCGGAAACCGGAATCGACGCGCTCCACTTCGCGCGCGACCAGTCCATAGCTGACGTAGTTGAGCCCGGCGCCGCCGTATTCGGCGGGGATGGTCGGGCCGAGCAGGCCCATTTCGCCCATTTCGCGGAAGATGCGCGATGTCGGTCTTCTCGTGGCGGAAGGATTCCTGCACGCGCGGCAGCAGCTTGCCCTGGCAATAGTCGCGCGCCGCGTCGCGGATCATCCGCTCGTCCTGGGTGAGTTGCGCGTCGAGCAGCAGCGGGTCGTCCCAGCAGAATCGGGCCTTGGTCATCGTGTCATCCTCCGTTTGTCGTTGGCCGGATTGTAATCAAACGGGCCGCCGCGAGGCACTGCTGCGGTCGACGGCTTGGAATGGACGATTTTCGCAGTGGCCGGACGCGACCCTTGCCGACTTGCCCGATGCTCGGGTGGAAGGTCGGACGGACCACGATCTGCTGGATATCGTCGTTCTCGCACTGTGTGCCGTCATGGCCGGTGCGGAAGGCCGGGACGGCATCGAGGACTTGGGGGCGTGAGCGAGAAGCGTGGCTGCACCGCAGTCGGTGAACTCGACTGGCTCGACCTCCTTGGCTTGAAGGCGCGCTGGTCGAGGCTCGTGTCGGTCGCCTGCATCGAATCGACACGTGACCTTGGCGGAAAGATTTCGACCGAACAGCGTTACGTGATCAGTTCGCTTCCCGCTGACAGTCGCCGCATCCTGCATGCCGTCCGGGCCCACTGGGGCATCGAGAACGGCTTGCACTGGTGTCTCGACGTGACCTTTGGCGAAGATGCCAGCCTGATCCGCTTGCGCAACGCCGCCCAGAACTTCTCGTTCCTGCGACGCCTCGGCCTAAATCTCTTTCGCGCCGACAAATCCCGTGCCATCAGCCTCCCCAGAAAACTCAAGACCGCTGCCTACAACCCCGCTCATCTCGCTACCGCTCTGCATCTGAGGGAGATTCGATGCTCCAGCCTCGTCGCACCGGCTGGCAATGACCCAAGCCAGGCGGCGAGCGTAGTATGCTTGCAGACCCGGGCCCGCTGCGCGCCACTGGCGGCATTCGCTCGCGCATTGGCTGACAGCGCACTGACAACAAGGAAGAACGATGACCAAACAGATTGTGGTTTGCATGGAGGGCACCTGGAACGATCCCGTCGAGCACACCAATGTCTACCGCTTGTTCCAGATGCTGCCCGGCGAGGAGCGGCAGGTTAACGAGAACGGACCGATCCGTTCGCATCTCGTCAAGAGCAGCGACCAGGTCATCGCCTATTGTTTCGAAAGTATAGGCAGGGGCGGACGTTCGCGCGGGTTGCTCGGCGGCACGCAGGGAATCGGCCTGCACGACTGCATGATCGACGCCTATCTGCTGGTTTCGCAGGTGTATCAGGGCGGCGACAAGATCTGGCTTTTCGGTTTCTCACGCGGCGCCTGGGCGGCGCGCAGCCTCGGCGCATTTATCGCCCGCTCGGGCCTAATCCCGGCGGTTAATGCCGACGATGCCGACGCCGCCGACAAGGCCGAAAAGATCTGGCTGGACTACAAGGAAGGTCGAGGCATGAAGCGCGGTGGCCGCTTCTGGAGGCACAACGACGAAACGCCGATTCGCATGATCGGCGTCTGGGATACGGTCGGCGAACTGGGCGTGCCGCTGTTCAACGGCCTGCGCCTGGCCGACCGGGACGAACTCCGTTTCCTGCGATTTGCCGACCGCGAACTGAGCCCGCGCGTCGAGCACGGCCGTCACGCGCTGGCCATTGACGAGCACCGGGCCGACTTCACGCCGACGCTGTGGGCCGAGCGCGAAGGGATCAAGCAAGTCTGGTTCGCCGGTGCGCATGCCGATGTCGGCGGTGGCTACGAAAACCACGGGCTCTCGGACGTCGCGCTCGAATGGATGCTGCAGGAGGTCAACGACCTCGATGCCGGCCTCCGCCTCTCGCCCGGCCAGCTCAGTGAAGCGTTGGCGCCCGACTGCCTGCAGGACCGCCACGACGAAACCCGGGGACCCGTCTGGCGGACACGCCCGAGCAAGGCGCGCAAGATCCCCGAGGCTGCCGAATTCCACCCCAGCGTGCTGCAGCGCTTGCGTGAGCGGGTCGATTATCGGCCGAAGGCGCTCGAAGACATTCCGGCCTGCGCCGAGTTCTACGGCGAGGAGGGCCCGCACCCGGAAGAGCCACTGCAACCGGAGCGGGAAGCCCTGCCCTTCCGCAAACTGCCGGTTGACGGCTCGACGTGCTTCCCGGTTTATGCCCACAAGTGGTGGAACGCCTCCGGCGTCGAGGTGGATGTCGGCGAAAGATATCGCATCGAGGCGAGCGGCGCGTGGGTCGACAAGGAAATCCCTGCGGGTGCCGACGGCTATGAATCGAAGGCTTGGCTGCTTCACCTTGCGGAAAGCAGCCGCCGGATGCCAGAACGCCCGTGGTTTTCGTTGGTCGCCGCCATCCACCCTCTGCCCGACCTCGAAGCGAACAACCCTGACTCGGAGAACATGCTCACCGGGTTCATCGAAAGCACCATCAGCGGGGTCGCGCGCATCGATGACGAGAGCTGCCTGTTGGCGACGCCGAGTGGCTGCGAAATCGAGATCGTCGAACCGGGTTTCCTGTATTTCTTCGCCAACGACTCGTCGTATTCCTACGGCAACAACAGTGGCTTCCTTTCCGTCGAAGTCACCCGGCTCCCCTGGTCGGCGGACATCGACCAGAAAGCCGCGCCGGCGCACCCGCCGGTCCCTGGTAGCCTGGACGTCAAGCTCTTCTTCACTCCCGGGACTTCCTCGCTGGCGCCACACATCGCGCTACGCGAGGCCGGCCTCGACTTCGACCTCGTTCGCGTCGATATCCGCCAGCGCACCCTTGCCGACGGTGGCGACTTTCTCGCCATCAACCCCAAGGGCTACGTACCGGTCCTCGAGATCGAGGACGGCCTCTACCTCACCGAAGTCCCCGCCATCGTGCAATACATCGCCGACCGCATACCGGAGTGTGGTCTGGCACCCCGACCCGGCACGCTCGAACGCTACCAGTTGCAGGAGTGGCTCGCCTTCATCAGCGCCGAGTTGCACAAGGCCTTCGTCCCGCTGTTCAGGCCCGACACGCCGGAGGAATTCAAGCAGAGCCTCAGGGAAAGCCTTGCCAGGCAGATGGGCTACGTGGCCGGTCGTCTGGAAGGCAGGCACTACCTGCTGGGCGACCGCTTCACCGTCGCCGACGGCTACCTGTTTGCCGTCCTCGGCTGGGGCAACGGGGTCGCCATCGACATTGGCCAGTGGCCGCCGCTGCTCGCTTTCCAGGAACGTGTCGGACAGCGCCAGAGCGTGCGCGATGCCCTGGCGGCTGAAAGCTGACGGCGCCCCCTCATCATGCCGCGATCAAAGCCCAAACCTTGGGAGAGGGGCTGCAAGCGCACCGGTTGGAGAACCTGAACCGCTACGAAACCCATCTGGATCGCAAGTTCGGGCGCACTTTGGCGATGCTGTTGAAGCTGAAAGACCTGCGCGGCGCATGAAATGCAACACCGTCAAAACCGGCTCAATGCCAGGCGTGGCGTGGCTTTCAGCCAGTATCGGCGAAAACCATACTGCGAACTTGCCAAGCGATTTCGGCAAATCCCGGAGAGAAAGATAATGGGAGGCATGGGCAGCCGACGCGGGCAACGCGGGGAAAGTACACGACAAGCGACATGCGACCGCTGGATATTCGGCAGTTGCAACGTGATGGCCTGCTGACACCGGGCCGGGCCTTCGGCTGGCATTGGACGCGCAATGGCGAAGAAGTGGCATCCATTCAGCTGCGAACGGAAGTTGACCGCGTGAAAGAATGTACCCAGACTTAACTTCCAGCAACAACACCAAACCATCTCGATAGCAGATCACGTCAAACTTCACCCGGATCCCCTTGCTCTGTGCGCTAGGGCTGGGTGAGTTGCGCATCGAGCAGCGGCGGGACATCCCAGCAGAATTGCGTCTTGGCCATGGTTGCTCTCCTCCGGTCGATATACCCGCGGATTGTAATCAACTTGGGCGCTGCGGGCGGGCGGCTGCGGTTGACGCGCAACAAAGGGCAGATCTCAACCGGCGCGAAGAGGAATAATCCTTCGCCGCGCGCGGGACGCCACCCTGACATGACGGCAACGCCTTCGATCGGGTCCCTGATTCTGGAGAGCCGGATTATCTGCAGCGAGTGTGGTACCGCTTTCCGATTGTGAAATCCTGCGCCGTTCGCATGCCGATGTGCCCTCCACCGCCCCGCAACGGAACGGTCAAGTTCAAATACCAGGGTTGCCTCGCTTGAAATGATGGATCGGGATCAGTGCAGCGATCAGCCAGCCCATGCCCAGGGCCAGCAATACCGAGGTGATCTCGGCAGTGCGGCCGGGCAGGTAGCGCTGCGCAAATTCGCAAGCAAAGGCCAGGATCGCCACGGTCACCGTCATCCCGCCCAATGAACCGCCATTGCGTGCGGCACTCCAGATGATGGCGCCAAAGCAAAGGCACTCGAACGCCACCGTGTTCACCACCGATTCGATCGAGCCCGATAGCGAGGAGGCAAACGGCAGCCAGTGCATCGCACCGGGCCGGTCGTTCCATTGCAGCGGCCAGATGGCGTGGAGCAGGTAGGCTGCGGTGGCGATCGCAAGCACCGTCCACAAGCGCGGCCTTTCCTCGATCCGATCGATGCCCCGCCACACCGCGGCCCCCGCCGCGATGCCCAAGACCACGGCCAGTCCGGGCGCCTGATTGATGATGACAAACTTGCCTCCCAATATCGCCAGCGTCGCGATGCCCGCCAGCAGTCTGACAAGGCGCTCCTCCGCGACCGAGCGAATCAGATGGGCCAGCGCCTCCAGTCCGATCACCGTCACTGCCATGTGCAGCAACATGCGGCGCGGCTGCCAGGCGTCCTGCTGCCACAGCGACTTTACGTTGTCGGCGACAGATGACCGGTCGAGCGTGGGTATGAAAGGAAACAGTTCTGCGGCCACCCACAGCATGACCATCACGAGCGCAAAGCGATCAGCGGCATGCAGGTTCAGGTGGCGCCGCGACAGCCGGTTCAGGCTGCTTCCGGAGATCATCCCGGCCAGCCAGCCAGCCGTGAACCCGAGCATGTTGAAGACAATATCGGACAGCGCCGGGGTGCGTGGCAGGTATTTCTGTAGCCACTGCAGGATGCCGGCAACGATCAGCGCGATCGGGAACCAGGCGACGAAACCTGCCCGCTGGCGGCCCTGGCCATGGTAGTGCCAGGCTAGCAGCCAGCCCAGTGGCAGGAACAGGACCACGTTCTCGACCACGTCGACCAGACCCAGCGGTGCCCAATAAATGAAGTCCTGGGGCTGCGCGAAGTTCCAGGCAAACGGATACAGCGATCCATAGACGATCAATGACAGCAACAGCCCGACGGCGATCCTGTGGTTGCGTCGGCTTGTGCCGGCCGGGTCTCCTGCTTTGACTTTGGGTTCCACGCGGGTTTCTCGTATTGGTCGGGGCGCCGTGACGGTTTCACGGCAATGCACTCATGCTCCATGGATTTCACCATGTTCGCGGCGTCGACCGCAACAATCAGCGTGAACTGCCGTTCTCGCTGGTCCATGGCGGTACGCGACCGATTGTTCGCGTCTGCCGCAGCGGGTGACCGGGCAACTCCACAACCCTGAAAGGGCCCGGCTACGGGCGATGGCCGTGTCCAGCCCGTTCCCCAAGCCTTGCCGCCTCACCTACTTCGCACCTCTCCGCTGCCGCCACGCTGCATCGCAAGGCCCGCAGCCTGCGAACTTGACGCGGGAATGTTGCTCCAATGGGTTTTCGTTTCCGCTTCACCGTAGTAATCTGCTACGGAGCATGTTCTCGTGACCATGAGTCGGACAAGTTTGTAGGGGTTGAAATGTCGAGCAAGAATGACCTGTTCAGAACCATCAATGCGCGATCTCCCAGCATTGTCGAGCAACTCATTACCGGATGGGGAAGTCTGCAGTTCAGCGAGTATGTCAATGATTTGCTCAAGGATGCGCAAAAGGGCACAGGGCCGGAACTGAAGGAAGACGTAATTTCGGCTCTGTCAGAACTGCGGGCCGAGCATGACCGCGAGTTCCCGCAATACGCGGTTCAGGCCGAGGAATTGGTTGTGGAGCGGCTCGAGCAGACCCCGTATTTCCAGACGATCAATGCGAGATTTCCGCGAATTGCGAGGCGCCTTGTTGCGACCTGGGGTCACGCCGCGTTCGGTGAATACATCAACGACTTGCTCAACGACAACAGGGCCGGGCGGCAAGGGTTTCCGGAGGAAATCATGCTCGCACTTTTCAAGTTGTCGGAGGAGCATGACAAGGAATTCCCGCAATTCGTCCTCAAGATTACGGATATCTGGTCGCTGACCAACAAGATCTACTGATCGTTCCGGGTTATCTCCGGCCAGGGACTCCAGGCAGGGCGGTCACAAGGCAGATATCTCCCGGCCACCACCGGGCGGCAGGGCGAAAGCGATGAGCCTGCGCGCGAACGCTCCGCCCGAAGGAGCGGAGACTCTCGCTTTTCGGAGCCGTCGGAAATGCCCCGCTGCCCGGAATCGGGAGTCACCCTGCTTCCTGGCGCTTGCGACTCAAATCACTTTCAGAACGAGCCGAACATCCCGCCCAGTACGATGACCGCGATCAACGCCAGCATCGCGCTGACGACGCAGCACATCACGATGTCGATATAGCTCTTGCGTGCGTCGAGCCGCAGACCGCCAGCAGGGTGATGACCGCGCCGTTGTGCGGCAGGCTGTCCAGGGTGCCGGCGACCGATCACCGCGATGCGATGCAGCAGCGCCGGATCGATGCCCTGTTGTCGGCGATCTGCAGATAGACCGGGCCCAGCGCCTCCAGGGCGATGGTCATGCCGCCGGAGGCCGAGCCGGTCAGCGCGGCGAGTACGTTGGTCGACACAGCCAGCGAAACCAGCGGCCCGCCGTCGATCGACAACACCCAGTCGGCCACCGCCGCGAAGGCCGGCAACGCCGCGACGACCGCGCCGAAACCAACCAGGCTGGCGACACTGATAATGGGCAATACCGACGCATTGGCGCCGGCATCGACCGATGCGCGCAATTCGCGTCAGGCGATTCCGGTTGAGGGCGACCAGCACCAGAATGGCGACGATCAGCGCGACGATGACCGACCAGATGCCGCTGACCGACGCAATCGTGATGCCGCCCCATTGCGGTTCGGCAAGGAAGCTGGTGTCGAGGCGCGGAATCACCAGCATCGACATCGTCAGATTGACGAGGACGACGATGATCAGCGGCAATGCCGCGATCAGCACGCCTGGCTCTTCCGGGCTATGGTGGCCGCGCTTGATTTCCGCCGGGTCAAAGGCGCTGGAACTGGTCGCCCGCTCGCGAACGACCGGATTGTCGCAAGCCGCCTCGACCGCACTGCCCACATCGCCGAAACCCTCGCCAGCCAGCCGGGCCTTGCGCTCGGCGCGCATCAGCCACCACATGCCGAAACCGAACATGATGGCCGACGCGATGAGGCCCAGCCCCGGCGCCGCGAACGGCGTCGTCCCGAAGAAAGGCATCGGAATCGCGTTCTGGACAGCCGGCGTGCCAGGCATCGCCGACATCGTGAAGGTCATCGTGCCCAGGGCGACGGCCCCGGGCGTCAGTCGGTTCGGGAATGTTGGCCGTCCGGAACAGCCCCTGCGCCATCGGCACGATCACGAACAGCGCGACGAAGAGACTGACGCCGCCGTAGGTGACAATCGCGCCGGCCAGCACGACCGCCAGAATCGCCCGCTTGGCACCCAGCTTTTCGGTCATGAAGCGGGCGATCGTATTGACCGAACCGCTGTCGTCCATCAGCTTGCCGAAGATGGCCCCGAGCAGGAACAGCGGAAAGAACTGGGCCACGAAACCGGCCGCCGCCGCCATGAAAGTCTGGGTCCAGTGCGCCAGCAGCGGATCGCCGCGGCGAACAGCGCGGCAACCATGGCCGCCAGCGGCGCCAGAACCAGGACGCTCCAGCTACGGAACGACAGCCCGACGAGAACGGCCAGACCAAGAATGATTCCCAGCAGCCCCATCGACTACGACTCCTCGATCAAACGGTCGATGTCGAGCGTCGATCGAACGCCGACGTCATTGCCGTGGGTTTCCAGGAAAACCTCTGCGGCGCGCCGCCCTTCCTCGCGCAACATGCAGAAGAATGCCCATTCGGCCAGCAACTTGGACGAATAACCCAGCCCCAGCAAAGCCTGTTCGCTAGCGACGCGATGGATGCGCATCTTCGCCCACATGGCTCCCTCGCCCGAACCCGGATCGGCCACCCGCCGCAGGAGCGCCGCCATGCGCAGTTCCTTGACGAGCGGTGAATTGAACGAAATCTCGTTCAAGCGGTTCTGGATTTCCATGGGGGTGCGTGGGGTTCCCGGCCGTTCGATCGGGTTGATCGAGACCAGGATGGTGTCGTGGGAATCGCATTCGCGGACCAGCGGCGTCATCGTCGGGTTGCCGGCAAAACCGCCATCCCAGTAGGGGTCGCCATCGATTTCCACCGCCTGGAACATGGTCGGCAGACACGCGGAAGCAAGCAAGACCTCGGGGGTCATTTCCGCGTTGCGGAACACGCGACCACGCCCGGTGCGCACGTTGGTGGCAGTGACGAACAGTTTCGGGCCTGCGTTGCTGAGGGCGCTGAAGTTGACACAGTCGACAAGTATGTCGTACAGCGGGTTTCCGCCACCGATGTTGAGGGTGTAGGGCGAGAAGAGGCGTGCGGCCATGTCGGCCGCCACGAAGGCGGGACAATAATCGAGCGTCCACTGCCCGGTCAGTATTTCGAGGGGGCCGCGCCGGAATGGACTGAGCAGCGCCCCCTCCGAGACTTTCTTCCAGAAGTTTTCAAGTTCGATCCGGGCTTGACTGGGACCACCCTTGACCAGGCCGTACGCCATGACCGTCGCATTCATCGCGCCGGCGGAGGTTCCGGAAATTCCATCGTAGCTCAGCCAGGATTCTTCGAGCAACCGGTCAAGCACGCCCCAGGTATAGGCGCCATGCGCGCCGCCGCCCTGCAGCGCGAGATCGACAAGAACCGGTTCCCGACCCGAACCGCCGGCTTGTGCCTTGTTTCTTGAAGCAGTCATTGTTCACCATCCTTGGATAAAAACATGCGAAGACATCAACCGTTGCGCACCGCGCCCTCGATCCGTTCCTGCGGCGAACCGGGCAAGCGAACGCCCGAGGTCTCGCCGAGAGTTTACACGACAACAGGCAACAAGGATGCGCGAACCGGCCAGGATGATGCTGACTGATTGCCGGTTGATTGCGGGGTGGCACTTGCTCGTTGCGGGCGACCGGGGATTGCCGGACAATGCGAGCAGCGGAGCATGCCGCAGCACCGCGAGTCACCATCGCAATTTCCCTTGGCCGCGGCATCGGAAGGAGAAAGATCATGGCTGGCAAGAAGGCGCTCTTCGTGGGCATCAACAAGTTTGCAAACTACTCCCAGTTCACCCTCAATGGCTGTGTCAACGATGCCAAGGACATGGCCGCACTGTACAAGGATCTGCTCGGTTTCAAGGCGACGGAGATGACGGTTCTCTCGGACGCCCAGGCAACCAAAGCCAATATCATGAGCAACCTCAACGCCATGGTTGCCGACGCGAAAGCCGGCAAACTGAACTACCTGGTGTTCAGTCTTTCCTCGCACGGCACCCAGATGAACGACACCAGCGGCGACGAGCCCGACGGCAAGGACGAGGCCTTCGTGCCGTACGACATTGCCGAAAAAGCCGGCGCCTGGGACCCTGCGCACATCATCAGCGACGACGAGTTCCACGATCTGTTTGTGCAGTTGCCCGCCGGCGTCCTGCTCGAGGTTTATCTCGATACCTGCCACAGCGGCACCGGCCTGCGCGGCGCAGAATTTGGATTGCATGCTCCGCGCGCCCGTTATATTGCGCCACCCGACCAGGAATTCAGCAAGAAGACCGCAAGGATGCGCGGATTCACTCTCGAGCGTCCGGCGCCTGCCGCGAAGAAGGGCGCGAAGAGCGCCAGCAAGGCCGCCGTCGCTGGCGCCGACCACATCCTGTGGACCGGCTGCAAGGCCAACCAGACCAGCGCTGACGCCTATTTCAGCGGGCGCTACAACGGGGCGTTCACCTATTATTTCGTCAAGGTCATGCGCGACTCGAAAAACAAGCTGTCACGCAAGGACGTCATCGCCAAGATGCGCGCCTCGATGAAATCCGGTTTTGCGCAAACCCCGCAACTTGAAGGAAATGCCAGCAACCGCACGCAGGCGATCATCTATTGATCCGGATCATGCTGGTCGAACAGGGGCACGAAGGAGAACGAGCCCCTGTTCGATGGCTTGCGCTCGCTTGACGAGCGGGGGCCCCTCAGGTCGCCAATGAACCCCTGGAATCAACTGGCCCATTGAGCCACTGATCGGCCTTCCGGTTCACGGAACCAGGGCCGGCCCCTTGCCGGCCTCCGGAGTAGCGGCCCCGTACTTCTGCTCGAAGGCTTCGGCTGCCTTCTTGACCGAAACGTAGAAATCCTGGCTACCGATCTCCTCGGAAAGTCCGACACGGGCAAGTTCCTCGCGGAAGGGCCGCGGCGCGTCGGCAATCTTGACGTCAACCCCTTCATCGGCCAATTCCTGGTGCAGTTCGGCAAAGCGCTGCGCCGCCGTGACGTCCATGTCGTGAATTGCCTGGGCGTCGATCACCAGCCACCTGACCGGCGGATCGGCCTCGTCGACCAGCGTCCGGATGCGCGTCATGACGTGCCGCGCATTGGCGAAGATCAGCGGCGCATAGAGGCGATAGATGAGGAGCCCGGGCACGCTTTCCGCTTCGTCGTCCTCGGCGCAATGGTGAAATCTGCCGTCGCTCTTGAGCCTGCGCAGCACGGCGTCGTCGGGGCGCGAGATCTCCACGAGCACCGAGATCAGCGACAGCAGCAGGCCAAGAATGATGCCCGGCACGACGCCGGCTATCAGGATCGCCAGGGTGACGCCCATGCCGATCGCGAACTCGATGCGGTCGACCTTGTACAGGGCCGAAAGCGACGCGACCTCGAGCATGCCGATAGCGGTAACGATCAGGATAGCGCCGAGCGCCACCTTGGGCAGCAGGGCGATCAGGCCGGTCAGAAAGAACAGGAAGAGCAGCAGGCCTGCCGCCAGCACCAGTTGCGCCACCTGTGACTTGCCACCCGCCGAATCGACGATCGACGTCCGTGACTGGCTCGCGGATACCGGGAAGCCCTGCCAGAGCCCGGCGAGGATGTTGGCGGAGCCGAGCGCGACCAGCTCGCGATTGGGGTTGACTTCATAGCCGTTCTTTTCGGCAAAGGTCTGGGCGAGCAGAATGCCGTCCGAAAAGGCAAGGAAGGCGATCGCCACCGCCGCCGGCGCCAGCGCCGCGACGTCCGCCCAACGCAGTCCGGGGATCGTCAGGTGCGGCAGGCCGGAAGGTACCTCGCCGACCAGCGCCACGCCGTGGCTGCCGAGATCGAGCGCGAAGGTGACGGCGATCGCCATCGCGCAGACGGCCAGCGCTCCTGGCACGCGCGGCAGCCAGCGGGTGAGGGCAAACAGCAGGCCAACGAGGACGACGCCGAAGGCGAAAGTCGCCAGGTGCGTCTCGGGCAACTGCTCGATCACCGTGAGAACAATCTCGAAGAATTCCTCGCCCTCGGTCTTGATGCCGAACATCTTGCCCAACTGTGTCGCGATCAGGACCAGCGAGGCACCGTTCAGGTAGCCGATCAGCACCGGACGCGACAGCAGGTCGGCGATGACCCCCAGTTTCAGTCGCGCCGCGAGTATCAGCACGGCGCCCGAGAGCAGGCTGAGGACAGCCGCCAGCATGACGATGCGCGCCGGGTCGCCGCCGGAAAGCGGCAGGATCGCCGAACCCGCCAGCAGCCCGATCGCGGCATCCGGCCCGGAAATGACGTGCCGCGAACTGGAGAACAGGGCGTAGCCAATGGCTGCCGCCAATGCCGCGTAGAGGCCGGTAATCGCCGGCAGGTGCACCAGTTCGGCATAGGCGATGACCGATGGAATCGAGACGATGCACGCGGAAAGCCCGGCGATCGCATCCTTGCTCAGCCATGCGAGGCGATATTCCTTCAGCGTGGCGAGCAAAGGCAATCCGGACTGCAGGTACTTGGAAAACGAGGCCACGTTCATGGGTCAGGCTCCCGGTGGAAAGGCGCAGACCGGAAATATACTACCTTGCGCGGCTGCGCAAGCGGAAAGCGGTTGCCCGGCCGGACCAAGAACCCGATACAGGTGCCATCTCCTTCGCACCGATGGCGGGGCCGATTTCTTCCTTCCACCGTGAAGTATTTCGCACTTCGGTCGAACTTGTTCTTTCCTCTCCGGTTGCGCGCGGCTAGCCTGTCGGGATAAGGAGCTCGACATGGATAATTCGCTGAACCGGAAACTGGGCCTCCACCCGCAGGCAACTCAGTCTTCACCCTTGGGGAACGGCACATGCGCCCCGGCCATCGACAACCAGTCAGCAATCTCGTGGCTATGGGCGCAAGATGATCGCGTGCTGCAGATGCAACTGAGGCGCGCCGGTGAAGTGGTCTGCGCCGACGCCGTCGTTCCCGTCTGGTCTCTCGCCGAGGAGAGCGAGTCGCTTCCGCGCTGCGATGGCAAATTCGTCCGCTACTGCGATATTCCAGGCGAAATGCTGCGCGAGTTTCGCGAGCAGCAGTTGTTGGCTGGCAGACCGTTTTCCGGAGCCGCGTTCGTCGAAGACTTCCAGTTGTTTGCCGATATCCAGGCCCACCACTGGTGAGCAGTTGCCGGCTACCTCCGACCTGACTCACCTTCCCGGCGTAAACGACACCAGTTCGGTGCGGTCGGTTGTGAGAAAGCGGTCCCGCCCCCACTTGGCCGTCACGTGTTGGGCGATGAACCGAGCGATTTTTTCCGGGGCAACCCAGTAGGTGCGTTTCACGGTGACGGGGTCGCGGATTCTGTGGCCAGTGGATTCGATGCGAAACGTGTCGAAGGTGCCCGCCGGCACGGCAATCTCCTCTCTGGCCACGACTCTGAAAGTCTCTTCGACTTCATCTTCCTTGCCGCTGGGTAGGGCGACTCGATAGCGGGTGTTCCAGGTTTTTCCGAGGCTGTATTCCGAAGCGTAGAACTGATTCCCGCTAAGACGGCGTCCATCAGGGGTTTTTTGCGGGTTGCCAAGCAGGTCGGTGATTGCCGCGCCCTTGTTATAGATCACCTCGCCGTCGGTAATTTCCGTGACGACTTGAGTGTATTCCGCCGACTGAATATTGGTCAGCAGATCAACGACGCGGTACGCATACCTGTCGCCGACCCGGAATTGCCCGGCCACGGCGCTGCCCTTGGTGAATGGATTCCTTTCGTCGCTGGCGATGCTTATCCGTTTCTCGCCCTGCCTGGCCAGCAGACCGTCGAGCATGACCTGGGCCAGCTCCGAGAAGCGTCCGCTGGGATAGGCTTTCAGATAGGCGACCAGCGGTCCCGGTTCGCTGGCCTTCTGCGCCTTGTCCCACAACGCCAGTTCCTCTGCGAAAAGCCGGTCGAGTTCCTCCTGCGAACGCTTGCGCATCTCGGCGGGCGGGATGAAATAGAAATCTTCCTCCAGCGAGGTGCTTTCCCAGGGGATCTGCTGGCCCTGCGAGCTACGGCGCACCGCCAGGCGGACTCGCTTGAAAACGTCCTCGATCCGGGCTTCCGGGGCCACCATTTCCCGGAGCAGGTTTTCGGTATATAGCCCGTTCCTGCCCGTGCCGTCGGAGGCCACGTTGCCGGGTGCGGTGGCGTAGGCGAGCAAGGTGCCGATCGGCGCGTCCATCTGGCTCAACCCTTTCCCGGTCTTGTGTTCCGAGCCGAACGGATTGTCGCGACAGGCGTCGAGCACGACGATGTTCATCGGATTGCCTGCCTTGCCCAGACTATTCAGAACGTTGCCGAGATCGACGGTCTGGCGAGGCACGTCATCGGGTCGATCGAGCCGCGCGTCCACCGGTACGAGAAAATTTCGCCAGTCGAGTTGCAATCCGTGGCCGGCGAAATAGAAGAGTCCAACCCCGCGGGTCTTGGCCAGATTGGCGCTGTAGCCCCGAATGGATTCCTCCATCGCAGTTCGCTTGGCGTCGATCAGCAGGTTGACCGAGAAGCCGAGGCGCCTCAGTTCGGCTGCAATGGCATCCGCATCGTTGGCCGGATTCCTGAGCGGCATGTCCGGGTAGGCGCTGTTGCCGAATATCAGCGCGGCGCGCGGCAGGGCATGGATGGCGCTGGCCAGAACATGCTTCGGCAAGACTGGCGCCAGCGAAAGGGCGGCGAGCCGGGCCAGCGTCCGGCGCTTCTCTTGCGACAGGTCGCTCGAAGATTCATCTGAAACTGGCATTGTTCGTCCTTGCCGGCACACCGTTTCGCCGAGTATATGCTGTCGGGGAGTGGTGCGAAACGCTCTATACTTCAGCCTGCCCTGCTGGTTTGCTGGCGATGGAGGAAACGCATGTCGAAGCCTGTCAATCTGATTCTTGCCGGAATGCTGCTGGCCACGAGCGCGCTGGCCGAAACCCTGATCAAGGAGTCCGAAGCGCGATTGCCGCCAGCCCCGGCGACCGCCACCGCCACCCGGTCGATTACCCGTGGTCCGGGGATACGGATTCTTTCCCCGGATGCGGGCAGCCTGTCGCTGGCCTCGCCGTTCCCCCTGCAGATTGCCTTCGAGCCGCACGGCGGGGCGAAGATCGACCTGTCCACGGTCCGGTTGACCTACCTGCGCAGCCCCAGCGTGGATCTGACCGAGCGCGTCAAGGCCGGATTGTCGGAAAAGGGCATCGATCTCAAGGCGGCGGAGGTGCCGCCGGGCGAGCATCAGATCCGCGTCAGCGTGCAGGACAGCGATGGCCGGGTGTCGAACGCGGTGCTCAACCTGAACGTGGTCAGGTAAGTCGTGCATTGCCCCTACTGCATCAGCGACATCAACGACGAGGCAGTCGTTTGCCCAGTCTGTCGCCGCGACCTCTACCTGTTCAAGCCTTTGCTGGCGCGCATCGAAGCACTGGAAAAGCAGGTGGCCGCGCAGGACGGGGTCGCGACAGAGTTGCGGAGGGCGCCTGACCGGGCCGACACCGGAGAGGACTTGTTAACCCTGGAGGATGAGCCCGCGGTCTTTCCAGGTATTGCGGAATGGCTGAGCAACTGGCTGGCGCCGCTGGCCCTGTTGCTGCTCGCGCATGGTCTGATCGTCATCGTCTATGACCTGAATACGATCTATTTGCGGGTGGTCTCGCTGCTTATTCCGCTGCCCTTCGGCATGCTGCTCGCGTCGCGTCAACGGCATCCGCGCTGGCTGCTGGCGTTGATGACGATGAGTCTGGCCGGGCTCGCGGTGCTTGGCATGAGCGCGCTGACGTCGTTGGTCGATGGCACGCCGATCCTGCCGTCGGGGCTGCGCGAATGGCGCGAGTTCCTCGAGTACGCGGCAAGCATCGGGCTGAGTCTTGTGACCGGCCTGATCATTGGCCGCATGTCCCGGCAGAGGGCTGAGGCGCAGCGGACGGCGGGGCTGTCCGTGGCGCTCGCCCGCCTGGTCAGCAACGGGGCCGAGAAGACCGAGCAGTTTCAGGCGGTGGTCAAGAGGTTCAACGATCTGGGCGGGACACTCACCGCCGCCGGCACCACGCTGGCTGCCGTCTACGCGGGCCTGCAGGGCGTCATCGGCAAGTAGCGGAAGGTCGCCCGAGGACGGCCAAGCGAGCGAAGAACCCGATGCCCGTCGCGACAATCCGTTCAAGCGCAGAAGTGCGGCGCTACATAGCGCTTGAAACCCACCCCCAATTCGTCAGCGGCAAACTTATCCAAGACGAGCGCTACGAGTTGACCGGCTACGCGCAGCGCTGACCAGCCTTCAGCGCCCCTTGTATTCCGGCTTGCGCTTCTGCATGAAGGCGTCGATGCCCTCGCCGGCATCCTCGCTCATCATGTTGCAGGCCATCACCTCGCTGGCGTAGTCGTAGGCTTCGCTCAGGCCCATTTCCAGTTGCTTGTAGAACATCCCCTTGCCGATGCGCACGGCGACGGCGCTCTTGGCCAGGATGGACTGCACCAGGCGCTCGACCTCGGCGTCCAGCGCGTCGGCCGGGACGACACGATTGACCAGTCCCCTGGTTTTCGCTTCCATGGCGTCGATGAAGTCTCCGGTCAGCAGCATTTCCATGGCCGCCTTGCGCCCGAGGTTGCGCGCTAGGCCGACGGCGGGCGTCGAGCAGAACAAGCCGACGTTGATGCCGGATACGGCGAACTTGGCGACGTCGGCGGCGACCGCCAGGTCGCACATCGAGACGAGTTGACAGCCGGCGGCGGTGGCGATGCCGTGCACGCGGGCGATGACCGGCTGCGGCATGCGGGTGAGGGTCAGCATCAGTTCGCCGCATTGCCGGAACAGCGCCTGCATGAAGCCCTTGTCGTGGTTGGCGCGCATTTCCTTGAGGTCGTGACCGGCACAGAAAGCCTTGCCGGCACCGGCGATGACGACGACGCGCACGGACTCCGACGCAGCGATGGCGTCGAGCTCGGCCTGGATTGCGGTGAACATGTCCTTCGACAGCGAATTGAACTGCCCCGGTCGGTTAAGGGTCAGCGTGGTCAGGCCGTCGGCGCGGTCGCTGCGCAGGACGAGCGGGTCTTCGAAGGTCATGGCGTCTCTCCATCTGTTGTTCCGAAGCTGCAAGCGTAACCGCATTGCGCTTCGCGTCAAGGTTCGCTGAGCGGATATCCCGATACCTGTCAGCCGGCCCGAAAGCCTCGGAACGGCGCCGGAAGGCTGCAGGCGAGGCGTGATGCGGTGCAGGATCCGGTCGGCAGCGGCGGGCGGCGGATATCAGCCGCCGTGGATCAGCGCATCCGGGATCAGATAGAACTCCCTGCCGCCGATGCCGAGCCGCCAGTTGTCGTTCTGGCGCTGGGCGGAAATCCTTGCCCCGTCGTCGGTGGTGAATTTCTTGTCGGCATAATGCAGCACGCGGGTCCGGCCGTCGGGGCCGTAGGCGATCCAGATCTGGGCGCTGCGGGTGGCGAAGTGGCGCACGACGCGGAAGTCGCATTGGCGATCGAGCGTTTCCTTGTCCTCCGAGCACCTGATCTTGCCCGAGGCATCGTATTTGGCCGGGGGCGTCAACCCCTTGGCGGCGGACGCCGGCCTGCTGGTGATGTCGATGTCGAGGGTGAAGTCGGCCGACTGATTGCTGCTCGCGGCATTACCCATCAGGTAGACACGGATCGTGTATTCGCCGTCCTTCGGCAACAGGCCGGAGAACTGGTTGCCCGAGACCGAACCGACGAAGAGCGGGGTATCGTCTGTCGCCAGGACGTTGAAGTAAGCCGATGTCTTGCTTGCCTTCAGGGTTACGTCCATGTTCTGGCC
The DNA here is from genome assembly GCA_963810175.1 of uncultured beta proteobacterium. Classification (GTDB taxonomy): domain Bacteria; phylum Pseudomonadota; class Gammaproteobacteria; order Burkholderiales; family Rhodocyclaceae; genus Azonexus. The sequence continues at coordinate 35,111 of CAWEMU010000004.1, read as the reverse complement.
GGCAACAGCGCGCACGCGGTAATCGATGACCTGGCGGCCCTTGATGCTGCCCTTGACCGTGGCGCCGCTCGTGCCCTTCTGGAACTGCACCTGCTCGTGGCGGATTTCGGGCTCGGCGAACGCAGGCGCGGCGGCAGCGAGCACGGCAAAGCCGGCGACGATCGGAATCATGGTTCTGAATTTCATGGTTTCTCCAGCGTTGACCGCGACAGAAGCAATCGCTCGGGTTTCCTTGATTACAGCGAAAAGTGTGTGACTTTCTCTCGATATCGATGCACTGCCGTCCGTCGGCCTGACCACCTTGGTCCGCGCCGGCGAGGATGCGCGGATTGTAGCGGCCGGACGGCAGGAATTCAAACGGGGTTCCGGAAATGCGGCCACCCCGTGTCGGGGATGCGGGATTCGGCTGTTCTCCGGCGTCAACCGCAACAACCGCGGCACCTTGCGGATAATTCGGCGGACCGGTGGCGCCGCGCTAAAATACCCCCCATGACTCCCCCGCGTTACGTGCACCTCCGCCTCCATTCCGAATATTCCATCAGCGATGGCATCGTCCGCGTCGGCGACGCCGTCAAGCGCGCTGCTGGCGACGGGATGCCGGCACTGGCGCTGACCGATCTCGGCAACCTGTTCGGTCTCGTCAAGTTCTACGGCGGCGCGCGCGGCAAGGGGGTCAAGCCGATTGCCGGTGCCGATGTCTGGATCGCCAACCCGGACTCTCCCGAGGACCCTGGCCGCCTGCTGCTGCTGGTGCGCAACCGGGAAGGCTATCGCCAGCTGTGCGAACTGCTTACCCGTGCCTACCTCGTCGAGGGCCGGCGCGACCGCGCGGAAATTCGCCGCGAGTGGTTCGTGGAAATCGGCAGCGAAGGCCTGATCGCGCTTTCCGGCGCGCATCTCGGCGACGTCGGCCAGGCCTTGATCAACGGCAATTTCGATCTGGCCGGCGAGCGTGCCCGTGCCTGGGAGGCGATCTTCCCCGGCGCCTTTTATCTGGAGGTGCAACGCTACGGCCAGCCGCAGCAGGAGGCGATCGTCCAGCAGACCGCCGACCTCGCCGGCGAGACGGGCTTGCCGCTGGTCGCCACGCACCCGATCCAGTTCCTCAGCCGTGACGATTTCCGCGCCCACGAAGCCCGCGTCTGCATCGCCGAAGGTTACGTGCTGGGCGACAGCCGGCGACCGCGGATCTACACGGAAGCGCAGTACTTCAAGACGCAGGCGGAGATGGCCGAGTTGTTCGCCGACCTGCCGGAAGCGCTGGAGAATTCGCTGGAAATCGCCCGGCGCTGCAACATCGAAATGACGCTGGGCAAGAACTTCCTGCCCGACTTCCCCATCCCGCCGGGCATGACCATCGACGAATATCTCGTCGATGAAGCCAGGAAGGGCCTGGAAGTCCGCCTCGCCGAGCTTTACCCCGACCCGGAAGAGCGACTGAGGCACCGCCCCGAGTACGACGAGCGTCTCGCCTTCGAGTGCAGGACCATCATCCAGATGGGCTACCCCGGCTACTTCCTGATCGTCGCCGACTTCATCAACTGGGCCAAGAGCAACGGCGTGCCGGTCGGGCCGGGCCGCGGTTCCGGCGCCGGCTCGCTGGTCGCCTACTCGCTGCGCATCACCGACCTCGATCCGCTCGCCTACGCCCTGCTGTTCGAGCGCTTCCTCAACCCCGAGCGGGTGTCGATGCCCGACTTCGACATCGACTTCTGCCAGGACAACCGCTGGCGGGTCATCGAGTACGTGCGCGGGCGTTACGGCGCGCAGGCGGTATCGCAGATCGTCACCTTCGGCACCATGTCGTCGAAGGCGGTGATCCGCGACGTCGGCCGCGTCTTCGGCCTGCCCTACTCGCTGTGCGACCGCATTTCGAAGCTGATCCCGATCGTCCAGAACAAGCCGGTGTCGCTGGCCGACGCGCTCGAGCAGGAGCCGGCGCTCAAGGAATTGATGGCAGACGAGCGCGATGGTGAATCGGTCCGCGAACTGTTCGACCTGGCCGGCCGCCTTGAGGACCTGACGCGCAACGTCGGCATGCACGCCGGCGGCGTGCTGATCGCGCCGGGCAGGATCACCGACTTCTGCCCGATCTATCAGGCCACGGGTTCCGACGCTTCGCCGGTATCGCAATTCGACAAGGACGACGTCGAGAAGGCCGGCTTGGTCAAGTTCGACTTCCTCGGCCTGCGCAACCTGACGATCATCGAACTGGCGCTCGACTACGTGCAACGCCTGACCGGCGTGAGGCTCGACCTGATGGCGCTCGGCTTCGACGATCCGGCCGCCTACCAGATCCTCAAGGAAGCCAACACGACGGCGATCTTCCAGGTCGAATCCGACGGCATGAAGAAGCTGCTGAAGAAGCTGGCGCCCGACCGTTTCGAGGACATCATCGCCGTGCTGGCGCTCTACCGTCCCGGCCCGCTCGGCTCGGGGATGGTTGACGACTTCATCCTGCGCAAGAAGGGCCAGCAGAAGATCGACTATTTCCATCCCGACCTCACCGCCTGCCTTTCGCCGACCTACGGCGTCATCGTGTACCAGGAACAGGTGATGCAGATCTCGCAGATCATCGGCGGCTACACGCTGGGCGGCGCCGACATGCTGCGCCGGGCGATGGGCAAGAAGAAGCCCGAGGAAATGGCCAAGCACCGCGAGACGATCGCCGCGGGCGCCAGGGAAAAGGGCTACAACCCGGCGCTCGCCGAGCAGTTGTTCGACCTGATGACCAAGTTCGCCGAGTACGGCTTCAACAAGTCGCACACCGCCGCCTACGCTGTCGTCACCTATCACACCGCCTGGCTCAAGGCGCACTACTGCGCGGCCTTCATGGCGGCGACGCTGTCTTCGGACATGGACAACACCGACGCGGTGAAGATCTTCTACGAGGACACCATCGCCAACGGGGTGAAGGTGCTCGGGCCCGACGTCAATGCCTCGAATTACCGTTTCGAGCCGGTCGACCGCAACACGATCCGTTACGGGCTGGGGGCGGTCAAGGGCACCGGCGAACAGGCGGTGAATGTCATCCTCAAGGCTCGCGAAGCCGGCGGGCCGTTCAAGGATCTGTTCGACTTCTGCCGGCGCTGCGACAAGCGCATGGTCAACCGCCGCACCATCGAGGCGCTGATCAAGGCCGGCGCCTTCGACTGCATCGATGGCCACCGTCACCGAGTGCTCGCGTCGGTCGGCGTGGCGATGGATTTCGCCGAGCAGGCCGAGCGCAACTCGATGCAGACCAGCCTGTTCGACCTCGGCCCGGCCGCCGAGGAACACGCTCCGCAATACATTCCCGTGCCGCCCTGGGGCGAAAGGGAACAGTTGATGCAGGAGAAGACCGCGCTTGGCTTCTTCTTCTCCGGGCATCCCTACAACACCCGCAAGCAGGAGTTGTCGCGCTTCGTGCGGCGTTCGCTAAAGCAGATAGAACCGTCCAGGGAGCCGACCCTGCTCGCCGGTATCGTGGTCGGCGTGCGCACGCAGATGACGCGCCGGGGAAAGATGCTACTGGTCCAGATCGACGACGGCACGGCGATGGTCGAGGTTTCGGTATTCAACGAGTTGTTCGAGGCGGAGCGCGCCAAGATCGTCACCGACGAGGTTCTGATCGTCGAAGGCAAGGTCAGTTACGACGATTTTTCAGGCGGCAATCGCGTCACCGCCGAAAAGTTGATGACCGTCGGCGAGGCCCGCGCCCGCTTTGCCAGACACCTGTTGCTGCGGATGAATGGGGGCTCGGACGCGCACAAGCTGAAGTCGCTGCTGACGCCGTTTGCACCCGGTCCGGCGCAGGTGCGGGTCAGCTACCGTAACGAAACGGCCGAGTGCGAAATAGTGCTCGGCGACGCAGTGCGCGTGCGCCTCGACGACACCCTGCTCGACGCCCTGAATGGCTGGCTGCAGTCGGAGAACGTCGAGATTGTCTATCACTGAACGGCGGGCAGCGCTGGTCTTTGCTGATTCAGGCGGGGGGCAAGGGGCGGCCTTGTCGCCCGACCGGCAAACCCTCTGATGCCGCCCGCAGTCCATCCTTCGATCTGCTGCGCATTCGCGGTGCTGGATTCGAGATGCCACTGCTTGACGGGCGCATTGATCGCCTGGCTCACCGCCAGCAACATCGCCTGCAACTTCACCCAAGACAACGAGATCGATGCGGACGACCCCCATGCCGCCAGCCGGATTCCGGATGGCTTGATGTCGTGAGCGGCGAGCCGCCACGCTGGCGGCGCTAATCGCGAGAGGCGAAAGAGACGATTGTCGCGGTCAACCGGGAAAAATGGGCAAACATCAGTTTTGGGGTGAGTCGAAAGAGCTGGAAAACCAATGGCGCGCTCTAGACTGAAGTGCAACACCCATATTTGTTAGTCAATGAATTCAGATATCTCTGCCCTTTTCCCTAAAATTGCTGCACTGCAGTAAAATACGCGCTGGCGAGTTACTTCAGTTTGACTCGCCCGTTCCCAGGCGCTGCGGCGTGGTCGGCAACGGCGATAACGCGCGGTTCCCGAACCATCGTAACCGGGGCGCCGCCGCACGCAAACCGGCGGTGGCGCCGAGAGGACGACGAATTTGCCCGCTAATCCAGTGATTTTCCAACCGCTTCCCCATCTCCCGACGACCAGCAATCAGCCGCTACAGTTCGTCGTCGCCCTGCGCGCCGTCGCGGCGACGATAATTGTCTGGCACCACTTCGCCATCTATCCGCCGCTCGCCGAATGGGCGGCGCCGCTGTGGGGCGAGGTGCTCGACTGGCTGGCCCAACATGCCCGGACAACCCAAGTGTTCTTCGTCGTCGGCGGCTACGTCGTGGCGCGCAGCATGAGCAGTAGCTCGTGGAACGTGCGAGGCTTCGGTTCCTTCGTCGTGCAACGCTACTGCCGGCTGGGGCTGCCCTATCTGGGCGCCATCGCCATGATTCTGCCGATCTACCTCCTGGCGCGCGACTGGCTGCCCGACGAGGTTGTTGGCCAGCCGCCCTCGCTGCCGCAGTTGCTGGCGCACCTGTTCTTCCTGCAGGGCATTCTCGGCTACGAACAGCTGTCGGCGGGACTGTGGTTCGTCTGCATCAATTTCCAGCTCGGCCTGGTGTATGTCGCAAGTCTTGTGCTACGCGACACTGTCGGACAGGGCAGGGTCGATTTCGTCGGCCTGCTGGGCTGGCCGCTGCTCGCCTTTTCGCTGTTTCACTTCAATCTCAACGAAGCCTGGGACAACTGGTGGCTCTATTTCTTCCCCTATTTCTTTATGGGGATCGTCATCGACCGCAGCGTGCGGGGCGAGGCCGACAAGCTCGAATTCTGGCTCTGCCTGCTGCTCTTCGTCGGCGCCATGACCTTCGAGTGGCGCTGGCGCCTGCTGAGCGCGCTGGTGGTCGGCCTGCTGCTGTTCGTGGTCGAAAAGCGGGGCTGGGGGGCGCGCTGGCCGCAGGTGCGCATGATTTCCTGGCTGGGGAAGATTTCGTTCAGCCTCTTTCTCGTCCATTTCCCGGTGCTGGTGCTGGTCGGCACGCTATGGTCCCGTTTCGACTGGGTGTCGCCGACGGCGGGCGCCGCCGGCCTGATCGTCGCGTATGGCCTGAGCCTTCTGGTCGCCGAGCTGTTCCACAGCTTCGTCGAGCGTCCCGCCGGCCGGCTCTACCGCCAGAAGCCGCGGGCCGTTGCCGACCGCGGGGCGTCGCGGCCGAAGACCCGGGACGGTCTCCAGGCGCCGGTCTTCGACACCCGCTGAGCGCCGTGGCACCCAGCCTCGGGGCAGCGGCATCCCCGCTTTCAGCACTGCAGGCGGCGCTGCATCACCAGCGCGTAAATCGCCGGGATCACCGCCAGCGTCAGCACGGTCGATGAAATCATGCCGCCGACCATCGGCGCCGCAATGCGGCTCATGACTTCGGCGCCGGTGCCGGTGCCCCACAGGATAGGCAGCAAGCCGGCCATGATGGCGGTGACGGTCATCATCTTCGGCCGCACCCGTTCGACGGCACCTTCCATGATCGCGGCGTACAGATCGGCCGCTTGCGGTCGACGGCCCTCAGCAGCACATTTTGCCTGTACCGCCGTCCACGCGTGATCAAGGTAAATCAACATGATGACGCCGGTTTCGGCGGCGACGCCGGCCAGCGCGATGAAGCCGATGGCGGCGGCGACCGAGAGGTTGTAGCCGAGCAACCACATCAGCCAGATGCCGCCGACCAGCGCGAAGGGCACGGAGAGCATGACGACCAGCGTTTCGGTGATGCGCCGGAAGTTGAGGTAGAGCAGCAGGAAGATGACGAGCAGCGTCAGCGGCACGACGACCTTGAGCTTGGCGATGGCCCGCTCCATGTATTCGAACTGGCCGCTCCACGTGACGTAGGTGCCGGGCGTGAATTTCACTTTTTCATTGACCGCCTGGCGCGCCTCGGCGACGTAGGAACCGATGTCGCGGTCGCGGATGTCGACATAGATGTAGGCGGAGAGCAGCGCGTTTTCGGTACGGATGGCCGGAGCGCCGGTGGTGATCTTCACTTCCGCCAGTTGGCCGAGCGGCACCATCGTTGCCGGCGCGCCCATTTCGGCCGGCACCGGCACCAGCACGTCGCGGGCGATGGCTTGCGGGTCGCTGCGCAGGTCGCGCGGGTAGCGCACGGTGACGCCGAAGCGCTCGCGGCCTTCGACGGTGGTGGTGACCATTTCGCCGCCCAGCGCCGCGGCGACGACATCCATCACCTCGCCGACACTCAGCCCGTAGCGGGCCAGCGCCCGGCGATCCGGCACGATATCGAGGTAGAAGCCGCCGGTGATGCGTTCAGCGAAAGCACTGCTGGTGCCGGGCACGGCCTTGACCACCGCTTCGATTTCCTTGGCCAGGCGCTCCATTTCAACGAGGTCGGTGCCGAAGACCTTGATGCCGACCGGCGTGCGGATGCCAGTGGACAGCATGTCGATGCGCGCCTTGATCGGCATCGTCCACGAATTGGCGACGCCGGGAAATTGCAGCGCCTTGTCAAGTTCGGCGATCAGCTTGTCGGTGGTCATCCCGGGCCGCCATTCGCTTTCCGGCTTCAGGTTGATCACCGTCTCGAACATCTCCATCGGCGCTGGATCGGTCGCCGTCTGCGCCCGGCCCGCCTTGCCGAATACCGAAGCGACTTCCGGGAAGCTCTTGATGATCTTGTCCTGGGTCTGCAGCAGCTCGGCGGCCTTGGTCACGGAAATGCCGGGCAAGGTCGTCGGCATGTAAAACAGTGTGCCTTCGTTCAAGGTCGGCATGAACTCGCTGCCCAGCCGGCTGGCCGGGATGACACTGACCGCCAGCACGATGGCGGCGACGGCGATGGTCGCCTTCTTCCAGTTCATCACGCCGGCGATGATCGGGCGGTAAATGCGGATCAGGAAGCGGTTGACCGGGTTCTCGGCTTCCGGGCGGATCTGGCCGCGAATGAAGAGCAGCATCAACACCGGTACCAGCGTCACCGAAAGGAGAGCGGCGGCAGCCATCGAGAAGGTCTTGGTCCACGCCAGCGGCGCGAACAGCCGGCCTTCCTGCGCTTCGAGGGTGAATACCGGCAGGAATGAGACGGTGATGATGAGCAGGCTGAAGAACAGCGCCGGGCCGACTTCCTTGCAGGCTGCGATGATCGCCTGCCGCCTTGCCTGCGCGGCGTCTGCTTCGTTGGCTGCGTCGTCGGCTCCTCGCCTACCAGGAGCGTATGTCTCGTCGCCGTCTCCTTGCCGCCTCGCATCCATCCGCGCATCCAAGGCGGCAACATGTGGCGGTTTCAGCCGCTCCAGATGCTTGTGGGCGTTCTCGATCATGACGATGGCGGCGTCGATCATCGCCCCGACGGCAATTGCGATGCCGCCCAGGCTCATGATATTGGCGTTGATGCCGAGCGCCCGCATGCCGATGAAGGCGGCGAGAATGGCAACAGGCAGCATCAGGATGGCGACCAGCGCCGAGCGCAGATGCAGCAGGAAGACGATGCAGACCAGCGCGACGATCAGGCTTTCCTCGGCCAGCGTGCGCTTGAGGGTATCGATGGCGCGGTGGATCAGTTCGGAGCGGTCATAGACGGTGGCGATGCTGACGCCCTCGGGCAGGCCAGCGCTGATTTCCTCGACCTTGGCCTTGAGATTGTGGATGACCTCCAGCGCGTTCTGCCCATAGCGCGCCATAGCGATGCCGGAAACCACCTCGCCCTCGCCGTTCAATTCTGTCAGCCCGCGTCGCTCGTCGGCGACCAGTTCGACGCGGCCGATGTCGGCGATACGCACCGGCGTGCCATTCTGCGCCTTCAGCACCAGATTCTCGATGTCTTCGCGGCCGCGCAGATAACCGCGCCCGCGCACCATGTACTCGGTCTCCGCCATCTCCAGCGTGCGCCCGCCGACGTCGCGGTTGGAATTGCGGATCACCTCGGCGACGCGCGCCAGCGGAATGCCGTAAGCCTTGAGTTTGGCCGGATCGACGGTCACCTGGTACTGCTGCACGAAGCCGCCGATGCTCGCCACCTCGGCGACGCCCGGCGCTTTCGCCAACTGGTAGCGAAGGTACCAGTCCTGCAGGGTGCGCAGTTCGGCCAGCGTCTTGTCCTTGGCCAGCACGGCGTACTGGTATACCCAGCCGACCCCGGTGGCGTCGGGGCCAAGCGTCGGCGTGACACCTTTCGGCAGCTTGCCGGACACCGAATTGACGTACTCCAGCACTCGCGACCGCGCCCAGTAGATGTCGGTGCCGTCCTCGAAAATGACGTAGACGAAGGAGGCGCCGAAGAAGGAAAAGCCGCGCACGACCTTCGATTTCGGCACGGAGAGGAGCGCGGTCGTCAGCGGGTAGGTCACCTGGTCCTCGACCACCTGCGGCGCCTGGCCGGGGAATTCGGTGTACAGGATGACCTGGACGTCGGAGAGGTCGGGGATGGCGTCGAGCGGGGTTTTCAGGACCGACCAGATGCCGGCGATGATGATGAAGAGGGTGGCGAGGAGAACCAGGAAGCGATTGCGGGCCGACCAGTCGATCAGGGCGTTCAGCATGATTTTGTTTTTTTTGCTTGGTGATTGGCTTGGGGTTCCGCCTTGCGGGCGGGCGTACTTTCTTTTGTGTGGCCAAAAGAAAGTAGCCAAAGAAAAGGCCACCCCTGGGTCGGCGCCGGGCAAGCCCGGTTCCTTGCGCTACTCGACAGGCCGGGCGGCTTGCCTGAACTCGCCTGCGGCTCAAACAAGGCAAGCCGACTGCCCCCGGCCCGCCTGCGTTGCTTAGCGCCTCTCAAGGGGCCCGGTAAACCATCCGGGGCTGAGAGGGTGTCGGCAGATTCTTGATTCTTGCCCTTTTTGGGCAGTTGACCGCAACATGTCATTTGTTCGCGACTTGCTTCAGCCATCCCGCCTTTCGGGCCCCTTGAGAGGTGCCGAGCAACGCAGAAATGCCGGGGGCAGTCGGCGAGCACTGTTTGAGGGGCGCAGCCCCGAGTTGCGCAGCCGCCCGGCGTTTCGAGTAGCGCAGGGAATCCGGCGTAGCGGGACACCGACCCAGGGGTCGCCTTTTCTTTGGCTACTTTCTTTTGGCCACGCAAAAGAAAGTACGCCCGCCCGCAAGGCGGCAAGCAGCGCATCAGAAAGCAAGACCATAGCTCAGGCGCAGAACCCATCGCCAAGAAAAGAGAAATACTCACTTCTTCACCAAAGAAGTCACCACCCATTCCCCCGGCCCCCGCTCGACAAACTCGAACTCAATCGCCGCCCCCGGCTTCACCCCCGCCACCAGCGAAGGATTCGCCAGTACAAAATCCATCTTCATCGCCGGCCACTTCAAACTCGCCACCGGCTCATGCGAAATCGTCACCGTCCCCGCCGCCGCGTCAAGCGCATTCAAAACCCCCACGGCCTGGTGTCCCACAGCAGAAGGTTTCGCGGCAGGAGCGCCCTCCGACTTCTGCATCCCTTCCAGCGCCGCTTTCAGATTGCTTTCCGCATCAATCAGGAAGTTGGCCGATGAGACGACCATTTCCCCCTCGCGCACCCCTTCGAGCACCTGGACGAATTCCCTGCCCCGCTGCCCGAGGCTTGCACACCGTCGCGGCTCGAAGCGGCCTTCGCCAAGCTGCACGACAACGGTCTGGCGCGACCCGCTGTCGATCACCGCCGAGGCCGGCACGGTCAGCACCGGCTGCGCGCCGCCGGCCGGGATATCGACGTCGGCGAACATTGCCGGCTTCAACTTGCCTTTCGGGTTGGCCAGTTCGATGCGCACAGGCACCGTCCGCGTTTCCGCCTTCAGCGTCGGGTAAACGTAGGCGATGCGGCCCTCGAAGACTTCGCCGGGGTAGGCGTTGATCCTGATCTTTGCCTTCTGGCCGACATTCACCGCCGCGATGTCCTGCTCGAACACGTCGGCCAGCACCCAGACCGCCGACGTATCGGCGATCTGGAACAGTGTCTCGCCGGGCATGAAGCGCATGCCTTGCACGGCCTTCTTCTCGGTGACGACGCCGGCCACCGGCGAGCGGAAGGTCAGCGTGCGCCTGGCCTCGCCGGAGCGCGCCAGTGCTTTCACCTGTTCGTCGGAAATATCCCAGTTCTTCAGGCGCTGCAGGCTGGATTCGGCGAGTTGTCGCATCGCCCCCTGCGCCTCGCCGCCCGCTTCGCCCAGCTTGCCAACACCCTGCGCGGCCAGCGCATATTCGCGTTGCGCCGAGACCAGTTCCGGGCTGTACACCTCGAACAGCGGCTGCCCGCGTCCGACCGGCTGGCCGCTGGTATTTACGTATAAACGCTCGATGTAGCCCTCGAACTTCGCGGTCACCATGAAAGTCCGGCTCTCGTCGATCTCGACGCGGCCGCTGGCGCGCACGGTCTTGTCGAGTATTTGCAGTTTGGCCGGCTCGCTCTTGACGCCCAGCTTCTGGATCTTTTCCGCGCTGATCTTGAGGCCGCTCCCGGTCTCATCCTCGCCTTCGTAAACCGGCAGGTAATCCATGCCCATCGGGTCTTTTTTCGGCACCGGCGAAGTGTCGGGCAGGCCCATCGGGTTGCGGTAGTAGAGCAGCTTTTTTGCCGTTTTTTGACCGTTGACCGCGCAACCGACGTCACGGCGGCTTCCGGCTTGGTCAGGGCCAGCCGGTAACCGGCAAAACCACCGGCCGCGAGGGCGATGGCGGCAACAATCAGGGTTAGGCCGGTTCTCACAGGTCTTCTCCGAGCAGGCGTTCGATTTCGGCCAGCCGCTGTTGCTGGCTGGCCTGGGCGCGCAGCAGCGCGAGCTTGGCATTGCGGATCTGGCGCTGGGCGTCGAGCAGCGTGGCGAAATCCACCTTGCCCGTCTCGTAGCCGGCGAGCGCCGATTTGAAAGTCAGCTCGGCCTGCGGCAACAGGCGGTTGCGGGTGATTTCCCCGCTCATACGGGCAGCTTCCAGACTCGCCAGCGCGGCGCTCAACTCGCCGTGCAGGCGATGTCCGAGCGCTTCCTTGCGCGCGGCAGCAGCCTCCAGCATGCGCTCCGACTCGCGTTCCTGGCTGCGCCGGCTACCCTGCTGCAGCGGAATGTTCATTTCCAGCATCAGGGTCCACGCATCGACGCGATCGCCCACCTGCACCGGCTGCACGCCGACGATGAAATCCGGATAGCGGTTGCGGTAAGCCAGATCGCGGCTCTTCCCGGCGCCATCGATACGCGCCGCCTCGATGGCCAGCAGCGGGTTGCGCTCGACCAGCCGTTCACTCAGCGTGGTCGCATCGAGCCGCGCCGGCAGCGGGCGCAAGGCGCTCGGCTCGGCGAGCGGCGCGTCGGCGTTGCGCGCCAGCATGGAGTTGATGAAAGTGCTCAGGTGATGGTACTCAGCCTCCATGCCGACCAGCTCGGCTTCCATGCTGCTGCGCTCGACCTGGGCGCGGATCGCATCCTGCTGCGCGGCGAGGCCGCCGGCGTAGCGTACCTGCGCGATCTGTTCGAGCTGGCGGCCGAGGGCGATGTTGTCGCGCGTCACCTGCAGCGCCCGGTGGGTCAGCCAGTATTGCGCGTAGAGGCCCTTGATGCGGGCTGCCACCTCGACCCAGGTGTCGCTGGCGCGACCGCTGGCCTGGTCCGCCTCGGCGGCAGCAATGTCGCGCTTGAGGTCGCGCTTGCCCCAGAAAGGCAGCGGCTGTGCCAGCAGGTACTTGGTATCGCCGACCTGCGAGGGCGACAGCGTCGCGTTCTGCGTGCCGTTACGCGTGATGTTCTCCAGTTCGACGCGCAGGAAGGGATCGGGCAGCGCCCCCGCCGGGGCGATACGCTCGCGCGCCGCTTCCGCTTCCAGCCGGACCATGCGCACGTCCGGGCTGCCTTCGCGGGCGATGGCGAGCAGCGATTCGACGCTGGCGCCGGGCAGCGCGTCGGCGTGGGCGAATACTGCCAGAGCCATCAGCAGCGCAGGGAGGAGAGCTTTCATCTGACCATTTCGTAGCGGCTGACGATGGCGTTGCCGCCCTTCATCTCGGCGGCGAAGCGGATCCTGTCGCCGGCCTTCAGCTTGTTCAGCCAGGCCTTGTCGGCGACGCCGAAGGCCATGGTCATCGGCGGCATGCCGATGCTGTCGAGCTGGCCGTGCTGGATGACGACCTCGCCGGCGGCCTTGTCGACCTTCCTGACGACGCCGTCGGTGAGTGGTCCGGTCTGGGCGGTGGCCGCCTTCGGCACGCCATGATCATGCTGGGCGAAGACGGGGAGGCTCAAGGCAAGGAGGAGCGAGAGAAGCAGGCGCATGGTGTTTTTCATCCGGGGGAGATGCCCTGATTCTGGATGACTGTGGTCGACTTGGCGCTGACGCCAGGATTACAAGTTTGTAATCTGCGGACAAGCGAGGCGCTGCTCATGCAGAATGCGGCCATGAAGATCCTCATCGTCGAAGACGAAGCGAAGACCGGCGACTACCTCAAGCAGGGCCTGAGCGAAGCCGGCTTCACCGCCGACCTCGTGCGCAACGGGCTAGACGGCATGCACGAAGGCCTTTCCGGCGGGTACGACCTGCTGATCCTCGACGTCAACCTGCCGGGTCTCGACGGCTGGCAGGTGCTGAAGGCGCTGCGCGCCGCCGGGCGCGAGTTTCCGGTGCTGTTCCTGACCGCGCGCGATCAGGTTGAAGACCGCGTCAGGGGGCTGGAACTTGGGGCCGACGATTACCTGGTCAAGCCCTTCGCCTTCACGGAACTGCTCGCCCGCGTGCGCACGCTGCTACGCCGGGGGCGCGTTCGCGAAGCCGAAACGCTGGCCCTGGCCGATCTCGAACTCGACGTCCTGAAACGCCGCGCCACCCGCGCCGGCAAGCGCATCGACCTGACGGCCAAGGAATTCGCGCTGCTCGAACTCTTCCTGCGCCGGCCGGGTGAGGTGCTCTCGCGCAGCTTCATCGCCTCGCAGGTCTGGGACATGAATTTCGATTCCGACACCAATGTCGTCGAAGTCGCCATCCGCCGCCTGCGCGCCAAGATCGACGACGATTTCACGCCGCGCCTGATCCACACCCTGCGCGGCATGGGCTACGTAATGGAAATCCGCTGATCGTGAGCAAATGGCGCCAATCCGTCACGCTGCGCCTGGCGCTGGCCTTCGCGCTGCTGGCCGCGCTGGTTTTCGCCGCGCTCGGCATCTACCTGAGCAGCTCGGCCGATCGGCACATGGCCGAACTCGACGCGCACGAACTGCTGGGGAAGCTGGAACTGGCCCGCCATGTCGGGAGGAACGAACACACCGCGGCGGCCTTCGCGGCACGTTTCGGCGATGCGCTGGTCGGCGAGCACGGGGTGATCGTTGCGGTCGACGGCGAGAAAGGGCCGCTTTTCGCCTGGCCCGATGCCGGCAAGGCGCGGGCGCTGGCCGATGTTTCCGCCGCCATCGGCGAAACGCCGCTGCGCCTGGCGGTCGCCGGGAATGAATACCGGGCGGTGGGCGGCGCGCTCCATACCGGATGGGGCGAGGAGGCGCGGGTCATCGTTGCCCGCGACATTCGTCATCACACCGATTTCCTCGACCAGTTGCGCCGCGATTTCTGGCTGGCGGTGCTGGCGGCCGCGCTGCTCACCGCCGTCGTCGGCCTGCTGGTTGCCCGCCGCGGCTTGCTTCCGGTGCGCGCCATCGCCCGGGCTGCCGGGCGGATTTCCGCGGGCCGGCTCGGCGAGCGCATCGCGGAACACGATGTGCCTAGCGAACTCGCCGAACTGGTCGCCGCCTTCAACGCCATGCTCGGCCGGCTTGAGGAATCCTTCCAGCGGCTCTCCGATTTCTCCGCCGATCTCGCCCACGAGCTGCGCACGCCGATCCACACCCTGCGCATGCAGACCGAGGTTTCGCTCGCCAAGCCGCGCAGCGACGACGAATACCGCGACCTGCTGGCCTCGAGCCTCGAGGAATACGAGCGGCTGTCGCGCATCATTGGCGACATGCTGTTTCTGGCCAAGGCCGAACATGGCCTTGTCGCGCCCGGCACGGGGGAGGTTCCTCTGCGCGGTCTGTGCCAGCGCCTGGTCGAGTATTACGGGATCCTGGCCGAAAATCTCAGTCTCGAACTGCGCGGCGACGAGGTCGGCGTCCAGGGCGATCAACTGATGCTGGAACGCGCAATCGGCAACCTGCTGGTCAACGCCATCCATCACACGCCGTCTGGCGGCCAGATCGTTCTAACCATCGCGCGCGAGGCCGAGAGGGCGGCCATCACGGTGAGCAACTCGGGCCCGCCGATTCCCCCAGACGCGCTGGGCAGGATTTTCGATCGCTTCGTTCGCCTGAACCACGACAGCGAAGGGAGCGGCCTCGGGCTGGCCATCACGCGCTCGATCGTCCGCGCTCACCGTGGAACCATAGCGGTTCGCACCGGCGAACGGACGACCGAGTTTGTCATCCGCATTCCGCTTCAGGTCGCGCAGTAGCCGGTTCGCCGGACGACCGCCGGCGGGTTTCGTTGGGCAAAAAACCACAGCCAAGCCCGCTGATTGGGCGATTTGCTTGGTAGTGATGGTTCGAAGCCCTTTTGCGTGTCATGCTCTCAGAGTTTCAATCCGGTAACTCATCAGCTCGACCGAGCGGCAAGACATGTACACGAAAAACCAGCACTCTTCCTCCAAGCGTGAAGAACTCCTGCCTTTTGTCATCCGCCCTGCGGTGACCGAAGAGGATTTTCGCAAGGCAGCGGATATTCGTCACCGCGCCTATGCCCGCCATGTTCCCGAGTTCGCCGCCAGCCTGCGGGCGCCGGAACCCGAGGATTACGACGACGGCTCCCTTGTTCTGCTCGCCGAGGCCAAGCTCGACGGGTCACCAGTGGGGACGATGCGGATTCAGACCAATTCCGGCAACCCGCTGAAACTCGAGAAATCGATCAGCTTGCCTTCGTGGCTCGCGGGGACAAGCCTGGCCGAGGCTACCCGTCTGGGCGTCGAGCAGAGCGCGGTTGGTCGAATAGTGAGAATGGCGCTGTTCAAGGCCTACTATTTCTTTTGTCTGGAAGCAGCCATCGAATGGATGGTCATTACGGCGCGCAAGCCGCTTGATCGCATCTATGAGGGACTGCTGTTTCAGGATGTCCTTCCCGGCGGTACGCTGGTGCCCATGCACCACGTCGGCAACATGCCGCATCGGGTGATGGCCTTTTCTGTCCCGGATGCTGACCGCAACTGGGTTGCAGCCCAGCATCCGCTCTACGCATTCATGGTTCAAACAGTGCATCCGGACATTCGATTGCCCGAGACGGTCAGCCCGCGATTCGTTCCCGAGCGTGAGGCGTATGAACTGCGCAGTGTCGAATACCTGATGTGATCGTGGCGCGGGGGCCTCGTCTGCGGGCGGGGTCGGCAAGGCGGTGCAATTTCGTCCTTCGCAGCCTCTGACCATCAGCGGCCTCGGCGTCACCAATTCCGCTTGCTGCGTAATGCTCCGATCCGGTCGGCACCGGCGGCCGCAATCGGTTCACCCCGGAAGCCGCTGTTGACCGCGGGCGGCATGCGGAATCCGGTCTGCAAACAATTCCCTGAATCGCGTTCGGCTGCCCTGAAATCGCGAAGCTTTTCGGGAACACGTCTTGCACGGGGGTGGCGGCGCGCCCAGCCTGATGGCGACGAAGTGCCCCTCATGGTTCCACGCCCTGGCGGGCCGATCGCCGGCCCGCTTGATCGTCTGCTTCTTCCCGGGCACCTGCCAGCGGTGGCGCCGCCAAGCGGCCATTCCTGGCCGGCATTGCCGGGCGCCGCTTCAGTTGTGGCCTGCCACACACTCCTGGCGCGCTATTTCTCGAGAAGTGTGAAAAAAGCCGCAGTGGGTCCGGTCGCCGTCGCGGTACTTTGAGCGTGTAGCAGGAATAGCTGTTGCGAGTCGTGCAAAGCGTGATGTTCGGCAGGTGGCCTCGGAGAGCGACGGCGAACTTGACGGGCTTCCGGGTTGTGCAGGATGGCTCAGGCACCAGCGCATGTTCCCTGCACCCGACAGAGGCACAAACGAGATGCAGAATCAGACCCCATCGATCCCCGGCGCAGTCATGCCGCTACCCGCTGCGACCCTTCGTCTTCGCGGAGTCGGCGATGTCCTGCTTGGCTCGCTGGCGCTCTATGTCATTCCCCTTGCTGCCGTCGCCCTTGCCGTCTGGGCTCTCATGGCCTGGGCGCCGGTCTATGAGTTTGGCGGTGTCAACCCTGTCGAATTCAAGGTGTTGCGGGACGACAGCCGGATATTGTCGGAATCGCAGGTATCGGGATCCCTGGAGTCCATGGCACGGGCGAGCGAGGTCGAAACGCGGCTATCGGAAGTGCCTTTCTGGATGGCTTTCCAGGTGGGTGCCGCGGCTTCGGGAAGCACTCCGGCCATCTTCTTCCCCTCGCGTCATGCAAGGCACCTCGAGTGCTGGAATCCGGCGACGCTCGAGCATCTCGGCGTTGCCGACCGCGACCGGAGCAGCGGTCAACTCAGGCAGGCACTGGGCGGATTCCGCCTCGATGGCGTCAAGGGCCAGGTGCTGTGCCGGGTGGAGTCCGTGGGTCCGGCGCGCCTGACGGTCCAGCGCTGGGATGCCGCCGGTCTTGAAACGGCGCAACGCAAGTTCGAGCGCAACAGCGGTCTGATCGACGGCAGTGTCGGAATACTGGCGGTCTTTGCGCTGATGGTTGCCTTTGTCTATCGCGACGGATTGATCGTCCTGTTTGCCGCCTGGCTGATCGCCAACATGCGGATGGCCGCGCTGTCGGCCGGCTGGGATGCCCATTTGCTCGAGCAGTCCATTCCCGCCGACTGGCTGGGGACAGTCCGCAGCGTGACAATCGCCGCCTTCTACACGCTGACTGCTGCCGTCTTCATGCGCATGTTCAAGCGCGAGCTGAAGCTGGTCGGGACGCCATGGATCGTCGGCTACGCGCATTGGTCGCCGGTTCCGCTTCTGGCAGCTGCACTGCTGCTGCCCTATCAGACCTTCCTGCAGATCATCTGGGTGGCCGCGATTTTCGGCATCGCGCTGTTGGGCTTCCTGCTCTACCGCATCATCAGATTCGCCAATTCCTGGATGGCGATGTGGTACGCCGCAGCCCATGCCGTCCTGCTGGGCATCATTCTCTCGTCGAACGTCTATGAGATAGCGGCGGCCGCGCTGGGCATCAGGACCGCGGCAGGCAGCGTGAACAGCATTACCTCCGCGGTGTTTTCCAGCCTGCTGGTTGCCGTGGCCATCGCCGAGCACATGAAGCGCGAACAGAAGGGACGCCTGGAGGCACAGGCCGAGCTGCAGCATACCTATGACGTGATTCCGGTCGGCTTGTTCACGCTCGATGGCGACGGCCGTTTCCTGAAGACCAATCCCGCCCTGGTCACGATGATGGATCACCATGGAGAAGCGGACGGCTGTGCTTCCTGGGGCGACTGCTTTGCCGACGGATACTGGGAGACCCTGCAAGGGGCACTGAGGAAGTCGGGCACGGCCGAAATCGAAGTGTCCGGCAAGCCGCGCGCCGATGGTTCCGCACCACGATTCCTGGTAAAGGCCGCCGTTGCGCTGGGGCGGATCGAAGGTTCCCTGCAGGACATTACCGAACGCCACGAGGCAACCCAGAAGCTCCGCCATCTTGCGGAATTCGACGCCCTGACCAAGGTCCTGAACCGCCGTGGCATCGAGGCGGTCGCCGCGGCCGCGCTTGAGCGCAGCTCGCCGGAACGGCCGCTGGCTCTGGCTTACCTCGACATGGACCGCTTCAAGCTGATCAACGACCTGTTCGGGCACACGGTCGGCGACGATGTCCTGAAGCAGATCTGCGAGCGGGTGGTCGGCTCGATCGCGCATCATCGTCTGGGGCGGATCGGCGGCGACGAGTTTCTGATCGTCATGGAGAACACCACTGTCGCCCAGGGAAGCCTGATCTGCCAGACCATAGTCGATATGGTTGCGGGCCGTAGTTTCGAGTCCGGTGGCAAGGGCTTCAGCGTCGGGGTGTCGGTTGGCCTGGTGGAATTGCTGGCGCCGACGAACCTGAAGGATTCGATCTCGGCGGCTGACCGCGCCTGCCGTCTGGCGAAGACGAAGGAATCGGGCGTTCATGTCTTCGAAGCAGGTTCGCAGGCCCTGCGCGAATTCACGCGGGAACTCGGGCTGATCGGGCGTTTTGGCGTGGATCGCCCGCCCGAGGGTCTGTTTCTCGAAATGCAGCCGATTCTCTCGCTGCGCGCGCCGACCGAATCCCTCAATTTCGAGATGCTGCTGCGAATGCGCGAGCCTGACGGCAGCATCGTCCCGGCCGGGCAGATCATTTCCGCCGCCGAAAACAGCGGGCGCATCACGCTGATCGACCGCTGGGTGCTGGGAACGACGCTGGCATGGCTGGAGCGCAACAAGGAGCGACTGGGCAAGACGCGTTTCGTCAGCATGAACCTGAGCGGCGCTTCGCTGAGCGATGAAGTGTTTGTCCGCGAGGCATTCGAAATGCTCAGCAAGGCGCCGGCCGCCCGTGATCGGCTTTGCCTGGAAGTGACCGAAAGCGTCGCGCTGCGCGACACCGGCAGCACGCGCACTTTCCTCGAAAAGGCGCGGCGGCTGGGCATCCGGGTGGCTCTTGACGATTTCGGCGCCGGCTACACCTCATTCTCCTATCTGCGCGAATTGCCCGCCGATGCGCTCAAGATCGACGGTTCCTTCGTCCGCGACGCGGCCAGCCATCCGGCGAGTCTGAGCATCATCGAGGCCATCGCCAAGCTGGCCAGCAACTTCGGCATGCAGACGATTGCCGAGTGGGCCGAGGACCTGCCGACACTGGAAGCGCTGGCGCTGGCCGGCATCGACCATGTCCAGGGCTATGTGGTCAGCCGCCCGGTGGGGGAGGTTGAACTCCTGCAGGCGGATTCCGCGGTTGACCTGATCCAGGACCCGAAAGTGGCGGCGTTTGTCCGCAGTCTCGGCGCCATGCCCCACCAGGGCTGCCCGGTTTCCGTTGAGCATGATCATCGGACCTGGACGGTGCACTGACAGTCGCACGGGATGGCAACGGGAACGGCCGGTCCGTGCGGCTGCCCGCCTGATTGCGGCAACGCGAACAGGTGATCGCCCGCGCAGGGTTCTCGCGAACGCCGCGGACGCTGGCATAATCGCAGGGACGAAAGCGGCAACCGGAGGGGCTGGGCTCGCAGCAGGCGCTGCGTCATCGTCCGGACTGCCATGAGCCGCGCGCGACCGGGCGAGCGTGACGGGCGATTGGGCGCGAGGAGCGCCTTTCAGTGGAGAGCGAGATCGCACAGTGAACATCCCGGGTCCGATCGTCCTCTGTGCAGTTGCCGTGGCCGGCTTGCTGGTGGCCGAATACCGGGATTCGCGCGGCGGGCTGTGGCTGACCAAGCCGCTTGCCTCCGCCGCCTTCATCTGGCTGGGCCTCGTCTCGAACGCACTCGACTCCGGCTACGGGAGGCTGGTGCTGGTCGCTCTCGCGCTGTGCCTGCTCGGCGACATCCTGCTGATTCCGCGTGACCGGCCGAAAATCTTCCGGGCCGGCGTGTTCGCCTTCCTGCTCGGGCATGTCGCCTACAGCGCCGCGTTCCTGAGCCGGCCGCTGGCGCCAGGCGGACTTCTGGTCGGTGCCATCGGCCTCGGCGTCGTCATCCTCATCGTGCTGCGCTGGCTCGGCAAGTCGTTGCCGGCCGACATGGTGGGTGCGGTGCGGACCTACATGCTGGTCATCGGCGTCATGTCGGCGCTCGCGTGCGGGGTCACGGCGGCCGGCGGCCCGTGGGCGGTGGCGGTCGGGGCGCTCGCCTTCACGGCGTCGGACATTTCCGTGGCCCGCGACCGCTTCGTCAGGCACCAGTTCATCAACCGCGCCTGGGGCCTGCCACTCTACTATGCGGCGCAATTGCTGCTCGCGACGACACCGGCGCTCATCTGACGGGTCAGCCGGCCGGCGCGCCGGAGGAGGGGAAAGAAATGACGGCCCGGCAGTGTCGGAGTCTGTCAGGATGGTCGCCGGCGCTGGCATAATCGCACGATGAAAATCGAGACGGTCGCACAGACTGCAGGAGGGGCCGGGGCGTGCTGAAGGTGCTGGTATTCATGCCGGTGCTGGGGGCGGCCCTGATCGCCGTGCTGCCGGCGCGCCGCGCCGTGTGGCTGTGGCAGGTGGCGATGCTGTTCGCGCTGGCGACCCTCGGCTACGCCTTGTGGCTGGCGGCCGGCTTCGATCCGGCGGGGCCGGCGATCCAGTTCCATGAAAGCCGGCCGTGGAATATCCGGCTCGGGTCCTATTTCGCGCTCGGCATCGACGGCATTGCGCTGGCGATGGTCTTGCTGTCGGCGCTGCTGAGCCTGATCGCCGTGCTCGTCTCGCGGCGCATGGAAGAGGGGGCGCGGCTCTACTTCACGCTGGTGCTGCTGCTCGAATCGGCGATGTTCGGCGTGTTCACCGCGCGCGACTGGTCGCTCTTCTACGTCTTCTGGGAAGCGACGCTGATTCCGCTGTTCTTCCTGATCGACCGCCTCGGCGGCCCCAACCGCCAGCGCGCGGCGCTCAACTTCTTCCTGTACACGCTGGGCGGCTCGGTGTTCATGCTGGTGGCGCTGCTCTTCCTCTACGACGCGGCGCCCGGCCACAGTTTCGCCATGGGCGACATGGCCGAGGGCGCGCGCGACCTGCCGCCGCCGACGCAACTGCTGATCTTCGCCGGCCTGTTCATCGGCTTCGGCGTCAAGATGCCGGTCTTTCCGCTGCATGGCTGGCTGCCGCTGGCGCATGTCGAGGCGCCGAGCCCGGTGTCGATCCTGCTTTCCGGCGTCCTGCTCAAGATGGGCGCCTACGGCCTGATCCGCGCCGCCGAAACGCTGCCCGCCGCGCTGCTGGCGACGCAGGACTGGCTGGCGGCGCTGGCGCTGATCAGCATGCGTCTATGGCGGCGTGCTCGCCTGGCGGCAGCAGGACCTCAAGGCGATGGTCGCCTACTCGTCGATCTCGCACATGGGCGTCGTCCTGCTCGGCATCGCCACGCTCAACGTCACCGGGCTGACCGGCGCGGTCATGCAGATGGTGGCGCACGGGCTGACCGCGGCGACCCTGTTCCTGATCGTCGGCCTGCTCTACCAGCGCACGCACAGCCGCGATCTCGCCGATTACGGCTGCCTGCTCGGGCGCGCGCCGCGCTTCGCCTTCTTCACCGCGTTCGCGCTGCTCGCCGCGATCGGCCTGCCCGGCAGCGCCGGGTTCATCGCCGAACTGCATGCGCTGGTCGGCGGCTTCGCGCGCTGGGGCGGCTGGGTGCTGATCGTCTGTGTCGGCATGCTGGTCGGTGCCGCCTACGGCCTGCGCGTGATCGGTCGCCTGTGCATGAGAGGGCTGCCGGCGCAGGAAATTGCGGACATGACGCGGACCGAGACGGTCGCCGCGGCGATTCTCGGGCTGGGCATCGTCGCCCTCGGCGTCTGGCCGGCGCCCTTGCTCGATCTGGTGGCGGGCAGCGTCGACCGCGTCGGCCGGCTGTTCGGCAGCTGAAATGAACAGCGACGCCACGCTTCCTTTCCGCGAGCGCCTGAGCCATTGGGTCGAGCACCTGACGCACGTCCTGCCGGCGCAGGCGCCGATTCGCGACTTCGTCCATCACAACACGCTGCATGGTTTCCAGCACCTGCCGTTCGCCGATGCGCTGGCGGCCGCGCAGCGCCTGACCGGCGCCGCCACCTACCTGCCCGAGGCGCGCTTCCGCGAACTGCTGGCGCAGGGGCGGATCACCCTCGACGATCTCGATGCGGCACTGAGCGACGCCGGGCTGGCCGATCTTGACCAGCCGGTATGGCGGGTCATCAGCCGGCGCGATGTGCTGCTCGCCAGCCTGCGCCTGGCGCCGGACGATCCGGGCGAGGTCCGCCGGGACTGGGAAGCACGCGAGCATCCGCAGCCGGAAAACTCCATTTTTGCCCTGTTTTCGGTGTCGACCGCGCCCGGCACGAAGCACCCTTGGGGTGCAGCAGGTGCCGGCGAGATGCCCGCCGACTGGCGGGACGCGGCGGCGCAGCGCTGGTCGGTACTGTGCGCGCGGGTCGGGCGCGAGTGGACGCTGCGCAGCCTGCTCGAACACCTGACCGGGGAGGACGTGCTCGAGCGCGTGCGTACCGTCCTGCAGCGCCACCTCGCCGCCCACCTCGACCTCGGCCTTGCCGCCTGGCGCAACCCGCAGCGCGAACGCGGCTTCTGGGCGGCCTGGCGCGCCTGTGCCGGTACTCGACATGGTGTGGGAACTCGACGACCTGCCGAACGTGCGCGATGAACTCACCTGGCTGCCCGACGATCCGGTCGACGTGCTGGCCGACGAACTGCCGCGGGTGATCGCCGACGAAGCCTTGTGGCCCGGTTACCTTGAACGGCTGGCGCTGGAGATGCCGGGCTGGTCAGGGATGTTCCTGTGGCGCGCGCGCAACCCCGGTCGTGGTGACGGCACGCCGGTGGCCATGGTGGATTACCTTGCCGTCCGCGTCCTGCTCGAACGCCTGCTGTGCGATGACCTGACGCGGCGGCTGACCGGCTCGCCGCTGACCCTGAGCGAATTGCACGCCTGGTTTGCCGCGCATCCGGCGGAGTTTTTCGTCCGCGATGCCTTGCGCAGTCAGGCGCTGAGCGAGGATCACGAGAACCGGGCGGCGCGCCTGTGCCGCATCGATCTGGCCGGGGCGAGCGCTGTCGCGGAGTGGGAGGCGCTCGCCGCGGAAATCGCCGCCTCCGGCAAGCTGCGCGCGGCTGCCGCGAAGGCTCGCGCAGCGCGCCTCGCGTCCCTCCTTGCGCTGCTCGGGCTTGGCGCCCGCGATGCCGAAGGGCTGACGGCCGAGGATGTGCAAGCGCTGCTCGACTGCGCCGCCAGCCTCGACCCGCTGGCGCGCGGCCAGGTCTGGCTGCTCGCCTACGAACGGCACTACCGCGAAGAGATCTTCGCGGCGCTCGCCGCCAACCAGCGCCGCCGCCAGAAGATCGCCGCGCCGACGGCGCAGGTCATCTTCTGCATGGACGACCGCGAGGAGGGTACCCGCCGTCATCTCGAGGAGGTCGCCCCGGCCGTCGCCACCTTCGGCGCCGCCGGTTTCTTCGGCGTCGCCATGGTCTGGCAGGGTGTCAACGACGCGGGCCCGAGCGCACTGTGCCCGATCGTCGTCGAGCCGGTGCATGCCGTCCGCGAAACGTTCGCGCCCGGCAGCGAGGAGGCGCTTGCACACCATGCCGGTCGTCGCGGCCGGCGACTGCAATGGCGGGAGCGTCTCATTCAGGGCACGCGCCGCGGCCCGCTGGCCGGCCCGCTGCTGACCGCGCTCGCGGCGCCGCCGGCGCTGGCGGCGCTCGTTGCCGGCACGCTGGCGCCCGGCCGGTTCGGCGAGGCGCTTGGCCGCTGGCGCGAGCAGTTCGATGGCCGCGTCCGCACCCGCCTGCAACTGACGGCGGCGAACGCCAGCCCGCAAGCGACCCCGGACAACCCGCAGGCCGGATTCACCGACGACGAGCAGGCGCTGCGCGTCGAGAATTTCCTGCGCATGATCGGGCTCGCCGGCGACTTCGCGCCGCTCGTGCTGGTGCTCGGCCACGGCTCGGGAAGCCGCAACAATCCGCATCTCTCGGCCTACGACTGCGGCGCCTGTTCGGGCCGCCATGGCGGCCCGAACGCCCGTGCCCTGGCGGCGATGGCCAACCGGCCCGAGGTGCGCGCGCGGCTCGCCGGGCGCGGGCTGCACATCCCGATGGCGACGTGGTTCGTCGCCGCCGAGCACGACACCTGCGACGATGCGATCGAGTGGTATGACCTCGACCTGCTGCCGGGCGCCCGGCAGGCGGACCTCGATTGCCTGGTCGGGCAACTGGCGGAAGCCTGTCGCGCCCATGCCGCCGAGCGCTGCCGCCGGCTCGCCTCGGCGCCGCCGCACGCGTCGCCCTGGCGGGCCCGCCAGCATGTGACGGGACGCAGCCACGACATCTCGCAGGCGCGGCCGGAACTTGGCCATGCGACCAACGCGGCGGCCTTCATCGGCCGCCGCGACATGAGCCGCGGACTCTTCCTCGACCGCCGCGTCTTCCTCATCTCCTACGATCCGGTCGGCGACGACGACGGACGGATTGTCGAGGACATCCTGCTGGCTGCCGGTCCGGTCGGCGCCGGGATCAGCCTCGAATACTATTTTTCGACCGTGGACAACGAGCGCTTCGGCTGTGCCTCCAAGGTGACGCACAACATCGCCGGGCTGTTCGGCGTCATGGAGGGCGCCGATTCCGACCTGCGCACCGGGCTGCCCTGGCAGATGGTCGAGATCCACGAGGCGATGCGCCTGCTCGTCGTGGTCGAGCAGACGCCCGCGATGCTGTCGGCCATCGTCGCCCGGCAGCCGGCGCTGCAGGAACTGATCGGCAACGCCTGGATCATCGTCGCCGCCCAGCATCCGGAGAATGGTGCGCTGGCGCTCTATTGCCCGCGTCGCGGCTGGCTGCCGTGGTCGGGCCGGGCCGTCGTGCCGCAAGTCGGGCGTTCCGCCGACTGGTTCGCGGGGCGGCACGAGGCGCTGCCGCCGGCAATCATCCTGGGTGCCGCGGCATGAATGCGGCGCTGCGCCTGCTGCCCGATCTGGTCTGGCTGGTGCCGGCATTGCCGCTGCTGGCTCTCGTGGCGGTCGGCCTGCGCGTGCTGTGCGGGCGCGCCCGCGGCGACGGCGCCGAGCCGCTGACGGCCCGCCTCTGCGCGCTGGCCGCTCTCGCCAGCCTGCTGCTGCTGCTCGCCATCGACCTCATTGCGCTGCGCGACGGCGCGCCCGGCCATCGCGTCCTCGGCACCTGGTTTGCCAGCGGCAACTGGCGCGGCACCATCTCCTTCCTGCTCGATCCGCTATCGCTGTCGGTATCGACAATGGCGGCGCTGATCGGCTGGCTGGCAATGCGCTTTTCGGCCAACTACCTGCACCGCGAAGCCGGCTTCCACCGCTTCTTCATCGTCCTCAGCCTGTTCCTCGCCGGCATCCAGCTCGTCTTTCTCGCCGGCAACGGCCTGCTCGCCTTCGTCGGCTGGGAAATGTGCGGTGTCGCGTCCTTCCTGCTGATCGGCTACGCCTGGCAGCGCCCGGTGGCGACCGGCAACGCCCTCTTCGCCTTCGTGACCAATCGCGGCGGCGATGCCGGATTCCTCCTCGGCCTCGGCTTTGCCGCCGCCTGGCTCGGCAGTTTCGAGTGGCCGGTGCTGGCCGGCACCCCGGAACTGCCGATGGTGACGGCGCGCCTGCTGGTCTTCGGCTTCGTCGTCGCGGCCCTCGCCAAGTCGGCGCAACTGCCGTTTACGCCGTGGATCGCGCGGGCGCTCGAGGGTCCGACGCCGTCGTCGGCGATCTTCTACGGCGCGGTGATGATTCATGCCGGCGTCTATCTGCTGCTGCGGCTGTCGCCGCTGCTCGCGCAGGTGCCGGACGTGATGGTCGGGCTCGTCGTCGCCGGCGCCGCAACGGCGCTCTATGCGTGGCTGTGCGGGCTGGTGCAGAGCGACGTCAAGTCGGCGCTGATCTTCGCGACGGTCTTTCAGGTGGCGCTGATGTTCGTCGCCATCGGCCTCGGGTGGACGACGCTGGCCACCGTTCACCTGTGCCTGCACGCGGCGTGGCGCGCCTGGCAGTTCCTGCTCGCCCCGTCCTGGCTGGCGCTGACGCAGGGGCGGCCGAAGCCGGCGCCGTTCTGGCTGCGCCGCTGGCAATGGCTGTATGCGGCAGCGATCGAGCGCTTCTGGCTCGACCGGCTGGGATTCACGCTGCTCGTGAAGCCGACCGGGTCGTTTGCCCAGGACATTCGCGGCCTCGAGGAGCATTTCATCGATCGCGCGCTGGGCGAGCCGGGTCGCGGCCGGCCGCTCAGTGCCGAGCACCCGCTGATCGTCGGCGACGGCCTGGCCGGGCGGGCGCTGGCCAGCCTTGCCGAACGGTTGCAGCGACTGGAGACGCACCTTTCGCTGCGCGGCCGCGGCGGGGTGGCGGAACGGCTGCTGCTGCGGACCAGCGGCTATCTGCGGGTCGTGGAAAACCTGCTCGAGCAGCCGCGCTACCTGATGATGGCGGTCATGGTGACCTTCGTGGTGATCCTCTGATGAGCGGCTTCAGCGAAATCCTCTGGTTCGAGCAGGGCGGGCTGCCGCTGCTGGCAATCCTGCAACTGCTGCCGCTGGGCGGCGCCGCCGTCGTCTTCGCCTTCAAGGAGAGAACAGCGGCGGTCGTCGCCGGCAAGGCTTTCGCCCTGGCCGAACTGTTGCTGTGCATCGTCGTCGCCAGCCGGATCAACCCGGCGTCGGCGACGCTGCAACTGGCGGAGCGTTTCGATCCGCTCGGCTATCATGTCGCGGTCAACGGCCTGAGCATCGTCTTTCTGCTGGTTGCGGCCCTGCTGACCGTGCTGATGACCTTCTACGGGATGAGTCGCGGCATGATTTCGCCGGGCCGCCTGTTCGCCGTGCTGCTGGTCGCCGAGGCCGGGCTGGTCGGCATGCTGGTGACGCTGAATGTCGCCTGGTTCGCGCTGTTCTCGGCGCTCGAGCTGTGGGCGGTAACCTACCTCCTGCGACGCTGGGCATCGTCGCGCGCCGAGACGCAGGCGCTGGCCCGCTTCGTCCAGTATCAGGCGTTCGGCCTGGCGCTGTTCGTCGCCGGCTGCGTCGTTCTCGGCTGGGGCCACGCCGATGCCAGCGGCGGACGCTGGAGCTTCGACCTCTTCGAACTGGCCGGCGCGGTGCCGGCCGACCGCTTCCAGACCGCAGCCTTCTATCTGCTGTTCTACGGACTGGCGGTGCGCACGCCGCTCTTCCCGCTGCACGGCTGGCTGCCCAACATGGCGCAACACGGCCTGATCGCCGTCGCGCCGGCGCTGATGGTCGGCGTCAAGGTCGGCATCTACGGCATGCTGCGCTTCGTGCTGCCACTGACCCCGGCCGCCGTTCTCTACTGGCAGCCGTATGTCATCGGCTTCGCCATGGCCGGAGTCTTCTTCACCGCGGCGCTGGCCTTCCTGCAGACCAATCTGCGCCGCTTGCTGGCGTTCGCCGTCGTCAGCCATACCAGCCTGCTGGTGATTGGCGTCTTCAGCCTGCACGAGGCGGGGATTCAGGGCGCCGTGCTGCTCGCCGCCAACTTCGGCCTGGCGGTGACCGGCATGTGGTTCATCGTCGGTTTCGTCTTCCGCCGCACCGGGACCACCGAACTCGACGAACTCTCCGGGCTGTTCGAGCGCATTCCTTTCCTGGCCATCGCCTTCCTGATTTTCGGCCTGGCCATCGTCGGCATGCCGGGAACCCCCGGTTTCGATGCCGCCCACCTGATTCTGGAAGCGTCGATCGACACCTTCGGCGCCCTGTCGACGGTGGCGGCGGCGCTCGGCAACGTCGCGGCGGCCGGTTTCCTGCTGTGGGCCTTCCAGCGCGCCTTTCTGAGCCAGGGAAAACAGGGTTCCCCCGACGTCGACCGCACCACGCCCATGGAATATCTGGTGTGCGGCATCGCGCTGCTGGCGATGCTGACCATCGGCTTCTTCACCGAGCCCTGGCTGCATCTGACCGAGGCCGCCAGTCAGAGTCTGGCGGCGCGTTTCGTGCGATGAGCGGACACCTGCTTTCGCTCCTCGTCTTCCTGCCGCTGCTCGGCGCCGCCGTCATCTGGCTGCTCCCGGCGCGCGCGGCGCGCGGCCTGACGGCGCTGGTCATGCTGGCGACGCTGGCGGCGGCAACTTCGGTCCTCGTCGCCTTCGATCCGGCCGGTCCGCGCTTCCAGTTGCTCGAGCGCGCGCTCTGGGTCGCGAGCCTCAACGTGCATTACCAGGTGGGAGTCGACGGCCTGTCGGTGCTATTCCTGCCGGCAACGGCCCTGCTCTTCCTCGGCAGCCTGGTGGCCTGCTGGAATCTCGTGCATGACGCGCCGCGCCTGCATTACAGCCTGCTGCTGCTGCTGCAGTGCGCGACGCTGGGCATCTTCTGCGCGCTGGACACGGTGCTCTTCTTCTTCTTCTGGGAACTGACGCTGCTGCCGATCTACATGCTGCTTTCCCGCTGGGGAGCGACGGCCGGCAGTGCCCGCGTGGCGGCGCGCTACTTCCTGATCATGCTGGCCGGCGGTGTCCCGCTGCTGCTCGCCTTCGTGCTGCTCGCCACCAGCCAGTCGGTGCTGACCTTCGACCTGCTGACGCTGCTGGCGGTGCCTCTGCCACGGTCGACCCAGTACGCCGTTTTCTTGCTCTGCCTGGCGGGCTTCGGCGTGAAGGTTCCACTGGTGCCGCTGCACACCTGGCTGCCGCAGTTTGCGCTGGCGGCGCCGGGATCCCTGACCGCGCTGCTGGTCGGCCTGAAACTCGGTGCCTATGGGCTGGTACGCTTCGCCATTCCGCTGGCGCCCGCCGCCGCGCAGGATCTGCACTGGCTGCTCGCCGGCCTCGGCACCCTCACCCTGATCTACGGCGCGGTGGGCATCCTGGCCCAGAGCAATCTGCGGGTCGGGCTGGCCTATGCGAGCATCTGCCACGTCGGTCTGGCAGTACTCGGCCTGGCCGCATTCACGGCGCAGGGGGTGCAGGGGGCGGTAGCCCTGCTGCTGAGTTTTTCGGTGGCCACCGGCGGCGCCTTCGTGCTCCTCGAATTCCTGCGCCAGCGCACGGGATCGACCGACATCAACAGCCTCGGCGGCGCGGCCAGGACGATGCCGCTGCTGGCCAGCGGTTTCCTCATCTGCGGCCTGGCCGGCGTCGGCATGCCGGGCACCAGCAGCTTCCCCGGCGAATTCATGCTGATTCTTGCCGCCCTGCAGAGCCATGCCGGTGCCGGCATGGCGGCGCTGTTCGGGCTGGCCATCGCCGCCGCCGGCTTCCTGTCGCTTTACCGCAAGGCCTTCTTCGGCCGGGCAACCCGGCGCGAGGTACTCGAAGCCGAAGACCTGCTGCCCAGGGAATGGGCGGTGCTGGTGATCCTGATCATCCTGGTCGGCGCCATCGGCCTCTACCCCGGCCCGTGGCTGGAGATCGTCCGGCCGGCTGCGGAGGCGTGGGCCGCCGGGGTAGTGCGCTGAGGGCGGGCGAGCAATGCCTTTCAGGCCAGGCGCCCGGCCCAGCGTTCGCTCCCTTGACGGACGACCTCTTCCAGCGCGCCTTCGCGCGCGTAGCTGTCGCGAACCTCGCTTGCCCCGTTGCGTCGCTGCAGGACCTCGGTGCGCAGCAAGTTCAGTGCTTCGGTTGAACCGAGGTCGTAGGCATGCACCTCGACGATGGCCATCGTGCGCAGGATGTCGTCGCGGATGACGCGTTGTTCGGCGCTGCCGGGCACGACCAGCGTGCCGTCATAGCCGAAGCGGCAGGCCTGGAAGCGGTTGAAGGTATAGACCAGGTAATCGTCCTCGCGCGGCTCAACCGGCTTTTCCTCGAGCAGATAACGCGCCAGGGCCTGGGCATAAGCGGCGATCTGCGCGGCCCGGTCCACGGTCAGCGGCGTATCCATCACGCGTAGTTCGATGGTGCCGAATTCGGGCTTGGGGCGGATGTCCCAATAGAAGTCCTTCATGCTCTTGACCACGCCGGTGGCGATCATCTTGCGATAATAGGCGGTAAAGTCGTCCCAGTTCAACACGAAGGGCGCGCGTCCGCTGAGCGGGAAGGCAAAGACCGAATTGAGTCGCGCCGACTGGAAACCGGTGTCGAAGCCCTGCACGAAAGGCGAAGCGGCGGACAGGGCGATAAGGTGCGGTATGTAGCGACTGAAGGCGTGCAGCAGCCACAGCGCCTGGTCCGGGCAGGCGCATCCGATATGGACATGCTGGCCGAAGATCGTGAACTGCTTGGCCAGATAGCCATAGAGTTGCGAAAGGTGGTGGAAGCGCGGGGCGTCGAAGATGGCCTGCTGTCCCCAGTGTTGAAAGGGGTGGGTGCCGCCCCCGGAGAGCAGGATGCCGAGGCGGTCCGCCTGATGCACCAGGGTGTTGCGAATGCTGCGCAACTGGGCCAGCGCATCGTTGTAGTCCAGACAAATGCCGGTTGACAGTTCGATCATCGAATCGGTCATTTCCGGTTTGATGTCCCCCGGATGCTGACGGCCGGCCATTTCGCGCAACAGGTCCGGGGCTGCGCCGATCAGGTTGTAATCCTGGCTGCCGATAATCTGCAGCTCCAGTTCGACGCCCAGGGTCAACGGCGCGGACTGCGAGAAATTCGGCAGTTCGCTCTCTGTTTCTTCAGTCACGACGTTCTCCGCTCCACTTGAGACACAGTGCCACGATCACCGGGCCGGCCAGTTCCATGATCGCTGCCGCGCTCATCGCGACAGGGACCATGGTGCCCTGCAATTGAGGGTAGATGCGTCCGATTTCGGCGGCGGCCACCATCACCGGCCCTGCCGCCGGCGAAAGCGCGAGGCCCAGCAGCAGGCCCTGGCGCCAGCTGATGCCGGCGGGCCGCGCCAGCAGCAGGATGCCGCACAGCTTGGCCAGGCTGCGCGCGCCGATCAGGGCGAGGGCCAGGACGCCACCGGTCAGCAGGTGCTCGACCTTGATCTGCGCGCCGACCACGAGAAAAAGCATGACCACCAGCACGCCGCCGACGGAGCCGAAGTGTCGCGGGAATACCCAGGCCCGGGGCGCGCCATTGCGCAAGACGATGCCGGCGAAAAGCATGCAGAGGGTCACGGGCAGGCGCAGGACTTCGATCAGGCCGATGGTCATCAGCACGAGGCCGAGCAGCACGGCGGAGGCGTACTCGTCGCGCAACCGCAGCCAGCGATCCAGCCTGCTGACCGCCTCGGCCAGCAGCATGCCGACGAGCAGTCCGCCGCCGAGCAGGTAGAGGGGATGGGTGATCGCCAGCACCCAGTCGTCGCTGTAGCGCTGGTGCAGCACGCCCAATGCCAGATGCACGGTGACGACGGCGTAGATGGTGTTGAGCGCCGTCAGGATCAGCAGACGGGTGCTGACCTGGCCCTGAGCATTGCTCTCGGCGACCACACGCATGACGACGGCGGGTGAGGTGGCCATCCCGATCGCGGCGAGCAGGACGGCGGGTTCGGCAGCCAGGCCGAGATGCCGGCTGACCAGAAACACCGCGCCGAAGGCAGCCAGCGATTCACAGAGGCTGGTCACCAGGAGCCAGCGGTTGTTTCGCAACCAGCGCAGATCGACACGACTGCCGAGTTCGAAGAGCAGGATGGCGAGGGCCACGTCGAGTCCACGGTGCAGCCATTCGCTGTGTTCGGCGATCAGCGGGTCGCCCGCCAGCGCAGCGACCAGCATGCCGACGATCGGGTAGGCCGTGATTCTGGGCAGACCGAGATGATGGCGCACCCATTCGCCGGCCAGCGCGGCCCCGACGACGGCCAGCGCGATCCACAGCAAGGGGCCGAAAGCGAGTGGCCAATCGGGGAGAAAAAAGGCGGAAGGGTTCATTGCGGATACGTTGAGGGTTGTCGGGCGATACCGAGAGTAAGAGAATGAGGCTCTCGGCAAATTATCCCCCTTCGGGCCAAGGAGTTCACCATGAAACGTACCCTCAAGATCGGTCTGTCGGCTCGGCTGCTGCACCCGCGAGCAGGCGGCAAGGGCCTCGAGAGCAAGACGCTGCAATACCTCGAGCAGTCGGTGGCGCAATGGATCATGGCGCGGGACGTGCTGGTATTCATGATTCCTTCCATTACACGGGATGGCATGCTTGACCGTAGCGTAATGCGATTGAGCGATTACGCCAAGAATCTCGATGGACTAGTCCTGCAGGGCGGCGCCGACATCAATCCGGCAGCCTACGGTGAGACGGAGATGCGCCCGGAATGGGCAGGCGACCGGACGCGCGATATGTACGAGATGGAATTGTTGCACGAGTTCCTCGAGTGCGGGAAGCCGGTCCTCGGCATCTGCCGCGGTGCCCAATTGATCAATGTCGCCATGGGTGGCGCACTCTATCAGGACATTCCGTCGCAACTCCCTGAATCTACGGAGCATCTTGCGGATGCATACGATCGCCATGCGCATGGCATCATCCTCGAGCAAGGGGGGCTGCTGGAAAAGCGGCTGGGAAATCCGGCTCAGTGCAAGGTCATTTCGATCCATCACCAAGGCATCCGCACCCTCGGACGCGATCTCGTCGTCGAAGCGCGAGCGGAAGGCGACGGGATGATCGAGGCGATTCGCGGCACGGGGAGAAATTTCCTGCTCGGCCTGCAATGGCACCCGGAATTCCGGCGACCGGGCGACGAAGGCATTCTCGATTGCCTGCCTCTGCTCGAAGCCTTTCTCGACGCCGCCCGCAGCCGGCGCTGGCTGTAGTGCGCCGAACGCAGGCGCGAGGGCCGCGGGGATGACGCGGTGAGCGGTCGCAGCCTCAATCGGCGTGCTGAATGTCCAGGCCCGACAGTGCCCGATCCTTGGTCGATCTGAAACGCATGTAATGGAGGCCGCCGCGGTCGACCGTGAAAACGAAGGCGATTTTCCCGTCTTCAGGACAGTGCAACGGGAAATCGGCAATGTCGAAGCGATCGGACATGATCTGCGCGACTCCCTCGATTGGCCCGTTCTGACGCAGCGTTGCTCGGTAGCGGCCCGCCGGCAGGTGGCCAAGCGGGACGAACCAGGCGTTTTCCTTCGCGCTGTGCAGCAGAGCCAGGGTTCCTGAATCCCAACGACCATCCTTCGGTATCTCGATCGCCATCGGGTAGTAGGAGCAGGCTTGCTTGGTGTGCACGAGCAGCCGGGCGAGGTCGCGCAAGACATCCTGCGGCACGTCGCCGACATGGCGCCGGATATGATTTTCGGTTGCCCGGATGCCGGAATCGAAACTCAGGCGTCCGCTGCATTCGCCCTCGTGGCACGTGGCGCAGAGCGTGTTGAAGCGCACCACGGTGGCCAATGGGATGTCGGTGGCCTGGGCGGGAAGCGCCCAGAGCAGGGCTGGCAACAGGAGAAGCAGGGGCATTTCGCATCTTCCTTCGGGTATCCGCACCGCGAGGCAGGCAGTGCCCTGTCGTTCTATGCGGAAATCATGCCGCAGAGAGCGTCCTTGCGCAGCCTGGGCAGAAAGGGGCCGAAGAAAAGGAAACGGCGAGGATCCAGGCTCGCCGTCTCGCTTCCGCAACTCCTGGCTTCAGACCTTCGCGAAGCGCATGATGCCGCCGGTGGCCGGGTCGCAACTGACGCGGATCGTGTCCTTGGCGGCGAACTTGCCTTCGAGGATCGCCTTGGCCAGCGGATTCTCGATCTGCTGCTGGATCGCCCGCTTGAGCGGACGGGCACCGAATACCGGGTCGAAGCCGGCCTGCGCCAGTTCGGCCAGCGCGCTGTCCTCGACCACCAGCCCCATTTCGAGCTGCGCCAGCCGCTTTTCGAGATAGCCGAGCTGGATCTTCGCGATGCCGGCGATGTGCTTCTCGTCGAGCGCGTGGAAGACCACGACCTCGTCGATGCGGTTGATGAACTCGGGCCGGAAGTAGCTCTTGACCTCGGCCATCACCGCCACCTTGATCACGCCATAGTCGTCGCCGGCCATTTGCTGGATCATCTGGCTGCCGAGGTTCGAGGTCATGACGATGACCGTGTTCTTGAAGTCGACCGTGCGCCCCTGGCCATCGGTCATGCGGCCGTCGTCGAGCACCTGCAGCAGCACGTTGAAGACGTCCGGGTGCGCCTTCTCGACCTCGTCGAGCAGGATCACGCTGTACGGCTTGCGGCGCACGGCTTCGGTCAGATAACCGCCTTCTTCGTAACCGACATAGCCGGGCGGCGCGCCGATCAGGCGGGCGACCGAGTGCTTTTCCATGAATTCGCTCATGTCGATGCGGATCAGGTGATCCTCGGAGTCGAACATGAACTCGGCCAGCGCCTTGCACAGCTCGGTCTTGCCGACGCCGGTCGGGCCGAGGAAGAGGAAGGAGCCATAGGGCCGGTTGGGGTCGGACAGGCCGGCGCGCGAACGGCGGATGGCATCGCCGACCAGTCGCACGGCTTCGTCCTGCCCGACGACGCGCTTGTGCATGCGATCTTCCATGTGCAGCAGCTTTTCGCGCTCGCCCTGCATCATCTTGCTGACCGGGATGCCGGTGGCGCGGCTGACCACCTCGGCGATTTCCTCGGCGCCGACCTGGGTGCGCAGCAGCTTGTTTTTGGCCTGATTTTCGGGGTCGACCGCGTCAGCCGCCTTTAACTGGGCTTCGAGCTGCGGCAGCTTGCCGTATTGCAGTTCGGCGACCTTGTCGAGCTTGCCTTCGCGCTGCAAGCGGGTGATCTCGGCCTTGAGCTTATCGATTTCTTCCTTGATCTGCGCGGAACCCAGAACAGCGGATTTTTCCGCCTTCCAGATTTCCTCAAGATCGGAATACTCTTTCTGCAACTTGATCAACTCATCCTCGATCAGCGCCAGGCGCTTCTGCGACGCCTCATCCTTTTCCTTCTTGACCGCCTCGCGCTCGATCTTGAGCTGGATCATCCGGCGTTCGAGCTTGTCCATCACCTCCGGTTTGGAGTCGATTTCCATCTTGATCCGGGCTGCCGCCTCGTCGATCAGGTCGATCGCCTTGTCGGGCAGGAAGCGGTCGGTGATGTAGCGGTGCGACAGCTCGGCGGCGGCGACGATGGCCGGATCAGTAATTTTTACTCGGTGGTGCAGTTCGTAACGCTCCTGCAGGCCGCGCAGGATGGCGATGGTCGATTCA
The DNA here is from genome assembly GCA_963810175.1 of uncultured beta proteobacterium. Taxonomy (GTDB): domain Bacteria; phylum Pseudomonadota; class Gammaproteobacteria; order Burkholderiales; family Rhodocyclaceae; genus Azonexus. The sequence goes on along the minus strand of CAWEMU010000004.1, from coordinate 8 downwards.
ACCGAAGG
>CAWEMU010000003.1:0-31800 GCA_963810175.1 uncultured beta proteobacterium | reverse complement strand
GACTGAGCGGTAACGCAACCACGGGGCCGCAGCGAGCATAGCTTTTTTCCCGCCTCGCGGCCCTGCGGCTGACCTGACCCGGCGCCGCTGCCACAATGCAGAAGTGTCCGTCTTACGTCCAGTGTTGCCAAAAAGGAGTCCAAGTAATGCATTCGATCCTGCGTAGCGGCACCATGCTATTTGCTGCAGTGCTCCTGCTGTTTGCGGCGCAGGTACGTGCTGCGGACCCGCCCAAGTTCAACGTCGAGCAGCTTGACCAGATGCTGGCGCCGATCGCGCTCTTTCCCGATGCGCTGCTGTCGCAGGTGCTGATGGCGACCACTTATCCAAAGGATGTCGCGGAAGCTGCCGACTGGGCATTCGCCAACCGCAGCCTGAAGGGTGACGATGCAGTGAAAGCGGTACAGGACAAGCCGTGGGATCCCAGCGTGCAGTCGCTGGTCGCCTTCCCGCAAGTGCTTGCCATGCTCGGCGAAAAGCCCGAATGGGTTCAGGACCTCGGCGATGCTTTCCTGGCACAACCCGAGGCCGTCATGGATTCCGTGCAATTTCTGCGTTCCAAGGCGAAAAACGCGGGCAACCTGAGTTCCAACGAACAGCAGATCGTCACTGTCGAGGCTGCGCCACCGCCGCCGCAGACCATCGTCGTCAATGCGCCACCGCCGCCGACGCAGATCATCACCATCGCGCCGGCCAATCCGCAGGTCATTTTCGTGCCGATATATAACCCGGTCCATGTCTTCGGCCCGTGGTGGCACCCGCTGTTTCCGCCGTTTTTCTTCCCCCCGCCAGTGCGCTGGGGATTCGGCTGGAACCCCGTCAGCACCGCCATCTGGTGGGGCGTCGGCATCGGCGTGACGTACGCGCTGTGGGGTGGCGTCAACTGGCGCCGCCGCAACGTCAATATCAACGTCAATCAGTGGAACAACATCAACGTCAACAACCGCATCACGTCCAATAACCGGAACGTGAACTGGAACCACAACCCCGGCAACCGGAGGGGTATCCCCTATCGCGATGCCGCGACACGCGATCGCCTGCAGAACAGAATGGGCGAGCGTGGCGACCGTCAGGATTTTCGCGGGCGCGAGGATCAGCGGGCGCAGGCGAGAGCGGCGTTGTCCGATCGCGTAGGCGCCGAGAACCTGGACCGCGAAGCGCTGCGCAACATCGACCGCAGCCAGATTCCGCAACGCCAGCCCGGCGGCACAGGCGCCACGGCACGCGACCGTGCTGCCGCCATCGACCGCGGCCAGGTGCAGGACCGTGCTGGCAATATCGACCGAAGTCAGGCCCGTGACCGCGCTGCCAACATCGACCGGAGTCAGGTTCAGGACCGGGCTGGCAACATCGATCGCAACCAGGCTCGTGACCGCGCCGCCAGCATCGACCGGAGTCAGGTTCAGGACCGTGCGGGAAACATCGATCGCAGCCAGGTTCAGAACCGCGCTGCCAACATCGATCGCAACCAGGCCCAGGATCGCGCGAGCAACATAGACCGTAGCCAGGTGCGGGATCGGGCAGCGAACGTTGATCGTAGCCAGGCCCGTGACCGCGCCGCCAACATTGATCGCAGTCAGGCCCAGAACCGTGCCGCCAACGTCGACCGCGGGCCGGCGCCGAGCCGCAACGAAAGCGCCGCGCGAACCAATCGCGACAATGCGCTGCGAGGCGCCAACGACGGCCGGCAGACACGCCAGCAGATCGACCGCGGCCAGGCCAGCCAAGCCGCCCAGCAACGCACCGCGAACCAGCGCCAGGGCAACGTTTCGCGCCCTGCGGGTGGTGGTGCCGCCGCCCAGCGGCAGCGCAATCGTTAATCATGGAGCCAACGATGAAAGATCGAATGATGAGCAATCGATGGTTCAAGAGCGCTGCGGCGCTGCTGTTTGGGTTGGCGCTGTCAGTGCCACTTTGTGCCGCCGCCGGCCCGCAAAAGACGTTTGCCACGCCGGAAATTGCCGTGGAAGCACTGGTCGACAGCCTCGCGCGCAATGACGATGCCGAGATGCGGGCGATTCTCGGCCTCAAATACGACCAACTGTTGTCGCTCGATGACCTTTCGGCCGAGGATCGCCTGGCTTTTCTCGCCGCCTGGGCGAAAGGACACCGCATCCTGCGCGACAGCGACACGCTGGCGCACCTCGAAGTGAGCAGCGGCTGGACATTGCCGATTCCGGTCGTGCGCAACGGCAGTGGCTGGGTATTCGACACGCAGGCGGGCAAGGAAGAAATGCGCACCCGCCGCATCGGACGCAATGAACTGGCGGCGATAGAAACCATGCGCGCCTACGTGGAGGCGCAGCGGGAGTATGCCGCGCAGGACCGCAACGGCGACGGCGTCCGCGAATTTGCGCAAAAGATATTGAGTTCCCCAGGCAAGCAGGACGGCCTCTACTGGCCGACGGCAGACGGCGAGCCGGAAAGCCCGGCGGGTCCGCTGCTCGAGACAAGAGACCTGAAGGACGGCTACCACGGCTACCGGTTCAGGATTCTCAAGGCACAGGGTAAGGCGGCGCCAGGCGGTGCGCGCAGCTATGTGAAAGACGGGCGCATGACCGAGGGTTTCGCGCTGGTCGGCTGGCCGGCCCGCTACAACGAGACCGGCTTGATGACCTTTATCGTCAACCAGGACGGTGCCGTCTACCAGAAGCACCTTGGCCCCAATTCCGCCTCTATTGCCGGCGCGATGACACGTTTTGACCCCGACGCTTCGTGGACAGCACTTCCTGCACCCTGAGGTAGGCCTGCGACAGGAATCCGGCTGTTCTGACCGCCAGCCGGGGGCGTGTCATTTTCGGGCGTTTTCGCGGGTTGACCGCGCCCCTGGCAAAACCGGGAGACAGACCTGCCCCAAATTGCTCATATTTCACCATTCCGCGAAAGAAGTATCGCGATTGGACGCGTCCCCGGGAATTCGGCGAAGACCAGCACCAAGCAAGCGGTAATGGGTACCGCCAGGAAGGCGCCCGGGATGCCCCAGAGGGCCGACCAAACGGCCAGACTCACGAGAATGACGAAGGGGCTGAGGTTCAGCGAATTGCCCATCAGGTAAGGGTCGAGAAAAAACCCGATCACGAACTGCGTCGCAGAGAGGGACAGCAGGACGACCAGCGCGATACCGAAATCCGCAAACTGCATCGTCGCGAACGCAACGGGAAAAAGGACGCCCAAGACCGAACCAAGGTAAGGAACGTAATTCAGCATTCCAATCAATACTGCCCAGAACGCCGCAAATTCGACGCCGACAAATTCCAGCACCGCCCAACTGACCAGACCCTGTATCACGCTTACTACGGTCTTGAGCGCGAGATAGGCGCCAATCCTGGCGTTGATTTGCGTGACGATGCCCTGTATCTGGCGGACGTTCTGCGGATCACTGGAAATCCTGGCAATCTTGGTCGAAAACGTCCGCTGCTCAATCAGCAGGAAGGCAACATACAGAAGGACGACAACCAGGGTGGAGACGATTGCCGACACCGAAACCACCGTCGATCCGATGAGCCTTTGCGTATTGATTTGCGCGAGCACGTCCTGGCGGAGCGTGGCCCAGGTGGGAGCCAATTCAACACCCAGCCTTTCGGCAACGCTCTGGATGGCATTCAGCATCGATGCGGCATACTTCGGAGCCAGGGCCGAGACGTTGCCAATACTGCCGGCCACGAGTGAGGCAATTGCGGCAAGCGACAGGGCAATCACCAGAGCCGACACGGGATAGCCGATCTGGGGGGGCAGGAAACGTCCGACGAGCGGGAGTCTCACGAGCATTCGGGCAAGGCCGACTATGACGTAAACGACGAGGACACTGAATACGATCGGAACGAAAACACCTTTTCCGATGTAGAGCACCCAGCCAATGGCCAGCGCGAAGAACGTCCCGTAAACCGTGGCTTGAAAACGCGCATTCATGGCGACATACGCCTTGCAGGCCGGGGCAGTCCCGGTTTTCCGGACAACCGCCGGGCACAGTTCATGATTGGGAGTCTGGCAGAGTTGAACTCGCCCCGGACGAATTGCCCTCTGCGTGCAACAACTCCCGCGCGTGATCGAGCGTGATGTCGGTTACCTCGACCCCGCCGAGCATCCGGGCTATTTCGCGCACGCGTTGCTCTTCGTCCAGGGATTCGATCGAACTGAGCGTCGCGCCATCGCGGATCGCCTTGCTCACCTGCCACTGCCATTCAGCCCTTGCCGCGACCTGCGGCAGGTGCGTGACGCACATGACCTGACGCTCGTCGCCGAGCTCGCGCAGCAGGCGGCCGACGATTTCGGCGACGCCGCCGCCGATGCCGACATCGACCTCGTCGAAAATCAGTGTCGGCACGCTGGCCGAACGTGAGGTCAGCACCTGGATGGCGAGGCTGATGCGCGACAGTTCGCCGCCCGACGCCACCTTGGCCAGTGGCTTCGCCTCCAGCCCGGCCAGCCCGCCGACGCGGAACTCGACCTGTTCGAGACCGTGGGCCGCGCCCTCGGCCAGCGGCAGCAACGCTACCTCGAAGCGCCCGGACGCCAGCGCCAGCTTCTGCATCAGCGCGCTCACCGCCGCCGCCATCTCGCCGGCAACGCGCTGCCGCCCGGCCGAAAGTTCGCGGGCCAGATCCAGGAAATCGCCATGCGCCGCCGCGACCCGGGCCGCCAGCGCTTCAAGGTCGGCGGCGGCGCTGAGCGTCTCCAGCCGCGCCTGCCAGCCGGCCAGCAACCCGGGAAGCTCGGCTGGCGGCACACGATACTTGCGGGCGCAGGCGAGGACCGCTCCCATGCGCCGCTCGACTTCCGCCAGGCGCTCGGGATCCAGGTCGACCCGATCGGCATAACGGCGCAGGGTCGACACTGCTTCCGCCAGTTCTGCCGAAGCCGACTGCAGCAAGCCGGCAACCTCCTGCAGCGCCGGATCGTAGCTCGCCAGCGAATCGAGCCGGATCGCCACGCGATCGAGCGTGCCCGAACAGGCGGTTTCACCATCGGCCAGCGCCGCGAGCGCATACTGGGCGCCGTCGATCAGGCCGGCAGCGTGTCCCAGACGGTTGTGCTCGGTTTCGAGGGCCGCCCATTCATCGGCGGTGAACCCCAGCGCGGCCAGTTCGCGTACCTGCCATTCGAGCTGCTCGCGCTCGCGCTCGAGCGCCTCGGCGCCAGTCGTCGCCAACTGCAACGTCTGTTGCGCTTCGCGCCACGTCCGGAAGGCCGCCGCAACCTTCAGCGCCAGTTCGGACAATCCGGCATGCGTGTCGAGCAGCGCGCGCTGCGCATCTGCGCGCAGGAGCGACTGGTGGGCGTGCTGTCCGTGAATATCGACCAGAAATTCGCCGACCTCGCGCAACTGCTGGGCGGTCGCCGGCGAGCCGTTGATGTAGCCGCGCGAGCGGCCGCCGGCATCGAGCACGCGCCGCAACAACAATTCGTCGTCACCATCGAGGTCGTTGGCCGCCAGCCATGCCACCACCTGCGGAAGACAGCCGATCGCGAAGGTGGCCGCGACTTCCGCCTTGTCGCAGCCGGCGCGGACGACGCCGGCATCGGAACGGTCGCCGAGCGCCAGCGCCAGCGCATCGATCAGGATCGACTTGCCAGCCCCGGTTTCGCCGGTCAACGCGCCGAAACCGGGCGAAAACTCGAGTTCAAGCCGATCGACGATGACGAAGTCGCGAATCGCGAGGTGGCGCAGCATCAGGTGCCCTTGGGACGCTCGCTCCAGTGCAACCTCTGGCGCAGCATCGCAAAGTAACTGTAGCTGGGTGGATGCAGGAAACAGATGGTGTATTCGGAACGCCTGAGGCGGACAAGGTCACCGGGCTGGAGATCATGCGTCACCTGGCCGTCGAAGTGAACGCGCGGATCATCGGCCTGGATGATGCGAACCTCGATGTTGGCCTGGTCACTGACCATGATCGGCCGGTTGGTCAACGCATGTGGACACAGTGGCACGAGGGCGATGCCGGTCAGCGTCGGATGCAGGATCGGCCCACCCGCCGAGAGCGAGTAGGCGGTCAACCCGGTCGGCGTCGAGACGATCAGGCCGTCCGAACGCTGGTTGTAGATGAATTCGCCGTCGATCGACAACTTGAACTCGATCATCCGGCCGATCGCTCCCTTGTCCACGACCACATCGTTGAGCGCCTGATTGTCGAAGATTTCCTTGCCATCGCGGATCACTTCTGCGTCGAGGAGCATGCGGTTTTCTGCCGTGAAGCGCCCGTCGAGCAGATCATCCATGCAGGTCAGCATGTCGCTGCGCGCGATGTCGGTCATGAACCCCAGCCGCCCCAGGTTCACGCCGACCAGCGGCACGCGATAGCGCGCGAGGCGGCGTGCCGCGTTGAGCATCGTGCCGTCGCCGCCGATCACGATGGCAAGGTCGGCATGCGCGCCGATATCGCTGAAGTCGCAGGCAACCCATCGTGAAAGATCGACCTGGCGACCGACGTTCTCGGCCGTTTCCCGCTCGATGAAAACCGACACCCCCCGCTCGTGCAGATATTCCGCCATGCGGCGCAGGGATTCGGCAATCTCGGGACTATGGTATTTTCCGACCAGCGCGATGGTCCGCGGTGAACGGTAGGAGGCGAAGCTGGAGTTCATGGCGCGAATTCTTGCACAAAAATGGCCACGCGCGCCGTCGCCAGTTTTTTGTACAATGCCCTGCCATGCTCGATGATCGCTCCCGCACCCTTCTCAAGGCTCTGGTCGAACACTACATAGCCGACGGCCAGCCGGTGGGTTCGCGCGCGCTCTCGAAGTTCTCCGGTCTTGACCTGTCGCCGGCAACGATCCGCAATGTCATGGCCGACCTCGAAGAGGCGGGTTTTGTCGCCAGCCCGCATACGTCGGCCGGGCGCGTCCCGACCCCCCGCGGCTACCGGCTGTTTGTCGACAGGCTGCTGACCATGCGTCCGCTCGAAGCACGGCAGCTCGACGAAATGGAAGACGCCTTGCACGGTCAACCGGCAAATCAGGCCATTTCCAGCGCCTCGCAACTGCTCTCCAGCCTTACCCATTTTGCCGGCGTTGTCATGGCGCCCCGCCGGAGCACCAGCCGCATACGGCAGGTCGAGTTCCTCAATCTGACCGAGAAACGCATCCTGCTGATCATCGTGACCACCGACGGTGACGTGCAAAACCGCGTCCTGGTCACCGAGCGGCCGCATTCGGCAGCAGAACTCGTCACTGCCGCCAATTATCTGAACCATCACTTCGCCGGCATGGATTTCGAACAGATCCGCCACCGCCTCTCGCAGGAGATCCAGCAACTGCGTGATGACATCAGGCCGCTGATGGCACTGGCGCTCGATGCCGGCGACGACGCCCTGTCCCGCAACGCGGCGCCCTGCGTGATCTCCGGCGAGCACAACCTTCTCGATTTCGAGGAACTGTCATCCAACGTGAAGCGTCTCCGCGAGCTGTTCGAACTCTTCGAGCAGCGCTCCAGCCTGATGGGCCTGCTGGAACTCTCGAACCGGGCCGCCGGTGTCCAGATATTCATCGGCGGCGAATCGGGCATAGCCCCGCTCGACGAATGCAGCGTGATCGCTGCGCCCTATACGCTCGATGGCCAGATCGTCGGCTCGGTCGGTGTCATCGGCCCCACCCGAATGGCCTATGAGCGGGTCATCCCGATTGTCGACATCACGGCCAGGCTGCTTTCCAGCGCCCTCTCCCACCCGCACAGTTACTGATGCCAAGATTTCGGCAGGAACCACCGCACCAGCACGGGACAGCGCCGGGCACGGCGGTCGTCCTCGTCAACCTGGGTACGCCCGAGGCGCCGACCGCGCCAGCCCTCAAGCGCTATCTCCGGCAATTCCTGTCCGACCCCCGTGTCGTCGAGATCCCGCGTCCGGTGTGGTGGCTGATCCTGAACGGCATCATCCTGAACACCCGCCCGAAAAAATCCGCCGAGAAATACGCCGCCGTGTGGACACCCGAGGGCTCGCCGCTCAAGGTTCATACGGAACGCCAGAGCAAGTTCCTGGCCGGCCATCTTGGCGAACGCGGACATCACCTGACGGTCGCCTGGGCGATGCGTTACGGCGCGCCGTCGGTGCCCGCGGTCCTGGACCGGCTCACGGCTGCCGGCGTCAGGCGCATCCTGCTGCTGCCGATGTACCCGCAGTATTCGGCGAGTACCACCGCGACGGTGATCGACGAGGCCTGCAACTGGCTGCTGACCCGACGCAATCAGCCAGAGATGCGCTTTGTCCGCAATTTCCATGACGACCCTGGCTACATTGAGGCGCTCGAACAGACAGTGCGCAAGCACTGGACCCAGCACGGGCCGCTCGCCAGCGGCGATCAATTGATCATCAGCTTCCACGGCCTGCCGCGGCGCAATCTCGATCTCGGCGACCCCTACTACTGCGAGTGCATGAAAACCGGCCGCCTGCTGGCCGAGCGGCTGAATCTCCGGCCGGAACAGTACCGAATCTGCTTCCAGTCGCGCTTCGGCAAGGCTGAATGGCTGCAACCGTACACGGCGCCAACCCTTGAGGCGCTGGCCAAGGCGGGCACGCGGCGGGTTGACATCATCTGTCCGGGATTCGTCGCCGACTGCCTGGAAACCCTCGAAGAAATCGCGATCGAGGGCAAGACCTCGTTCCTCGCATCCGGCGGCAAGGAATACCACTATATTCCGGCGCTGAACGAGGACCAGCGATGGTTGGCAGCGCTGACCACCCTTGTCGAGCGCCACCTTGCTGGCTGGCCGTCAAAAGAGAAAGCCGATGCGATCGCGCTGGCAAGTTCAGCCCAGCAGGCCAAAGCGCACGGGGCCAGCTCTTGAAAACCGCGAGGCAGACCTGACATCAGAGTTTTCTGATACGAAGGAAGCATCATGAGCGACAATCTGCACGTCGTCTGCCCGCATTGCGACGCGGTCAATCGCCTCCCGGCAGCGCGCCTCGACGAGCAGCCGACCTGCGGCCATTGCCGGCAGGCTCTGTTTGCCGGCAAACCACTCGAACTGACCGCCAGCAATTTCGATCGCCATATCGGACGCAGCGACCTCCCCGTCGTCGTCGATTTCTGGGCGCCGTGGTGCGGCCCCTGCCGCTCCATGGCGCCCGCGTTTGCCCGCGCTGCGAGCGAACTGGAACCGGGAGTCCGCCTGGCCAAGGTCGATACCGAGAGTCAGCAGCAGCTTGCCGCCCGCTTCAACATCCGCAGCATCCCGACCCTGGCCATTTTCCGCAACGGGCGCGAAATCACCCGGCACAGCGGCGCAATCGACGCGGCAACACTGGAGCGCTGGGTTCGCGCGCAGCTTTGAATGCCCCTTCGTGCAGGGGAACTACAACGGAGACAACTCGAGATCGATCCCCGAACCGGGGCCCGAGCGTGTGGAACCCGCCATCAGGCTCTTCGTGCTCTCGACAGCAGGCGCGCCGAGAGCCGCAGCAATGCCGTTGACCGTGCGCATGCGGTCGATCATCCGTCCCAGCAGCGCCGTTCGCATGCGCTCCTGCAATTCCTCGGAGGCCAGCGCCAGCGCAGGGGCATTGATTTCGAGAAAGAGCGAGTTCTCGAGGGTGACCACGCTTGCGGAGCGATCGTCGCTGGTCGGGTGCAGATACGCCACCTCGCCGATCACTTCGCCCTTTCCCAGACGACACAGCGTGCGGCCGGCGATGGATATCTCCACATAACCCTCGATCAGGACGCCGAACACCCGGCTGGCCTCACCTTCGCGAATGATCGTTACACGCGGAGCAATCTCGCGCCAGACGGAGATCCGCAATATCTCCCAGAGTTCGACGTTCTCGAAGTCGATGAAGAAGTCGAGCTTTCTGAGTATCTCGAAGTGCCGGTTGTCCTGGACAGTCTCGTCGTCTTCGAGGATCTGGTAGCGGACCGCGGCCAGATCCTTGGCGAATTCGGCGCCATTCCGGTAACGGCTGTAAAGATCCTTCTCCAGCGCCTTGCGCAGGATCGCATTGAGACCCTCCGGCAGGCTCGGATTCAACGAGGTCACGTCCGGCGCGTCGGTATTGATGATGCGGTAGATCAGTGTCGCCTGGTTCTTGGCACGGAACGGCAAGCGCCCGGTCAGCAACTGGAACATGACCACGCCGAGCGAGTAAAGGTCGGTCTTCTGGTTCAGCGCATAGCCCTTGATCTGTTCCGGCGACATGTAGGATGGCGACCCGACGCCCATGATGAAGGTGGAGTCGCGGTCCATGTTCTTGTTCAGATTTAGCGCCAGTCCGAAATCGACCAGCTTGGGCTCGTCGTTGGCAGCCACCAGGACGTTCGCCGGCTTGATGTCGCGATGGATGATTCCCTGGCGGTAAGCGCTGTCGAGCGCCATGCAGCATTTGAAGATGATCCCGATCACCCTGTGCAATGGCAGCAGTTTGTCGATCCGGGTGTGGGTCTCGAGGGTGAAGCCCTCGATGTACTCCATCGCCAGATAGGCGAACTCATCCTCGACAACCCCTTCGTAGACCTTGGCGATGTTGGGATGCTTGAGACGCCGGGCAACCATCTGCTCGTTCCCGAACAGCTTGCGCAAACGGCGCGACATGGCGGCACAGTCCTTTCCGAATCGGATGAGCTTGACGGCAAGCGGGCGATTCGAATCGGGACTCACGCACAGGTATACGGTAGCCGTCGCCCCCTTGCCGATTTCCCGGATGACCCGGTACTTGCCTATCTGTTCCATGCGCCTGTGGAAAGTCGATCAGGGATGTCATCGTAGCACGCGGCCGGCCTGCAGGTCACCGCTTCCCGGCAGCCAATAAATGCGGCCTGGCCCTTGAAACCCGGACAACCATCCCCAAATACCTCACCAGATTTTTTGGAGAAACGCGCATGACCATCCCCGAGAATAACCAGGAACCGCTGCTGGGCAGCGAACCCGCGAGTGAGGAGGCCCCCGCACAGGCGGCTGGCGAGCACACTGACACCCTGCCCAGCATCGAGGAACAATTCCGCCAGCTGGAACTGCAGGCCGCCGAGCATCACGATGCCTGGCTGCGCGCCAAGGCCGAGGGCGAAAACATCCGCCGTCGTGCCCAGGAAGACATTTCCAAGGCGCACAAGTTTGCGGTTGAAAAGTTCGCCGGCGAACTGCTGGCCGTCAAGGACAGCCTCGAAGCCGCGCTGGCCGTTCCCGAACAGACCGTCGAAAGTTTCAAGGCCGGTGTCGAACTGACCCTGAAGCAACTCGTTTCCGCCTTCGAAAAGAATGCGCTGACCGAGGTCAATCCGGCCGGCGAGAAGTTCGACCCGCACCGGCATCAGGCGATTGGCATGGTCGACTCCGATCAGGAGCCCAATACCGTGGTCAACGTGCTGCAGAAGGGTTACCTGATCGCCGAGCGCGTGCTGCGCCCCGCGCTGGTCATGGTTGCCAGGCCCAAGTCTTGAAATCCGGGGCACTGCCCCCAAATCCGGAACATCACAGTCATTCGCATTCAGCAAAGGAACAGAACATGGGCAAGATTATCGGCATCGACCTCGGCACCACCAACTCCTGCGTCGCCATCATGGAAGGCGGCCAGCCCAAGGTCATAGAAAACTCCGAAGGCGCGCGCACGACGCCTTCGATCATCGCCTACAGCGACGACGGCGAAATCCTCTCCGGCGCCCCGGCCAAACGCCAGGCCGTGACCAATCCGAAGAACACCCTGTATGCCGTCAAGCGCCTGATCGGCCGCCGCTTCGAAGAAAAGGAAGTGCAGAAGGACATCTCGCTGATGCCCTTCAAGATCGTCAAGGCGGATAACGGTGACGCCTGGGTCGAAGTGCGCGACAAGAAGATCGCGCCGCCACAGGTGTCCGCCGAAGTGCTGCGCAAGATGAAGAAGACCGCCGAAGACTACCTCGGCGAGGAAGTCACCGAAGCCGTCATCACCGTGCCGGCCTACTTCAACGACAGCCAGCGCCAGGCGACCAAGGACGCCGGCCGCATCGCCGGCCTCGAAGTCAAGCGCATCATCAACGAGCCGACCGCCGCCGCGCTGGCTTTCGGCATGGACAAGGCGGCCAGCAAGGACCGCAAGATCGCCGTCTATGACCTCGGCGGCGGCACCTTCGACATCTCGATCATCGAGATCGCCAATGTCGACGGCGAGAAGCAGTTCGAAGTGCTGGCCACCAACGGCGACACCTTCCTCGGCGGCGAAGACTTCGACCAGCGCCTGATCGACTACATCATCGACGAATTCAAGAAGGAAGCCGGCGTCAACCTGAAGGCCGACGTGCTCGCGCTGCAGCGCCTCAAGGAAGCCGCCGAAAAGGCCAAGATCGAGCTGTCTTCCGGCCAGCAGACCGAAGTCAACCTGCCCTACATCACCGCCGACGCCTCCGGCCCGAAGCACCTGGCGATCAAGATCACCCGCGCCAAGTTCGAGTCGCTGGTCGATGAACTGGTCGAGCGCACCGTCGCCCCGTGCCTGACCGCGTTCAAGGATGCCGGCTGCAAGATCGGCGACATCGACGACGTCATCCTCGTCGGCGGCCAGTCGCGCATGCCCAAGGTCCAGGAGAAGGTCAAGGAAGTCTTCGGCCGCGAGCCGCGCAAGGACGTCAACCCCGATGAAGCCGTCGCCGTCGGCGCCGCCATCCAGGGCGGCGTGTTGCAGGGCGAAGTCAAGGACGTGCTGCTGCTCGACGTCACCCCGCTGTCGCTCGGCATCGAGACGCTGGGCGGCATCATGACCAAGCTGATCCAGAAGAACACGACGATCCCGACCAAGGCATCGCAAGTCTTCTCGACCGCCGACGACAATCAGGGCGCCGTGACCATCCATGTGCTGCAAGGTGAGCGCGAAGTTTCCGCCGGCAACAAGAGCCTCGGCCAGTTCAATCTGGAAGGCATCCCGCCGGCCCCGCGCGGCATGCCGCAGATCGAAGTCATCTTCGACATCGACGCCAACGGCATCATGCACGTCACCGCCAAGGACAAGGCCACCGGCAAGGAAAACAAGATCACCATCAAGGCCAACTCCGGCCTGAGCGAGGCCGAAATCCAGGCCATGGTCAAGGATGCCGAACTGCACGCCGAGGAAGACAAGAAGGTGCACGAGCTGGCCGACGCCCGTAACGCAGCCGATGGCATGGTGCACATGGTCAGGAAGTCGCTGACCGAGTATGGCGACAAGCTCGATGCCGACGAGAAGGCAAAAATCGAAGCGGCGATCAAGGACGTCGAGAGCGTTTTGCGCGACGGCGACAAGGACACCATCGTCGCCAAGACCGAAGCGCTCGCGACGGCATCCCAGAAGCTGGGCGAGAAGATGTACGCCCAGCAGCAGGCCGAAGGTGGTGCCGCCGGTGCCGCGCCCGGTGGCCAGCAGGCAAGGAAGGACGAAGGCGACGTGGTTGATGCCGAATTCACCGAGGTCAAGGACAAGAAATAATCCATGACGCCACCTCCCGGCGCCGAGCCTTCCGGTCCCTTCCGGCGGCGCTCGGCGCTTTTGTCACTTGACGGGACAAAAGCATGTCAAAGCGCGATTTTTATGAAATTCTCGGCGTCAACCGCGACGCGAGCGAAGAAGAGATCAAGAAGGCCTACCGCAAGCTGGCCATGAAGCATCACCCGGACCGCAATCTGGAGAACCCGGGGGCCGAGGAAAAATTCAAGGAAGCCAAGGAAGCCTACGAAATCCTGTCGGACAGCCAGAAGCGGGCGGCCTACGACCAGTTCGGCCACGCCGGCGTCGACCCGCAGGCAGGCATGGGCGGCGGCTTTGCGGGCGGCGGCTTTGCCGACGCCTTCGGCGGCATTTTCGACGAAATTTTTGGCGGCCGCGGCGGTGGCGGCGGTGGCCGCTCCAACGTCTACCGCGGCGCCGACCTGCGCTACAACCTGGAGATCACGCTTGAACAAGCGGCTCATGGCACCGAAACCAAGATCCGCATTCCGACCATGGAGATCTGCGAGCCGTGCAACGGCAGCGGCGCCAAGCCGGGCACGCAGCCCAAGACCTGTCCGACCTGCAACGGTTCGGGCCAGGTTCGTCTGCAGCAGGGTTTCTTTTCCATACAACAGACCTGCCCGAAGTGCCACGGCACCGGCCGATTCATCGCCGAACCGTGCAAGAATTGCGGGGGCGCCGGACGCACCAAGCAGCACAAGACGCTGTCGGTCAAGATTCCCGCCGGGGTCGATGAGGGGGATCGCATCCGTCTCGCCGGTGAAGGCGAACACGGCGTCAATGGCGGCCCGCCCGGCGACCTCTATGTCCAGATCCACCTCAAGCAGCACGCGGTATTCACCCGCGACCACAACGACCTACATTGCGAGATGCCGATCTCCTTCACCACCGCGGCATTGGGTGGCGAGATCGAGATCCCGACGCTGGACGGCGCCGCCGGCATCAAGATTCCGCCGGAAACCCAGTCCGGGCGTGTGTTCCGCCTGCGCGGCAAGGGGATCAAGGGGGTCCGCGGCCATACACATGGCGACCTGATGTGCCATTTGGTCGTCGAGACGCCGGTCAACCTGACCGAGCGTCAGAAAGAACTGCTGCGTGAACTGGAGGAATCCACCGGTCGGGACAACGGCGCCAAGCACAATCCGCGGGCGAAATCCTGGATGGACAAGGTCAAGGAATTCTTCGGCGATTGATCGCCGGACCCCGCCGAAAAGCCCAGCTAGCTCCACAGGCAAAGGCGCATTCAGCGACTGACCCTTTTGCGCCGCCGCAAAGGCGGAGAGGTATGGCGGTTCGCGGCAAGAAGTGCTGGCCTGAAGGTTGTTGCCGTCCTCGCCGTGACTGTTTCCCACGCCACGATTCGGCTGTTAGAATCGTGGGACTGTCAAAGTGGGGGGACGAACAATGCATTTCCTTAAGCAATTGCTTGCCGTTGCGGCCATCGCCGTTTCCACGCTGGCCGGGGCAGAACCGGGTGTCACCGGCACCACGATCACTGTGGGCATGTCTGCACCCTTCACGGGACCGAACGGTGCCTATGGCCTCGACATGCGTCAGGTGATCGAGAGTTATTTCGACCAGGTGAACAAGAGTGGCGGCGTCAATGGCCGCAAGGTTTCCCTGCTGGCGCTTGACGACGGCTATGAAACCGACCGCACGGTCGCCAACACGAACGCCCTGATCAACGACAAGAAGGTCTTTGCGTTGTTGGCCTATTACGGGTCCAGCCCGACGACCGAGGCGATGAACAAGGTCTTCGGCCCGGCCAGAGTGCCGCTGGTGGGAACCATATCGGGGGCCGGCTCGCTGCGCGAGCCGATTTCGCAGAACCCGGGCAGCCGTTACATGTTCAATGTTCGGGCGAGCTATGCCGATGAAACCGAAGCCATCGTCAACCAGCTCGTCTCCCTGGGCCTCAAGAACATCGCCGTCTTCTACCAGAACGACGGTTTCGGGAAGTCGGGTCTGGATGGCGTCACGGTTGCGCTGAAGAAGCACAACCTTGCCCCCACGGCATCCGCCACGGTCGAGCGCAACTCGGTCGAAGTCGCCAGCGCCGTCGATGCCATCGCCAAGAGCAAGCCGCAGGCCGTCGTCATGGTGACGCTGTACAAGCCTACAGCAGCCTTCGTCAAGGCCATGAAGGCCGCCGGCCAGAGGCCGATGTTCATGACACTGTCACCGGTCGGCACCGAGCAACTGGTCAAGGAACTCGGCGCCGATGCACGCGGCATCGGGATTTCGCAGGTCATGCCCTACCCATGGAACGACATCGTCCCGATGGTTCGCGACTATCAGAAGCTGATCGGCAACAAGGCCAGCTCTTCGTACTACGGGATCGAGGCATACGTCATGGCCCGCATCACGGTCGACGCGTTGCGCAGGGCCGGCAAGGACCCGACCCGTGAGAAATTCATGGAGGCTCTCGAGAGCACAAACACTGACCTGGGCGGCTTCCGCGTCGCGTTCAGCGCCAGCAACAGGCAGGGTTCGCGTTTCGTCGAAATGACTGTCGTCGGGCCCGGCGGCAAGATCCTCAAATAGCCCCAGCCCGCGGTCCGGACCTGGAAACGGCCTGTCTTCACAGGCCGTTCCTCATTTCAGGCGCGCCGCCACGCAGTTCCCTGCGGGCCGTCATCGAGCAGGATACCGCCAGCCTTCAACTCGTCGCGGATGCGGTCGGCCTCGGCAAAATTCCGGGCCTTCTTGGCTGCCGCGCGGTCGGCGATCAAGGCGGCGATGGCCGCCTCGTCCAGGCCGCCAGCGCCGGCAACACCGCCACGCAGATAGGCCAGCGGGTCTCGCTCGAGCAGGCCGAGAACCCCGGCAAGCGCTTTCAGTAGACCCGAAAGCTCGCCGCTGCGCTGGCGATTGACTTCGCCGGCGAGTTCGAAGAGAACGGCAATCGCGCCGTGCGAGTCGAAATCCTCGTTCATTGCGGCGGCGAAACGTGCCGCGAAATCATTGCTCCAGTCGATGTCGACCGCGCCCCGAAGGCTACGGGGCCTTGGGCTCAAGTCCCCTTGGGGGGCAACCGGCGGCACGTCGCGCAAGGCGAAGTAGAGGCTGTCCAGGCTGCGCTTGGCGTCGTCGAGGTGGGTGTCGGAGTAGTTCAGCGCGCTGCGGTAGTGGGCGCGCAGGATGAAGAAGCGCACGACTTCGGCATCGAAGCGTTCCAGCACGGTGCGGATCGTGAAGAAGTTGCCCAGCGATTTCGACATCTTCTCGTTGTCGACGCGGACGAAGCCGTTGTGCATCCAGTAATTGACGAAGGCACACTGGTGCGCGCCTTCGGACTGGGCGATTTCGTTCTCGTGGTGCGGGAACTGCAGATCCTGCCCGCCACCGTGGATATCGAAGTGATTGCCGAGGATTTTCGAACTCATCGCCGAACACTCGATGTGCCAGCCCGGCCGGCCATCGCCCCACGGCGATTCCCAGGCCGGCTCACCCGGCTTGGCGTGCTTCCACAGCACGAAATCGAGCGGATCGTCCTTGGCCGATTCGACCTCGACGCGCTCGCCGGCGCGCAGGTCGTCGAGCGACTTGCCCGACAGCTTGCCGTAGCCGGGGAACTTGCGCACCGCGTAATTGACGTCGCCATCGGCCGCCTTGTAGGCCAGCCCGCGCGTTTCCAGCTGGCCGATGAGGTCGAGCATCTCCGGCACGAATTCGGTGGCGCGCGGCTCGTGATCGGGGCGCAGCACGCCCAGCGCATCGGCATCCTCGTGCATGAAGGCGATGAAGCGGTCGGTCAGACTGCTGGATCGTTTCGCCATTCTCGATGGCGCGCTTGATGATCTTGTCGTCGATGTCGGTGATGTTGCGGACATAGGTCACGTCGTAGCCGCTGGCCCTGAGCCAGCGATAGACCATGTCGAAGACGACCATGACCCGGGCGTGGCCGAGGTGGCAATAGTCATAGACCGTCATGCCGCAGACATACATGCGAACCTTGCCCGGTTCGATGGGCGTGAAGACCTGCTTTTCCCGTTTCAGGGAGTTATGGATTTTGAGCATGGGCGGGGGAATTCGCGACGTCGTCAGCCGCTCGTGAAGCTTTGGAAAGGCTGGCGTTCTTGGTAGAATCGAACGATTGTAAACCTGCGCCGAGTATAGCATAGCGATGACTTCAGCCCCCCCGCCTCAGCCTCGGCCAGGTGCATTTCGAGCGCTGCGTGCCGCCATCTTCACGCTGACGGTCTGCTTCGGCACCCCGCTGCTCGCCGACACGCTGGCGGACGTCCAGCGCCTGATCAAGAAGGGCCAGTATCCGCAAGCGCTGGCACTGATCGATTCTTATCTGGGCACGTCACCCAATGACGCGCAGGCCCGTTTTCTCAAGGGTGTGATCTACAGCGAGACGGACAAGACCGACGAAGCCATCGCGGTGTTCGCCAAGCTGACCGAGGACTACCCCGAGTTTCCCGAGTCCTACAACAACCTGGCGGTCCTCTACGCGCGCCAGAAGCAATACGAGAAGGCGCGGATGGCGCTCGAGATGGCGATCCAGACGCATCCCTCGTATGCGACCGCTTATGAGAACCTCGGCGACCTCTACGCCAGGCTTGCCAACCAGGCCTATGGCAAGGCCGCCCAACTTGACGGAGCGAGCAAGTCGGCGAAGACCAAGCTGGCCCTTTCGCGTGACCTGATCACGGTCCCGGCCAAGGCAGCCGCGAAGCCGGCGACCGCGGTCCAGGCGCCCGCCAATCCCGCCGCCGGCAACAAGGCCGCCAATCAATAACCTGACCAGGAAACAACGCAATGCTCAAGCAATTCTCGACCCTGACCGCCGGCCTGCTCATATCGCTGGCCGCCTGGGCCGCACCCACCGTCGAAATGACCACTTCGCTGGGCAAGATCACCATCGAACTCAACGCCGAGAAGGCGCCGAAGACGGTCGAGACATTCCTCGACAACGCCAGGCGCGGCTTCTACGACGGCACCGTCTTCCACCGCGTCATCGACGGCTTCATGATCCAGGGCGGCGGCTTCAGCCCGGCGATGGAAGAAAAGAAAACGCTCACTCCGGCGCTTCAGAACGAAGCCGCCAACGGCCTGAAGAACGACCGTGGCACGATCGCCATGGCGCGCACCAACGACCCGCACTCGGCGCGCGTCCAGTTCTTCATCAACCTGAAGGACAACGCCTCCCTGAATCACCCGAACCGCAACGATCCGAGCGGCTTCGGCTATGCCGTTTTCGGCAAGGTCACCGCGGGCATGGACGTCGTCAACAAGATCGCCAAGGTGCCGACCGGCAACGCCGGCCCGCACCAGAACGTGCCGACCACGCCGGTCATCATCCAGAGCGTCAAAATCATCTCAGAGAAATAAGGACTCACAAGTGATCAAACTCACCACCAACCATGGCGTCATCACCCTCGACCTCAATGCAGAGAAGGCACCGAAGACGGTCGCCAACTTCCTCGCCTACGTCGAGGCCGGGCATTACAACAACACGGTTTTCCACCGTGTGATCAAGAACTTCATGATCCAGGGCGGCGGCTTCGAGCCCAACATGAACCAGAAGCCCTGCTCGGCGCCGATCGAGAACGAGGCCGCCAACGGCCTCAGGAACAAGCGCGGCAGCATCGCCATGGCGCGCACCGGCGACCCGCACTCGGCCACCGCCCAGTTCTTCATCAACACCGTCGACAACGACTTCCTCGACTTCAAGTCGCCGTCCGGCCAGGGATGGGGCTACTGCGTTTTCGGCGAGGTCAGCGAAGGCATGGACGTCGTCGACAAGATCCGCGCCGTGCGCACCGGCAACAAGGGTTTCCATCAGGACGTGCCGGTGGATGACGTGATCATCGAGAAGGCGGAAGTGGTTTGATCTTCTTCGTTTCCGATCTGCACCTGTCGCCCCGGTCGCCCGGGGCGACGCGTTTGTTCCTTCAGTTTCTTGCCGGCCGCGCCCGGCAGGCGGAGGAACTCTACATCCTCGGCGACCTCTTCGAAGCCTGGATCGGCGATGACGACAGCGGCGACCCGTTCAACGCCCAGGTTGTCGCCGCGCTGCGTGCCGCCAGCGATGCCGGGCTGCGGATCAGCGTCATGCACGGCAATCGCGATTTCCTGCTTGGCGATGGCTTTGCCGCCGCGACCGGCGCCAGGCTGATCGGCGATCCGCACCTGCTGTCGACACCTGAATGGCAGTTCATCCTTTCGCACGGCGACGCACTCTGTCTCGACGACGCCACCTACATGGCCTTCCGCGCCCAGGTTCGCAACCCGGCCTGGCAGGCAGCGTTGCTGACCAAACCGCTGGGCGAGCGACGCGCCATTGCCGCCCACATGCGCGAGGTCAGCGAGTCCAGCCAGCGCGACAAGGACAACCCCTACACCGATCTGCAGGCAGGCGCCACCGACGACTTCCTGCGCGAACACGGCTACGTGACCTTTATCCACGGCCACACGCACCAGCCGGCGAAGCATGACCATATTGTCGACGGCATCCACGTCGAGCGCTGGGTTCTCGCCGACTGGCACGAGGAGCGCGGCGAGTGCCTGGCCTGGGACGGCGAAACCCTGACGCGCGAAGCCATCCTCGCTGAAAACCGGCCCTGAAACGCTGTCAACCGCAACAGGCGCGCTGAACCTCCTGCGCGACGTCTTCGGCTACCCCGCCTTCCGCGGCGCGCAGGCCGAAATCATCGACCACGTCTCCGGCGGCGGCGACGCGCTGGTGCTGATGCCGACCGGCGGCGGCAAGAGCCTGTGCTACCAGATTCCCGCCCTGCTCCGCCCCGGCTGCGCAGTCGTCGTCTCGCCGCTGATCGCGCTGATGCAGGACCAGGTCGACGCGCTGACCCAGCTCGGCGTCAAGGCCGCCGTCCTCAACTCGACGCTCGACTGGCGCGCAGCGCAGGCGGTCGAGCAGGCCATCTTCAGCGGCAATCTCGACCTCGTCTACATCGCCCCCGAGCGCCTGCTGCTCGACCGCACGCTGGCCATGCTCGACGCGCTGAACGAAGCCGGCAAGCTGGCGCTGTTCGCCATCGACGAAGCGCACTGCGTCTCGCAATGGGGCCACGATTTCCGCCCCGAATACCTGCAACTCTCGGCGTTGCATGAGCGTTATCCGGCCGTTCCGCGCATCGCCCTGACCGCCACCGCCGACCAGGCGACGCGCAACGAAATCCTGCAGCGCCTCGGCCTGGCCGAAGCCCGCGTCTTCCTCTCCAGCTTCGACCGCCCGAACATCCGCTACACCGTCGTCGAAAAGGACAATGCCAAGAAGCAGCTGCTCGGTTTCCTGACCGGGCGCAAGGGCCAGGCCGGCATCGTCTATTGCCTGTCGCGCAAGAAGGTCGAGGAAACCGCCGCCTGGCTGTCGACCACAAGGCTACCCCGCCCTGCCCTACCACGCCGGCCTGCCCGCCGCCAGAACGCGCCGCCAACCAGCGCCGCTTCCTGCGCGAAGAAGGCCTGATCATGTGCGCCACGATCGCCTTCGGCATGGGCATCGACAAGCCCGACGTGCGCTTCGTCGCCCATCTCGACCTGCCCAAAAGCATCGAGGCCTACTACCAGGAAACCGGCCGCGCCGGCCGCGACGGCGAACCTCCGAAGCCTGGATGGCCTACGGCATGCAGGACGTCGCCCTGCAGCATGCGCGCATCGCCGAATCCGGCGCCGGCGAAGGCCAGAAGATCCTCGAATCGCAGCGCCTGACCGCGCTGCTCGCCTACTGCGAAGCACCGCGCTGCCGGCGTCAGGTGCTGCTCAATTATTTTGGCGAAGAGCGCCAGCCCTGCGGCAACTGCGACGTCTGCAGCGAGCCGCCCGAGCTGTGGGACGGCACCCTGGCCGCGCAGAAGGCGCTGTCCGCCATCTTCCGCACCGGCATGCGCTTCGGCGTCGCCCACCTGACCGACATCCTGCGCGGCAAGGCCACCGACAAGGTCAGGCAGTGGAACCACGACAACTGCCGACCTTTGGCGTCGGCGCCGACCTCGACGACCACGCCTGGAAAAGCGTATTCCGGCAACTGGCCGCCGCCGGTCTGGTCCATGTCGACATGGCCGAACACGGCGCGCTGCAACTGACCGAGGCCGCGCGCGAGGTGCTCAAGGGGCAACGTCAGGTACAACTGCGCCGCCCGGCCAAACGCAAGACGCCGCAACCGAAAGCCAGCGTCGTCTATAACGAACTCGCCCCGGCCGATGAAGCGCTGTTCCAGTTGCTACGCCGCTGGCGGGCCGACACCGCCCGCGAACAGGGCGTCCCCGCCTACGTCATCCTGCACGACCGCACGCTGCGCGAACTCGCCGAAGCCCGCCCGACGAGCCGCGCCCTGCTGGCCGGCATCACCGGCATGGGCAGCGCCAAGATTGAGCACTACGGCGAAGAACTGCTGGCGCTGATCCGCGAGGCTGGCTGATATTTGCCCAACTCCCGCTCTCGGCTGTCTCGGTTGCGCCCCTTGCGGACGTTCCCGGGATTTAACGGGCTCGTCCACCGGCCCCTACTAACGGAGCTTGGTGTGACGCCCAGTTAGGCGGGGTTCTTCTCTCTACGCGGCCGACCAAGCCAAAGACCCACGTGAGCCACTGTTCAGCGCCGAACGCCCAAGCGGTTCACTCCCCCATTCTGGTTGGTTGCACTTGCGCCCGGCACGACAACTGCGGCGGGAGCGACCCACCCCGGGAGCGCCAACGCCGGGAGCCGCAACTGCGGCGGCGGGTCGAGCCACACAACCTTTCGGCACGCCCACAGTCTTGCAATAAACGACGGCGCTCGCGGGCATGGCAGCAAAACCCAGGCCCAAAGCTAGCACTGGGGCTGCAAATAAACGGTTCATCATTCACTCCTGCATAACCGAATAAACGCCAAAAGCGGCACTTCAAGATATGGACGGTCAGCTTACACCCAGACCGTCCCGATGACGGGTTTAGGCAAATGTTTTTCGCGTTGGCTCCTGTCCGTACTCTGCCTGGTGACGACTGATCGTTTGCTGACCGGCGCTTCACGACCCAGTCCTGCCTGATGACAAATACAAGTCCTCTGGCGGCTTGCTGAACAGAAAGCAGCCGCCTAGGGGTTTCAACTGAGTGACACTTGGTCTGCCAAACGGCCTGATGACATTCGAGAGTGCAATGGCAGCTTCTTGACCCTCAAACCGCCGGACAGCATTTCCAACTGACGGTCTCGATTTTGATGCCTGACCGGCATCTACTGTGGGAGCGAAATCTCTGAATAGATCCTCGGCCAACTCTCTGCCCAGCAACAATGATGGTCGAAACCGGATTCGATGATGAGCGTTGGCCGCTGAGCCAGCGGGAAGCGATCCAAAAAACGCATTGCCAGCTCCGGTGGAATATTCCTGTCCTTCCCGCCGGCATAGGACCGCTGCGGAATGTTGCGCAGGTTTGCAGTCTGGTTTGCGGGATTCTCCGACCCGGTCAGTGGCAGGATGTTGTGGTAATTCGTCCAGTCGTCGTGATCCAGGTTTCCAGCAACCGTGATCAACAGAACGACATCCGGTCGCCTTGCCGCAACGAGCGCCGCAATGGCGCCGCCGCCGGAATATCCGACCAGCGTCAGTCGATCGGCCCCGAAACGACGCATCAAGGCATCGGCGGCGATGTTGGTCGAACTCGACGACCTCGCGGGAAAACCTGCCGTCGGTCCAATAGGATTCAGCGCATGCGGAATCGGAACGTCCCGCAAACTGGCAGGGTCGGGCGAGATAGGCGGCGTTGCCGGCCGGTTGCGCCAGCGCGAGGCGTAAGGCGAGCGGATCGACGGGCGTCGGATCCTGGCTGGGGCGCGATCCGCCCACCCATGCCAGACCGTCCCCCTCGATATAGACGGTCAATGACGGCGACGGCGTGATGGTTCGCGGGAGATAGGCCGTCAGGGAAAATTTCCCGGCCGCAATCACGCTTGCATGCCAGCCCTGTTGGTCTGCCAGGTGATCGGCGCCGGCGACGCGTGCATCGGGACTGGGAATCGATCGACATCCGGCCAGAGCGATCATCAGGAGGATCGGAAGCAACAGGTGGCGAAGCGATTGAAAAAGAAAAAAGCCACGGTGCTCGACCGTGGCCTTTTGGGGAGCGCTACGGGTCAGAAGGCCCAACGCAGTTTGGCCGAAGCCGTCTGATTCAGGAAGTCCGAGCGGTACTCGGCATCGTAGCGGACGGTCAGGGCAAAAGCATCGCTCAGGTTGGCCACCACGCCGGCGCCGCCACGGAAGATCCAGGGGCTGGGTTCGATGCCTTGCGTCGTGAAGGCATTGCCCGGCAGTCCGACGAAAACCGAGGTGACTTGCGCCTGGTCGTTGAGCACATCGTAGCCCAGACCCAGGTTGGCAAACAGTGTCGTACCCTTGCTGATCTCGTAGCCGAATTTGCCGTCCACCGAGAAGATCAATGCATCGGTGGTGCGCGAATCGACCGTCAAGCCCAGTCCGGCAGCACCGTTCTCGGTATAGCCATCATCACGAATCCAGACATAGTCGGCGCGCGCCGAAGGGGTAAAACTGAGCTTGTCGGAATAGCGGTAAGTACGGCCCAAGCCAAGCCCGGCGGTCGCCGTCTTGCTGTCGTAGTCGGCATTGGCCGTACCGTTGAAGTAAACCCGGCTCGGCACGGCGAAATTGAAGAGGTTGATGCTGCGCGAACCTTCGTTGCTGTTTCGTCCGAAACCAAGGTGGAAATTGATCTCGGTGTCCTGGTCCAGGGCATAGGAGCCGTAGCCCAGCAGGTGGTACAGATTTATCTTGGCGTTGTTCTGCACGTAGCTGGAACTGCTGTCCATGTCGGTATTGGCATAGGCGAAAGCCAGGCCGGCGCGAACGTTCTCGGAGACGACGGCGTCCGCACCCAGAATCAGCCCGGCGGTCGTAGCGTCGTAACCGCTGACGCCGTTGCGCTCGCGCTGGTCGGCCCACGAACCGAAGGGCCTCAGCCAGACACGTTTGTCGCCAAAGAACTCGTCGCCCGAGGAAAGGCCGCGATTGGCCTCCTGGCGCGCCTGAACGATGCGGCCGATGTCGGTCAGCGTCGTGATCGACGACTGCTGCGTCGCGCCCGAGAGCAGCGGCACCAACTGACTGGCCGCCTGCGTGACCTGATCCTTGTTTGCCGCGCTGGTCACGGCGCAGGTTGCGGCTGTCACCGTATTACGCTGAATGCCTGCCACGGAACAGTCGATTGCACTGACCGGGACTGTGCCGGACGGAAGCTGCGTGCTGCCCGGGGCGAGCAGCAGCGCCGGAGTCGCCAGCGTCGCGTCGACCACGCCCGCGGCACCGGTCGCTGCGGTGTTGGCGCTGGGGGCGGTCGTCACCGCATTGGTCACGGTGGTCATGTTGGTGGCTTCGGCCACCAGCGACAGGCTAGTGCTGGTTTGCAGCGGACGGAAATTGAGGGCGAGCGAGTTGTCGGCGATGACCGGAGCACCGCTAAGCGGGCCGGCAGTGACGACGTTGCTCAGGGTTTGGCCGGCGGCGATGGTGCTGTTCGGGGTCAGCGTGACCTGAATGCCACCATTGATGACTGCCGCATCGGCGACAACCAGTTTCCCGTAGCTGGTGCTGCTTGCGGCACCGATATTCAGCAAACCGGCGGCAGTTTGAGTGTAGGTGCCTTCGATCCTCGAGGCAGCATCCGTCGCACGCAGCGAGATAATGCCGGCGTTGGTGATATCCGAACCGATAGCGGCCAGATTGATGCGCCCCAGCATCAGGCCGCTGTTGTACACCGAGACCGGAACAACGGTCGCCTCGATCGCTGTCGCACCGGCAATCACGCCTGAGTTGGTGATGCCAAAAGGAAGTGTGCCGCCGGTAATGCTGATGCCGGTGTCCCCACCGATGATTGCTCCGCTATTCTGGAAAATGCCGACAGAGCCGGCGGTCTGCGAGAAGGCGGTACCTGTGTCGCTCAGGATGGACCCGCTGTTGTAGAGCTGCAGGATGGTCCCCGCGTTTTGAATGGCAACGCCGCTGGCACTGTAAATTACGCCTTGGTTGGCGATCTCGTTGATTGTCCCGCCATCGTTCAAAACGGCTTGAACACTCCCTTCGATCCTGCCGCTATTGTTCAGCTTGGTGATCGTTCCGATATTAAAGATTGCTTGGTTATCCGAACTGATGAGGCCACCGGCCCTATTTTCAATTGTCGTGATAACAGAAGCTGGTTGGGTAAGAGAGACACCTGCTATGCCGCCCTTGATAACTCCGCTATTTTCGATAGTTCCCAGCACACTGGAATCGACTCTAACTCCGCTGTCGTCACCATTGATGGTACCGCTATTGGTCAAACTGACCAGCGAAGCGCCGGGGCCAATGTCCACGCCTTGACCCAGAGAACCTGGGGTGTTATTGATCTGGCCGTCATTGGCGACAATAATTGCCGCACCGGAAATATAAACGCCATCGAGAACGACTCCGGTAGCGCTGATCTTCAGCGCCCCGGAGTTGACGGTGCAATTATTGACTGTCCCGGTGACGGGATTCGGGCAAGTTTGGGCGATGGCCTGGTTGGCGCCGAGGCCCAATAAGGTTGCAGCGAGTATCGTGAGACGGAAGTGATGCACAATTTATCCTTTCAAGCATCCAGCATTACCAATAAGCGCGCGATTTTTGCACCTGAGGCGCCGCCCGGGGTATTTAACGTGTTAAGTGTCGGGTGGGCTTAACAGCGAGCGAAAGTAGAATGCACGCTAGCCAATCTTTCGGACTGGTCAGCAACCGTGCCTTCATCAACAGAAAACAGCGGCGATTCGCAGGCGCTGAACCCTTCGGCGCTGGAACAGACGTTGCGCCGCATCCTCGCGACGCCGGCCTTCCTGGCGGCGCCGTTGATGGCCCGCCTGCTCGAGTATCTGGCAGAAGAAACGAGGCCCGAGGCAGCGGGACGGTTGACCGCCTACCAGATCGCCTTGTCCGTCTTTGGCCAGGCGACTGATTTTGACCCCCAGGCGAACTCGCTGGTCCGGGTTAATATGCACCGGCTGCGGGAGATGCTCGAAGCGTACAGCGCCGGGTCAGGTGCCGAAGATGAATGGCGTCTGCACCTGGCGCCCGGCAGCTATCATCCTGCGCCTGTTGGCGAGTTCCCGGGTAGCGCCAAGCGGAGAAAGTCTCCCGTCGCTCGCCGTCTTGCGCATCGACAATGTTGCACAGGATCCCGAACGTAACTGGTTCTGCGATGGCATGACCCTCGAATTGGTCACCTATTGACCGGGCACCCTGCCATTCGGGTTGTCGTCCCGCACACCAGCTTTCCCTTGCCGAAACGCATGGGAACCTGCGTCAAGGCGAACACGGATTACCAACTCGGCTGCGCTGCCAAGGTGACCGACAAAGGCAAGAAACCGCCCAATCAGTATCATATGTACTTTACCGCCAGCCTTGCCGATCTGAACAACAAGACAACACTCTGGACCAAGGAGTACGCTGGCAACATGTCGATTCGCTTCATGCGCAACGTGCTGGAAGACATCACCTGGCATGCCTGGACGTTCATCGTTGCCCCGCATGCGCCGGTCAACAGGCCAGCAAGGGGGAAATTGCGTTGGAAGTTTCCTGCCTGAGGCGAGGGGTCTTGCTGCTGCCGTTCCTGGCAGCGCCCGTTGCATCGCTTGCGAGCCCGCCTGAGACGAATCTTGAGCCGGTTGTGGTCACGGCACCGGCACCGCCCCTTACCCTGCAGAATCGCAGTGCAGTGCCGTTCGATGCCGACCCGATGACCCTGCCGCAATCGGTCGGCACGATCCCGTCCGAATTGCTCGATCGGCAAGACGCGCGGTCGCTCAGCGACGCGGTGACCAACGTGCCCGGCGTATACGATCCGGGTACGTCCGGCAGTCTCTACATCCGCGGCTTCGATGCAGGGATCATGAGAAACGGAACGCTCAATGCCACTTCGCTGAGCATCTTCTCCCCGCCGGTGATCGGTATCTCGCGCATCGAAGTCCTCAAGGGTCCGGAAGCGATCATCGCCGGCCAGTCGGCAGGCTTTGGCGGGCTAGTCAATGTGGTCACCAAGGCGCCCCAGCCGCAAAGGACAGCAGAAGCCAGGCTGCAACTGGGCGACCATGGGCGCCAGTCGCTTGGCCTGGATATCGGTGGCGCCCTGACCGAGGACAAGCGCGCCATGGGGCGGCTGGTTGTCGCCGAGAGCACCGAGGGCAAGGATCAACTGGGCTATGACGGCAACCGGGGGAATTACATCGCGCCTTCCCTGGGCTTTCGCGACCGCACGACGGGCACCGAAATTGTATTTGCCTACGAACGAAACGAGCAGGCGCAAAAGAATTTCTGGAGCGTCTATTTCAATCCCGCGACGCAGAAGCTCGACCAGTCATTGAAGCCGGTACGTCTGGGGGACAACGGGCGACGCCTTGGCGAGGGAACCGAAGAGAACCTCGCGCTCTACCTGAATCAGCAATTGACGGATAGCTGGCGACTGTCGCTCAAGGCAGTGCGCCAGGATCTGGAGCAGAAATTCTCCGGGGGAACGGTCGGCCTGGTCATCGCCTATCCGAGGGTCGTCGGCCTGGAGGTGGACGGAAGCACCACAGCGAGCAAGAACGAGTTCCGGATCGACCTGAATGGCGAGTTCGACACCGGCCCCATCGACCACAAGCTGCTGCTGGCCTACGTCAATGATCGCAGTTCCCTGCGCCAACAACAGGCCACGCCATTCAAGCGAGACCTGTTCAATGCCGTCGATGGACGTCTGATTGCCCCTCTGGGCAATGCCGGGCCACAGCGAGTGGTCGTGGATCAAGCCCCCAGAGAAACCGGCGTGCTGATAATGGATCAGCTTTCCTGGGAAAAGTGGGTTGTGGTGGCCGGCGTTCGGCAGGTCAGCTATGCGCCCGGCGAGAAACTGTCCGCAACCAGCGACAACTACAATGCCACGCTGCCCAGCCTTGGCGTGGTCTATCGCCTGACACCCAGCCAGTCGCTATACTCCAGTCTGGCAAAGAGCTTCATGGCTAACGCCGGAAAGACCGAGTTTGCCACGCGGCAACAGGTGGAGCCGGAGGAGGCGCAACAGGTCGAGTTGGGGTTCAAGCAGTTGTTTCGCGAACGGCAACTTGCCCTGACCGCCGCCCTGTACCGGATCGAACAGAAAAACTATGCTGCGCTCGATACCGTTCATTCGACCTTTCCGGTGAATTACTACGTCACCGTGCCCGGCATCACCAGCCGGGGGCTTGATGTGGAACTGTCCGGTCAACTGACAGATCATCTCGATATTCGGGCCGCGTACAACTACAGCGACATTGACGCACCGACGGACGTGCCATCGATTCCATTCGCCCACCAGCAGTACAAGCTCTCATTGATCTATTCCCTGACTGGCGACAAACAGGGCGCCTGGTTCGGTGGTGGCATTCAGGGGCGAGATGCCGCCCAGACCCGCGACTACCCGGGCAGTCCACGGGAGTTCCGTATGGATGTCTATGGCGGCTACGATGCCCGGAACTGGTCTCTGCAGGCCGGCGTCAAGAACGTCACAGACCGCCAGAACTACACGCTGGAATCCGGCGCCAACGGCGTCGGCTTCGTCATTCAGCCGCGCGAAATCTATCTGGCCACTCACCTGCGTTTCTGAGCACCTTGGCGAAACCTTCCAGGCAAACAGCAAGGCGGAGTTTTCATGCACCCGATCATCACAAGCACTTTCCGTCTCGCTGTTCCGTTCTGGCGTGACGCCCCTCAACGCCATGCAGCCTGGCTGCTGGCGCTGGTGCTCGTCGCCCTCGCGGCCACCAGCACGGGCCTCAACGCCTGGCTCAACCACCTGAACAAGGCGTTCTACGATGCCTTGCAGAACCTCGACGCCAAGGCGTTCAACGAGAGTGTGCTGCTATTTTTTGCGGTGGTCGGTTTGTTGATGGCGGCCATGACTCTGGTGACTTATCTCCGGCAGGCTCTCGAGATCAGGTGGCGCCGGCACCTGACCGACACGATGATGCAGCGCTGGCTGCAGGACGACACCTTCTACCGAATCGAACGCGATGGGACTTGCGACAATCCGGATCAGCGACTGTCACAGGACATCGGCGAATACGTCAGGCTGATGCTCAGCCTTTCCCAAGGTTTCGTGATCAACCTGGGCACGCTGGGCACGATGGGCTGGATCCTCTGGCAAAGTGCCGGGCCGGTCAGCTTCACGATCAACGGTTCGCTGCTGACCATCCCCGGTTATCTGTTCTGGCTGGCAATATTCTGGGGTGTATTGCGGACGGCGGCGACCCACCTTGCCGGTCACCGCCTGGCCCGCCTGACAGTCGAGCAGCAGACCTTCGAGGCTGATTTCCGATTCTCCTTGAGCCAGGCGCGCGAAGCTGCGGAGCAGATCGCACTTTATCGGGGGCAAGCCGTCGAGCAGGGACGTCTTCACCGGCTGTTCGGCGAAATTCAGCGCAACTGGTCGCACCTGATGCGCCACAGCGTTTACCTTAACCTGACCTCCACGGGCTTCTCCGTCATCTCCGTGCTGGTGCCGATCATTGCGGTCTCGCCCAAGGTGCTTGCCGGCGAGTTGTCGCTCGGAACGCTGATGCAGGATATCGGCGCCTTTGCCGCAACCGCCGCCGCCGTGGCGTGGTTTGCCTTGTCCTACAAGGAGCTGTTCCAGCTTTCGGCGCGTGTTCGCCGACTGGTGGCTCTAGAAGAAGCCATGGCGCAGCCCGCGGTGCCAGGTATCGAACTTTCGCGTGATGCGGAGCCCGGCAACGTCGAGGGCAATAACATCCGCTTGAATCTGCCGTCCGGCCAACCCATGTCGGCGATCGGGGAGTTCCTGTTCGCCCGAGGCGAGCGCTGGCTGATCCGTGGCCCGTCGGGCGTCGGCAAGAGCACGCTGCTGCGAGCCATCGCCGGGCTCTGGCCATTTGGCAATGGACGAATCCAAATTCCCGCGGACGCCCAGGTCATGTTCCTCCCGCAGAACAATTACCTGCCCGACGGGCCGTTGAAGAATGCCATGGCCTACCCCCGCGCTGCGGATGTGATCGACGGGGCAGAACTGGCCCAGGTTCTAGTCGATTGCAGGCTCCCGCATCTGGTCCAGCGCCTAAACGACTCTGCCCGCTGGAGTCACCAGTTGTCTCCGGGCGAGCAGCAGCGGCTGGCCTTTGCCCGCGCTCTACTCTTCAAGCCGGATATCCTTTTCATGGATGAAGCGTCTAGCGCGCTAGACAACGCAACCGAAGCTGCCATGTACCGGCTAATTAACGATCGATTGCCCAATTGCACGATCGTCAGCATTGCCCACCGCACGACGCTGGAAGCCTTCCACGACAGGCGATTGAACCTCGTTGCGGCGGGTGCTGTCGCAGAGGCATGAATGGATCGATGGTCGGCACCTCGTGAGAGAGTTGACTGGCGGTGCGTTTAACACGTTAATTCATGGCCATGGAATGGCCGGTGGGAAAATCCACCGCTTCGATCAACATCGCGGGAACACCGCCTTTCGGTGTTTCCACCCGACGCGCCAAGGAAGCCCAGAATGGATAATCGCCCTCGGTTCAACAGTTCCAAATCCTCTTGCCCTCAGACAGCCATCGCTTGCGCGCTCGCCCTCAGCATGACTTTCGGTTCGGCACCGGCCTTCGCCTACGACGCAAGCAGCGCCGAGGGCGACTGCCTGCGAAAGGTCATGAACGGGGACGGAGGCTATCGACGCGCCCACGAGACAAAGACCGAGACGACCGGGCGCAATACGTACAAGGTGGAAGGCCTGGTGCAGGACCAGCAAGACCGCAATCATCGTTTCATGTGCCGGATCGAATCGCGCGAGGTCGTAAGTTGGAAGGTGGACAGCGATGTTGCTGACGGCGGCAAATCGTCCGACAGCAGCAAGGCGCTGGCTATCGGTGCGGGCGTACTGGCGGTCGCTGCCGTCGCGGGCATCATTGCTGCCAACCACAAGAAGGACAAGGACCGCGACCGCGAGGACGAGCAGCGGCGCGACTACGACGAGGGGCGCGGCCAGGCGCTCGATGACATGGACTATCTCAAGCGCGAATGCGCGCGCGAGGTTCGCTTTCACCTGGAGCGTGACCACGGCGATGTGCGCGACCTGGATCTGCGCTATCCGAACCTCAACGGGCGCACGCTCACCGGCCAGGGCCGCGTCAGCTTTGACCGGGGCGGTCATCGCGATCTGACCTACACCTGCGACTTCGACCGCCGCGGCCGCATCCACGACGGGCACTACAGCTATCGGAGCGCCTGGTGACCTTTCACGGGCGCGCCGAATTTCACCGTTTCACCGGAGACTAATGCGAATGCAGGCGCTCTCGGCAGCGGGCAGGCCCGTGACGGCAAGCGGATGGCGGATCTGGACTGCGTTGCTTGTCAGCCTCTGGCTGGCCGGCTGCGCTTCCCAGACCGTCTGGCAGAAGCCACCGCCGGAACCGGCACAGCCCCACGTCGCCG
>CAWEMU010000002.1:0-76237 GCA_963810175.1 uncultured beta proteobacterium | reverse complement strand
GAATGGGAAGAAACCGGCATCGTTCCCGGCAGCAAGCTGCTGACTTACTTCGACGAGCGCGGGCGCGCCGACCCGGGCTGCCTCGAGAACTCAAGCCGATGGCCAGACCGGGCGACCCGATCGTTGTCATCTGCCGCTCCGGCAACCGGACCAGGCCGGTCAGCCAGTTGCTTTCGCAGCAGGCGGGTATCCCAAGGTCTATAACGTGACGAAAGGCATCAAGGGCTGGATCGGCAGCGGCGGCGCCGTCGTGCCGGCCACCGAGAGCATCGCCGCCTGTCGCGCCGCAAAGACTTGCTGATCCAGACTGTGGACCAAAAGCGCTGCGCCACCTGCGAACGCTGGTGCGGCGAACGGGAACCGGTTGAGCAGCCGGGCACCGTGGCCATTGCGGGAGAAACCGTCGCCGGCCTGTGCATTGGCGGCGGCTGGGATGGCTCGGAGCGGCGCGCCCGCTCGACCTGCGGCCACTGGCAAGTCTGGGTAGCGCTCGATCCGGCGGGTGCCAAGGCACTCCGGTAGAATCCGGCCCTGCGGCTTTCCCGGAGCATCGGCCCACAGCGAGCGCCGCCACCGCGGCGGGAGAACATCATGCAAGACCACGCACTGACCGAACTTCTGCAGGCCGCGTTCGCCGCCCGCCAGTCTCTTGTCGCGCGACTTCATGGCGAAGACACCGATGCCTACCGCCTGTTCAACGGCAGCAGCGAAAAACGGCCCGGTCTGACCGTCGACCGCTACGGCGACCTGCTGCTGATCCAGACCTTCCACGATCCCCTCGACAGCGATGAACGGGTCGCCATCGAGAATTTCTATGCCGCCGCCCTGCCCGGCCTGACCGCGATCTACAACGATCGCAGCCGCCCCAACTCACGCGTCGCCAACCCGTTGCCGGCTGGGCTGCTGAGCGCGGCGCAGACGCCGCGCGAGATTCACGAAATGGGCGTGCGCTATCTCGTCCAGGCGCGGCACAGTGGCCAGGACCCTTGCTCTTTCTCGACATGCGCGCCGGCCGGCGCCGGATCATGCAGGAAGCGTCCGGCAGGTCGCTGCTCAACCTGTTCGCGTACACCTGCGGCATCGGCGTCGCCGCCGCCAGGGCCGGCGCGGCGCATGTCGTTGACATCGATTTCGCCGAATCCAACCTCAAGGTGGGGAAGGAGAACGCCCGTCTCAACGACCTGCCGATCCGCCTGCGCTTCATCCACAGCGACGCCTTTGCCGCCATGCGCCAACTCGCCGGCATCGGCCAGCCGGCGATGGTCAGGGGCAAGCGCATGCCCGCCTTTCCCAGGCTCGACCAGCGCAGCTTCGACCTCGTCTTCCTTGATCCGCCGCGCTATGCCAAGAGTCCGTTCGGAGTCGTCGATATCGTCCACGATTACGCCGCGCTGATGAAGCTGGCACTGCTGTGCACGAACGAGGGAGGAACCCTGATCTGTTGCAACAATGCGGCGGAGATTTCGCGCGAGGTCTGGGCCGGCCAGCTCACGCGCTGCGCCGCGAAGATCGGCCGGAAGATCCGGGAAGTGGAATGGATCATGCCTGAGGCCGATTTCCCCAGCCACGACGGCCAGCCACCGCTTAAAATTGCGCTGCTGCGGGTGTAACAAGACGATCTCGCCGCCAATACGGAGACCACCGCATGCCCCCGCGCCAGATTCATACGCTCCACCGCCCCGCCAAGATGCCGACGGATGCGCCCGACCTGTTGTTCGTCCATGGCGCCTACATGGACTCCCGTTGCTGGGACATCCATTTTCTGCCCTACTTCACCGCGCTCGGCTACAACTGTCACGCGCTCGACCTCTCCGCCCACGGTCTGAGCGAGGGCAAGGACGAAGCCGACCGCTTCGGCATCGACGACTACACCGCCGACCTCCGCCAGGTCATCGCCACCCTGCCCGGCGATATTGTGCTGATCGGCCATTCGATGGGCTGCAGCGTGATCGAGCGTGCGCTCGAGCGGACCACCGCCCGCGCCGCGGTGCTCATGGCGCCGGTGCCGCCGACGGGTACCTGGGGTTCGATCATGCGGCTTGCCCTGAGACACCCCGAGATGTTCTCCGAGATCACCCGGCTCAGCCACCATGGCGAACTCAGCCCGACCAGCCTCTCGCTGATGCGCGACATCTATTTCTCGCCGGTGACCATGCCCGAAGAACTTCTCGACTTCGCGCACCTGATCCAGCCGGAACCCGTCCGTGCCATCTCCGACATGCTGGTTGTCGGCCTTCGGCTGCATCGCCCGCGACCGCAAATTCCCGTCATGGTGATCGGCGGCGAGCGCGACGCCGTCTTTCCGCCCTTCGCCACGAGTCACACGGCGTTGCGCTGGAACGCCCGGGAAACCAGCATCCCGGACTGCGGCCACATGCTGATGCTGGAACATCAGTGGCGGGCGGCTGCCGATGCGGCGGCGGGCTGGCTGCAAACGACAGTCCGCCGGCACTCGCCCGCACGGTCATCGGGCAGTGTCGCGGAAGCCTGAAACAGTGGCCCGTCCCGGTCGCGGCCCGAGCGGACCCGGGTTCATTTCCTGATCGGCTGGTTGCGCCCCGAAAACTCGTCGCTCAGGCGGAATGCCGCATCGCTGAACTGGCCGTTGGGATTCTGGGTGCAGTAGCGATTGACGAAATTCTCGATCGTGGCGCCGGAAATCCTCGAAACCTGCTGGCTCTGCTCGCCGTAGTTGTGCCCGGTCAGGAATCCGCGGATCCACACGACGTAGCTGCTTCTCCGGTCCCCGTCCTCCTTCGAAGACGCCCAGGCGGCGCACGACATGTCGTCGAAACCCAGAATGTTGAGCGGTGCAGCGACGGCCGTTCCCAGGACGATCCCGGAGCACAGGACGCCAATCAATTGCCAAGTCCTGGCCATACACATATTCCTTTCCGTCGATCTCCGGGCGCCGGCGATGCGCCCCGCCTAGGAGCTGGCCGTGAGGACCAGACAAGGTTTCCACGGCGCAATTATCTCACTGCCATTGCCGCTGGCGGCAAACAGCTAATCGAGAAACAGCGGCGCTCGCAGGCATCTGCCGCCCGG
This sequence comes from uncultured beta proteobacterium, assembly GCA_963810175.1. GTDB lineage: Bacteria > Pseudomonadota > Gammaproteobacteria > Burkholderiales > Rhodocyclaceae > Azonexus. Next base: position 73,189 of record CAWEMU010000002.1, on the reverse strand, counting down.
CGCCACCTTAAAATATTCGTTCCCGCTTGTTCCGGTGGGGTGAAATCGGCGAAAATTCAGGGTTTTACGCGGTTGACCGCAGCAGACCCCATTTCTTGAGGATCCTTCATGTCCAACGCCGAACAGCCTGTCCAGCAAGACGAGAATCAGCTCATCGCCGAGCGCCGCGCCAAGCTCGCCGAATGGCGCAGGACCGGCAAGGCCTTTCCCAACGACTTCCAGCGCGAGAACACGGCGTTCAAGTTGCTCGAAGGCTACGGCGACAAGACATCCGAAGAACTGCTGGGCATGCCGGTCGAAGTCAGGGTCGCCGGGCGTATGATGCTGAAGCGCGTCATGGGCAAGGCTTCCTTCGCCACGCTGCAGGATCTCTCCGGCCGCGTCCAGATCTACATCACCCGCGACACTCTCGGCGAGGATATCTACGCCGACTTCAAGACCTGGGACCTCGGCGACATCCTCGGCGTCGTCGGCACCCTGTTGAAGACCCGGACCGGCGAACTGACCATCCATGCGACCGAGATCCGCCTGCTGACCAAGTCGCTGCGTCCGCTGCCGGACAAGTTCCACGGGCTGGCCGATCAGGAGATGAAGTACCGGCAGCGCTACGTCGACCTGATCATGAACGAGGAAACCCGCGTCACCTTCCTCGCCCGCAGCCGCATCGTCGCGTCGATCCGCAACTACATGAGCGGGCACGGCTTCCTCGAAGTCGAGACCCCGATGATGCATCCGATTCCCGGCGGCGCCTCGGCCCGACCCTTCGTGACCCACCACAACGCGCTCGACATGGAACTTTTCCTGCGCATCGCCCCCGAGCTCTATCTGAAAAGGCTGGTCGTCGGCGGCTTCGAGAAGGTCTTCGAGATCAACCGCAACTTCCGCAACGAAGGCATCTCGCCGCGCCATAATCCCGAATTCACGATGATGGAGTTCTATGAGGCGTACGCCGACTACCGCAACCTCATGGACTTCACCGAGGGCCTGTTGCGCCACACGGCGCGCGAGGCGCTGGGCGCGAAGTGTTCGACTATCAGGGCCGCGAACTCGATCTTTCAAGACCGTTTCAGCGCCTGACCATGGTCGAGGCCGTGAAGTATCACGCCCGCAATACAGCGACTCCCAGCTCACCGACGCCGACTGGCTGCGCGAGAAGCTTGCCGCGCGAAGGCGGAGATGAAGGGCGAGCCCGGCCTGGGCACGCTGCAACTGATGATCTTCGAGGAAACCGCCGAAGCCCAGTTGTGGGATCCGACCTTCATCATCGACTACCCGGTCGAAGTCTCGCCGCTGGCCCGCGCCTCGGACAGCAATCCGGAGATCACCGAGCGCTTCGAGCTGTTCATCGTCGCCCGCGAAATCGCCAACGGCTTCTCCGAACTCAACGACGCCGAAGACCAGGCCGCCCGCTTCATGGAGCAGGCCAAGGCCAAGGAAGCCGGCGACGAGGAGGCGATGTACTACGATGCCGACTTCATCCGCGCCCTCGAATACGGCCTGCCGCCGACCGGCGGCTGCGGCATCGGCATCGACCGCCTGGTCATGCTGTTGACCGATGCCCCGGCGATTCGCGACGTCATCCTCTTCCCCCAGATGCGTCCCGAATGATGGGCGGCTGCGCCCCGCGGGCTGGTCTCGCCGGCGCTCGCCCAGGCATCCGGCGCGCGTGAGCGAAAATCCGGTCTCGCTGGAATCCGCCGCGCGCGCGGCCCTTGCCACGGATTCGAGCCGCACGCACGTTTTCGAGCATGACGGCCGGCGTTACGTCGTCAAGCGCCTTGCCGCAAGGTCGCGCAGGCTGATCCAGACGCTGTTCATGCGCTGGCTGGTCAAGCGCCTCAGCGGACAACGCCTCCCGCTGGAGACGCTGGCACTCTCCGGGGCAACCAGCAGCATGGACTTCGAGGCGACCCGGCTGAACGATCTGGCGGCCGCCGGCATTCGTGTGCCGCGGGTCGCCCTGGTGACCACGGAGTTCTTCGTCCTTGAATACTGCGGCGCGGTCGTGCAGGTGCAACTCAAGCGCTGGACGCCGGAAACCTGGCGCAGCGAACTGCCGCGCCTGGCGACCGAACTCGGCGAATTCCACCGTGCCGGCCACTGGCACGGCGGCGCCCAGATCAGGAACGTCACGCTGCAGGATGGCATCAGCTACCGCATCGACTTCGAGGAAGACTTCGGCGAGATCATGCCGCTGGAGATGACGCAGGCCGCCGATCTCGTCCTTTTCCTCAACTCGATTCCGCTGAGCGGCCCGATTGGCGAAAGTGAAGCGCGGCAATTGCTGCCGCGACTGATCGATCGCTACTGCGCCGCGAATCCCGATCCGGAGATCATGAATATCATCCGCCGCGGACTGCCGCTGCTGAAGCGACTCGCGGCGCTGGCCCGCCCTTTCAGGCGCTGGTCGAAGAGAGGGATACCCCGCGTGCTGATCATGGTCGACGTCTTTTCGGCGCGGGAATAGATGCGGATCAGCGAGCTGGCAGCGTGTAATCCGAGACCCGATGATGCGCACCCGCTCTGCCGGCGGCATCCGACAGGGGACGCAGTTACTCCGCTGACCCGGGGGGATGGGCAACCACGATACGGTCGCGACCTGTCTCCTTGGCCATGTAGAGTGCACGGTCGGCGGCGCGCACCAGGACTTCGGCGCTGTCGCCGTGTTCGGGAACGGTGGCGACACCTGCCGAGAAGGTGATGGCCTCGATTTCGCGCCCCATCACCCGGGCACCCACACTGCGCGCCTGCGCGGCAATCGCGGTGATCCGCCGGACCGCCTCGTCGGCATCCGCGCCGGGCATGACGACGAGCAATTCCTCGCCACCGTAGCGGCAGGCAATGTCCGATGCCCGCAATCCGTCGAGCAACGCCTCGGCGACCCCGAGCAGCACGATGTCGCCGGCCTCGTGACCCCACTGGTCATTGAAGCGCTTGAAATGATCAAGGTCGATCATCACCACCGCCAGCGGCTCCTCCTCGCGCAGGGCGCGATGGATTTCCCGCGGCAGCGTCTCGTCGAGGTAACGCCGGTTGAACAGGCTGGTCAGCGGATCGCGAATCGCCTGCTGGAGCAATTCGTCGGTGCGCTGGCGCACCTTCTCCTCGAGCCGGCGGTTCAGCGTGCGCAGACTCTCGGCCATGGCATCACGCCGTTGATTCGCTCGCGCCAGGACGAAGGCTCCGGCGAGAAGCGCACCCATGAACAGCAGCGTGATCAGTATCCAGCCGCCGAGACTGCGATCTGCCATCCGCATCAACATGTCCGGGGGAATCCGCGACACCACCTTCCAGACGTACTGGTCGGCCCCGATCGACGCTGACCCGCCGGAATCCGCCAGCGGCGAACCGGCTGCCGAGGCCATTCCGGCCCCCAGCGGACGCACGGTGATGAACGACCACAGTCCGTCGTCATCCTCGAACTGCCCGCTCGCGCCCGCTGAAATCCGCGTCCAGGCCTCGGGGAAACGCGTCCCGAAGTGCTCCTTGCGCCCGAACATGAAACCCCACTCGTCTGCCGCCTGCGGCGCAACGAGCCAGTATCCATCGCGGTTGAGCAGGTTCACCCGAACGCCGCCCTCCCTGGCCTCGGTGACGTCGGAAAACTTGTCGAGGAGGAACCGCCCGAAATAGTTCACGATCACGATCCCGCGCGGACGCCCCGCCCGATCGAAAACGGGCATGCCGAGCCGGAGCGTCGGTTTGAGCGGTGTTTCGACACGTCCCTGCTCGATGTTGAGATCGAGCGGCGACACATAGATCTCGGCCGGCGCCAGTTTCATCGTGTCGATGAAGAAGTAGCGTTGCGCCTTGTTCTGCAGCCGCTCCACGGGAACGACGAACGGCTGGTTCTGGACATAGTTAACGCGGACACGTTCCATTCCGCTCTCGTCGATCCAGCGCAACTGGTCATAGAGCCGACGGCTCGCGGAAAGCGCCACCAGATCGGCAGTCAGGGCGTCAAGCGACTGCGCATCGCCCTTGTCGAGCGCCCGGGCAAGGCTGGGCAGGCTGGCCATCAGGCGGATATCGCCGGCAATCATCTCGATGTCGCCGATCAGCGAGCGCGCCCCGGCAACCAGGCGCAGTTCTTCGGCCGCTTCCAGATTCTCCCTGACCCTGACCTGGTCCTCGTGGTGCAGCGAGGAGACAAAGATCAGGCAAAGCAATCCGGACGGGAGAATCAGTGTCAGCAGGTAGCGAGCCAGTCTCGAGCGCATCTTGTTTTCCCAGGTTCCTGAGGATTATGAACCTGTCGTTGCGAGTTGCAAACCAGGATCGCCCGCCGCGCCCTGCGCGGCGCCGTGCCCGTGCATCCGCCAGGGTTAGAATTGCATCCATGCCCCTGCAGCCCGCCCGCCTCGAATTCACGCCCGACGGCGCCCCCTTCTCGCCCGCCTTCGGCGATGTCTACCATTCGACCCACGGCGGTCCGGCGCAGGCGCGGCATGTCTTTCTCGGCGGCAACGACCTGCCGGCGCGCTGGCGGGACAGGGAGCGCTTCGTCATTCTCGAAACCGGCTTCGGCCTCGGACTGAATTTCCTCGCCACCTGGCAAACCTGGCGTGCGGATGCCCGGCGCTGCCGCCGCCTGCATTTCGTCTCCATCGAAAAACATCCGTTTGCCGCACCCGACCTCGCCGTCGCCCAGCAGGCATGGCCGGAGTTCGCCGACCTTGCCGCCACCCTGCGCCACCACTGGCCACCGTTGACGCCCGGCATCCACCGCCTGCATCTCGACGACGACCGGGTCATCCTGACCCTCGTCTTCGCTGATGCGGCAAGCCAGCTGCGCGAGGTCGATGCGGCAGTGGATGCCTTCTATCTCGACGGCTTTGCGCCCGTCAGCAATCCGGAAATGTGGTCGTTGCCGGTGTGCAAGGCGCTCGCCCGCCTCGCCGCACCCGGCGCCACTCTCGCCACCTGGTGCCTGGCGCGGCCGGTCCGCGATGCGCTGGCAGCAGTCGAGTTCGATCTCGAACGCCGCCCCGGATTTGCGCCGCGGCGCGAGATGCTCGTCGGCCATTTCCGCTCGCGCCGCCCGGATCGCCGACCGCCGCCGGCCGAGCGCCGCGCCATCGTCATCGGCGCCGGCATCGCCGGCAGCACGGTCGCCCACCGGCTCGCTGCAGGCGGCTGGCAGGTCACCGTTCTCGAACAGGCAGTGGCGCCGGGCCAGGGCGCAAGCGGCAATCTCGCCGGGATGCTGCGCCCGCTGCCCAGCCCCGACGACAACCGCATCTCGCGGCTGACCCGCGCCGGCTACCTCGCGACCCGCGCCCTGCTGCAATCCCTGCCCGCTGCCCGCTGGTCGCCCTGCGGCGTCGTGCACCTCGCCCGCGACACCGGGCATGAGGCACAGCAGCGGCGTACCGTGGAAATGCTCGGCCTGCCGCCCGAAGTCGTCCAGTTCGTCGCTGCCGGGGCTGCCGGCGCACTGCTTCAGTGGCCGGTGGAAACCGGCGGCTGGTGGTTCCCCGGCGGCGGCTGGGTGCAGCCGCCGTCACTGTGCCGCGCCGCGCTGGCCGCCTTTCCCGGGCGCATCACGGTCCGTTGCGCTGTTGCGGTCGACGCGCTGAAAAGGGCAGAAACCGGCTGGCGGGCGCTGGCGGCCGACGGTGAACTGCTGGCCGAAGCGCCCGTCGTCGTCATGGCCAGCGGCGTTGCCGCGCCGCATTTCAGCCAGTTCGCCTGGCTGCCGCAGATTGCCGCACGCGGCCAGGTCAGCCATCTGCCGGCGTCCGCAACGCCACCCCTGGAAATCGTCGTCTGCAGACATGGCTACGCAACGCCGGCCGTCGATGGCCAATGCCTGATCGGCGCCACGCTCTCCCTCGACGATGACGAGACCGGCGAGCGCCTGGCCGACCATCGCGACAACCTGGCCCAGCTCGAGCTGACCCTGCCCGGCTTCGCCGCCGCTATCGATCCCGGACAACTCGCCGGTCGCGTCGGCTTCCGTCCGCTGTCGCCGGACCGCCTGCCGATCGTCGGTCCGGTCCCGGCAGGCGTCGCCGCCGGCGTCAACAGCCGTCTGCACAGCTTGCCGCGGCTGCCCGGCCTGTGGTGCGCCCAAGGTTACGGGACGCGTGGCATCACGTGGTCGGCATTGATGGCCGACCTGCTGGTCAGCCGCATCGAGGGCGACCCGCTACCGCTGGAGCGCGACCTGGTCGATGCGCTCGACCCCGGCCGCTTCCTGGTCCGCGGCGCCCGCCGCCAGGTCAGAAAATGACCCGCGCCAGCAGCAGGCCGGTGGTCACGGCCACCGAGGTCGCGACGAGACCGGGAACCATGAACGAATGGTTCAGCAACGTACTTGCCGATCTTCGTCGTCCCCGACAGGTCGAAGTTGATCGCGGCGATCAGCGAGCCGTAGGTCGGGATGAAGAAGTAGCCGTTGACCGACGGGAACATCGCGATCAGGAATTGCGGTGGAATGCCCAGGGCGATGCCGAGCGGCATCAGTGCCCGCGTCGTCGCGGCCTGGCTGTAGAGCAGCACGGACGCGAAGAACAGGCCGAAGGCGAAGGTCCATGGCGCGGCTTCGGCCCAGTGGCCGATGGCGGGCACGATGACATCCTTGTGCGCGGCGATGAAGCTGTCGCCGAGCCAGGCCAGCCCGAAAATGCCGATCACCGCGACGACGCCGGCGCGCAATGTCGCGGTCTTGGGCACGTCATCGACATTCACCCGGGTTGCCATGAGCATGATCGCGGCAACCGCCATCATGACGATTTCGATGACGATCGGCATGCCGAGCGGGCTTTTGGCGCCGGGCAGCTTGCGCAGCTCGGGAAAGAAACCGAACAGCACGACCAGCGCGACTCCGCTCAGGAAGAGATACGCCGAAAGCCTGGCCGCCGGCTTCAGCGGCGGGCGCTCCCCCGCAGCCTGGGGCACCGGTATCTTGCCGGCCGCGAGGCGCGCCTGATACTCGGGATCGTCCTTCAGGTCCTTGCCGAGAAACATCGAGACGATGGCGCCAGCCACCACGCCGGTCAGCGTCGCCGGAACGCAGACCATCAGGATCTCGGGCAGCCCCCACTGGGTCAGCCCCTTTTCGGCAAAGAGGCCGATCATCGCCGCCGTCGCCGCGGCGACCGGGCTGGCGGTAATCGCCTGCTGCGAGGCGATGGTCGCGATCGCCATCGGCCGCTCGGGGCGGATGCCGCTCTGGTGCGCGGTCTCGTAGATCACCGGCAGCAGCGGATAGACGATGTGCCCGGTACCGGCGACGAAGGTGAAGCTCCAGGTGGTCAGCGGCGCGACGATGGTGACGTACTTCGGGTTGGCGCGGATGATCCGTTCGGCGACGCGCACCAGAAAGTCGATCCCGCCCGCGGCGTCCATCACCGACGCGGCCATGATCACCGCCAGGATGATCAGCATGACGTCGATAGGCGGCGAGGTCGGCGTCACGCCGAAGCCGACGACCAGCACCAGCAGGCCGACCGCCCCCCAGAGGCCGAGCCCGACGCCGCTGTAGCGTGCGCCCATCCAGATCGCCGCGAGGACCACCGCGAACTGCAGAAAGATCGTCATTGTCATGATGCCTGCTCTCCCGTCGGCAAACAGAAGGCAACCGGGCGACCAGCCCGGGCTGCCGGAAATTCGGTCAGGACTGCCGCCCCTTCGCGACTGGCTACTCGTGCTTCGGGCTGATCAGGTTCTCGAACGAGAAGACCTCGTCCCACTGCGCCTGGGTCAGCAGACGGCGCTCGCTGACCACGATGTCGTGCAGCGACTTGCCGGTCTCGTAGCCCTCGCGAGCGATCTCGGCGCATTGCTTGTAGCCGAGCGTCGGCTTGAGGACGGTGATGATGCCGAGCGAGTTGAGTACCATGGCGCGCGAGTGTTCGGCGTTCGCGGTGATTCCCTGGATGCAGTTCAGGCGCAGGCTGTTGACCGCGTTCTCCATCGTGAAGATCGACGTGAACAGCGCGAAGGTGATCACCGGCTCCATCACGTTGAGCTGCAGTTGCCCGGCCGATGCGGCCAGCGTTACGGTGAGGTCGAGGCCGATCACCAGGAAGCTGGTCTGGTTGACGACCTCGGGAATGACCGGATTGACCTTGCCCGGCATGATCGACGAACCGGGCTGCATCTGCGGCAGGTTGATCTCGTTGAGGCCGCAGCGCGGACCCGAGGCGAGCAGCCGGATGTCGTTGCAGATCTTGGTCAGCTTGACCGAGGTCCGCTTGAGCACACCGGAGAGCAGCACGTAGGCGCCGGTGTCCGAGGTCGCCTCGATCAGGTCGCCGGCCAGGATGAACCGGGTGTCGGTCAGTTCGGACAGGTATTTGGTCGCGAGTTCCGGGTAGCCCGGCGCGGCGGTCACCGTGGTGCCGATCGCCGTCGCCCCGAGATTGATCTCATGCAGGAACTGGCGTACCTCGGCGATGCGCTGAACCTCCTCGCCGATTGTCGTCGCCCAGCCGTGGAACTCCTGCCCGAGCGACATCGGCACGGCATCCTGCAGGTGGGTGCGCCCCATCTTGAGCACCCGCTCGAACTCCTTGGCCTTGGCGTAGAAGGCGTCCTGCAGCCGGCGCAGCGCCTCCATGTAGCTGGCCAGACGCAGGATCAGCGCCAGGCGGAACGCCGTCGGATAGATGTCGTTGGTCGATTGCCCGTAATTGACGTGATCGTTGGGGTTGACGAACTGGTATTCGCCTTTCCGGTGGCCGAGGCTCTCCAGCGCCAGGTTGGCGATCACCTCGTTGGCATTCATGTTGGTCGAGGTACCGGCGCCGCCCTGGATGAAATCGGTGACGAACTGGTCAACCATCTCGCCGGCGATCAGCCGGTCACAGGCGCCGACGATGGCATCGGCGACCCGCGCATCGAGGACGCCGAGGTCGCGGTTGGCCAGCGCCGCGGCTTTCTTGACATAGCCGAAGGCCTTGACGAAATACGGCTCGGCCGCCATCGGGATGCCGGTGATGTGGAAATTCTCCTTGCCGCGCAGCGTCTGCACGCCGTAATACGCGGTATCCGGCAGTTCCTTCTCGCCGAGGAAATCCTTTTCGATGCGTGCCATGTCCATTCCTTTCGAAAGTTCGCGTATCGCCAGCGTCCCTCAGCCGACCCAAAGCACCCAGGGCGTCCCGATCAGCAGGAACACCAGCGTGCAGAATAGCGTCGTCAGCAGCCCGAGACGGTACAACTCGCCCTGAGTCAGGTAGTCGCTGGCGACGAAGATGACATTCTGGCTGCCGCCCTGCGGCGTCAGCGTCGAAAAGTAGCTGCTGGCGAAGAGCAGCGCAAAGCCCATCAGGTGAACCGGTACGCCGGTCTGGACGCCAACGTCGAGAAAGACGCCGAGCAGCGCCAGCACCTGCGCCGACTGGCTGACGAACATGTAGTGCATTGCCACGTAGAGCAGCAGGAGAACGACGTAGGCGGCCGGCCACGCCAGCCCGGCCAGCGTCGACGCCAGCCTTTCGCCGACGTAGCCCATGAAGCCCATCTCGTTGAGCTGACCGCTCAGCGCGAAGAGCACCGCCAGCCAGAGGAAGGTCGCCAGCGTGCTGCCCTGCAGGTAGATGTCGTCGAGGGTCAGCACCCGGAAGGCGAGGAGGAGGCCGAGCCCGGCGATGGCGACGCCGGCCAGGCTGAAGTTGAAGGTCCCGGCGAAGATCCAGGCGAAGATCATGAAGCTGAAGACGACCGCCGTGATCCATTCGTCGCGCGACAGCGGCCCCATTTCGCGGAGCGCCTCACGCGCAGCTTGCGGCGCATCGGGCGTGGCAGTCACCCCCGGCGGGAAAAACCGGTAGAGCACGAGCGGCAGCAAGCCGATCGCGACCAGCGCCGGCACCGAGGCGACCAGAAGCCAGGAGCCGAAACTGACCTGCAGCCCCTTTTCCGCCGCCAGCGAAACGCCGATCGGATTGGCCGAGGTCGCGGTGAGCCACAGCGCCGAAGAAACGCTCAGGCTGGCCATGCCGCAGAACATCAGGTAGCCGCCCAGCCGGCGCCCCTTGTCGTCCCCGGGCTGCGACCCGCTACCCTGGGCGAGCGAAAGGATGATCGGGAAGAGGACGCCGCCGCGTGCCGTGTTGGACGGGAAGCCCGGCGCGATCAGGGCATCGGTGATGAAGATGCTGTAGGCCAGCCCGAGCGTTGACTTGCCGAAAATGCTCACCACGTACAGGGCGATGCGCTGGCCGAGGCCGCACTTGACGACCGCCTGCGCGACGAGGAAGGCGACGACAACGAGCAGCACGCTCTGGTTGGCGAAACCGCCGAAAACCTTGGCCGGGTCAACCGTCGCGCTGAGCACCGCGAACGAACCCGCGAGCAGCGCCGCGGTCAACAGCGGAAAGGCATTGATGATGACGGCGAAGATCGCCGCGGCGAAGATGGCGAACAGGTGCCACGCCTCGCGTGTGAACCCCTCGGGAATCGGCACGAACCAGATGCCGAGGGCCAGCGCGAATGGCGCCAGCGCCTTCAAGGTCTCGCGGACCCGGGAATCCGTTGCATTCATTGCTGTCCTCCTTGGGCGGGTGAAACCGGCGAGGCCAGACGCGCCCAGCCCGCGAGGTCGCCGACCCGTCCGCTGACGCCATCCTCACTTTCCGACAGCCGCTGCCAGGTAAAGCTGTATTCGCCGGTGACGCCGGCGTAACGGCCGGTTCCCCCGGTGAAACGGCCCTTGATCGAATGTCCGGGGAGCGCCGATTCGCCGCTCAGTTCGCTGAATGCCTTGTCGCCGCGCTGGTCGATCCACACGCTGCGTCCCACCATACCCGTTTGGCTGTCCGAGAAGCCGATAATCTCGGCCCGGAAGCCGAGCGTCGGCCGCTCCCGCCCGGCAAGCAGCAGCGACCCGCTGACCGCGAAGATCGCCGCCTGATCGCCGGCCGCCAGTGGCATGAGCTGGCGGTTGCCGGTGAATGACCAGGTGCCGGTGAAGGTGCGGATTTCCCCGGGTGTGGCTGGCGCCGCTGCCGGTGTCGGCGGCTGGCCGCAAGCTCCGGCAAGAAGCACCGTGACTAGCGCCAGTCCGCGCCAGCAATGGCCGGTTAACGTGCTAACTGGACAACGCATCCTCGAATCTCCCCCTCAAGAAGACCTGCAAGGCGGCACGCCCCGGCCGACTGAAACCGCGACTGGCGGCGCGCCGATGAGTGGCAACAATAGCGCTTTCCCGACCGTTGGAACAGTGGATGCTGCACCTCGCCAGCAACCGACGATCCGTAGCCAATTGTAAGGTGATGTTTCGCCGGTGTTCCAAGCGGGACGTCCGGCGTTATTCTCATTACCCATTTCACCCGGAGGAAGCCATGGAAGACAGCGCCCGCAAGACACACCCGATGATCATCGTCGCCGCGATCGCAGTGACTGTCGCCAGTCTCGCCGCCATCGCCAACTTCACCGGCCTGCTGCCGGGCAAATCGGCCCCGGAAACGACGTTGACCGCAGCAGCCCCGCCCCCGCCGCCCGACGCCGCCCCGATTGCCGCACCACCAGCCCCGGCGCGCCAAGGCCGAGTATTTGGCGCCGCCCCCGCCAGTCCAGGCCGCACAAGACGCAGCAAGTCGAACGCGGCCAACCCGCCACCGACCGGCGATCTGCGCCGTACACGAGCGAGCAGACGACAACCACGTATCCGCCCAACGATGCCGGCATCGACGTCATCCCGGCGCGGCCCGCCGCGCCGCCGCCGCCGCTCTGCCACGACTGCGGCACCGTCGAAGCAGTGCGCGAAATGACCAAGCCGGCCGAAGGCAGCGGTCTCGGCGCGGTCGCCGGCGGCGTCCTTGGCGGCCTGCTCGGGAACCAGATCGGTCAGGGCAGGGGCAACACCGCCGCCACCGTCGTCGGCGCGGTCGGCGGCGCGTTCGCCGGCCACCAGATCGAGAAATAGGTGCGCGCCGAAAAGCAGTTGCAGGTCACCGTGCGCTTCGAAGACGGCAGCATCCGCACCATCGATCAGGAAGGCGGCAGTCGCTGGCAGGTCGGCGACCGTGTGCGCCTCAACAACGGCAGCCCTGCTGCCGAACTGATCCCGCCCGCCAACAGGCATTGCAAGGCCGCCGGCGCAAGCCGGCGGCTCTTTTCCACGTGCCAATCAAGCCACGTGCTTCGACAAGCCGGACGCTATAATCCCCCGCCATGCACTCCGCATGAGCACCGACGGCGCCGACATGACCGAACGCGAAACCCGACTGCAAACCTTCGTTGACTGGTGCGCCGCCCACCTCAGCGGCGACGAAAAGGGCGAGGCGCAGCTTTTCCTCGACCACCTGTTCCGCGCCTTCGGCCATGCCGGCCTCAAGGAAGCTGGCGCCACCTGCGAGAACCGCGTCAAGAAGGACGGCGGCGGCACCGCCTTCGCCGATCTCGTCTGGAAGCCGGTCGTCCTCGTCGAAATGAAGAAGCGCGGCGTCGATCTTTCCAAACACTACCGCCAAGCCTTCGAATACTGGACCCGCCTCGTTCCCAACCGGCCGCGCTACGTCGTGCTGTGCAATTTCGACGAATTCTGGGTCTTCGATTTCGAAACCCAGATGGATGCCCCGGTTGACCAGCTCAAACTGGCCGAATTGCCGCAACGCTGGGGGCCGCTCGCCTTCCTCTTCGCCAAGCCGGAAACCCCGGTCTTCCAGTTCGACCACGAACAGGTCACGCGCGCCGCCGCCGACCTGCTCGCCACGCTCTACAACCACCTCGTCGGGCGCGGCAGCGAACCCGCCCTCGCCCAGCACTTCGTGCTGCAAAGCCTGATGTGCCTGTTCGCCGAAGACATCGGCCTGCTCGACAAATACTTCTTCGCCCGCCTGCTCGACGACTGCACCACGCCCGAACAGAGCTTCGACCCTTATAGTGGTCCCCGTCTTCGACACCTTCCCCTGGCCGCAAGCCCCCAGCGAAAAACAGATCGACACCATCGCTGCCGCCGGCCGTGAAATCCGCCACATCCGCAGCGCGGCGCTGGCCAATCTCACCGGCGGCCTGCGCCCCCTCTACCGTACCCTCGACCTGCCCGGCAAGAACCCGCTGCGCGACGCCCACGCCACGTTCGACACTACCGTCCTCGCCGCCTACAGCTTCAGCGCCAAGCAGGATTTGCTCGAACAACTGCTCGCCCTCAACACCCAAGTCGCCCAGCACCTGAGCGACCACCAACCCGTCACCGCCCCCGGCATCCTGGCCACCCACGCCCCGAAGGAAGTCCCCTTGGGGGACAGCCGGCCGGAAACGCTGCTCTCCGGCGATTGCCTGGGCGCAGACAACAAATAATCTATTGACTTGAATGCGCACAAAATACAACATATGTAATCATTAGTCTGGAGTGCGCCATGTCCAATATCGCCAGAAAAGCAACCAACGTTTCAATTAACGAAACCCTGCTGTCTGAAGCCAAGGCACTGAAGATAAACGTTTCAAAAGCTGCCGAGGCAGGGCTGGTCATCGCGCTGGCCGAGAAGCGTAGCGAATTATGGCTGGAGGAAAATCGGGCAGCACTCGACAGTTCAAATAGTTATGTCGAGCAACATGGTCTGCCCCTGGCCCAATACCGGGGATTTTGATGCCTCGCTTTTCGGTCTACCGGAACCCCGATGCCGATGGCTATTTGCTTGATGTTCAGGCCAATATTCTCGACCACCTGAACACGCGCATGGTCGTACCCTTGCTCCCGCTGCCCTCAGCCCCCACGCCAGCCAAAACACTGAATCCCGTGTTCGACATCGCGGGCACTTCCGTGGTGATGGTGACGCAGTTCATGGCAGCCATTCCGGCATCCCTGCTCAAATCCCCGGAAAGCAGTCTGGAGTTTTCCCGCAATGAAATCACTGCAGCGCTGGATTTGTTGTTTCAGGGGTTCTAGGCGAACCTGTTGCGGTCAACGCCTGCTAGACTTCATTTTTCACCCACCACAAAGCCAAGAGAGACACGCCCATGAAGATCGAAACCATCGCCGTGCACGGCGGCTACAGCCCGGACCCGACCACCAAGGCGGTCGCCGTGCCCATTTACCAGACGACCTCCTACGCCTTCGACAGCACCCAGCATGGCGCCGACCTGTTCGACCTCAAGGTCGCCGGCAACATCTACACGCGGATCATGAACCCGACGCAGGACGTGCTGGAAAAGCGCGTCGCCGAAATGGAAGGCGGCATCGCCGCGCTGGCGATGGCTTCGGGCATGGCGGCGATCACCGCGGCGATCCAGACGATTACCGAGGCCGGCGACAACATCGTCACGTCTTCCACGCTGTACGGCGGCACCTACAACCTGTTCGCCCACACCCTGCCGCAGTACGGCATCGACGTCCGCTTCGCCGACTACCGCGATCCGGAAGCCTTCGAGAAGCTGATCGACGGCAAGACCAAGGCGATCTTCTGCGAATCGGTCGGCAACCCGCTCGGCAACATCACCGACTTCGAAAAGCTCGCCGAAATCGCCCACAAGCATGGCGTGCCGGTCATCGTCGACAACACCGTGCCGTCGCCCTACCTGTGCCGCCCCTTCGAGCACGGCGCCGACATCGTCGTCCATGCGCTGACCAAGTATCTCGGCGGCCACGGCAATTCGATCGGCGGCATCATCGTCGATAGCGGCAAGTTCCCGTGGGCCGAGCACAAGGCCAAGTTCAAGCGCCTCAACGAGCCGGACGTTTCCTACCACGGCGTGGTGTACACCGAAGCCCTCGGCCCCGCCGCCTACATCGGCCGCGCCCGCGTCGTGCCGCTGCGCAACATGGGCGCCGCGATCAGCCCGTTCAACGCCTTCCTGATCCTGCAGGGCGTCGAGACGCTGGCCCTGCGCATGGACCGCATCTGCGAGAACTCGCTGAAGATTGCCAACTTCCTGCAGAACCACCCGAAGGTGAGCTGGGTCAATTACGCCGGCCTGCCCGACCACAAGGATCACGCGCTGGTGCAGAAGTACATGGGCGGCCGCGCCTCCGGCATCCTCAACTTCGGTGTCAAGGGCGGCCGCGATGGTGGCGGCAAGTTCCAGGATGCGCTGCAACTGGTCACCCGCCTGGTCAATATCGGCGACTGCAAGACCCTGGCCTGCCACCCGGCGTCGACCACGCACCGCCAGCTCGGGCCGGAGGAAATGGCCAAGGCGGGCGTTTCGGAAGACATGATCCGCCTGTCTATCGGCATCGAGCACGTCGACGACCTGATCGCCGACCTCGACCAGGCGCTCAACGCGGCCTGACCGGAAACCTTGCGAAATGAAGACCCGGCCTGGCGCCGGGTTTCTTTTTTGCTGGACATGCTCCGGATGCAATGCGGCGCAGCGCCGGCGGCCAGTGCCGCACCTCAGCGTGGCGGATCGTCGCCGCAACCGCTCTTGCAGAGACTGAAGGCACTCAGGCAGTTGCCGCAATCGGCATGGCCGCAATGTTTCCGGCAGATCCAGAGCTTGTCGCCACAGGCATGGATGCAGTTGTTCCAGGCCGCCTGCCGCACCGACGGTTGCCTGGCGAGCGGCAATTGCAGCACGCCGCTACCGGTCAGCCGGCAACTGGCCAGGTCGAATCTGCGCGGCGGCCCGGGCAGCAAGGCCCATTCGGCGTCGCTGAACGTGAGTGCAGCCTGCAGGGCCGGCACATCCTCGCGCTGCAGCAACTTGCCGCCGAGCAGCGCTCCGAGGCCAAGGCAATCCGCCTGGCGGGCGATGTCGGTAGCGCTTTCCGGGTCGCCAGCGGGGAGTCCAAGGCGGGCACATTGGTGCGCATAGAAGAACAAGCGACTGGGCGAACCGAGCCTCGGCAGAACGTCGGGGTTGTAGCGGATCAAAGGCTGGCCCTGTTGGCTGTCGCTGCGCACCAGCATGGCCTGCTCGCTGTCGGCAACGGCAGTCACCGTCCTTCCCTGGGCATCGAGGCAGCTGTCGAAAATCAGCGGCTCGGCGGCCGCAGCGAGGAAGGGCAAGAAACAAATCACTGCAACCCAGGGGCGTCGCAGCACGAATCCAGTGATCATCGCGTATTCATCCTGTTTTTCGAGGGCAAACCATAAGTCAATGGCAACTCCAGCCAAGCGCCACGCCGCGGAACCGGTGTCGGCCGAAAGCTGCCTGGCGAGAGGAGAAACCCGAGCACATTCGGTCGAGGCAACGCCCTTGCCTGTCCCCGCCCAATCGCGGAATCACCTCCCCGCATCCGCGCCTCCCAGCCGCACAATACCGAACAGGAGGGGCGTCAGCGCAGCCAGTCCGAGCGTACCCGCCATGGCAAACAGCGGCACGTAGCCGACCGACTTGGCCAGAACTCCGCTCGTTGCGCCGACCAGGCCGGCGAGCAGGACCTGGGCGCTGGCCTGCAGGGTGAAGTCGGCCCCTTCGTGCTCGGGGCGGCATTTCTGCATCATGACCGCGAACAGGGCGACCGTAGAACATGCCGTCGGCGGTTTGCTCGCCGAGGGCGACCAGATAGACCAGGCCGGTGTCGGCCCCCGCATTCACCAGCAAAGCCATCGATGCGATGCCCGCGGCCTGCAGGCTGCCGAAGGTCAGCAACGAGCGCCGGGCGCCCAGCCGCCCGTAGAGCACGCCTCCCAATGCGGCGCCACCGATGCCGGCAATGCTGCTGATCAGGGTCAGTTCGCCGAGGGCGGTATTGGTCCAGCCCTGATCGACCAGCATCGGTTTGATCATCGGCGACCCCAGCGCATCGCCGAGCTTGAAAGTCAGGACCACCGCCAGCCAGGCGAGCATTCCCGGCTGCGCCAGCAGGCCGCGGTAATGGGTCAGCAGCAGGCGCGGTCCACGGGCGCTTTCGGCTGCCATTGCCTGGTGCGGAATCTGCCGCTGTTCGGGAAAACGCCAGATCGGCACCGTGCACAGCAGCAGCAACAAGGTGATCAAGGCGAGACTGAGATTCCAGCCAAGCTGGTCGATGACGATCAGGAGACCGCTGCCGCTGATGATCATGCCGACCTTGTAGCCGCCGACCTGCAGGCTGTTGCCGAGACCGCGACCGCGCTCGGACAGCAGGCGCACGGTGAGGCCGTCGGTGGCGATGTCCTGGGTGGAGGCAGCCATGTTGATGAGCAGGATCAGGCCGAGCAGCAGCGGCAACTGAACCGTGAACAAGGTTGCCGGGCTGATCAGGGCGAGGCTGGCGACACAGAGGATGACGGTCGTCTGCAGCGGCAGTATCCAGCCGCGATGATGACCGAGACGTTCCGAGGCGATGCGGTTGAACCCAGGGCGCCCACAGCACCTTGAGCATCCACGGCAACGCCAGCAACTTGAGCACGCCGATCACCGCAAGGTCGACGCCATGCTGGCGCAGCAGCACCGGCAGCGAATGGGCGATCAGCCCCGAGGGAAGTCCCTGCGCGCAGTAGAGGCTGGCCAGCAGGACCAATGTCGGCATGGACGGACGCTCGGTGACATCACCGGATGGTCGCATCAGGGATCCGGCATCCAGGGCGGCTTCAGGATTTGCCGATATTCAGCCGTTAACCGCGACAACCGGCTCCGCCGACGGGGATTGCGTGCTGCCGATGGCCTGGCGCGCGAAAACGAACGCTCGGGGAACGATCGGATTGCCGCTGCCGTCGGCGCCACTCAACAACTCGGGCGACACAGGGCGATCCGATGGCAATTATCGAGATCGGCTTCGACGGTGGCCACCACCGTCGCATCGGCCTTGCCGTTGGCCACCCGATCCTTGAGGACGGCCAGTATCTCCGCCGGTTCCAGTGGCCTGTGATAGGGGCGATCCTGGGCCAACGCCTGGAAAACGTCGGCGACATTGATGATGCGCGCTTCGAGCGGCAGCGCATCGCCGGCGACATGAAACGGGTAGCCCTGGCCATCGGGGGTTTCATGGTGGTACGAGGCCCAGCGCGCGATTTCCTCGATGGCGTGGAGGCGCTGGAGCACCTCGAGCGTGCCACGGCTGTGTGTCTTCATGAGTTCGAGCTCGTCGGCCGAGAGGGCGCCATCGGCTTCGATGATCTCTCCGGGAATCTGCAGCTTGCCGATATCGTGCAACAAACCCGCCACCTCGATCCTTTCACAGGTCACGGCATCCAAGCCCATGCGGCCTGCCAGATGCCGTGCCAGCAGGGAGACGCCGCGCGAGTGTTGCTCCGTATAGGGCGACTTGGCGTCGAGGATGCGGGCAAAGATATCGGTGCAACGCTTGAATTCTTGCCAGCTGACCAGCCACAGGTCGCGGAAGGCTTCCATCTCCGTCTGGTACTGCCGCACCGCATCGGGCTGCAAGGCCAGCCAGAACCCGTCTCCTTGCGACTGTTCGAGAAAGGCATCGACGAGGTCGGGAGCGAAGAGGCGTCCGCGCGCGGCAGCCAGCCGCGCCCTGATTTCGCCGGCATGCGCGACGGCGGCCTGATCGCCATGAAAGGGCCCCAGCAAGGCATCGATGCGGTCGGCAAGGAAGATCACGTTGGCGAAGCGCGCGACGTCCGGCGGCAGGTTCTGCTTTTCCAGCCAATCCCAGCGGCTATGGTGATAGCGGATGAGTGGCGCCAGATTGGCAAGCGGCGCGAAATCGCGCAGCAGTTCCTCGCCGCGGATGCAATGCGCCTCGGCGCCCGGCCATTCGAGATCGCGCAGCAGGCGCGGATGGGCGCAGCTCGACGCAACGCCACAGTCATGGAGCAAACCGGCATCGTAAAGCAGTACCTGGGCCTTCTCGTCAAGGCCGAGCTGGCGGGCGAGGTCGCGGGCCAGCATGCCAACCCGGCGACCGTGCAGCAGGTCGTCGACCCCGACCAGATCGACCGTGTTGGCGATCGTCATGACCAGCTGGCGCAGGTCGATGGCAAGATCTTGCGGCTGTCCCGGTGCAATCATGACGATCAACCCGAGTGGTGCGGCAGGGCAAGATAATCGCGGGAATGCATCTCGGTCAGCCGGCTGACGGTACGGGCGAATTCGCCTGCCTGCGTGCCTTCGGTGTATAGCGCGTCCGCCGCACAATCGGCGGTGGCGATCAGCTTGACCTTGTGGTCGTAGAAGACATCGACCAGCCAGGTAAAGCGGCGCGCTTCCGAGGCCTGATGCCGGTTCATCTGCGGAACATGCGAGAGCAGAACGGTGTGGTAGCCACGGGCGATCTCGAGGTAGTCATTCTGCGAGCGCGGCCCGCCGCACAGCTTCCTGAACTCGAACCAGATGACGCCATGCCCGCGACGAACCGTGTCGATGTCGCGCCCGAGCACTTCGATACTGCCGCCCTTCTTGCCGTCCTCGCCGGCCACCATGCGGAAATAATCGAGCATCTTCTTTTCGGCAGCCGCATCGGCGGGATGATGGTAGATCTCGACCTGATCGAGCGCCCGCAAGCGGTAGTCGATTCCGGCCTCGACCTCCAGCACGTCGAGATGGCGCTTGAGGAGAGCGATGGTCGGCAGGAAATTCTCCCGCTGCAGGCCGTTCGGGTAGAGTCGGTCGGGCGGATAGTTCGACGTCATCACCAGGATTACGCCCTTGGCGAACAAGCCGTCGAGCAAGCGGCCGAGAATCATCGCGTCGGCGATGTCCGAGACGTGAAACTCGTCGAAGCACAGCAATCGGACCTCGCGCGCGATCTGGTCGGCAATCCTGAGCATCGGGTCGGGTTCGCCCTTGTATTTTTCGAGATCGCGGTGAATCTGCTGCATGAAGGCGTGGAAATGGATGCGCTTCTTGCGGCGGTAGGGTACCGAGTCATAGAAGCAATCCATCAGGAAGCTCTTGCCACGCCCGACGCCACCCCAGAAATACAGCCCCTTCGGCGGAGTCGGCGGCGCCAGCAGGCGCTTGAAGGTGCTGCCGCGGTCGACCTTGAACGCGAGCAGGTTTCCATAGAGCGCCTGCAACGCGCCGGCGGCGGCCATCTGGGCGGCGTCGGCAACGTAGTTGCGAGTCTTGAGCAGGGCTTCGTAGGCATCGAACATGCCCCGGGCGGAGACTTTGAGTTTTCTGTGCGGCATTGGACGCGTGATGTTTCAGTCGGCGGAAAGCTGGCTCGGGGCGACAACAGGGAGGATTATACGGAAACGCGTACCCCGCTCGGGCTTGCTGTCGACCGAGATGCTGCCACCGAGTACCCCGGTCACGGTGTTCCAGACGATATGCAGGCCCAGACCGTTACCACCCCGCCCGAGCTTGCTGGTCACGAACGGGTCGAAGATCCGGTCCAGCATGTCCGGAGCGATACCCATGCCGTCGTCGGCCACTTCAAGACACACCCGCCCGTCGTCCTCGCGCTCTGCCGTAATGTCCACCTGGCCGCTGGCTCTTCCCTCGAAGCCATGTTGCAGTGAATTGGTCAGCAGGTTGGTCAGCACCTGCCCGAGCGGTCCGGGGTAGCTGTCCATCGTCAGGTCGGCGGGGATCCGGCAGCGCAGTTTGAACGGTGTGCGCTTGAAGGTCGGTTGCAGGGTCAGGAGAATTTCGTCGATCACTTCGGAAAGCATGAACTGGCGTCGTTGCGCGCTCGCCTGGTCGATCGCCACCTGCTTGAAGCTGGCGAGCAGTTCGTGCGCCCGCTGCAGATTGCGCACGGCGATTTCACTGCCGCGTTCGACGCGATCGACAAACGCCTCCAGTGACGGCCGCCACAAGCCGCTCTCCATCCGCCTGCGAAATTCGCGGACGTGATCGTAGACCGTCGACACCGCCATCACGCCGTTGCCAATCGGCGTATTCAGTTCGTGCGCCACACCACCGACCAGGTTGCCGAGAGCGGCCAGCTTCTCGCTGCGCACCAGTTCGCCCTGGGCCATCGTGAGCGTTTCCATGGCTGCCGACAACTCGCTGTTGGCGCGCGCCAGATCGGCGGTACGCCGTTCGACCCGGCTCTCGAGCTCGACATTGAGGCTCTGCAAGGTCCGCAGCGTTTGCACCAGACGCTCCTCGCTCTGTTCCAGTTCCGCCTGGCGCTGCCGGACTGCCTCGGCCATCGACTCCATGTCGGTCGCCAGCTGGTTGAATTCCTGGATGGGGCCGCGCGTGACCCGGCGTCCGAACTTGCCGCCGGTCAGCGCGCGGGTCTGGGCGATGAGGTCGCTCAGGGCCCCGGTCATCGGTGACGCCCAGAAAGGCGCCAGAACGATTGCCAGCAACAGGGAGATCGCAAATCCGCCAAGAACCATCAGGAAGATCACACGGACGCGCGGATTGTTGTGGCCGGCCGGGTTGGCAACCATGAAGGTCCACTCGAGCTTGTTCGAGCGGACCATCCCGGTGTCGTAGGGCGCGCCGGAAAAACTCATCTCCCGGATATCACCTTCCGGTTTGAAGGGTGCCGAGCGCAGGTCGGCGGCCCAGTTGCGCAGGCGGTCGCCTTCCGCCACATTCTCACCCACGACGTACTCGCCGGCGCGATCGACCACCAGAACCGGATAGTCGAGCTGCTCGGCAGTGTTCCGGATGGCATCATGGACAGCATTCGGAGCCAGTTCGCCGAGCAGTACCTGGTCGCCGAAAGGTATCGCCAGCCCGACGGTACCTTCGCCATTGAGTGGCGACAGGTAACGGTCGCTCCAGACGCGCCGCCCCAACTCACGGGCCGAGGAAAACAGCGGATTGCGCGAGAGATCGGCGCCGAGCAGATTCTGCCGGGCATTCCGCGGGCTTTCCGGAGCCGCGGCATAGGCGACCCGCCCGTTCTCGCCGACCAGGTAGATTGCCTTGAAACCACCTTCGGCAACCGCCGCATCAAGGAAACGCTGGATCTGCGCCGGCGGCATCTCGGGGCTCAACGCGGTGAGGGCGGCCAGTCGTCCCTCGAGAGCGTCGATCAGCTGTTCGAAATTGCGCGCCAGTTCGATCGACTCGGCGCGCACATGCTGGCGGTCCTGTTCAAGGATGATGGGGACGCGATACGCCAGCGCAGCGAAACCGACGAGCCCGAAGGTTCCCACCGTGGCGATCACGAGGAGAAGCATCAGCGAACTGCGCAGACGCCATTCTCGTGTTGCGGTCAACTGCCCCGGGAACGTCAAAGCGGCTCCTCAGCGCACGGTGACGAACCGGCCATCACGCACCACCGCGATACGTGGAACCCGCCGGCTGTCGCCGTTGCGATCGAAGGTCAGGCCGTCCTCGGCTCCGGTGAATGGGCCACCGGTGAGCAAGACCTCGCGCAGCGACTGCCTGCCCTGCCGGCGGGCAAGCCCTTCGAGCACGGCCTGCATGGCATCGTATGCGGCAACGCCGGCGAAGCCCGGCTCGCGCAGGAAGCGCTGGGCGTACGCCTGGCGCAAGCGCAGCAGTCCGGCCGCCTTGCTGTCCGGGTCAAAATAGCTGTGGAGGACCATCCCCTCGACGGCATTGCCGCCAAGTTCGATCAGGCGTTCGCTGCTCGCCCATTGCGAGGCGAACAGCAGAACGCGCGCATCGACTTCCCGCACCCTCTGCGCGAAGCGCGCCGCATCGAGCGCGCTGGTGATCAGCAGCAAGGCATCCGGCTGCCTGCCAAGCGCACCGCGGACGACGGCGGCGATATCGACGTCGGCCCCAGACTCGAATGCCACCGGCACGACCTCGCCGCCGCGCCCCTGGAATTCCGCGGTGAAATCGCGCAACCAGCTCTCGCTATAGGCTCGGTTCTTCGTGTCATGAATCGCCACCACGCGCCGCACCCCGCTCTGCGCGAAGTGATAATCGGCACTCAGCTCCGCTTCTTCCTTGGTGCTCGACATGATCAGAAAAAGATTGTCGTCGCGCCCGAAGAAATGGCGGGCAGTCACCGTCGGACTGACCAGCACGACATTCGCCTTCTCGGCAATCGGCAGAACAACCTCGGCCATGGCGCTGGTCATCGGCCCGACAATGGCCTCGACCCGCGCGCCGATCAGCTCATCGATCGCGGAAATCGCCTTTTCGGGATTCTGGGCGTCGTCCCGGACGATCAACTGGATCTGACGGCCGTCGATGCCGCCCGCGCGATTGACCTCCTCGACCGCGATCTGCGCCCCGTTGCGCCCGGCTTCGCCGAGATCGGCAACGCGACCGCTGAGCCCGCCGAGAAAGCCGACGCGCACCGGTTCACGCGGTCCGCAACCGCTGACGACGCCGAGCACCAGCAGGAGAGCGGCTGTCCGCAGCATCTGCGCTCAGGGCTCCCGGCCCCTGAGCCAGTGCAGCAAATCGTCCTGGTCCATCGGCAGCGCGAACACCATTCCCTGCCCCTCGTGGCAGCCGAGGCTCCGCAGGATCTGTAACTGGCGCGGATTTTCGACGCCCTCGGCGAGGACACGCATGCCCAACTGCTTGCCCAGCTGAACCACCAGTTCGGCAATCGGCGTACCGGAGTGCCGGTTCCCGAGCGCAGTGACGAAGCTGCGATCGATCTTGAGGCAGTCGGTCGGCAACCGCGCAAGATAGCTCAGCGAAGAAAAACCGGTGCCGAAATCGTCGATGGCAATCGACGCCCCGAGCGCCTTGATCGCCCGCATCCTCTCGACAGTCTGAGCCCAGCCGAAAAGCGCAACCGACTCGGTGATTTCGAGTTCCAGGAAGCGCGCATCGATCGCCGCTTCGGCAACCGCGGCGCGGACCATGCGCAGAAACGCGTGGTGGCGAAACTGGACCGGTGATACGTTGACCGCCATGCGCAGGGGATAGCCATGATCGGCGAGTTCGCGCTGGGCGGCCAGCGCCATGCGCAACACCCAGTCGCCGAGATCGACGATCAGCCCCGACTGCTCGGCCACCGGAATGAACTGATCGAGGGGAACCGCCTCGCCCGTCCCGCTGCGCCAGCGGACCAGCGCCTCGACCCCGCAGATGGCGCCCGAAGCGAGATCAAACTGCGGCTGGTAAACGACAAAAAGCTGGTCGTTGTCGAGCGCGGCACGCAAGTCATGCAGCAGGTGCACGCGCTGCCGGGTGAGCATGCCAACCTCGGCGGTGTAATAGGCATCGTTCCCCGGCCCGGCAAGCTTGGCGCGCTTGAGCGCAATCGCCGCGTTGCGCAGTAACTCGGCGCCACGGTCATCAGCCTCGGCGCTGCTCGCGAAGCCGATCGAGAAAGAGATCGTGTGCGGCCCCGCTTCGTTCTCGAAGGGGTCGAGCAGGATGCTGCGCAGGCTGGCTGGATTGACGACGTCACGACTGCCATAGACCCCGAATATGTCGCCGCCGACCCGCGCGAGGTGTGCGTCGGCCGGCAACGCGGCGCGCAACCGTGCCGCCACCGCCTGCAACTGGCGGTCGCCGAAGAGGTAGCCGAAAGCATCGATGGTTTCCGAAAACTCGTCGATATCGATCAGTCCGAGGACCCGGTCTGGTGATCGCGAAACTTTCCCCAGGCGGTCGATTTCCTCGATCTGCGCAACCCGGTTCGGCAACCGGGTCAGGTCGTTAACGTAGGCCGCAGTGCGCAACCGCTCGACGAGGCGGACATTTTCACTGCAAATGGCAACGTTGGAGCAGAAAACGTCGAGCAGATGACTCTCGATATCCGGGAGTGCCGCGGTCAACTCGATATAGACCGCGAAATCGCCACCCTGTCGTCCGGAAAAATACAGCGCCAGCGAATGCCCGTTGTGCTGACTGCGACGTTCGCGCAGGCAGCTTTCGACGACCTGCACAACCTGCGGATCAGGCAGCGCGGCGAGCGGCTTGTTCGCCGTCAGCAGGTAACGCCCGGTTGCCGCAAGCACAGCAGTCTGCTCCGCCGCACCGCTTCCTGCGCACGCCTGGTCGCTCTCGGAACGCAGGCAGAAAATGCCGTCGGCTGGCACCCCGAGCAGGGCGGCCAACTGGGCGATGACCGCGGAAGCGAAGACCTGCAACCCCTGTTCGGCATTGAAGCCGCTGACTCCCGCGATGATGAGTTCAAGTCCGCTACGACTCGCTTCCAGCCGCCGGATCTGCTCGAAGGAGCGAACCGCCGCCATGATCGTCGTGAACAACTTGCCACGGGTCAGCTCGGTCTTGGTCTTGTAGTCGTTGATATCGAAATTGGCGATCGCCTCGAGTTCCGGCGCATAACCGGGCTGCCCGGTGCGCAGAATGATGCGCAGGGCTCTGAGGCGCAGTTCGTTACGGATGTACTCGACAGCCTTGAGCCCTGCATCCTCGCCCTCCATCACGACATCGAGCAGAACGACAGCAACATCGCGGCGCTGTTCGAGGATCCGGATTGCCTCGTCGGCACTGAATGCGTGCAGGAACTCGAGTGGCCGACCCATCACCCGGAGATCGCCGAGAGCGAATTCGGTCGCGTGGTGAACGTCCTCGTCATCATCGACGATGAGCAGGGTCCAGCATGCTTCCGGGTCGCTCGCCGCTCCCGCGTCCGGCGGGTCGTCAACAACTGCCAGGAAATCTTGGTTATGCATTCGACAAGCTGGATTGGCGGTCGGGACCATGAAGAACGTAGTATGGCCGCAAGTTCGCCAAAAACAAAGAGCCCCGGAGGGCTCTCGTTCGCAACCTCAGCCGGGCCCACTGCCGGCTGCGCGGCTCAGAAGTTCAGCGCCCGCTTGTCGCAGGCCAGCGCGGCTTCGTGTACCGATTCCGACAGCGTCGGGTGGGCGTGGCAGATGCGGGCGAGGTCTTCCGAGGCGCCACCGAACTCCATCGCCACGACGCATTCGGAAATCAGCTCGGAAGCGTTGGCGCCGATGATGTGAACGCCGAGGATGCGGTCGGTCTGCGCGCAGGCGAGCATCTTGACGAAGCCGGACGGATCGCCCATGCCCAGCGCCCGGCCGTTGGCCAGGAACGGGATCTTGCCGACCTTGTAGGCGATGCCGTCGGCCTTGAGCTGCTGCTCGGTTCTGCCGACCCAGGCGATTTCCGGGGCGGTGTAGATGACCCAGGGGATGGTGTCGAAATTGCAGTGGCCGGCCTGGCCGGCGATCAGTTCGGCAACCATGACGCCCTCTTCATGCGCCTTGTGCGCCAGCATCGGCCCGCGCACGACGTCGCCGATCGCCCAGACGCCCGGCAGATTGGTCTTGCAGTGGCCGTTGACCGCGACAAAGCCGCGTTCGTCGAGTTGCAGGCCGACCGCCTCGGCATTGAGGCCGTCGGTGTTCGGGACGCGGCCGATCGACACGATCAGGCGGTCGGCATCGAGCTTCTGCGCGTTGCCATCGACGTCGTCGTAGGCAATCGAAACACCCTTGCGCGTCGCCTTGACTTCGCCGATCTTGACGCCGGTCCTGATGTTGAGTCCCTGCTTGGCGAACAGCTTGGCGGCTTCCTTGGCAACGTCCTGGTCGGCCATCGCGAGGAATTCCGGCATCGCCTCGAGGATGGTGACCTCGGCACCGAGGCGCCGCCACACCGAACCCATTTCGAGACCGATGACCCCGGCGCCGATGATCGCCAGCTTCTTCGGCACGGATTCCTGGTCGAGCGCGCCGATGTTGTCCATGACGATCTTGTCGTCAACCGGCACGTTCGGCAGGTGACGCGCCTTCGAGCCGGTGGCGACGATGACCTGCCTGGCGATCACCTCCTCGTCGCCGACGGCGACTTTCCACAGGTCGCCCTCCTTGCCAACGAAGGAGCCATGACCTGCCAGGAAAGTCACCTTGTTCTTGCGCAACAGGCCCTTGATGCCGGCGGTCAGCTGGTTGACCACGCCATCCTTGCGTGCCTTCATGACCGGCACGTCGATGGTCGGCGCGGATACGCCGATGCCCTGCCCGGCAAAGCTGTGAGCGGCCTCCTCGAACAGGTGCGAGGTGTGCAGCAGCGCCTTGGACGGAATGCAGCCGACGTTCAGGCAGGTACCGCCAAGGCGCGGCTCGCCCTTCGGGTCGGCATACGGGTTCGATTCGCAGCAGGCGGCCGAGAAGCCGAGCTGCGCGGCGCGGATGGCCGCGATGTAGCCGCCGGGGCCACCGCCGATGACGAGTACGTCAAAAGGTTTGGACATGTTTTCGTTCCTTGATCCAGTGGATACCTTCCGGCGTTGCCGGACATAAATGAAAAGGGGATCCGGGAGACCGGACCGGGCACAACTGTGCCCGGTCCTTTGCCCCGGATCCCCGAAAACGATCGCTCAAACGCCAAGCAGCAGGCGGGACGGATCTTCCAGTGCTTCCTTCATGGTCACCAGACCGAGGACGGCTTCGCGGCCATCGATGATCCGGTGGTCGTAGGACATCGCCAGATAGTTCATCGGGCGCACGACCACCTGACCGTTTTCCACCATGGCGCGATCCTTGGTGGCATGAATGCCGAGAATCGCAGACTGCGGCGGGTTGATGATCGGCGTCGACATCATGGAACCGAAGATACCGCCGTTGGAGATGGAGAAAGTACCGCCGGTCAGATCTTCGATCGAAAGCTTGCCATCCTTGGCCTTGACGCCGAATTCGGCGATCTTCTTCTCGATCTCGGCGATGGTCATCTGATCGGCATTGCGGATGATCGGCACCACCAGACCACGCGGCGAACCGACGGCAATGCCGATGTCGATATAGCCGTGATAGACGATGTCGTTGCCATCGACCGAAGCGTTGATGACCGGGAACTTCTGCAGCGCGGCACAGGCGGCCTTGACGAAGAAGCCCATGAAGCCGAGGCGAACGCCATGTGCCTTCTCGAACTTCTCGGCGTATTGCTTGCGCAGTGCCATGATCGGACCCATGTTGACCTCGTTGAACGTGGTCAGGATGGCGTTGCTCGCTTGCGACTGCAGCAGACGTTCGGCAATTCTCGCACGCAGGCGCGACATCGGTACCCGCTGCTCGGTGCGCGGACCGGTGTCGACACCGGTCGCCGGCGTCGGCAGGGCGGCGGCAACTGCCGCGGGCGCGGCGACCGGGCCCGCCGGCGCAGCGGCCCTGGGCTGGGGCTGGGCAGCCACGGCATCTTCCTTGGTGACCCGACCGCCCCGGCCCGAACCGGCGACGGCAGCGGCGGCAACACCCTTTTCGTCGAGGATCTTGCGCGCGGCCGGGCTCGCCGTACCCGCAGGAGCAGCGGCAGCGGGTGCCGCTGCCAGCACCGGCGTGGCGGCTGCCGCCTTCGGCGCTCCGGCAGTCGGCGCTGCAGCTCCGGCCTTGGCTTCGGTATCGATGCGGGCGATCAGTTCGCCCGAGGCAACCGTTTCGCCGTCGGACTTGATGATTTCAACCAGAACACCGGCATCGGGCGCTGGAACCTCAAGAACGACCTTGTCGGTCTCGATGTCGATCAGGATCTCGTCACGCGCAACGGACTCGCCGATTTTCTTCTTCCAGGAGGCCAGCGTGCCCTCGGCAACTGACTCGGAGAGCTGGGGAACTTGGACTTCAATGATCATAATGACTCCAGTCTGTTTTAGTTATCAGTATTCGATCGCGCCAAACGCGGATTCGATCAGTGCCTTCTGTTGCTCGTTGTGCTTGGCGAGATACCCGACCGCCGGCGACGACGACGCCGGACGCGCCACCAGCAGCAGTCTCTGCTTGGTGCCGAGCTGGGTGTCGAGATGGTGACGCGAAGCGATCCAGTACCAGGCACCCTGATTGCGCGGCTCTTCCTGGCACCAGACGATTTCGGTCGCCTTCGGGTACTTGGCCAGTTCCGTCTCCAGATGCTCCTTCGGGAAGGGATAGAGCTGCTCGACACGAACGATGGCGATGTTCGTGATGTTCCTCTCGCGACGGCCGGCAAGCAGGTCATAGTAGACCTTGCCGGAACACAGGATGACACGGCTCACTTTCTTGGCGTCAACCTTGTCGACTTCGCCGATCACCGGCTGGAACGACCCGTTGGCCAGTTCCTCGAGCGAAGAACTCGCATCCTTGTGGCGCAGCAGCGACTTGGGCGACATGACGATCAGCGGCTTGCGCTGCATGCGCAATCCCTGCCGCCGCAGCATGTGGAAGACCTGCGCCGCCGTCGTCGGCATGCAGACTTCCATGTTCATTTCAGCGCAAAGCTGCATGTAGCGTTCGAGGCGCGCCGACGAGTGCTCCGGGCCCTGACCTTCGTAGCCGTGCGGCAGCAGCATGACCAGGCTGCAGGCGCGGCCCCACTTGGCCTCGCCGGAAGCGATGAACTGGTCGATCACGACCTGCGCACCGTTGGCGAAGTCGCCGAACTGGGCTTCCCAGATCACCAGTCCGTAAGGATTCGCCGAGGCATAGCCGTAATCGAAGGCGAGCACGGCTTCTTCGGACAGAACAGAGTCATAGCAATGAAAGCCCGCCTGCTTTTCCTGCAGGTGCTTGAGGGGGAAATACGTCCCCTCGGCCCAGTTCTCGCGATTCTGATCGTGGAACGCGGCGTGGCGGTGGAAGAAGGTTCCGCGACCGACGTCTTCACCTGAAATGCGCACAGCATGTCCGGACACCAGCAGCGAGGCGTAAGCGAGATTCTCCGCCATCCCCCAATCGACCGGCAGTGCGCCTTCGCCCATCGCCGCACGGTCCTCGACGATCTTCTTGACGCGGGAATGCAGCGCAAAACCCTTGGGCAGCGTCGTCAGCCGCTCCGACAGACGCGCGAGTTCGCGGATCGGAACGGTGGTATCGCAGTTCTCGACATAGTTCTTGACCAGGAACGGGGTCCAGTCGATCACGTTCGGATGCATGTAGCCGGCCAGAACCGGGTTGTACAGCAGTTCGCCCTTGTCCAGGTGTTCGCGATACTCCGCGATCATCTGGTCGGGACCGTCTTCCGCCAGCACACCCTCGGAAATCAGCTTGTCGCCGTAGAGCTTGCGGGTACCGGGGTGCTTGGCGATGATCTTGTACATCAGCGGCTGGGTGACCATCGGCTCGTCCTGCTCGTTGTGGCCGAGCTTGCGGAAGCAGACGATGTCGACGACGACGTCCTTCCTGAACTCCTGGCGGAATTCGATGGCCAACTGGGTGACCAGCGCCACCGCCTCGGGATCGTCACCATTGACGTGGAAAATCGGCGCATCGGCCATCTTGAAGATGTCGGTGCAGTAGTGACCGGAACGGTAGTCGCGCGGGTCGCTGGTGGTGAAGCCGATCTGGTTGTTGACCACGATGTGCAGCGTACCGCCCGTGCCGTAACCGCGCGTCTGGGAGAAGTTCAACATTTCCTGATTGACGCCCTGCCCCGCCACAGCGGAATCACCGTGGACGAGAATCGGCAGGATCTTGGCCTTGCCTTCTTCGCCGCGCCGGACCTGGCGCGCGTAAACCGAACCTTCGACCACCGGATTGACGATCTCGAGGTGCGACGGATTGAACGACAGGGTCAGGTGACACGGACCGCCCGGGGTGGAAACGTCGGAAGAAAACCCCATGTGATACTTGACGTCGCCGGCGGACAGATCGGTCTTCTTCTTGCCTTCGAATTCGGCAAAGAGCATCGAGGGCGCCTTGCCGAGTGTATTGACCAGGACATTGAGGCGGCCGCGGTGCGCCATGCCGATCACTACCTCATCGATACCCCTCTTGCCGCCCGAGCGGATCGCCTCGTCCATCGAGACGATCAGCGATTCGCCGCCTTCGAGCGAGAAGCGCTTCTGACCGACGTACTTGGTATGCAGGTAGCGTTCCAGCGTCTCTGCCGCGGTCAACCGCTCCAGAAGGCGCTTTTTCTGATCGGAGCTGTAGGCGGGGCGCGAGCGGATGGTTTCAAGGCGCTCCTGCAACCAGCCCTTCTCGTGATAATCGGCCAGGTACATGTACTCGACACCAATCGTGCCGCAGTAGGTCTGCTTCAGGGTCTCGAGTATGTCGCCGAGCTTGGCTGTTTCCGGCAGGCCCTTCAGCGTGCCCGTACTGAAATTGCGGTTCACATCGACATCGTCGAAGCCGTAAAACGCGAGGTCAAGTTCGTCGATCTTCGGACGCGGCAGACGCTTCAGCGGGTCGAGATCGGCCCAGCGCGTCCCCATCGAACGGTAAGCAGTGACCAGTTGGCCAACAGCCGACTGCTTCCTGTTGTCCGAAGCGGGTGGCGTGGCCACCGGGCGGAAGCCTCCGTCCTTGCCCAGTTCGGCAAAGGCCGCGATGACCGGCGCATGCGCCACGTCGCGGGCGACATAGCCCGGCATCTGGGCCAGACGGTCGAAATAGTCACGCCATTCGTCCGGAACGGACGTCGGATCGTCGAGATAATTCTCGTAAAGCTCTTCGACAAAAGGCGCGTTGCCACCAAAGAACATCGAGCTGTCGAATAGCTGGTTCATCGTAGTCATGGGCCATCCCCCTAAGGATGTTTCGTTTCTCTGTGGCGGCGCCAGCCTGCCCACAAAGCGCAACGGTTAAAAAAAGGGCGGCCGTGCGGCCGCCCTTCCTCTTTCAATCAGCCGCGCTGGACCAGCGGCACGACGTCGCGCTTGGCAGCGCCGATGTAGAGCTGGCGTGGGCGGCCGATCTTGTACTCCGGATCGTTGATCATTTCCTCCCATTGCGTCATCCACCCGACAGTACGCGCAAGGGCAAAGATGCAGGTAAACATCGAGGTCGGTATGCCCAGCGCCTTCTGGACGATTCCGGAATAGAAATCGACGTTCGGATAGAGCTTCTTCTCGATGAAATAGTCGTCCTCGAGGGCAATCTTCTCGAGTTCCATCGCCAGCTTGAAGAGGCGGTCGTTCTGCAGACCCAGCTCGTTCAGGACGTCGCTGCACACCTTGCGCATCAGCTTGGCGCGCGGATCGAAGTTCTTGTAGACGCGGTGGCCGAAGCCCATCAGCTTGAAATCGTCGTTCTTGTCCTTGGCACGCAAGATGTACTTGCCGACGCGCGAGACGTCGTGAATCTCCTCGAGCATCTGCAGGCAGGCTTCGTTGGCACCGCCGTGCGCCGGGCCCCAGAGACAGGCGATGCCTGCCGAGATGCAGGCGTAAGGATTGGCGCCCGAAGACCCGGAAAGGCGGACCGTCGAGGTCGAGGCATTCTGCTCGTGGTCGGCGTGCAGCGTGAAGATCGTGTCGAGCGCATGCACGAGGACAGGGTTCGGAACGTACTTCTCGCACGGCGTGGCGAACATCATGTGCATGAAATTCGCCGTGTAGTCGAGATCGTTGCGCGGGTAAATGAACGGTTCGCCGCGGTGATACTTGTAGGCCATGGCGACGATGGTCGGCAGTTTGGCAACGATGCGGTTGAAGCTGATGTTCTGGTGCTCGAGGTCCGCGAAATTCTCGGCTTCGTGGTAAAAGGCGGACAGCGCGCCGACGACACCGACCAGCACCGCCATCGGGTGGGCATCACGGCGAAAGCCCTGGTAGAACTTCACCAGTTGCTCGTGCACCATGGTGTGTTCCTTGATGTTCAGTTCGAACTTCGTCTTCTCGGCAGCGCTCGGCAGTTCGCCATGCCAAAGCAGGTAGGCGACCTCCAGGAAGTTGCACTGTTCGGCGAGTTGTTCGATCGGGTAGCCGCGATACAGCAGTTGGCCGACGTCGCCGTCGATGAAGGTGATCCGCGACTTGCAGCTGGCGGTGGACAGGAACCCGGAGTCGTAGGTGAACAGCCCGGTCTTGGCGCCCAGCGTCCGGATGTTGACGCAATCGTTGCCATGCGTCGGGGTCATGATCGGAAATTCGACGGGCGCTTGTCCGTCAATCGTCAGAGTTGCCTTGCGTTCGGTCGTCATGGTGTCATCCCTCAACAGGTGTTGGTTATCACTTCACTGCAAAAAACGGTGAACATTCGGACGTTAGAATGCCAACCTTACTTAAC
Source organism: uncultured beta proteobacterium (assembly GCA_963810175.1). GTDB lineage: Bacteria > Pseudomonadota > Gammaproteobacteria > Burkholderiales > Rhodocyclaceae > Azonexus. The sequence continues at coordinate 40,628 of CAWEMU010000002.1, read as the reverse complement.
TCTTACGCAACATGGCCACAATCGGCACCAGCCGGGGATCAGCGCATTCCGACTGCCCGCTGATCAGGTGCCAGAGGTCATGATCCTCCATGTCTGCAAGTTCGACGAACGCCTCTTGCTGTTCTTCGCTCAGTTCCCTGAATTGGCCATCGAGAAAGCGCGTCAGCGCGATATCGACCTCGAGCAGCCCACGGCGAATGCAGCGCCAGCGCAGACGTTCGTAGTCCTCTCTTTGCATCACACTGCGCGGCGGACCATCATGTCCTTGATCTTGCCGATGGCCTTGGTCGGGTTCAGACCCTTCGGGCAGACATCGACGCAATTCATGATGGTATGGCAACGGAACAGGCGGTAGGGATCCTCAAGGTTGTCGAGACGCTCGCTGGTCGCCTGGTCACGCGTGTCGGCGAGGAAGCGGTAGGCGGCCAGCAGGCCGGCCGGCCCGACGAACTTGTCGGGGTTCCACCAGAACGAGGGACAGGACGTCGAGCAGCAGGCGCACAGGATGCACTCGTACAGGCCGTTGAGTTCCTCGCGATCCTCCGGCGACTGCAGACGCTCACGCTCGGGCGGCGGATCGTTGTTGATCAGGTAAGGCTTGATCGAGTGGTACTGCTTGAAGAACTGGGTCATGTTGACGATCAGATCGCGAATGACCGGCAGGCCAGGCAACGGACGCAGCACGACGGGCTGCTTGAGCTCGTCGATATCGGTCAGGCAGGCCAGCCCGTTCTTGCCGTTGATGTTCATCGCGTCGGAGCCGCAAATCCCTTCGCGGCACGAGCGGCGATAGGAAATGGCGTCGTCCTTGGCCTTGAGTTTGGTCAGCGCATCCAGCAACTTGCGGTCGGTCGGCTCCAGGTTAACCGAGATGTCCTGCATGTAAGGCGCGTCGTCCTTGTCCGGATCGTAGCGATAGATGCTGAATTGAACCGTGCGTTTGCTCATTCTGAACTCCAATTAGTACGAGCGCGTCTTGAGCGCAATGGCTTCGACGGACAGGGGTTGCATATTGACCGGCTTGTAGCTGATCCGGTTGCCTTCCTGCGGGAAGAACAGCGTGTGCTTGAGCCATTGGGCATCGTTACGGCCGTTCGGGAACTCAGCCGTATCCGGCGCGTCGTCACGGACGTGCGCGCCACGTGACTCCTTGCGCGCTTCGGCAGAGATCATCGTCGCCTTGGCCACCTCGATCAGGTTCTCCATCTCGAGCGCCTCGACCCGAGCCGTGTTCCAGACCTGCGACTTGTCCTTGATCTCCAGGTTGCGGGCAGCCTTTTCGACTTCAAGAATTTTCGCGACGCCTTGCTTGAGCATGTCGCCGAAACGGAAGACGCCAGCATGGTCCTGCATGGTCCGCTGCATGGCAAGACGCGTCTCATTGACGCTGGCGCCGCCCTTGCGGCCATCCAGGGCACTGACCCGCGCCAATGTCCGGTCGGCGACGTCTTTCGGCAGATCGCGGTGAACACGACCGCCCTTGAGGTCCTCGACGGCAGAGTCGCCGGCCGATTTGCCGAAGACCAGCAGGTCAAGCAGCGAGTTGGTGCCAAGACGGTTGGCGCCGTGCACGGAGGCGCAGGCACATTCGCCGCCAGCGTAGAAACCGGGGACGATGGCTGCGGGATTGCTGCCCTGAGGCATGACCACGCGACCGGAGTAATGGGTGGGGATGCCACCCATCTGGTAGTGACAGGTGGGCACGACCGGCAGCGGCTCCTTGATGCAGTTGACGCCGGCGAACTGGATGCCGATCTCGCGAATACCCGGCAGACGCTTCATGATGGTCGCCGGGTCGAGGTGGGTCACGTCGAGCAGCACGTAATCCTTGTTCACGCCGCAGCCGCGACCTTCCTTGATTTCGGTCGCCATGGCGCGCGACACGACGTCGCGCGACGCCAGATCCTTGGCGTTCGGCGCATAGCGCTCCATGAAGCGCTCCTTGCTGCTGTTGCGCAGGATGCCGCCTTCGCCGCGCACGCCTTCGGTAATCAGCACGCCGGCACCGGCAACGCCGGTCGGGTGGAACTGCCAGAATTCCATGTCTTCGAGCGGAATGCCGGCGCGTGCCGCCATTCCGAGGCCGTCACCGGTATTGATGAAGGCGTTGGTCGAAGAGTAATAGATGCGGCCGGCACCGCCGGTGGCGAAAATCGTGGCGCGTGCATGGAAGATCACGATCTGGCCCGGTTTCCATTTCCATCGCGGTGACGCCGAGGACATGGCCTTCGCTGTCGCGGATCAGGTCGAGCGCCATCCACTCGACGAAGAACTGCGTGTTGGCCTTGACGTTGCGCTGGTACATCGCGTGCAGCATGGCGTGGCCCGTACGGTCCGCGGCGGCGCAGGAACGGCGCACCGGCTTTTCGCCGAAGTTGGACATGTGGCCGCCGAACGGGCGCTGGTAGATCTTGCCGTTGTCGGTGCGGTCGAACGGCATGCCATAGTGTTCGAGCTCGACCACCACTTCGTTGGCCTTCTTGCACATGAACTCGATTGCGTCCTGGTCACCGAGCCAGTCGGAACCCTTGACGGTGTCGTACATGTGCCAGTGCCAGTGATCTTCCTCCGAGTTGCCAAGCGAAGCCGCAACTCCGCCCTGCGCCGCGACGGTATGCGAGCGGGTCGGGAAAACCTTGGACAGCACGGCCGTCTTCATTCCGGCTTCGGACAATTGAATCGCGGAACGCAGGCCGGCTCCGCCGGCGCCGACGATCACCGCATCGAATTTGAGAACAGGAATACTCACGCTTACAGCCTCCAGAGAATCGCAGCAGCCCATGCGGTGTAGCCCACCAGCGCGGTCGCGGTCAGCACATGCAGTGTCAGACGCAAGCCGGTCGGCTTGACATAGTCCATCCAGATGTCACGCACGCCGATCCAGGCGTGGTAGAAGAGGCTGACAAAGAAGAGGAACGTCAGGAACTTGATCACGCCATTGGCAAAAACGCCCTGCCACGCCTCGAAGGTGCCGGGACGGATCACCAGCAGAACCATCGCGATCAGGACCGAGTAGACCGCCATGATAACTGCCGTCGCGCGCTGGGCAATCCAGTCCTTGAGGCCATAATGGGCACCGACAACAGTACGGTTGATCACAGCAGAACCCCCCACAGGATCAGCGTCAGCGGAATGCTGACGGCAAGAACCGCGACAGCCGACTTGCGGGCCTCCTCCTTTTCGATGCCGATATGGAGGTCGAGAAGCAGGAAGCGGATGCCGGCACAGAAGTGATGAACGAACGCCCACAGCAGGCCGGCCAGAACCACTTTCACAGGCAGCATGCCGGCGACGGACTTGAAGGTGGCGAAGCTCTCGGGCGAACTCAGACTGGCGGAAAAAAGCCAGAGCAGCACCGGGAAACAGATGAACATTCCGGCACCGCTCACGCGATGCAGGATCGATACCTTGCCCGGCAACGGCAGCCGGATCGTGGCCAAGTCCAAGTTCTTTGGGCGTTTCTTGATGGTCATTTCTGCCATGAACGTCATCCCTCGCGAAAAGTTGCGGTTTTTCCGCTATTACGTGGTTCGAAAAGAGTTGTAATTATACATTCAAAATGCGGCCGATCGTGGCAATCAGAGCATCTTGCGCCATCGCAACCGGCGGCAATCCGGGTCAGCCAAGATCATTGCGATAGTAGTGCCTGTTGGTGCAATAGAGACCGCGCCGCCATTCGACCGGCTTGTTGCCGTAGGTATAGGCGGTCCGTTCGACCAGCAGCAACGGCGCCCCGGATTGCACGCCGAGGAGTCCGGCGCTACAGGGATCGGCAGCCACCGCCCGGAGGTGTTCCTCGGCATGGATCATGCGCACGCCGTAATCGTTTTCGAACAGACTGTAGAGCGAGCGATCGCCTCCGCTGAGACTCTCGAGCGTCAGGCCGGCGAACAGATCGGTGACCAGATGGATCTGATCGAAGACCACCGTTTCGCCGTTGAAGCGCAACAGGCGCTCCACATAGATGACCGGCTCGCCGACCTCTACCCCCAGCGCCGTCGCGGCCTCGGAACCGGCCTCCCTGGTCGAGCATGACAACGGCACGCTGACTGCATGCGCAGGAATGCCGTCGTCCGGAACGAGCCGCAGAAAACGGTAAAAGGAACGCGGATCGTCGTGGCTGGCGACAAAGGTTCCCTTCCCCTGACGACGGATCAGCAGATTCTCCGACGCCATTTCGTCGATCGCCTTGCGCACCGTTCCCTGGCTCACGTTGAAGCGTGCCGCCAGTTCGCCTTCGCTCGGAATGGCATCGCCCGGGCTCCATTCGCCGGCCTCCAGGCTACGGATCATGAACTCCTTGATCTGCCTGTAAAGCGGACTGAAAGTCGGCGCGGCGATGCGGAACGAAGAGCGGGATGAGTCGCGATTCATGGCAGGAAATTTCAGCACATTTCACGCGCACCGTCCACGAATAGTTGTCTTATATAAGACATATGTTAATTTGACAGTCCCGTGCTTAGCTTCTAACATCCTTATCCTGCCGCGCCTGCTCATGAAAGAAACAATTCGACGCAGGCGGTCGGGCAGATCCGAACAATTTCAACCACGCAGTTTCAATCAGGAGCGATACATGTCCAAAGCCCCCATGCGCGTTGCTGTTACCGGCGCCGCCGGCCAGATCGGTTATAGCCTGCTGTTCCGCATTGCCTCAGGCGAGATGCTCGGCAAGGACCAGCCGGTCATCCTCCAGTTGCTCGACCTGCCGCAGGCCCAGAAGGCCGCCCAGGGCGTCATGATGGAGCTCGACGACTGCGCCTTTCCGCTGCTCGCCGGCATGTTTGCCACCGACGACCCGAACGTCGCCTTCAAGGACGCCGACGTCTGCCTGCTGGTCGGCGCCCGTCCGCGCGGCCCGGGCATGGAGCGTGCCGACCTGCTGACCGCCAATGGCGCCATCTTCACCGTCCAGGGCAAGGCCATCGCCGAAAATGCCAGGGAAGACGTCAAGGTCCTGGTCGTCGGCAACCCCTGCAACACCAACGCCCTGATCGCCGGCGCCGCCGCGAAGAAGGTCGGCCGCACCAACCCGAACAACTACCACGGCATGCTGCGTCTCGACCACAACCGCGCCCTGACCCAGCTCGCCCAGAAGGCCGGCCGTCCGGTCGCCTCGCTGAAGAAGCTCGTCGTCTGGGGCAACCACTCCCCGTCGATGTATGCCGACTACCGTTTCGTGACCTCCAACGGCGACAGCGTCAAGTCGCTGATCAACGATGCCGCCTGGAACAACGACGTCTTCCTGCCGACCGTCGGCAAGCGCGGCGCCGCCATCATCGACGCCCGCGGCCTGTCCTCCGCCGCTTCCGCAGCCAACGCCGCGATCGACCACATCCACGACTGGCACCTCGGCTCCAGCGAATGGGTGACGATGGGCATCCCCGCCCCGGCCGACAATGGCTACGGCATCCCGGAGGGCATCGTCTTCGGCTTCCCCTGCGAGTGCAAGAACGGCGGCTTCACGCTGATCAAGGGCCTGGAAATCGACGAATACTCCAGGGGCAAGATCGCGATCACGCTCAAGGAACTGGAAGACGAGCGCGCCGCTGTCAAGGACATGCTGTAATCCGGCATTTTCGCGTAGCATGATCGAAGGGCCGCGGTAAAATGCCGCGGCCCTTTTTGGTTTCGGCCGCAGCTTCGCGGCTGCACGTCGGCCGTGCCGACATGAGCCTTCACTGAAGCTTGCGTTTTCTTTTCTGACGAGCGAAGACATGCGCCATCCCAAAGCAGTCCTTTTTGCCGGCGAAAAGGCATTCCCCGTCCTGCCGCCGGTTGACCACTATGCGGGGTCGGAAAAGCTCATGCGCAAGGCGCTCGGGTTGCAGAAGGAACTCGGCCCGATCTTCGACATCACCTGCGACTTTGAGGATGGCGCCCATGCCGGCGCCGAACGCGAGCACGCCGAGATGGCTGCCGGGATCATCATGAGCGCCGACAACCTGTTCAACCGCGTTGGCGCCCGCGTCCACGACGTCACCCATGCACACTGGCGGCAGGAACTGGAAATCCTCGTCCGCATTGCCGGCAGCCGTCTTTCGTTCATCACCCTGCCCAAGCCGTGCGGCGCCGGCGACGTCCAGGTGCAGATCGAGGCCCTGCGTGAAATCGAGCAACGTTTCGGCGTCGACCGCAGGATTCGGGTGCATGTGCTGATCGAGACTCACGGTGCTTTGCGCGATGTCTGGAAGATCGCGGCGCTGTCGGGTGTCGAAAGCCTCGATTTCGGCCTGATGGATTTCGTTTCCGGTCACCACGGTGCCATTCCCGGCAGCGCGATGAAGAGCCCGGGCCAGTTCGAGCACCCGCTGGTGGTCCGCGCCAAGTGCGAAATCAGCGCTGCCGCGCTCGCCTGTGGCCGCGTCCCCACGCATAACGTCACGACGGAGCTGAAGGACGTCGAGTTGATCCGCAACGACGCCCGCCGCGCCCGCAGCGAGTTCGGCTACCTGCGCATGTGGAGCATCCACCCGAACCAGATCGTTCCCATTGTCGAAGCCATGCGCCCGGATTTCTCCGAAGTCCAGACCGCCGCCGAGATTCTGCTGGCTGCCCAGGACACGGACTGGGGGCCGATCCAGCACGACGGCAAGCTGCACGACCGCGCCTCGTACCGTTACTACTGGGAACTGCTCGAGCGCGCCCACGTCACCGGCATGGGCATTCCGGGCGAAGCGAAGCAGCGCTTCTTTGCCTGACCAACTGACGGTTCTGTTTCGCGACGAGCACATCGTCGTCATCGACAAGCCGCCCGGGTTGCTGGTCCACCGTTCCGAAATCGACCGCCACGAAACGCGTTTCGCCATCCAGATCCTGCGCGACCAGATCGGGCAGCGCGTCTGGGCGGCCCACCGGCTGGATCGCGGGACATCCGGCGTCCTGCTCTTCGCCCTGAACAAGGAATTGGCCGGCGCCCTTGGCCGGCAATTCGCGGCCGGCACGGTTGAAAAACGCTACTGGGCGGTCGTCCGCGGTCATCCGCCGGACGCCGGGACCATCGATCATCCGCTGAGTCGTCAGCACGATCCCTATATATTCGCCGGAGTGCAGAGCAGCACGGAGGCGCAAGCAGCCGTGACGAACTACCGGAAGCTGGCCGAAATCGAACTGCCGGCAGCCGTCGACCGCTACCCGTCCAGCCGCTATGCGCCTGCTCGAACTCGACCCGCTTACCGGCCGGCGCCACCAATTGCGCCGTCACCTGAAGCATATCGCGCACCCGATCATCGGCGATTCAACCTACGGGAAGGGCCGCCACAACCGTTATTTCGCCGAGCATCTCGCCTGCCGCCGGCTGCTGCTCGCCTGCACGCGAATGAGCTTCGACCACCCGCTGACCGGCCAGCGGCTGGAAATCGAAGCGCCAGTATCCGGCGAATTCGCCGCGATCCTGGCGCGCTTTGGCTGGGGTACCGCTCAGTAGCCGATCGAGCCTTCGACCTCGTCGCGACGCCGCAGGTCGCGCTCCAGATCGACGATATCCTCGCCCAGCGCATCGCGGGCGGAAACCATGCCCAGCGGCGCACCTTGCGCATCGACGACCGGCACGTGGCGGAAACCGCCGTCGGCCATCATGTGCAGCGCGTGCGCCAGCGGACGGTCAGCCTGAATGGTCTGCGGATTGGCGACCATCACGGCTTCGAGTGTCGTGGCATCCGGATCCAGCCCACCGGCAAGCACCTTGTTGAGCGCGTCGCGCTCGGTGAAGATCCCGGCAATCCGGCCACTCTCGACCACCACGAGGGCGCCGACATTGTTTTCCGCCATCAGGAGGCAGGCCGCCCGTACCGTCATGTCGCGCATCGCGGAAACCAGTCCGTGCCCCGCAATGATGTTGCTGATCTGCCTCCTTGGCATGTACGTCTCCTCGATGAATTGGTGTTGAGGAAATACTCGCCGGAATCGCGGCTTGATGCAAGTGACGGCAGCCGATATGCGAACCGCATGCGACGACAACGCCGAACCGTTCACTGTTCATCGCCAGCCCGCGGCGCGAACTCAGCAGGGCTTGCCGGCCTGACAGCCCTTGAGTATCCACAGCGAAATGACCCCGGCCGCTTCGTTGGCCATCACCTTGCGCGCCATCGAGGTCGTATCACGGCCGGCGTTGGTCTTGGCATAGGGATTGGCTCCGGCCTCGAGCAGCAACTGGGCGTGCCTGGCATTCTGGGTGTAGGCGGCCATGTGCAGCGGCGTGGCGCCATCGCCATCCCTGGCATTGGGGTCGGCACCTGCCGCCAGCAGCGCCGTGAGCGCCGAAATATCGGGATTGGTCGCGGCCAGATGCAGCGGTGTCGAGCCCTGCGCGGTACGAACATCGCGTGCGCCCGGCTGCGTCGTCAGGATGGCGGTCACATCCTTGCCGCTGCCGATGCGCGCGGCATCGTGAATAGGCTGGTCGTTGGCCCCCAGCACCTGCTGCGCCTGAGCCGGAAGACCCAGCAGCAATGACGCCAGAACAAGCAAGATCCAGCTTCTGATTCCCGCCATGGCGAAACCCTCCGTCCAACTGAGCAAAAATGGATCGGGGCGGTTCTCAGACCGCCACGGGTTCCGGCAAGACGACCTTGTTGTCGGTGCTGAACTGGTAATCGCGAAAGACATGCTCGGCCGACAACAGTTGATAGCTCCCGTCGCCCAACCGCTGCGTCGTGTCCTTCAGGCGATACGCGGTCTGCCCGCAGGTCCAGATATCGAAATTGCGCATGTGGGTACACAGGCAGGTCTTGTCCATCACCGAAACCTTGCGCGCGCCGGGGTGAGCCGCGACCTCGCGGTTGTAGGCCGTCACGTAGGCGCACTTGCCGTTGGCGTCGAGCAGGTAGCCGTAGGCCTCGCAGTTCGGGCGGATACCGTCGCCGATACCGGGACTGCCCAGGATCATCCGCATCGGATAGCCGGTCGGGGAGATTTCATTGACGACGATGTCCTCCGCGTTGGCCTTGAAATACTCCTGCTTGACCTTTGCCGGCAGGCCGCATTCCTCGGTGACCGTGAACCGCGTCGCCACCTGGACCGCCGCCGCACCTTGCTCGAGAAAGGCCGTGGCGTCGCTGCCGGTGAAGATGCCACCGGCGGGAATGACCGGAATGTCGAGTTGCTCCGCCTTAAGGAAGGCGATCACCTCGGCGACGATGGTAGCCAGATCGAATTGCGCCCAGTCCATGCCGAAACCAAGGTGGCCGCCGGCGAGCGGGCCTTCGACGACGACGTAATCGGGCAGGCGGCCGGTGCGGGCGCTCTTCTTCAGGAACAGCGACAGCGCGCGCACCGATGAAACGATGATGCCGAGCCTGGCATCGCGAAAGCGCGGATGATCCTCGATCAAGGCGAACGAACCGAGGTGCAGCCCGGCGGCCAGGGTGATGCCGTCGATGCCGGCATCGAGCGCGGCGGACATGCGGACCTTGAGCGTCTCCTTGGGAGCGTTCATGGTCAGTTTCTCCATGCAGTTGATGAAGACCAGGCCGCTGCCCTGCTTGCGGCGCATCGTCGCCTCGACGTGCAGGCGGGTCGCCTCGACGAGCCGGCCGAGGTCGAACTTGACCGACGACTTGTCCTCGTTATGGACGTTGTATTTGTAGAAGGCCAGCTTTTCCTTGACCTGCTTGGTATCGTAGCGACGGTCGGCGACGGTGTTGATCATCGCATCGGAGATGTGGCCGATGCCGCCGAGACGCGCCGCCTCCAGCGCCAGATCGGCGGTCGAGATATCGACCCCCATGCCGCCGATCATGATGGGTACAAGCTCATGCTTGCCCAGCCGCAAGCGGAAATCATCCACACGCTTCATCGTCACCTTCCAGAAATGGGTCCGCGGCAAGATACCGCGAAGCCAACGTCAAATTCTACGCGAATGCCGGGGCTACTGCATGCATCGGGAAAACAGGCGGAGACCCCAAGAGGGCGTCGTCGAATCACATACCCTTTCATCCCGCACCGGTTCGGAAAAAAATGTCGGAAAACTTTACACCGCCCTCAACGCCGTTTTACGATAACACTATAAATCAATGGCTTATATTAATGGCACGATCTCTGCTTTGTCATTGCCGGAACAATTCACTTGGGGAAAAGTCATGAAAAAGTCAGTTATCGCCTTGGCACTTGTCGCCGCATCAGTATCCGCCTCTGCGGCGCCAGTGAGCACTTGGTACTATGGAATCTCGACGCAATGGAGCAGTGCCGGCTTCACGTCTGGCAATGGCGCAAAATCGTACAACTCGAGCCAGATCGGTTGGGGCGGGGCGGGAGGCAGTTCTCTGGCGATCACGGATTCTCCCGAGCGTGGATGGGTAGCGACGGGCGGGGCAGCGGTCGATGCCAACGACATCACGCACACCAACAATGTAATTTGGTCCGACTCCGCCACGCTGAGTTCGGGCACGATGCAGGTCAATCTGGGACTCGAAGCGTTTCCGTATCTGCCGCCGGCTGACGTCTCCTTGTCCTATCTGTTCAACTTCAAGTTCATCGAAACCCCGAACAACGGTCGGTGCGCTTGGTCCAATGGCAACGGGAACAATAATTGCGACGATATTTTCGTGTTTGCCGGCGATACCTCGAAGTCGTTCTCCTATGCTGGCGAGAATTATGTGGCCAGTTTGGGCTTCGACAAGAACTTTATAGCGTTGAGCGCCAGCCGATTGCGGCCAGTTCCAGTTCGGCGCCGGCTGTTTCGCGCTGATCACTGACGAGAACGCCAAGACGAAAGGCAGCATGAATCTCAGCGTCAAGAGCAGCACGGTTCCCGAACCCGGCACCCTCGCCCTGCTCGGCGCCAGCCTCCTGGGCTTCGCCGCCCTGCGTCGCCGCAAGACGGGCTGATTCCCGGGTTTCTCGCCTCGACAAACGGCCCCTGCGGGGGCCGTTTTCTATTGCGGAGTCGGTTTTCGCTCCGGGCGACCGTCGGGTTTGGAACGAGACCGGAGAAACCGGACTGAAATTACTGGAAGGCTCCGGGAGACAAGGAACTGCTCATGCGGATCTTGCGCGTCCCGGCCGGAAAGGTGAATTCAGCATTCGGCAGAAGGTTAACCGTCCCGGCGTTGCCCGGGCGGCCTGACCGACCCGCGAAGCGGCGACATGCTGGTCAGGCGGACTGGCGCCCACCATACTCGATCAATTCCCCGCGCCCCACCGACCGGTTTCCCTCGAACCTGCCCTGCGCCGGGCGGTTGAAATCACCGTTGCCGACCGTCAGGTTGTTGATCGCCCAGACTTCCATGCCAGCCGGGAACTTTGCGATCGATACGTTCAGGAAACTGCCCGCGTGCCTGTCGTTGAGCAAGGTGTTATGGGAGAGATAAAGCGCATTCTCCGGCCAGCGCGGACCCTCGCCACCGTAGCCGACGACGCCCGGATTGTCGGTTCCCTCGCTCTGGCCGATGACGTTGCCGATGACATAGGCGATGCCACCATTGGGAAAGTCCAGTTCGTAGGAGGCCTTGCCGCCCGCGCCGTCCGCCAGCATGCTGTAGAGCACGAAGTTCTCGCGCGCCCGCGATCTGACGAGATCACCAAGGAAGCCATTCTGAAAACGGCTGCCACGCACGACAAGATTGCCTATCGCGCCAACATCGAGGAGATGGTGCGCGGCGCGTCCATCTCTCGGCGCATCGACGAACTCGCTGTCGGCGATCTCCAGCGCCATGCCGGCGAGACTGCCGGTGACTATCCCCAGCTCGTTATCGGCAAAACGACAGGCATGGACGGACAAACGCCCCTTCTCGAAGCGGATCCCGGCCCCCTTGCCATCGGCCGCCCGGGCGCCGCGAAACTCGATGTTCTCGATCCGCACGTTCCCGCCTCTGACCACCCAGATCGCCTTGTCCTCGCCGCTCTTGCCATCGCCGATCATCACCGGCCGTTGGCCGGCACCGCGAATGAGCAGATTGTCTTGCGTCCACAGCGCCGGTTGCCCGCGGTAGCTGCCGGGACGAATCTCGATCACCTCGCCATCCTTGGCCAGCCGTGCCGCCTCGGTCAGCGTCCCGACCTTCTCGCCGGGCCCGACCACCATCGTTGCCTTGGCCACCCAATCGGCTGAAGGCTTCTGGGCCGGCGGTTCCGGCGCCGGAATCACCATCAGCTTGCCATCGGCGCCACGGCGGATCTCGCCCCGGTAATCCGGCGCCTGCGGCAAGCCGCCCTGCTCCTGGGCAGACACGCTCCCCGCCAGCAGATTGACGAGAAGAACGCAACCTAGGTCGCGGCAGAACGATTTCCCGGGCACGGTATTTTCCTTTCGGGCAGGCAACCAGTTGCACAACAATGAATGGCGCTTCATTCTAACCAGATTTGATGGCAACAAAAAAACCCCCGCCGGTTTCCCGGCGGGGCCTGTTGCACCCCAGGGGCACTTCCTACGGGCGCGGTCAACGCTGAAAAGCGTCGATTTTCGCGAATTACATCTCGACCGTCGCCGCCTGTTCCACGAACTCCGGAATCTGGTCGAAGTTCATGTAGCGATAGACGTCGGCCGCCTTGGCGTTGACCAGCTTGATCTGCTCCATGTACTCCGGCACCGTCACGATGCGGCCGACCAGCGCGCACATGGCGGCCAGTTCGGCGGAGCCGAGATAGACGCGGGTGTCGATGCCGAGGCGGTTCGGGAAGTTGCGGGTCGAGGTGGAGATCGCCGTGCGAGCCCTTGCGGATCTGCGCCTGGTTGCCCATGCACAGCGAGCAGCCCGGCATTTCCATGCGCGCGCCGGACTTGCCGAGGACGCCGTAGTAGCCTTCCTCGGTCAGGATCAGCGCGTCCATCTTGGTCGGCGGCGCGATCCACAGGCGGGTCGGGATGTCGGACTTGCCTTCGAGGACCTTGCCGGCGGCGCGGAAGTGGCCGATGTTGGTCATGCACGAGCCGATGAAGACTTCGTCGATCTTGTCGCCGGCGACTTCGGACAGCAGCTTGACGTCGTCCGGATCGTTCGGGCAGGCGAGGATCGGCTCCTTGACGTCGGCCAGGTCGATTTCGATCACGGCGGCGTATTCGGCGTCGGCATCCGGCTGCAGCAGCGTGCCGTTGGCGATCCAGTCTTCCATGGCGTTGATGCGGCGCTCCAGGGTGCGGGCATCCTGATAGCCTTCGGCGATCATCCACTTCATCAGCGTGATGTTCGAGCGCATGTACTCGACGATCGGTTCCTTGTTCAGGCGCACCGAACAGGCGGCAGCGGAACGCTCGGCAGCGGCGTCGGAGAGCTCGAAAGCCTGTTCGACCTTGAGGTCGGGCAGACCTTCGATTTCCAGGATGCGGCCGGAGAAGACGTTCTTCTTGCCCTTCTTCTCGACGGTCAGCAGGCCGGCCTTGATGGCGTAGTAGCGGAATGGCGTTGACCAGGTCGCGCAGGGTGATGCCGGTCCTGCATCTTGCCCTTGAAGCGCACCAGCACGGATTCCGGCATGTCGAGCGGCATGACGCCGGTGGCGGCGGCAAAGGCGACCAGGCCGGAACCGGCCGGGAAGGAGATGCCGATCGGGAAGCGGGTGTGCGAGTCGCCGCCGGTGCCGACGGTATCCGGCAGCAGCAGGCGGTTCAGCCAGGAGTGGATGACGCCGTCGCCCGGACGCAGCGCAGACGCCGCCGCGGGTGGAGATGAAGGACGGCAGTTCGCGGTGGGTCTTGACGTCGACCAGCTTCGGATAGGCGGCGGTGTGGCAGAAGGACTGCATCACCAGGTCGGCGGAGAAGCCGAGGCAGGCCAGATCCTTCAGTTCGTCGCGGGTCATCGGGCCGGTGGTGTCCTGCGAACCGACGGTGGTCATCTTCGGCTCGCAGTAGGTGCCCGGGCACGGATGCCGGTCGACGCCGCAGGCCCGGCCGACCATCTTCTGCGCCAGCGAGTAGCCCTTGCCGTCGTCGGCCGGGTTCTGCGGCAGGCGGAACAGCGTGGATTGCGGCAGGCCGAGGAATTCGCGCGCCTTGGTGGTCAGGCCGCGGCCGATGATCAGGGGGATGCGGCCGCCAGCGCGGACTTCGTCGAGGATGACGTGGGTCTTGAGCTGGGATTCGGCGATCACGCTACCGTTCTTGATGGCGGTGACCTTGCCGGAGGCTTCGTCGACCTTCAGTTCGATCTCGTCGCCCATGTCCATCTGGCCGGCGTCGATTTCGATCGGCAGCGCGCCGGCATCTTCCATGGTGTTGAAGAAGATCGGGGCGATCTTGGAGCCGAGGCAGACGCCGCCGAAACGCTTGTTCGGGACGAAGGGGATGTCTTCGCCGGTGAACCACAGCACGGAGTTGGTGGCGGACTTGCGCGAAGAACCGGTACCGACGACGTCACCGACGTAGGCGATCAGGTTGCCCTTGGTCTGGCCAGCGCTGCGAGCTGCTTGATCGGGCCGCGGGCACCCGCTTCATCAGGATCGATACCCGGACGCGGGTTCTTCAGCATGGCCAGCGCGTGCAGCGGAATGTCAGGACGCGACCAGGCATCGGGCGCCGGCGACAGGTCGTCGGTATTGGTTTCGCCGGTGACCTTGAAGACGGTCAGCCGCTGCGAGGCCGGCACGGCCGGGCGCGAGGTGAACCACTCGGCATCGGCCCAGGACTGCATGACCGCCTTGGCGTTGGCGTTGCCGCCGTTGGCCAGCTCGGCGACGTCGTGGAAGAAGTCGAAGACCAGCAGGGTCTTCTTCAGCGCCTTCGGCGGCGGCGGCGCCGCACTCGGCGCTGGCCAGCAGGTCGATCAGCGGCTTGACGTTGTAGCCGCCGAGCATGGTGCCCAGCAGTTCGGTCGCCTTGACCCTGGAGATCAGGGCGCAGGCTTCTTCACCCTTGGCGACCTTGGCCAGGAACTCGGCCTTGACCTTGGCGGCATCATCGACACCGGCCGGAACGCGATAGGTGATCAGTTCCACCAGGGCGGCTTCTTCGCCGGCCGGCGGATTCTTCAGCAGGGCGACCAGCTCGCTGGTCTGTTGCTTGGACAACGGCAGCGGCGGGATACCGAGGGCAGCACGTTCGGCGACGTGGGCGCGATAGGCTTCAAGCACGGCGACTTCCTTTCGTAAAGGGTTGCTCTGGGAAACGCCGTATTTTACGTACAACGCCTGGCGCCCCGCAGGCTCTCGCTTTTTACTTTGAGTCACTGCCACACCGGGTGGCAACCCCGACGCAAATCTGCCCATATTTTGGGCGTTGACCGTGGAAGCCTCTGTTTTCGACTAGAACTGCCGGTTGTCCCGAGCTTATCCACAGACTTGCCCGACCGAAAGGGGGATAAGCCCGGTCGTCAGCGCTGGCAGTCCGTGGCGGCGGCGGGCGCGGGCACAGGCGTCGTCGCTGGTGTCGAATTCGCGGCACGGCGACGGGCGGGCGTCGTAAATCGTGCAGGCGACGGCTTTTCCAAGCTTCCCCGGCCAGCGCGACGCAGCGCGGCTCGGTCGCATCGCTGCCGCACATGCGAACGGTGGCGGGCGTCACCGGAACCGTCAGCGGCGGCGGCACACCCTGCCCCCAGGCGAAAGCGCCCCCGGCCAGCTCAGCCGGATGAAAATCGACGCGGAAGCTGGCGCAGCAGGCGCCGCAACTCTGGCAGACGTTCATGGCAGGCTCACGCGGCAGCGCCAGAGTTCATGGCCGGAGGCCAGATATTTCCTCTCGAAAGGGGTCAGCGGATCGTCGGTCGCATACGGCTCGGCGGCCACCGGCTGGCCGGCCAGCAGGGTCAGCGCCCGCGCCATTTCCTCGATGTAGATGCGCCAGTTGCTGCGGCATTCGAGTTCGCCGCCCAGTTCGCGCCACACCGGAAACACCGCGTGCCCGTGCCAGCGCCGCGCCAGGTGGCCGATCTTCGGCCACGGATTGGGGTAGAGGACGTAATGGCGGGCGAGGCGAACGCCGTTTTCGGCCAGGAGGCGCCAGAAATCGACCAGATCGGCGCGGATGAGCAGCGCGTTGCCCGGCATCGGCAGCGGCTTGCCGCGCCCGAGGCGGTCAGCCGACTGGTCGACGCCAAGAACGAAACTCGCCGGGCACGCTTCGGCGATGCATTGGGTGCTCCAGCCGACGCCGCAGCCGGCATCGAGAATCAGCGGCGCACCCGTCTGCCAGCGGTCACGGGCCCCCATTGCGCCGGTAAAGGCGGCGCGGTTGTATTCGAGGATGGGCTTGCGGAACGGGTGCGTGAGGTGGCGGCGGACCAGGGATTCCAGATCACGGTGCGGCCCCTCCTGGGCGCTGGCGATGAATCGCGAGTTCCCGCTCATGCGGCGAGTGGCAGTTCGCCGAGGATGCCGGCGGCGACCAGCGCCGCGTCGATGTCTTGCGCCGCCTTGATCGGCCGCAGGCGCTGGTACAGCTCGCCGGCTTCCGGGTAATTGAGGCGCAGCAGCGCCAGCCATTGCTTGAGCCGCCCGCCGGCATGCTCGGGCACGACCTTCCGCCGGACGCCCTGCCAGTAGATCGCCACCCCGGGAACGATTGCGGCCCAGCCGCCGACCGCCTCGCCGCGCGCGCGCCGCGCCAGCAACGGGTCGGCAATCGCCCCGCGCCCGAGCATGATGTCGGCGCAGCCGGTTTCCTGCTGGCAGCGGACGAAATCATCGACGGTCCACACCTCGCCGTTGGCGATGATCGGAATGGCGACCGCCGCCCGCACCTTGTCGATCCACATCCAGCGCGCCGGCGGGCGGTAGCCGTCGAGTTTGGTCCGGCCGTGCACGATCAGTTCGTCGATGCCGCCGGCGGCCAGCGCCTGCGCGCACTCGACGGCGAGGCCGGTGTCGTCGATGCCGAGGCGCATTTTTGCCGTAAACGGCATGTTGACCGGAACCACCGCGCGCACGGCGCTGGCGATTGCGTGAAGCAGTTCCGGCTCGCCGAGCAACGCCGCGCCGCCGCGATGGCGGTTGACGGTCGGCGCCGGGCAGCCGAAATTGAGGTCGATCCCGGCCGGATTCAGCGTCACCAGCCGGCGGGCGTTCTCGGCCATGAAATGCGGGTCGGAGCCGAGCAACTGCACGCGCATCGGCGTCCCGGCGGCGGTGCGGCTGCCGCTGAGCAGTTCCGGGCAGATCCGCTCGTAGGTCTTGACCGGCAGCACGCTGCCCGAGACGCGGATGAATTCGCAGATTCCCCAGTCGTAACCGCCGATGGCCGTCAGCACGCCGCGCAGGACATCGTCGGCGAGCCCTTCCATCGGGGCGAGAAGAATGCGGGGCATCGGAATTCCGGGGCGGGCGCTGAACAGGCGGGCATTATAATCCGCGCCATGCTGCGCCTCGTCCTCGACACCAATGTCGTCCTCGACCTCTTCCATTGGGCCAACACCGACGCGGTGCCGATCATGGCCGCGCTCGCGGGCGGGCAGGTCGAATGCCTCGCCGACGACCGGGACGCTGGACGAACTGCAACGCGTGCTGACCTACCCGCAGCTCAAATTGACGCCGGAAATGGCGGTCGACCGCTACAGCCGCTACACTCGGCTGGTGCGAATGGTTCCCGACGGCGAGGCGCCGCCGTTGCCGCGCTGCAAGGACCGCGACGACCAGAAGTTCCTCGAACTCGCCGCCCGATGCGGGGCGCATCTGCTGGTCACCAAGGACAAGGCGTTGCTCAGACTGCGCGGCCGGACGACCCTCGGCTTCCGGATTCTCAAGCCGGCCGCCGCCTCGGCGCTGCTTCCGCCAACCCCATTTCCGGAAACGCCATGAGCGAAGCAGGCACCGTCACCCCTCCCCGGCCCAAGCCCGGCCTCCACCCGCGCAACCGGGATCTCGCCGGCTATGACTTCCCTACTCTCGCCGCCGCCTCGCCCGGCCTGGCGCGCTACGTCATCACCACCGCCGCCGGCACGCCGGGCATCGACTTCGCCAACCCGGCGGCGGTCAAGGCCTTCAATCGCGCGCTGCTGATCCACCACTACGGCATCCACGGCTGGGACATTCCCGCCGGCTACCTGTGCCCGCCTGTTCCCGGCCGCGCCGACTACATCCACCACGCCGCCGACCTGCTCGCCACCTGCAACCGCAAGGTGATTCCAACGGGCCCGCGCGTGCGCATCGTCGACATCGGCGTCGGCGCCAACTGCATCTATCCGCTGATCGGCCACGGCGAGTACGGCTGGCGTTTCCTCGGTGTCGACATCGACCCGCCGGCGCTGGCCAATGCGCAGCGCATCCTCGCCGCCAATCCGGAACTTGCCGCGGCCATCGAGTTGCGCCACCAGCCGGTGCAGGACAACATCTTCGTCGGCATGCTGCGCTCGGGCGAAAGCTTCGAGCTCAGCATCTGCAACCCGCCGTTCCACAACTCGCCGGGCGATGTCATGGCCGTCGCCCGGCGCAAATGGAACAACCTGGGGAAAGGCAGCGCGCAACCAGGCAGCCAGCCAGCCGCGCCTGAATTTCGGCGGCCAGGGCACCGAACTCTGGTGCGAGGGCGGCGAACGCGCCTTCCTCGAACGGATGGTCGCGCAGAGCGCCGGCATCCCGAAGCGCTGCCTGTGGTTCACCAGCCTGGTGTCGAAGGCGGAAAACCTCGCTCACGTCGAAGCGGCACTGAAGAAGGTGCACCCGGTTGAAACGCGCATCATCCCGATGGCGCAGGGTCAGAAGCAGAGCCGACTGATTGCCTGGACCTTCTGCGGCAACGGGGAAATGGAGCGCTGGCGCAAGGCGCGCTGGGCGGATCAGTCCTGACGGCGGCGGAATACCCAGGTCCTGTCGTCGGAAGCTTCCGGCGCGAAGCCGTAGCCATCGTAGTCGAAACCCTGCAGCCCTTCTGGCTCGCCCAGCCGATTGACCACCGCGTAGCGCGTCATCAGGCCGCGCGCCCGTTTGGCGAAGAAGGTGATGATCTTGTAGCGGCCGGACTTCCAGTCCTCGAACACCGGCTGGATCACCTGGCCCCTGATCTTCCTGCCGACAGCGGCCTTGAAATATTCCTCGGAAGCGAGGTTGACCGCAACCGGCCGCGGCATTCCGGCCAGTTCGCCATTGATCGCGTCGAGCAGGCGTCTCGCCCCAGAAGGCGTAGAGGTCCTTGCCCGCCGCGTTGGCGAAGCGGGTGCCCATTTCGAGCCGGTAGGGCTGCATCAGGTCGAGCGGCTTGAGAATGCCGTAGAGGCCCGACAGGATGCGCACGTGCTGTTGGGCGAAATCGAGGTCGGCGGGCGACAGCGTTTTCGCCGCCAGCCCGTCGTAAACGTCGCCGTCAAAGGCAAGCGCCGCCTGCTTGGCGTTTTCCGGGGTGAACGGCAGTTTCCAGTCGGCAAAGCGGTTGAAATTGAGCAGCGCCAGCGGGTCGGAAATGCCCATCAGGTTGGCGAGATCGGCCGGCGACAGCTTGCGCAACTCGCGGATCAGCGCTTCCGACTGCTTCAGGAATGCCGGCTGGCTAAAAGTGGCAACCTGCGCTGGCGTCTTGTAGTCGAGCGATTTGGCGGGCGAGAGAAAGATCAGCATGGGGAATTCTTCCTTCAATATTCTGTAATGCGCTACGCCGGATTTTACCGACTGTTAAAATTCTCTCTCTTGTATTTTCGGGAACACCCATGAAACGCACCCGCTTCGGCTCGCGCGATCGCCTTTCGCGCGACGCGGCAGAACTGCAACGCCTGGCCACCGGCCTCTCCGAATCCGGCGGCAAGCTGGAGGACAGGTTCTGGGAAGGGCAACTCGGCGACCTGGTCGACAGCCTGCTGAAAAGTGGCGCCGAGGACGAGATCAACACCGCCCTCGACCGCCTGTTCGAGGCCAACCCGCGCGCCCACGACGAGCTCGCCGACATGGTCGAATCGTGCGCCGAGACCAGCCGCCTCGAAGCGCTCGGCCAGGAATTCGACATCCAGTTGTTCGCGGCGCCGGTCCTGGCCTGGTCGCGCTTCTCGATTCCCGCCTGCCCGCTGCCGAAGAGTACGCTGCAAGCGCTCACCGTGCACCTTGGCGCCCATGTCTTCGGCGCCGATGCGCGTGTCGGGCTCGCCGATTTCCTGTTCAGCCCGGACCAGTTGCCGCGCAGTTTCTGCGACACCTGGCAATTGACCCGGGCGCTGGGCGAGGCGACGCTGGCCGGCCAGCATCTTGCGGTCGACAGCGCCGGACTGCCTGAAACCAACCGCTTCCTCTCGGACGTCCGCTACCTTGTCGGCAGCGTTGCCGTACCGCGCGGCACCGCGCTGTTCCGCTGGAACGAGAAGGACGGCAACAAGGAGGCCGCACTCAAGGAATGGATCAAGCAGGGCAGTCCGAATCTCGAACCGCTGCTCACCGGCTGTGCCTGGCAGCCGCTGCTGCCCGACGCCTACCATGCCTCGTGCCGCAACGCCGACCGCCTGTCGCGCCCGTATTCGCTGAAAGCATCGATCGCCTTCCTGCAGACCATGCTCGGCCTGACGCCGGCCGACCTGCGCGCCGTCGTCGGCCCCTGCTACGACCGCCGCATGGAGGAATACCGCGTCGGACTCGGCCCCAAGGACAACGACGAGACTTACCACGGCATCGTCTGGCCGCTGCTCGGCGCCGAGGACGAAGCCACCGACGCGGCTGGCGAAATCGAATCCGTGCTGCGCGAGGCCGGGGTCAAGGACGTGATCTTCCTCGACCACCATTTCCCGCTGGAATTCTGCGACGACTGCGGCGCCCCGCTCTACCCCAACGTCGAAGCCGAACTGGTGCACGCCGAAATGCCGGAGCAGCCAGCGGCCAGCTCGCAAGTCCTGCATTGATCAGCAAGTCGGCGAACCGGGACTGGCTGGCGCGCAGCCAGGCCGCCGTCTGGCACCCATGCACGCAGATGCGGCACCACGCCGATGCCGGCAGTCCCGCCCACCTGCCGCTCGTCCCCATCGCCCGCGGCCGGGGCGCCTGGCTCTACGACTTCGACGGCAAGCGCTACCTCGACGGCATCAGCTCGTGGTGGACCAACCTCTTCGGCCACGCCAACCCGCGCATCAACGCCGCGCTGCGTGACCAGCTGGAAACGCTCGAGCACGTCATGCTCGCCGGCTTCACCCACCAGCCGGTGGTCGAGCTTTCCGAGCGGCTCTCCGCACTGACCGGCGGCATGCTCGGCCACGCCTTCTACGCCTCGGACGGCGCCTCGGCCACCGAGATCGCGCTGAAGATGAGCTTCCACTACTGGCGCAACGTCGGCCGCCCGGAGAAAGCCGAGTTCCTGTGTCTCGCCGGCAGCTACCACGGCGAAACGGTCGGCGCGCTGGCGGTCACCGACGTCGCCATTTTCAAGGATGCCTACGCGCCGCTGGTGCGCGCCGCGACGGTCGTGCCCTCGCCTGACTTCCGGCTGGCCGAAGCCGGCGAATCCCCGGCCGATGTCGCCCGCCGGGCCGCCGCTGCACTCGAGGCCCATCTCGAAGCCCACGGCGAAAACATCGCCGCCCTGATCGTCGAACCGCTGGTGCAGGGCGCCGCCGGCATGGCGATGTACGACCCGGAATACCTGCGCCTCGCCCGCGCCCTGTGCGACCGCTACGAAGTGCATCTGATCTGCGACGAAATCGCCGTCGGCTGCGGCCGCACCGGCAGCTTCTTCGCCCACGAGCAGGCCGCCATCCGCCCCGACCTGATGTGCCTCTCCAAAGGCATCTCCGGCGGCTACCTGCCGCTCTCCATCGTGCTGTGCAGCGACACGATCTACGAAGCCTTCCTCGACGACTCGGTCACGCGCGCCTTCCTGCACTCGCATTCCTACACCGGCAATCCCCTCGCCTGCCGCGCCGCACTGGCGACGCTCGACATCTTCGCGCAGGACGACATCGTTGCGGTCAACCGCCAAAAAGCGGCCAAAATCAGCGCCGCCCTCGCCCCGCTCGCCGACCACCCGCAAGTCAGGAACCTGCGCCAGCGCGGCATGATCGCCGCCTTCGACGTCGACACCGACGATCCCTACTTTTCCCGCCGCTTCTACCGCGCCGCGCTCGACCGCGAAGCCCTGATCCGGCCCATCGGCAATACGGTTTACCTGATGCCGCCTTACATCGTCAGTGATGAGGAAATCGCGCATCTCGGCGAAGCTGTCCGCTGTGCGCTCGACACCGCTTGCGGCATCAGCACCTGAACAGAAAGGCCGAACCCGGCTGGTGCAACTTGCCGGCCGCTACATGATCGAAGCCATACATTTCTGCGTCGTCAACTTGCTGGAGGCATGCACGCGCCGGCCCCGACGGCCGATCGACAAGGAGGAAGTCATGGCATCCAATACCGAAAAGCCGGCCGTGCAAGAACCAGGCGTGCGCCAGACCCTGTTGCTGGTCGCCACGCGCAAGGGTGCGTGGTTCTATTACGCCGACCAGGCCCGTCAGACCTGGCGCACCGACGGGCCGCATTTTCTCGGCCACATCATCAACCAAATGGTGCTCGATCCGCGCGATGGCCGGACCCTGCTGGCGGCGGCGAAAACCGGCCATCTCGGGCCGACTGTCTTCCGCTCGACGGATTTCGGGCAAACCTGGAAGGAAGCCGCCCGGCCGCCGGCCTTCGCGGCGTCTGCCGACGGGAATGGGCGCGCGGTCGATCACACCTTCTGGATGACGCCGGGCCATGCCGACGAGCCCGATGTCTGGTATGCCGGCACCTCGCCGCAAGGGCTGTTCCGCTCCGAGGACGGCGGCGTCACCTGGGCGCCATTCTCGTCCATCAACGACGACCCGCAATACCGGCAATGGATGGGCACGGTGCAGGACGGCACGCCGGACGGCCCGAAAATGCATTCGATCATCGTCGATCCGCGCGATGCGGCCCACCTCTATCTGGCGATGTCGGGCGGCGGCGTGCATGAATCCCTGGACAGCGGCAGCAGCTTCACGCCGCTGGTCGATGGTCTCGAAGTGGTCGAAGGCTTCGACCCGGCAGAAATCACCTTTCACGACCCGCACTGCGTCCGGCTGTGCCCGAGCAATCCGGATCGCCTCTACCAGCAGAACCACTGCGGCATCTACCGCCTCGACCGGCCGGCCAGGCGCTGGGAGCGCATCGGCCGCAACATGCCGGCGGCGGTCGGCGACATCGGCTTCCCGATGGTGATACACCCGCGCGATGCAGACACCGCCTGGGTCTTCCCGATGGACGGCACGAGCGTCTGGCCACGGACCAGCCCGGACGGCAAGCCGGCGGTCTATGCGACGCGCAACGGCGGCGAGACCTGGCAACGGCTCGACGCCGGCCTGCCGGCCAGCCAGGCCTGGTGGACAGTCAAGCGCCAGGCCATGGCGGCCGACCGGAACGACCCCGTCGGCCTCTACTTCGGCACCACCAGCGGCGAACTGTGGGCAAGCCGCGACGAAGGCCGGCAATGGGAATGCATCGCCCGGCACCTGCCGGAGATCTATGCGGTGGAAACCGCAGAAGCGGCCTAGCGCAGGGATCGCGATGAAGGTGCTGATCCCCAGTGCGCTGCACTCCTACACCGGGGGCAGCAAGGTCGAGGCCGACGGCAGCACGCTCGCCGCCGCCCTCGCCGATCTGGACCGGCGCTATCCCGGCATCCGCTTCCGGATGATCGACGAGCAGAACCGGGTACGGCGCCATATCCGCTTCTTCGTCGATGGCGTGCAGGTCGTCGATCTTGCCCACCCGCTCGACCCGCGCGGCGAACTGATCATTGTCCAGGCGCTGAGCGGCGGCTGACGGCGGGTCATGGTGGCCGAAAACGGGCTGGCAGCGCATAGCGCATGCACGAAAGCGGAAATGACCAAGGGTGAAAGGGATCAAAGTAATTCGCCAGTTATTTCGGTCAACCGCAGTAACTCGGGCTTTTCTTCAACCGAAAGAACACAGGAAATGTCTCATCCCTTTGGGGTGGAAGAGCGCCCTCTAAGCCGCCACTTGCACCGCACGCACCTTTGTATTACCGTTAATACAAAATCGCCTCGGAGCCAAGCCATGACCACAACCGTTCGCATTCCCCATCGTCTCGAACAAGCGCTGGCCCGCTATTGTGTGGAAACCCACCGCAGTAAGTCAGAAGTGATTATTGAGCTTCTTGAAAATCGCTTCACCGCCGAGTCACCAGTCAAAACCCCATATGAACTAGCCTGTGAAACTGGCTTTGTTGGCGCTCTTTCGCTCGATGAAAACGCTGCCGAAAACAGCCGGAACACGATACGTGCCGCCATCGCCCGCAAACACGGACGCCAGCCCGAATAATGGAAATCCTGCTCGTCGATACCGGACCACTTGTCGCCATTGTCAACAAACGCGACAAATTTCATCTTGGCTGCACGGAATATCTCAAAAATTATCGCGGTCGATTGCTCACCACTTGGGCCGTACTGACCGAATTTGCCCACATGGCGGATTCCATCGGCGCCACGTTACCGCTCTATCACTGGATCGAACGCGGCGGGCTTGAACTCATGCCGCTCGGCCGCGACGAACTCGTTACCGCCATCGACTGGATCGAGCGCTACGCCGATCGTCCGATGGACCTCGCGGACGCCTCGCTCGTCGTTGCCGCCCTCAAGACTGGCTGCGCCAAAGTCTGGACACTGGACCGTGCTGACTTTGAAACTTACCGATTACCGGGCCGCAAACACTTCACGCTGGTTTGAAGCACTCGCATTTATGTCACTAGATAGCCCTCCATATTTCGCTTCAACCAATCTTGCGAGGCACCCTATTTGCTTCACACTTGCATCGGTTGCCGGCCTATGCCGCAGACCCTTTCTCGCCAAGGGCAACATTTTCTTATTGCCGATGGCGGCATCAATGGCACCCTACCCGGTTTCTGATCGATACCGGCGCATTTACGGTAACTTTAGGCAGTACCTAGCTGTCTGGAAGGCTAAAATGGCCGATCTCGTCGATCTGTCCCAGTCCCACAATACCGAAATACAAATGGAAAAAACGCCAGTGACAGTGCGTTGATAATTTATGCGATGGATCTTCTTCACTCCAGGCGTTTTGAAGGATTCTCCTTGGTCAGTAACGTGTCCGCGACTTTACTCTACTCGCTAACCGAATTCGAGAAGATGGACTCGTAGTTTATGGCTTAGTTGTTATGAAAACCCCGAAGGCATTCGTAAATGACTGCGACCGCTATATCTACGTTGAGAATCTTCTTGACAAAACCTTGTCGGAGCAAGGCATAGCGATGAATAAAGAGAGAGTGGCATGCACACCGGAGGAAATTGAACGAGGGTGTAAGAATTTTTGTGTAAACGGTCATTTGGCAGGAAACTGCCGCACTTGCAAGGAGCGAAGATGACCGTAGCAAAGAAAGCCGTACCCAACGAATTGATTGACAGCCTGCTGGCTGACTACAAGAAACCCGAAGACCTGATTGGTGAGCATGGCTTGCTCAAGCAACTGACCAAGGCTCTGGTGGAGCGGGCCCTGGAAGCCGAAATGACCGACCACCTGGGCCATGGCAAGAACGAACCGGTCGCCAACGCAGCGGCAACACCCGCAACGGCAAGAGCAAGAAGACGCTCAAGGGCGACTTTGGCGAACTGCCGATTGAAATCCCCGTGACCGCCACGGCACCTTCGAGCCGCAACTCATCCCCAAGCATCAGACCCGCTGGACGGGCTTTGACGACAAGATCCTGTCGCTGTACGCCCGTGGCATGACGGTGCGCGAGATTCAGAGCGCACCTGGAAGAGATGTACGGCACCGAAGTTTCGCCCACGCTGATTTCATCGGTGACCGATGCCGTGATCGAAGAGGTCAAGGCCTGGCAATCCCGTCCGCTGGATGCGCTGTATCCCATCGTCTATCTGGACTGCATCCACGTCAAAGTGCGCGATGCGGCAGCGGTGCGGGTCAAGGCGGTGTATCTGGCATTGGCATCAACATGGCCGGCGAGAAAGAAGTGCTGGGCCTGTGGATTGCCCAGACCGAAGGCGCCAAGTTCTGGCTGCAGGTGGTGACCGAACTGAAGAACCGTGGCGTGCAGGACATCTTCATCGCCTGCGTCGATGGCCTGAAGGGCTTTCCTGAAGCCATCGAAGCGGTGTATCCCCAAGACGCCGTTCAGCTGTGCATCGTGCATATGGTGCGCCACAGCCTGAACTACGTGTGCTGGAAACTGCGCAAGGAGGTGGCTGCCGACCTGCAAGCGGATCTACACCGCGCCACCGTCGAAGAGGCCGAGCAGCAGACTGGCTGAGTTCGAGGACAAATGGGATGACGCCTATCCGCCGATCGGCCAGTCCTGGCGGCGCAACTGGGCGCGCATCATTCCGTTCTTCGACTACCCGCCGGAGATCCGCAAGGTGATCTACACGACCAATGCCATCGAGTCGGTGAACATGAGTCTGCGCAAAATCACCAAGAACCGGGCTCGTTCCCGAGCGATGAGGCACTGTTGAAATTGTTCTATCTGGCGCTGAGCAACATCAGCCAGAAATGGACGATGCCGATTCGGGATTGGAAAGCCGCACTGAATCGGTTTACTATCCAGTTCGAAGACCGGATGACAACCTTTAACCTAAACCCCGTTTACACAAAATTCGGGACACCCCCAATTGAACAGACATCACAATATTAGCAGATAGGCGATTGCTGCACCCCAAGAGGCCGAATCAGATCAAAACAAATTACCCGCACCGCCACCGAGTCAGTCGGTACCCAAGGTAACCCCCCCCTCTGCGTCACACCTCTTGCAATGCGCTTTCAGCAACTTGGCCGATGAGCATGGATGGGCAATGCTTGATCAGCTATCTTCTTATCTCCTCGCCAATCATTCCGACTTCGACCCACGAACGTATGGGTGCGCCAAATTCATAGACTTGATCCGAAAAGCAGAAACCTTTGAATTGATTCAACGACCATACAAGAATGGTCACAGCTATTTTTGTCGCCCCAATGACACGTCAAGTCCGTCTGTAAGCAAGGCACAACCCGACAAAAACAATTCATCACAGGCTTATCCTGCAGCCCTTTTAAAAGCTGTAATGCAAGCTGCTGCTGCAAATGGATGGGCACCAATCAGTACTATTCCGCCAAAGATTCAATGCGCTTGGCCGGACCATAAAGGAGTCCGGAAGCTCAACCTTGACCGTAGACAAAGAAGGCTACATCTCTTTTTGAAAAGCACGAAAAGGCGCCGCACGCTATTTCCGTGTAAAGCCCTAACCAAAACCCCGTGATCGAAACCCGCCTGAACCACGAACTCGCCGAAATCGCCGCCGCCGGCCTGACCCGCCGCCGCCGCGTGCTGGAGTCGCCCTGCGGGCGGACCGCCACGGTCGACGGCGGAAAATGTCTCAATTTCGCCAGCAACGATTACCTCGGGCTGGCCGGCAATGCGGATATTGCCCGGGCGCTGGCGGAAGGCGCCACACAATGGGGTGCCGGCAGCGGCGCTTCGCATCTGGTCAGCGGCCATCTGGCGCCACATGAGGCGCTGGAGAAGGAAATCGCCGCCTTCGTCGGCTTCCCGCGCGCCCTGAGCTTTTCCACCGGCTATCTCGCCAACCTCGCCATCGTGCCGACGCTGGCCGGGCGCGGCGATTCGGTGTTCGCCGACAAGCTGAACCACGCCTCGCTGATCGATGCGATGCAACTGGCCAAGGCCAATGGCGCCGAGACACAGCGCTATCCGCACAACGACATGGCTGTCCTGGAAAAGCAACTCACCGCCAACCCCTCGCCAAACAAGGTCATCGTCAGCGACGCCGTCTTCAGCATGGATGGCGATCTCGCGCCGCTACCCGTCCTCTTCGCGTTGGCCGAACGTTTCGACGCCTGGCTGGTGATCGACGATGCCCACGGTTTCGGTGTCCTTGGGCGGCAAGGAAGGGGCAGCCTCGCCCATTTCAACCTGCCGGCCTCACCCCGCATCCTGCTGATGGGCACGCTGGGCAAGGCGGCCGGCGTTGGCGGCGCTTTCGTCGCCGGCTCCGAAACCGCCATCGAATACCTGCTACAACGTGCCCGCAGCTATATGTTCACCACGGCCGCGCCGCCCGCCGTCGCCTGCGCGCTCTCCAGAAGCCTGCAAATCATCGAACACGGCGACCTCCTGCGCGCCAGCCTGTTCGCCCGCATCGGCCAGTTACGCGATGGTCTGAGCGGCCTGCCGTGGCAACTGCTGCCCTCGCTGACCGCCATCCAGCCGTTGATCGTCGGTGAAAACGACGCGGCGCTGACCCTCGCCAACGCGCTCTGGGAGCGCGGCCTGTGGGTGCCGGCCATCCGCCCGCCAACGGTACCCAAAGGCAAGGCAAGGCTGCGCATCTCTGTCTCCGCCGCCCATACCGAAGCCGACATCACGCACTTGATTGGCACGCTCAAGGAACTGGCATGAGCGCACCGCTCGTTTTCCTGCCAGGCTGGTGCCTCGGCCGTGGCCCGCTGAATATTGCGGTCAACGCCCTAAACGGGCAGATTTTCGATCTGCCCGGCTACCGTGCCCCGCAGGCGAAGGGGCCCGTGGCTCAAGTACCCTTGGGGTGCGACGCACCGCTGATCGAAGATTTTTACGCCGCAGCCGACAACATTGCCGCCCGCCTGCAACCGGGCACCACGCTGGCCGGCTGGTCGCTCGGCGCCCAACTGGCGCTGGCCGTCGCCGCCCGTGCCCCGGTTAAGGTCGGCAAGCTGCTGCTGGTCGCTGGCACCGCTTCATTCGTCCAGCGCGACGGCTGGCCGCACGCCATGCCGCCGGAAATGCTGGCCGAATTCGCCGGCAACGTCGCCAGCGATGTCGAGGCCATGCTGCCGCGCTTCGTCGGCGGCTTCAACCGGGGCGATGCCCGTGCCAAGGAAGTCACGCGCCGTCTGCTTGAACTCGCCGACCCACTCCCATCCGCCGCCACGCTGGCCACCGGGCTGGGATGGCTACGCGATGTCGATCTGCGTCCCCTCGCCCCGCAGGTCAAGGCGCCGACCCTGCTGATCCACGGCGCGGCCGACCCGCTGATGCCGCTCGCCGCCGCCGAAGCGCTGGCGGCGCTGATTCCCGGCGCACAGCTCGAAGCATTTGCCGAATGCGCCCACGCCCCGTTCATTTCCCGCCCCGACGATTTCCTGGCCCGGGTGCAAGCCTTCCTGCATGAATAGGCCGTCGAAGGCGCGCATCCGCGATTCCTTCGAGCGCGCCGCACCGACCTACGACGCTGCCGCCGTGGTCCAGCGCCGCGTCTGCGCCCGGCTCGCCGCCGGACTGCCGACCGATCTTGCGGCGAGCCGGGTGCTCGACGCCGGCTGCGGCACCGGTTTCGCGCAAGCATCGTTGCAACAGCGCTTCCCGGCGGCTCATGCCGTCGCGCTCGACTTCGCGCCCGCCATGCTGCGGCGCGTCGGCACGCCCTGTTGCCGACTGGCCGGTGATCTCGAACATCTGCCGCTGGCTGATGCCAGCATCGACCTCTACTGGTCCAGCCTCGCCATGCAATGGTGCGACCTGCCCGGCGCGCTGGCCGAAGCCCACCGCGTGCTTGCGAACGGCGGCGCCCTCGCCCTCGCCAGCCTCGGGCCCGCCACTTTCCATGAACTGCGCACCGCGTTCGCCGGAATCGACGACCATCGTCATACCCTGTCCTTCCACACCCCGGAAGAAATCCGCCATCTGGCAACCGAGGCCGGGTTTGTCGCGGTCAACGTCCGAAAACACACGGAAATCGCGCACTATGCCGACTTCAAGTCCCTGCTCCGCGCGGTCAAGGCGATCGGCGCCAACCAGATCGGCGCCGGACGGCGCACCACCCTGATGAGCCGCAACGCCTTCCAGCGCGCCGAACTTGCCGGCGAAGACTTGCGCACGCCGGACGGCCTGCCGCTGACTTACGACGTCATTACCCTGCACGCCAGAAAATGAGCCACGCCTACTTCCTGACCGGCACCGACACCGAAATCGGCAAGACCTTCATCACCTGCGCCCTGCTCCACCGCGCCCGCCAGCTCGGCATGAAGGCGGCCGGGCTGAAACCGGTGGCGGCGGGCACCGACGCTGCCGGGAAGAACGAGGACGTCGAGAGCATCCGTGCCGCCAGCAACGTCGCGCTACCGCCGCAAATCATCAATCCCTACTGTTTCGCGCCGGCCATTGCCCCGCACCTGGCCGCCGCCGAGGCGGGCGTCAGCATTGACTTCGCCCGCATTGCCGCCGCCTGCGCCTGCGCGCGCGCGCAGGCCGACCTGCTCATCGTCGAAGGCGCCGGCGGATTTCGTGTACCGCTGGGCGTCAACCGCACCCCAGGGGCACTTCCTTCGGGGCGCGACACCGCCGATCTCGCGGTAGCGCTCGCCCTGCCGGTCATCCTGGTGGTCGGCCTGCGCCTCGGCTGCATCAATCACGCACTGCTCACCGCCGAAGCCATTGCCGCGCGCGGCCTGACCTTGGCCGGCTGGGTCGCCAACCGGATCGACCCGGCCATGACCCGAGCCGACGACAACATCGCCGCCCTTCGTGAACGCCTCGGCGCGCCGCTGCTCGGCAGCGTTCCGCACTTGCCGGGCAACGAACCGGCGGCTGCGGCATGCCATCTCAAACTGCCCGAAATCCCGGGTATATAATTCGCCGCCATGAAACTGCTATTCGACCTCTTCCCCGTCATCCTGTTTTTCGCGACCTTCAAGTATTACGGCAGCAATCCGGAAGGAGCGGCCGATCTCGTCGGTAGTCTGCTCGGCAGCGCCGTGCTCGACGTCAAGCAGGCGCCGATCCTGCTCGCGACCATCGTCGTCATCGCGGCGACCATCGCGCAGATCGCCTGGGTGCATTTCCGCCACGGCAAGGTGGACAAGATGCTGTGGGTCAGCCTCGTGCTGGTTTCGGTCTTTGGCGGCATGACCCTGATCTTCCAGGACGAAACTTTCATCAAGTGGAAGCCGACCATCCTTTACTGGGTGTTTGCCGGCAGCATGGCCTTCGCGGCACTGGTGCTCAAGAAGAACCCGATCAAGGCCATGCTCGGCGAACAGATGACCCTGCCCGAACCGGTGTGGGGCAAGGTCAACCTGTCGTGGATCGTCTTCTTCCTGTTCATGGGCGTCCTCAACCTGGTCATCGCCTTCAACTTTTCGACCGATACCTGGGTCAATTTCAAACTCTTCGGCGGCATGGGGCTTCTGCTTCTGTTCGTGCTCGGTCAGGGCCTCTTGCTGGCGAAATACGTCGAGGACAAACAGTAAATGCTTTACGTCATCATTGGTGAAGACCAACCGGGCACGCTCGACAAGCGCCTGGCCGCCCGCCCCGCCCACGTCGAACGCCTGCAGGCACTGCAGTCGGAAGGCCGCCTGATCCTTGCCGGCCCCTGCCCGGCCATCGACTCGCCCGATCCCGGCCCGGCCGGCTTCTCGGGCAGCGTCATCGTTGCCGAATTCGACTCGCTGGCCGCTGCCCAAGCCTGGGCCGACGCCGACCCGTATGTCGCGGCCGGTGTTTACGGCAAGGTCACTGTCAAACCGTTCAAGAAGGTGCTGCCCGCATGAGCAGCGAAACTATCGAATTGCTGCGTCAGCGGCTGGCCGCGCTGGAACCGCTATCCATCGCCATCGAGGACGAGTCGCATCGCCATGCCGGCCATGCCGGAGCGAAAGACGGCGGCCATTACAAAATCACCATAGTCGCCGCCGCCTTCGCCGGCCATAATACGGTCAAGCGTCACCGACTCATCTATGACGCGGCCGGTGATCTGATGCGTGGACGCATCCATGCGCTCAGCATCCGCGCTTTTTCACCCGACGAAGTATAATCGTCGGGCTTTTTCTCCCATAAACAAGGAATATCGAATGATCAAAGTCTCCCATCTGGCCGCTCTGCTCGTGGCTGGCACCATCGTTTCCGCCCCGGTCGTCGCTGCCGAGAAGGGCGGCGCCGTTGCCACTGTCAATGGCCAGGCCATTTCCCAGAACACCTACAACGCCTTCATCGCCCAGCAAAAGGCCCAGGGCACGCCAGATTCGCCGGAACTGCAAAACGCCGTCAAGGAAGAACTGATCCGCCGCGAAATCCTGGTCCAGGAAGCCAAGAAGAAAGGCCTCGACAAGAGCTCCGAGGTTCAGGGCCAGGTTGAACTCGCCAAGCAGGCAGTGCTGATCCAGGTTTACCTCTCCGACTACGTGCGTGCCAACCCGATCAGCGACGACCAGTTGCGCAAGGGTTATGACGCGATCAAGGGCAACCTCGGCACGACCGAATACAAGGCCAAGCACATCCTGGTCGCCAACGAAGACGACGCGAAGGCCATCATCGTCAAGCTCGACAAGGGCGAAAAGTTCTCCGAACTGGCCAAGCAGTCGAAGGATCCGGGCTCCAAGGATAACGGCGGCGACCTCGGCTGGAATTCGCCGAACGCCTACGCCAAGCCGTTCTCCGAGGCGCTCGTCAAGTTGAAGAAGGGTGAACTCACCAAGACGCCGGTCAAGACCGACTTTGGCTACCACGTCATCTTCCTCGAAGACACCCGTCCGCTGACCCCGCCGCCGTTCGAGCAGATCAAGC
This sequence comes from uncultured beta proteobacterium, assembly GCA_963810175.1. Taxonomy (GTDB): domain Bacteria; phylum Pseudomonadota; class Gammaproteobacteria; order Burkholderiales; family Rhodocyclaceae; genus Azonexus. The sequence goes on along the minus strand of CAWEMU010000002.1, from coordinate 8,263 downwards.
CGCAACTCCAGCAGCGCGCCCAGCAGCAGCAGATCGAGCAACTGGTCAAAAAGCTGCGCGAGAGCGCCAAGGTCGAACTAAGGTTTACCGCCGCCAGTCAGAATGCCCGCCAAATGGCGGGCATTTTTGTTTCCGGCGCGCCATGCGGGCAAACATCCACAAAACTTGATGCAGGTTCACGCCGGATTGCGCCCTTGCCGGCTAAATTCCAGCCCGATGAAGTTCCTCCGCATTGCCCTCCTCCTCGTCTTGAGCCACGGCCTGCCGACACTCGCCGCCCAGCCGCTCCAGCCCTGGCTCGACACGGCGCTACCCGGCGCCAGCATTCGCCTGCCGCCGGGGATATACCAGGGTCCGGCGGTCATTTCCAAGCCCATCATCCTTGACGGCGACGGCAAGGTCATCATCGACGCCGGCGGCAAGGGCACTGTCCTCACCGTCAAGGCGGATCGTGTGACCCTGCGCGGCCTGACCCTGCGCGGCAGCGGCGACTCGCACGACAAGATCGACGGCGGCATCATGGCCGAAGGCAGCCAATTGCTGATCGAGAACAACGTGATCGAGGATGTGCTGTTCGGCATTTCGCTGCACAAGGTGACGGACAGCGTCGTCCGCAACAACCGCATCCGTTCGCGCCCAGTCGATTCGGCCGACCGTGGCGACGGCGTGCGCCTCTGGTACAGCACCGGCAACCGCATCGAGGACAACGACATCGCGCAAATCCGCGACATCACGGTCACCAATTCGCCGCTCAACCGCTTCACCGGAAATACCATCAAGGACAGCCGGCGCGCCTTCAATTTCCTTTTTTCGCATCGCAGCCTGGTCAACCGCAACCATCTGGAAAAAAACTCGACCGGCATCATCGTCCTCAATTCCGACGGCATGATCATCCGCAACAATCGTGTCTTGCACGCCATGGATGCCTCGGGGGCCGGCATCGCGCTCAAGGAAACCTCGGCGGCGCTGATCGAGAACAACGAGATCATCCATTGCGCGCACGGCATCATGGCCGACTCGCCGATGGACCCGATCAACCGCATCGTCTTCATCGACAACCTGGTCGCCCACAACATCACCGGCGTCTATTTCTACGGCGCCAAGGGCGGGCATATCGCCATCGGCAACACCTTCCGCGGCAACCTGTGGCCGGTGACCATCATCGGCGACGGCGACCCGATGAACGATACCTGGTGGGGCAATTACTGGGACGGCTACGAGGGTTTCGACCGCGATCACGACGGTTTCGGCGACCGCCCCTACGAACTGCTGGCCTACGCCGATCGCATCTGGATCGAAACGCCGGCCGCCAAATTTTTCCGCAACTCGCCGGTCCTCGAACTGCTGGATTTCCTCGAACGCCTGGCGCCGTTTTCCTCACCCGCCCTGATCCTGCGCGACCCCGCGCCGCGCATGACACCACCGCCACGCCACGACTGAGACTCGGCGCCGTCGCCACGGAAAGAGATTCCGCTCAGGCTTTTCACCACCATGGCGTACACTGCGCACCTCACCTATCCGGCAGGACGCCCGATGCAAAACGAACACTTCATTCCGGGCAAGGATGCCTCGCTCGAACATTCCATCGCCTCGATGCAGGCCAAGCTGGCCGCTCTTGGTTTCGAACTTGAGGAATGCTCCTGGCTGAACCCGGTCGATAACGTCTGGTCGGTGCATGTGCGCAACCGCGAATGCCCGCTGATGTTCACCAACGGCAAGGGCGCGACGAAACTGGCCGCGCACGCCAGCGCGCTCGGCGAGTTTTTCGAGCGCCTGTCCTGCAATTATTTCTGGAACCACTATTACCTCGGCGAGAATATCGCCAACCGCGAATTCGCCCATTACCCGCGCGAACGCTGGTTTCCAGTCACCGACGAAGCGTGGCCGGCCGGATTGCTGACGCCGGAACTGCAGGCCTTCTACAATCCGGAAGGCAACATTCCGGCCGAAGCTTTGATCGACATGAACACCGGCCATTACGAGCGCGGCATCTGCGCCATTCCGTATGTGCGGCAGCGCGACGGCGCCGAGGTCTTTTTCCCGGTCAATATCATCAGCAACCTTTACGTCAGCAACGGCATGTCGGCCGGCAACACGCAGGCCGAGGCGCGCGCCCAGGCGCTGTCGGAAATCCTCGAACGCCACGTCAAGTTCAAGGTGATCGCCGAGGGCATCTGCCTGCCAGACGTGCCGGAAGAGGTCATCGCCCGTTACCCGGCCATCGCCGCCGGCATCGCCGGGCTGCGCGACGCCGGCTTCGGCATTCTGGTCAAGGACGCCTCGCTCGGTGGCAAATATCCGGTGATGTGCGTGACCATGCTCAACCCGCACGACCAGGGCGTTTTCGCCAGCTTCGGCGCCCATCCGCGCTTCGAGATCGCCCTCGAACGGGCGCTCACCGAACTGCTGCAGGGCCGCGCCCTGGAAGCACTCGACGGCTTTCCGCCGCCCGGCTTCGATCTCGATGAAGTCGCCAGCGCGCCGAATATCGAAATCCATTTCGTTGATTCGAGCGGGATCGTGCATTGGAATTTCTTTAACGAAAACCCCGACTTCGAGTTCGTTGACTGGAACTTTAACGATCTGGAAAAAGGCCGCACCGCCGACGACTACGCCTGGCTGTGCGAGTGCATCGAGGCTGATGGCCACGACATCTACGTCGCCGACTTCGACCATCTTGGCGTCTATGCCTGCCGCATTCTCGTGCCCTCCATGTCGGAGATCTACCCGATCGACGATCTGGAATGGGAAAACAACAGCAACGGCGCGGCTGTCCGCCCGCCCATCCTCAACCTGGCCGAACTTGACGACGACCAGTGCGGCCAGTTGCTCGACACCCTGAATGAACTCAACATTGCCGACGAACGCCCGGTCGCCGCGCTGATCGGCCTTGCGCCGGATGCCGGATCAATTTGGGCCGATCTGCGCGTCGGCGAACTGAAGACCATGCTGGCGCTGGCTGCCGGCGACCCAGACGCCATCCGCGAAGGCTGCGAATGGGTCCGCCAGTTCGCCCAACTCGACGCCGGCCGCCGCCGCACCTATCGCTGCATCGAAACCCTGCTCGAAATGGAAGACCCGGATGCCCATGAAGCAGCCCTGGTCGGCCTCTATGGCGACGAAACGCTGGACCAGGCCACCGACCTGATCGATGGCGACCTGCGCTTCTTCGGCCTGCAATCCCCTGGCCTCAACCTCGAAGGCTGTGCAATGCACCAGTGTTTGCTGAAGCAATACGAAAAAGCCCACCCTGTCATCCCCCAAGGGGACTTCCATCTGGGCGCGGTCAACGCCTGAAAATGGCAGAAAACCGCCACTTTCATACGCTGAACCAGCCGACGGAATTTACTGACATGGTCGGCAAGCGACCACGAGCAGGCATTCGTGGGTCGCGGAAGTCGGCGAAATGAACATCAACAGCAACTCCGAAAGAAGACGTCACGTCAGACCGAGGTATTCTTTCTTTTGTATATTTTGATTATGCCCCCTTCTCAACGCAGTCTAAATGCACGGATATTCGGACAAGCTCGATGCCCCCATGTCCATCAAACTGAAAGCAAGCATCAGCCGCGTGCTGGAAAAATCCGCTCCATAAACCCAACCACCCGATCAAGATTTCCATGAATACCTCTCCCCGCATCGTCATTCTCGGCGCCGGCTTTGCCGCGCTGACCGCCGTCCGCGAACTGCGCAAGCGAGCGCCAAAAGCCCGCCTCACCCTGGTGGCGCCGAAGGCCGAATTTATCTATCTGCCCAGCCTGATCTGGATTCCTTCAGGCCTGCGCAAAGGCAGCGACCTGATTCTGCCGCTGGATCGCTTCCTGAAAGACCATCAGGTCGAGTTCGTCGCCGGCCGCGTCACCGGCTTGCGCGACGGGGGGCGCACGGTACTGACCGACGCCGGCGAAGTTCAGAACGATGCCCTGATCATCGCCACCGGTGCTCGTTTCATCAAAAAACTGCCGGGCATCGAACATGCGCTAACTCTCTGCGAGGGCGTGGCTTCGGCGGAAGCAATCCGCGACCGCGTCAACGCGATGCAAGGTGGCCGCATCGCGCTCGGATTTGGCGGCAATCCCAACGAACCTTCCGCGATGCGCGGCGGCCCGATGTTCGAACTGCTGTTCGGTCTGGATACCCTGCTGCGTCGGCAAGGCAAGCGTGACAAGATCGAACTGACCTTCTTCAACGCGGCTACTGAACCGGGCAAGCGACTGGGCGAAAAAGCGGTTACCGGTCTCCTCCAGGAAATGGCCAAGCGCCGCATTGACACGCATCTGGGGCACAAGCCCCTATCCTTCTCGGAAAAGGGTGTCGATACGGAGGGCGGCCATATCAACGCCGAACTGATTCTGTTCATGCCCGGTCTCACCGGCCCAGCCTGGGCGCCGGAAGCGGGCCTGAAGCTGTCGCCCGGCGGCTTCTTCCAGGGCGATGAGTTCTGCCGGGCGGACGGCGCCGAGAAAGTCTTCGTTGCCGGCGATGCCGGCAGCTTCCCCGGCCCGGATTGGATGCCCAAGCAGGCGCACATGGCCGATCTGCAAGCCAAGGCGGCAGCGGAGAACCTGCTTCTGGCACTGGACGGCAAGCAACCCTCGGCGCGTTTCAAGATCGAACTGATCTGCATCGTCGATACAATCGACAAGGGCATCATGGTCTATCGTGACCTGAAACATTCCTGGCTGCTGCCGTCTTCGCGCCTGTTCCACTGGGCCAAGCGCTATTTCGAGGGGCACTACCTTAAAATGTTTCGGCGTTGAATCAGGGAAAGCTCATGCATTGCCCCAAAGGTGTCCTGGCGCTCAAATAACAAAATGGCTGAGGCGGTGGTGCTGAGAAGTGTTCAAGGATAGTCCGAACAAAGGACGGCACGAGAGTGTGCAGTATGCAGCCCCTCCGACGAATTCGTTGGCCCATGTATTTCAAGAGTGTCCGGAATTTTGTGTTTTTCCAGATGACTACGAACGCTGGGGAACTGGGGGTCAATACGCGTTGGTTTGCTGCGGTGCCCCCACGGAAAGCCGCAATTTACAACATCAAAGGCTGAATGATTCTTCTGGGTCAATAGCGCCAGTGCCAGGCTTGATGCAGGCGGACCAACCGACTCTCATTTGTCATGGGGCAGAGAGCGGCCATCAGCCGCCGGTGGCGGTTACATCTAAATTTCTCGTACCAGGTGGAATCGAATGGCTGGTTTTCGGCGATCAAGTTGATCGCGAGAATTTTAGGACCCGGCCACAACCAGCCGATCAAGCTTTCATGGGCTACGTCAGCAACAGATTGGGAAGAGACACTCCGGTTTCTGGGCCATCCGCGTGCTGCCGACCCTTTACGGACAGTCAATGCTCTCCTGCGAAGACACACATCGCCAATCGATTGATGTAGCATACGAGCCAATGGGTGTCCGTGAGTAGCAGCAACATTTCTTCGTAATCACGGGCAGGTATTCGTGCTGGTCGGGCCGCCGCACGAGATAGCTACTGTGCCCATGCTTTCTACAAGAGTCCGGCAGCCTGTCCGGCTGCGCCTCAAGCAAGTCAAATATGGCCTACTCAGGCTGACTTGCACTAATTCCATCCATGCAATGCCTTACCAGACACTTTGCTCTGGAGTTTTGTCTCGCCTGTTATCAGCGTCAGTACCGACGCTTGCGTATTCCCTTTTCCAAATTATTCTCGCAGAGGATCGTTGAAATGCTGACTTCACTCGTCATCGTTTTTGTAATTGTCTATGCCGCCATTGCGCTGGAGCATCCGATCAAGATCAACAAGTCAGCCTCTGCGCTTGTCGGTGCGGGGCTGCTCTGGACGATCTATGCGCTGGCAGGTGGCGACTCCCACAAGGTAGGAGATGAGTTAAGCGAATCTGTCATGGCGACGGCGCAGATTGTGTTCTTCCTGATGGGTGCCATGACCATTGTTGAAGTGGTTGATGCCCACAACGGGTTTGAAGTCATCACCAATCGCATCCGCACAACCAAGCTTTCGCTCGCTGATGTGGTTGGTCGGCTTTGTGACGTTCTTCCTCAGTTCGGTGCTTGACAATTTGACTACCACCATCGTCATGATTTCCCTCATGCGAAAACTTCTTGCCAAGCATGAGGATCGGCTGTTCTTCGCAGGCATTATCGTCATCGCCGCCAATTCGGGCGGAGCATGGTCGCCAATTGGCGATGTGACCACCACTATGCTGTGGATCGGCGGTCAGATCACGACACTGGCAATCATGAAGTCAGTCTTTATTCCCTCGGTGTTAAGCATGGTGGTTCCGTTGGCAGTAGACGGCCTATTCCTGCTGGCAAGCCTGTTGACTCCGCCGCAATACGAAAGAGCGATCACGGCCTGCACACCTCCGATTTCGAGCGCAATCTGATGTTCTACATGGGCATTGGCATTCTGGTTGCCGTCCCCGCCTTCAAGACCATTACCCATCTACCGCCCTTCATGGGCATCCTGTTCGGTCTGGGCATTCTCTGGCTGGTCGGCGATCTGGTGCATCGGCACAAGGAAGATGAAAGCAAGCAGCACCTGACGCTGGTGCATGCCCTGAGCCGATCGACATGAGTTCCATCGTGTTTTTCATCGGCATTCTGCTCGCGGTTGCCACGCTGGAACATACCCACATCCTGACGTCGCTGGCCCAGTGGCTGGATCAGTCGTGGGGCGTCAAGATGTCATTGTCATGATTATCGGCATCGTTAGCGCGATTGTGGATAACGTGCCGCTGGTAGCAGCTTCGATGGGCATGTACAGCCTTGAGCAATATCCCACCGATCACTTCCTCTGGGAATTCCTCGCCTACTGCGCGGGAACGGGTGGCTCGATTCTGATTATCGGCTCGGCGGCGGGTGTAGCCGCCATGGGCCTGGAGAAAATCCACTTCTTCTGGTACGTGAAGAAAATCAGTTGGCTGGCCTTGATCGGTTATTTCACTGGGGCAGGTGCCTATCTGTTGCAGTACCAGATGCTGCACTGATCAGACTGATGCCAGCCCAGACCTTCAAAGCCTCAGTCATTCAGCGGGTCAGGACGTGGGCTTTACCGCGTCTCACTGAACTTCCTGAATCAACGTGGGATGAGGCGATACATAAAGCACAGGCCATCGACTTTGATGTCGTGGAACGAATGGCCCTGATTTTTGGCGTGGTAGGCGTGACTTACCTCCTCAGAATCGAAGCAGGAACTGTCCCTGCCATTTCGCTTCCGGTCATCTATCTGGTGCAGTTTGTCGAAGCTGCCTTTCTTCTGAGTTTGCTCGTTGGTCCGTTCTATCTGCGCCGTGCAAGACGTGGGTTGGAATTGTTTATCGCTGAGCGTGACAAAGAGAGAAAGCAGTAGTCATGACGTTTCGCTGATGTCGGAAATAAAACGAGCTACATAGAACAAAGCCAAGGAGGAAGGTTATGCAAGGGATTGCTGCGTTTCAATGGATAGGCGGCATTGTGGCATTGCTTTTGGGATTGGGCGGACTGATACGTGGCATTCAGATGAGCAAAGGCAGACTCGACCTGATTTCGGATCGGGACAACCGTCCGTTACCGAATCCGGCAGAACATGCCTGACGCACAGTCTGGCCCAACGGCAGAACCCCTGCGTAGCTGACCTTGGGGCGAAAAGCCTGAACGGCTCTTCAGGGTCGTCAGCACTCGGTGATCAATGGCCGCTTACGGGAAGCGAAACTTCACTGACCGCTTTCGGGCGACGAATTAGGCGACAGGAAGGTCGTTTCGCGACCCACAAGAGATTCTTCATCGTCCGCGGTGGCCCTGTGGCTGGTTTCCGAGCGGAGCGGCCGTACAACGAGGCGGCTGACCAAGAACTACTCGGCTACAGCCGCCGTTGCCGAGAATGTCGCCAAGCGGCTGCTCAATGCTATGCAGCGGTCGCCCGGTGCCTCGGAATTTCGGGGTGATCGATCACGATCTATTCATGGGATCAACTGAGTGCCGCCCAGAAAAAAGCCCGGCGTAAACAGTAACAGCCCCACACCGCGACCGCGCACAATATGGCCGTTGCGGCTCGAGGTTGTGTGAAAGCCCTTCGGCTGTGTACTCCAAACAGGGGGCTCGTGCGTTGATTCCTGTAGGGAGGTACGGGAGTGAGGCGATTCATCGAAGGCCAGGTACGAAGCGCCAGCTCACGTTGATGCCGGAATCACTGGAAGACTATATTGGCGCGGACAATACAGTCCGGGGCATTGATGCTTTCGTCAACACATTGGATCTGGCCGAAATGGGATTCGACGCGAGCGCAACAACACTGAA
>CAWEMU010000001.1:0-10762 GCA_963810175.1 uncultured beta proteobacterium | reverse complement strand
CTCCGCCGCGAACTGCGCTAGAACGGCCTCGCGGTTCGTCTTCAGCGTATTGACGCGCAGGTCGAGCGGGGCCGGCTGGTTGAGCGCAGCGGCCAGACGCAGCAATTCGTCGGCGCCGAACTGGACTTCCAGCGCGTCGTACAGCCAGTCCGGCAGATCGCAGCGCACGGCTGGCCGGAAGTCGGCCTCCGGCATCGCCTTGGCGGCCGCCAGCCAGTCCTCCTCGCTCGCCTTGAGCACCGGCGCCAGTTCGCGTTGGTTCCAGCCGCGCGTGACGGCGAGCGCCACCAGCAACCGCGCCCGGTCCGACAACCTGCCGGCACAACGCGCCTCGATGCTGCGTCCGCGGCGCAAGACGGCGAACACGGTTTCGGCGACGAAGGCGCGATCGGCATGGCCAAGCTGGTGATGATCGCGAAAATAGCGCGAAACGACAGCATCCGCAGGGTATTCGAAACGCAGCAACTGCCCGAGAACGGCTTCGGCATGAGCAAACAAAGCGGGGGTGAAGCGAGCGTTCATTGCGATCCTATTTCCGTGGCGACCTGCTCGAAGCTTTCGCCCTTCTTGTCCGTGAAGCGGATTCTAACCGGCAGCCGCTGGCGGTCGAGCGCGATCCAGACTTCCGTCGTCTTGTCGGTTATCGCCCGCAGATGCAGGGTACGAAAACGCCCGGCCGGCGTCTCGATTTCCTCCTCGCCCAGCGAGTTGACCACGTAGCGCTCGTATTTCCTGCCGGTCACGACGCCGATGACACTCCCTTCGGCCAGCCCGCCCAGATAGGCGAGCTGGTAGTTGAGCGAGAGGATGTCCTGCGTACCCTTGGCGATCGACTGCACGCTGCCATCGCGGGAAAGACGGACTTCGCTGTTCGACCAGTCGAAATCGGCGTCTTCGCCGGCTTCCTTGCCATTCTTCAGAGTTCGATAGGTTTCGGGCTGCAGGCCACCGGCAACCAGACGCCCGGAACTCTCGGTTTCGAGGCGAATCGGCTTGAACAGCGAAACCAGCCCGCTGGTCTCGGTGATTCCGGTCAGCCGGTAGCGGCCGTCCTCGGTGAACTCCCAGCGGTGCTCGGCGCGGCCGACCTGGAAACCGAGCGATTCCTTGAAGATGGCAAAACGGATCGTGCCTGTCGCCGGCAGGATCGGCTTCACGGGCTGGGCTGGAGTCATGGGCGCGGTCGACGGCATTTCAGGGGCGATTCCGGGTTCAGGTACAGGTTCAGGTGCGGACTGCGCGGCGACCGGCGCGGCTTGCGCCATCGGCCTGGCGCTCGCCGGCCGGGGTGATCTGGCCGCTTTGGCCGCGGGCGGTGGCGCGCCTTGGGAGCGACCTCCGGCCGGGCGGCTGGCGCTTCGGGCAACGGCCTGATCTCGGCGCGCAAGGGCGTGGGCTCTGGCTCGGGACCGCCGCCGAATAGTTCGACATCCATCCCGACCAGCGCCGCGGCGTGGATCGCCAGCGAACCCAGCAGCGCGGCTAACAGCGCGACCGGCATCGCAGCTCAACGCACCTCGGGCGCAACCAGCACGCCGCCGGCGGCCTGTTCGCCAGCCAGCCGCACGCGTCCTCGTCGAGCCGCAGCCGGCCTTCGGCGAACCAGCGCACGGCCTGCGGATAGATGCGGTGCTCCTGACGCAGCACGCGGGCGGCAAGTGTCGCTTCGTCGTCGCTGTCGAGTACCGGCACGGCAGCCTGAATGATCACCGGCCCGTGATCGAGCGTGGGGGTCACGAAATGCACCGTGCAGCCGTGGATGCGCACGCCCTCGGCGAGCGCCCGCCGGTGGGTATGCAGGCCCGGGAAGGCCGGCAGCAGCGAAGGATGGATGTTCATCATCCGGCCCGCGTAATGGTGCACGAAGCCGTCGCTCAGGATGCGCATGAAGCCGGCGAGCACGACGAGGTCAGGCGCGAACCCGTCGATGCACCCGGCCAGCGCGGCGTCGAAGGCGTCACGTCCGGCGAAAGCCTTGTGGTCGATGCAGCGCACGGCAATCCCCGCCGCCGCCGCCGTCGCCAGCCCTGCGGCGTCGGGGCGGTTGCTGATCACGGCGGCGATGTTTACCGGCAGCGTGCCGCAATCGCGGGCGGCAATCAGCGCTTCCATGTTGCTGCCGCGGCCGGAAATGAGAATGACTGTTTTCTTCATGTCAGAAACTTACGGGGAGAAAGATCATGGTCGTGACCGATTGCGCCGCCCGGGAAACGGTCCGGCCATTGCGGTCGGCGACGATTTTTGCCATGAAATCGAGGAGGCCGGTGATCCGCCCGAACTCACGCTCGAAGGAGACGTTGCGGTTAGCCGGGTCGAGTTCGTTGGACAGCAGGAAGAGGTCGCCGGCGGCGTCGCGGTCGGTGCTCAGCTTCCAGACGGCGATTTCCATGTTGCGCGCAGCATTGTAGAGCTTCGTTTCGTTCAGGCTGTCGAGGATGTAGAACTCCTCCTTGTGTTCGAAGGCGGCGTCGACCATGGTCAGCAGGCCGTAGACCAGCGCCGCCACCCGGTCGCCGTCGTAAGTGTTGCTGAAGGCCAGCGCCGCCGCCTGGCGCTCGCGCAGTCCGCCGAACTCCGGCCAGTTCCGCGAATTGCGCTGGCGCAGGCGGTTGACGGCCGCCTCGCGGCTGACCGCCGCGCCCTTCTTCCACTCCTTCGGATTGCGCTTGTAGAGCTTGTCGGCAATCAGCAGCAGGCCGGCGACGACTTCAGCGCGATCGGCATCGGCAATGCGGTCGACGTCCGATTTGACCAGATATTTTGCATCGAACGTCGTCTGCGTCCGGCCATCCTTTCCCATCTTGGTCGCGCAACCCGCGACCATCAGTGCGAGAAGAACGGCCAGCCAGCGCATCAGGGGGCTCTGCTCTTCACGTAGCCGATGCCGACGGGAACCAGCGAGAAGACGATGATCCCGACGATGATCACCGACAGGTTGGCCTTGACCCAGGGCATGTTGCCCAGCCAGTAACCGGCCAGGCACAGCGAAACCACCCAGCCCAGCGCACCGATCAGGTTGAACAGGGTGAACTTGACGTAGGACATCGCCCCGATGCCGGCCACGAAGGGCGCGAAGGTGCGGAACAAAGGCAGAAAGCGCGAGATCACCAGCGTCTTGCCGCCGTGCTTTTCATAGAACGCATGCGTCTTGAGCAGCGCGCCCTTGTTGAACAGACGCGAGTTTTCCCAGTGGAAGACCTTGGGGCCGAGGAAGCGGCCAATGTGGTAATTGACGGTATTGCCGAGAACGGCGGCCACCGTCAGCACCCCCATCAGCACAACGATATCCATGCCGCCCTCGCCGATCGCCGCCAGCGCACCGGCGACGAAGAGCAGCGAATCGCCAGGCAGGAAAGGCGTCACGACAAAGCCGGTTTCGGAAAAGATGATGACGAAAAGGATGCCGTAGATCCACAAGCCCGTATTGCTGCACCAGCACCGCCAGATGCTTGTCGAGATGAAGGACGATGTCGAAGAACTGCATGAGTAATTCCATCGGGAGGCGCCAAGCGTGAGAAAACCGTGATTTTACCCCAAGGTATAATCCGGCCATGCCGACGATTGCCCGCCTCCCCGACCTGCTGATCAGCCAGATTGCCGCGGGCGAAGTCGTCGAAAGACCCGCCTCGGTCTCAAGGAACTGCTGGAAAACAGCCTCGACGCCGGCAGCAAGGCGATCCAGGTCCATCTGGAGGAAGGCGGCGTCAAGCTGATCCGCGTCACCGACGATGGCTGCGGCATCGCCAAAGAGGAACTGGCGCTGGCCCTGACCCGCCACGCCACGTCGAAAATCGTATCGCTGGAGGACCTGGAGCGGGTCAGCTCGCTGGGCTTCCGCGGCGAGGCGCTGGCCTCGGTCGCCTCCGTCGCCCGCCTCGCCATCAGCAGCCGCGAACGCGGCGCCAGCCACGCCTGGAAGCTCAAGGCCGAACCCGGCGCCGAGCCCGAACCCGCCGCGCTGATGGCCGGCACCGTCGTCGAAATGCGCGACCTCTATTACAACACCCCGGCCCGCCGCAAGTTCCTCAAGGCCGAAGGCACCGAATTCGCCCACTGCGCCGACGCCGTCAAGCGCCTGGCGCTGACCCGCCCCGACGTCGCCTTCAGCCTGACCCACAACGGCCGCAACCTGTTCCAGCTCGCCCCCGCCGACAGCGCGCGGCGTATCGCCGACATCCTCGGCGACGATTTTCTGGCCGCCGCCCGCCGCCTCGAGGCCGCCGCCGGCCCGCTGGCCATCGCCGGCTTCGCCATCGACCCGACGCGCGCCACCGACGCCAAAGACAGCCAGTACGTCTTCGTCAATGGCCGCTTCGTGCGCGACAAGGTGATCGCCCACGCCCTGCGCGAAGCCTACCGCGACGTGCTGCACGGCAGCCGCCAGCCCGCCGTCTGCCTGTTCGTCGAACATCGACCCGGCGCTGGTTGACGTCAATGTGCACCCGGCCAAGACCGAAGTCCGCTTCCGCGACTCGCGCGCCATGCACCAGTTCGTTTTCCACGCCATCCAGCGCACGCTGGCGGCGCCGGTGCAGGCTGAAACACGCCGAAACCGCACCTGCTGCGGTTGACGCCGAAAAACGGGCAAATTTCAATATTGCCGCCAACTACCCGCCGCCGCTGCGCCACCAGAGCACGCTCGGCGTCGCCGAACCCGCCGCTGCCGCCTACCTCGCCTTCGCCCGTGCCACCCAAGGCATCGGCGATCGGCCAGCTCCCGCCGCCGCCCCCCAATTCGCGCCCGCCGAAGCCGCTCGACCGCGACAGCCCGCCGCTCGGCTACGCCCTCGCCCAGTTGCACGGCATCTACATCCTCGCCCAGAACGCGCGCGGCCTCGTCCTCGTTGACATGCACGCGGCGCACGAACGCATCCTCTACGAAAAACTCAAAACCGCCCTCGACAATCGCCAGATCGCCACCCAGGCGCTGCTGATCCCCGCCGTCTTCTCCGCCGACCCGCTCGACATCGCCGCCGTCGAAGAACACGCCGATGCGCTAGCCGACCTCGGCTTCGCGATCGCCCCGCTCGGCCCCAGCCAGCTTGGCGTGCGCGGCGTCCCCGCCCTGCTCCAATCCGGCGACCCGGCCGCGCTGGCCCGCTCGTTGATCGCCGAATTGCGCGAACACGGCATCACTCAGCTCGCCACGGCGCGGCGCAACGAACTGCTCGCGACCATGGCCTGCCACGGCGCCGTCCGCGCCCGCCGCCTGCTCAGCATCCCGGAAATGAACGCCCTGCTGCGCCAGATGGAGGAAACCGAACGTGCCGGCCAGTGCAACCACGGGCGTCCAACGTGGACAGAACTGCCGCTGGCCGAGCTCGACAAGCTCTTCCTGCGCGGACAGTAATCAAAATGTCGCGACACCCGCACTCGCCCGCCATCCAGGTTCTCACCCACCCGCTCGCCTTCGCGTTGCGGGTGCTGAGAAACTTCCAGGCCCACCGGGGTTTCCTGCTGGCCGGCGCCATCGCCTACAACGCGCTGCTTTCCCTGATTCCGCTGCTGATCCTCAGCGTCATCGTGCTCTCCAAGCTGGTGTCGCCTGCCGAACTGCTGGAGACGCTCGGCCACTATCTGGAATGGCTGGTTCCCAGCCAGTCCTACGCCGTCCTCGAGGAATTGTCGCGCTTTCTCGACCAGCGGGTGGCCATCGGCAGCGTCCTGCTCGCCACGATGCTCTTCTTCAGCTCGCTGACCTTCTCGGCGCTCAACCAGGCGATGGCGGTCATCTTCGGGCACCGCGAGATGGCCGACCAGCGTTCTTCGCTGCTGTCGCTGCTGCTGCCCTACGCCTTCGTCGCCCTGCTCGGCGTCGGCCTGCTGGCCGTCACGCTGATCTCGATCGGCGTTCAGACCCTGGTGCCCGACAGCGGCGTCGTCTTCGGGCGCAACTGGTACTCTGCCCGGCCTGCCCGGCACGCTCCTCAATCTGCTCGGCCTGGCCACCGAGGCGCTGATGATCGCCGCGATTTACCATTTCCTGCCGGTCGGCCGGATCGCCTTGCGGTACGCGCTGGTTGGCGGCATCACGGCAACCGCACTATGGGAAATCATCCGCCATGTGTTGGTCTGGTACTTCAACGGCCTGTCGAACGCCAGCGTGGTCTATGGCTCGCTGACCAGCGCGGTCATCATCCTGTTCAGCCTCGAAATAGCAGCCACGCTATTGCTCCTCGGGGCGGAAGTGATCGCCGAGTATGAGAGACTTGAGAGCCCTTCGTCGGACAGCCCGTCCGATCGCTGACCACCCCCGCGCACCGCCGGGGCAAACGTTCATCCCATCGCCGGATCAGATCACCACCGGCTGATCGGACAGTTCGTTGGGATTCCTTCCATCGTTCGGAAAGTGCTCGACCAGCAGTTCGCCGGCGCGCTGGATGGCTGCAAGTGCGCCAACGCGATAATGGCCGGCCTTGAAGGCGGCTTCCATGCTCCGGCAGATGGCATCCCACTCGGCCTGCATCACCCTGGCGGCAATGCCGCGGTCGACAAGGATCTCGACGCGGCGGTCGACCAGCTGCACGTAGATCAGGATGCCGCTGTTGCCTTCCGTATCCCAGACGCCGAGACTGCCGAAGAGATCGATGGCACGCTGGCGGGCACTGCGGCCATGCCATAGCTCGGCAAAGGGCAAGGGGCCTTCGACGACGAAACGGATTTCGCCGCGCTGGCCGGCCTCGGCAACTTCGACGGCAGCGCCGATCTCGGCCGACAGGGCCGGGCCGAAGCGGCGTGCGGCAATCCAGGGTGGTGTCAGCAAATGCTTGAACAAGCGCGAAAGATTCATTTACCAGCTCCCCGAGGCGCCACCGCCGCCACCCGAACCGCCCCCGCCCCCGAAGCCGCCTCCCCCGCCAAAGCCACCGCCGCCCCGACCGCCGCGACCGGCCATGCCACTGAGGACCAGGTCGAGGCCGAAGCGTGCCAGGAAAATCCCGGCCAGCACACCGATGACGATCCCGGCGACGCCGCCGAGCAGCAGCCAGCCGATGCCGCCGGTCACGCCGCCGACCACCGCCGATCCGAGGAAGTTGCCGAGCAGGCGGCGCAGCACGGTGCCGATCACGACGACCGCGATCAGGATGCCGAACAACAGCGCCTCGCTGATCCCGGCCACGCCCTGCGGCGCGGCGCTCCGCGCAGCCGGCGCCGGGGCCGGCAGTTCCTCGCCCTCGATCACCTTGAGGATGGCATCGACCCCGGCATCGATGCCGCCGGGCAGATCGCCGGCCCTGAAGCGCGGCGTGATCGTTTCGGAGATGATGCGCTTCGCCGTGGCGTCGTTGAGCCGACCTTCGAGTCCGTAACCGACCTCGATGCGCAGCCGCCGGTCATCCCTGGCGACGATCAGGATGACGCCGTCGTCCACGCCCTTGCGCCCGACCTTCCAGGCGTCAAGGAGGCGAATCCCGAACTGCTCGATGGTTTCCGGCTGCGTGCTGGGCAAAACCAGCACCACCACCTGCGCGCCCTTGCCGGCATCGAAGGCCGCGAGTTTCTGTTCCAGCGCGGCCTTTTGCCCGGCACTCAGGGTGCCGGCAAGGTCGGTGACCCTCGCCGCGAGCGTCGGGATCGCCACCTGCCCGTCCGCCGTTCCGCCGGGGGCGGCCCAGACGAACACCGCGAACAGGCAGAGCAGCAACCCCGCCAGGCTGGCGGCCAGGCGCTTCATCGCGGAGTTACCTGGCGGCCGGCTTGGGTGCGCTGAAGTCGATCTTCGGCGCGCTGCTGATCGCCTTCTCGTCCTCGACAGCGAAATTGGCCTTGGCCTTGTAGCCCATGACCATGGCCGTCAGGTTGTTGGGGAAGGTGCGCACCGAGACGTTGTATTCCTGCACGGTCTTGATGTAGCGGTTGCGGGCGACGGTGATGCGGTTCTCGGTCCCCTCGACCTGCGCCTGCAGGTCGCGGAAATTGGCGTCGGCCTTAAGCTGCGGGTAGTTCTCGGAAACCACCAGCAGGCGGCCGAGCGCGCTGGAGAGATCGGCCTGCGCCTTCTGGAACCTGGCGAAGGCGGCCTCGTCATTGACCAGTTCCGGCGTCGCCTTGATGCTGCCGACGCTGGCGCGAGCCTCGGTGACCTGGGTCAGCACTTCCTTTTCGTGCGCGGCGTAGCCCTGGACGATGGACACCAGGTTGGGCACCAGATCGGCGCGGCGCTTGTACTGGTTGAGCACCTCCGACCAGGCGCCGTTCACCGCCTCGTCGTTGATCTGGATCTGGTTGTAGCCGCAGCCGGAAAGCAGCGAGACGGCAATGGCAAGCACGGCGACGAGGCGAAACTTCATGGCGGGAATCTCCGGAAATTTTGACGGGTCACCCCAATATGCGGCCACGGAACGTAAAGCACAAGCCCCAACGACAGCCTCCTTACGGCGCCGGCTTCGCAAGCTGGCTCTTGACGATCGGCCCCACCGCATTCCAGACCCACGATCCCGCCGCGACCACCAGCGCGGTGCCGATGATCAACTGGATCAGCAGGACGATCAAATCGTGCTGCTGACGGCTCATCTTGCGCCCGGGATTGGTGGCGCCGCAGCCGGGACATGCTTCGGCCGAGGTATCGACGGTGTGGCCGCAGGCGCGGCATGGAACGAGCGACATGGTTTCCCCCTATGATGCGCGGATTATAGGCCGGAGTTGCCGCCGGCGCGCGTGGTAGCATTCGCCGCCATGAATTCGTCCCGCCTGCCGCCTGCCATCCTGCTGATGGGCCCGACCGCTTCGGGCAAGACGGCGGTCGCCATGGCGCTGGCCGACCGCTTCCCGGTCGAGTTGATCAGTGTCGATTCGGCGCAGGTTTTCTGCGGCATGGATGTCGGCACCGCGAAGCCCAATCGCGCCACGCTGGACCGTTACCCGCACCGCCTGATCGATGTCATTTCGCCGGAAGAAAGCTATTCCGCCGCCCGCTTCTGCACCGATGCGCTGGCGGCGATGGCCGAAATTACCGCCGCAGGCAAGGTGCCGCTGCTGGTTGGCGGCACGATGCTCTACTTTCGCGCCCTGCTGCATGGCCTGGCCGATCTGCCGCAGGCCGATGCCGCCTTGCGCGCCGAAATCGACACCGAAGCCGCCGCCGAAGGCTGGCCGGCGCTGCACGCGAAATTGGCCGTTTTTGACCCGTCAACCGCAGCAAGGCTGCACCCGACCGACAGCCAGCGCCTGCAACGTGCGCTGGAGATCTATCGCCTGACCGGCCGCCCGATGTCGGCGCTACTGGCCGAAAGCGAACAGCTCAGGCCGGCCTTCGACTTTCTTTCGATCGGCCTGCTGCCCGGCGACCGCGCCGTGCTGCACCAACGCATCGCCCGCCGCTTCGATGAGATGCTGCTGGCCGGGCTGGACGAGGAAGTGCGGCAGTTGCGCGCAAAATACACGCTGAATCTGAACCTGCCGTCGATGCGTTGCGTCGGCTACCGGCAGACCTGGGAGGCGCAGGAAGGGATCATCCCGCACAAGGAGCTGCGCGACCGCGGGATTTTCGCGACGCGCCAGATGGCCAAGCGCCAGATCACCTGGCTGACCAACTCCTTCGCGGCCGAGAATTACGACTGCCTCGATCCCGCGCTGAGCGACAAGGTCGCCGCGCGGGTAGCCGGGTTTCTCGGCGCCTAGTGCGCGTGCGCTGCGCCCGCCGCGCCTGAACCGTCCGCCACCGGCGCCTTGCGCGCCGCCAGCAGCGTATAGACCGTCGGCACCACGAACAGCGTGAAGAAAGTGCCGAGCAGCAGGCCGCCGACGATGACCCAGCCGATCTGCTGCCGCGACTCCGCCCCGGCGCCGGTCGCCAGCGCCAGCGGGAAGGCGCCGAGGACCATGGCGCCGGTGGTCATCAGGATCGGCCGCAGGCGCAGCGTCGCCGATTCGATGACCGCCTCCTTCAATTCGAGACCTTTTTCCTGCAACTGGTTGGCGAATTCGACGATCAGGATGCCGTGCTTGGTGATCAGGCCGACCAGCGTCACCAGCCCGATCTGGCTGTAGACGTTGAGCGTGCCGCCGCTCAGCCACAGCGCCAGCAGCGCGCCGGCCATCGACAGCGGCACCGTCAGCATGATGATGAAGGGGTCGCGGAAGCTCTCGAACTGCGCCGCCAGCACCAGATAGATGAACGCCAGCGCCAGGCTGAAGGTCAGCCCGAGCGAGGACGACGACTGGCATCACGAACAGGGTCAACAGGCTGCCGAACACCAGCCCGCCGACGATACCCAGCCGATCAGCGCCGCGCTTCCGCACCGGCGCCGAGCGCCAGCGCGAGCGGCAGGGCGCCAAGACATGGTCGCCGCGTGGTCATCAGGATCGGCCGCAGGCGCAGCGCGCCGCCTCGCACCGCCTCGAGCCGGACCGGGCCCCTTTCGCGCAGCTGGTTGGCGAACTCGACGATCAGGATGCCGTTCTTGGTGATCAGGCCGATCAGCATCACCAGGCCGATCTGACGGTAGACGTTTAGCGTCCCGCCGGTCAGCTTAGCGCGAGCAGCGCCCCGGTCATCGCCAGCGGCACCGTCAGCATGATCACGAACGGACGCGAGAACTCTCGAACTGCGCCGCCAGCACCAGGTAGATGAACGCCAGCGCGAGGAGGAAGGTGAAATCGGAGCAGCGCGGCGCCCGACTCCCCGGATTCCCCGCGAACGGGCCGTCCAGCTCGGTACGACGCGCTCCCAGCATCCCCAGCACCTCACTTGGCGGCGCCCTCGAGGAACTGGAGCGCCTCGCCCGAGCGTGTAGCCCGGCGCCACGTTGGCGGTGATGGT